>NZ_JBJMQO010000136.1:0-7901 GCF_045802675.1 Archangium sp. | reverse complement strand
GCGACGGCCTGGCCTGGGGCTACCTCCACCGCCCCGAGCTCACCGCCGAGCGCTTCGTCCCCAACCCCTTCGCGCGCGATGCGGGCGAGCGCCTCTACCGCACCGGTGACAAGGTGCGCTGGCTGGCCGACGGTACCCTCGTGTTCCTCGGCCGCCTCGACTCCCAGGTGAAGCTGCGCGGCTTCCGCATCGAGCTGGGCGAGGTGGAGTCCGCCCTCGACAAGTGCCCCGGTGTGCGCCAGTCCGTCGTCCTCGCCCGCGAGGACAGGCCCGGTGACAAGCGCCTGGTGGCCTATGTCGTGCCCTCGGCCCCGCAGGCCCCCACCTCGGCCGAGCTGCGCTCCTTCCTCAAGGAGCACCTGCCCGAGTACATGGTGCCCTCCGCCTTCGTGGTGCTCGAGGCGCTGCCCATCACCGCCAACGGCAAGGTGGACCGCAAGGCCCTGCCGGCCCCGGAGTCCACGGCCTCCGCCGCCGAGTACCTCGCCCCGCGCACGCCCTCCGAGGAGAAGCTCGCCGCCCTCTGGGCCGAGGTGCTCGGCGTGCTTCGCGTCGGCGCCGAGGACAACTTCTTCGAGCTGGGCGGCCACTCCCTGAAGGCCACCCAGATCGTCTCCCGCGTGCGCACCGCCTTCCAGGTGGAGCTGCCCGTCCGTGTCCTCTTCGAGACCCCCACCCTCTCGGCGCTCGCTCGCAAGCTCGACGAGCCCGGCGGCCGCCAGGGCTCGAGCGGGCCTCGAGTGACTGCGCCGAGCCCTGCCTCGCGCACGGCGGAGAGGCCGCTGTCGTTCGCGCAGCAGCGGCTGTGGTTCCTCGACCAACTCGAGCCCGGCAGCCCCGTCTACAACATCCCCGCGGCCCTGCGGCTCTCGGGCCAGCTCGACGTCGAAGCGCTGCGCCGCGCCTTCGAGGAGCTCGTGCGCCGTCACGAGTCCCTGCGCACCCTCTTCGTCTCCAGCGACGGCCAGCCCGTCCAACGGATTGCTCCGTCCATTTTCGTCTCGCTCGAGGTGCTGAATCTCCAGGACGTGCCCGCCTCCGAGCGCGAGGCCCGGGCCCGCGAGCTGATCCACCAGGAGGCGCAGCGCCCCTTCGACCTGGCCCAGGGCCCCCTGGTGCGCACGAACCTGCTGCGACTGGCGCCGGAGGAGCACGTGCTGGTGCTGTTGATGCACCACATCATCTCCGATGGCTGGTCCATGGGCGTGCTGGTACGCGAGGTGGCCGCCCTCTACGCCGCCTTCGCTTCCGGCCAGCAGCCCGCGCTGCCTCCGCTGCCCCTCCAATACGCGGACTTCGCCTCCTGGCAGCGCGAGTGGCTCCAGGGCGAGGTGCTCGACTCGCAGCTGGCTTACTGGAAGCAGCAACTCTCCGGGGCGCCGTCGCACCTGGAGCTGCCCACCGACAAGCCGCGTCCGCCCGTGCAGAGCCACCGCGGTGCCCAGTACATCTTCGTGCTGCCGCCCTCGCTCTCCGCGGCGCTCGCCGCCACCAGTTCCCAGCACGGCGTCAGTCTCTTCATGACGCTGCTGGCCGGCTTCCAGGTGCTGCTGCACCGCTACACCGGACAGGACGACATCCTGGTCGGATCGCCCATCGCCGGCCGCCGCAACACCGAGCTCGAGGGGCTCATCGGCTTCTTCGTCAACACGCTCGTCCTGCGCTCGCGCTTCTCCCCGGAGACCTCCTTCCGCGAGCTGCTCCAGCAGGTGCGCGGCACCACCCTGTCCGCCTACGAGCACCAGGACGTCCCCTTCGAGAAGCTCGTGGAGGAAGTGTCCCCGGAGCGGACCCTGGGCTACTCGCCCCTGTTCCAGGTGATGTTCGCCCTGCAGAACATGCCGATTCCCGAGGTGGCGCTGGGCGGACTGACGCTCTCGCCACTGGAGGCCGAGGGCGGCGTCTCCAAGTTCGACCTGTCGCTCTCCATGCAGGAGACGCCGCGGGGGCTGCGAGGCACGATCGATTACAACACGGACCTCTTCGAGCGCGACACGGTGGTGCGGATGGCCGAGCACCTGCAGGTGTTGCTCTCGGCGGTGGTGGCGTCACCCGGAATGCCCGTGTCGCGGCTGCCGCTGCTGCCGGAGGCGGAGAAGCACAAGCTGTTGGTGGAGTGGAACGACCTGCCGCTGGACTACCCGCGCGAGGCCACGCTCCATGAGCTCTTCGAAGCGCAGGTGGAGCGCACGCCCGAGGCCGAGGCGCTCGTGGACGGCACGCGCTCGCTCACCTACGCGGAGCTCAACGCCCGCGCCAACCAGCTCGCCCACTCCCTGCGTGCGCTGGGCGTGGGTCCCGAGACGCCCGTGGGCATCTGCTCCCAGCGCTCGGCCGAGCTCCTCATCGGCCTGCTGGGCATCCTCAAGGCCGGCGGCCTCTACGTCCCCCTCGACCCCGCCTATCCCCGCGAGCGCCTGGGCTTCATCCTCGAGGACGCCGGTCTGCGCTTCCTCGTCGCCCAGTCCACCACGCGCGACAGCCTGCCCACGCACTCCGCGCATGTGCTGCTGCTGGACAAGGACTCCGAGTCCCTCTCCCGCGCCAGCACCCTCAATCCCGAGCGCGCGGCCTCCAGTGCCAACCTCGCCTACCTCATCTACACCTCGGGCTCGACGGGCCGTCCCAAGGGCGTCTCCATCGAGCACCGCAACGCCGTCTCCTTCCTCTTCTGGGCTCGCACCGTCTTCACCCCGGAGATGCTCTCCGGCCTGCTGGCCTCCACCTCCATCGCCTTCGACCTGTCCGTCTTCGAGCTCTTCCTGCCCTTGAGCCTCGGCGGCACGGTGGTGCTGGCTAACAACGCCCTGGAGCTGCCCCGCCTGCCCGCGGCGGGGCGCGTCTCGCTCGTCAACACCGTCCCCTCCGCCATGTCGGAGCTGTTGCACACCGGAGGGCTTCCCCCGTCCGTGCGCGTCGTCAACCTCGCGGGCGAGCCGCTGGCCACCTCGTTGGTGCAGCAGCTCTACCGGCAGCCCGGCCTGTCGCGCGTCTACGACTTGTACGGGCCCTCGGAAACGACCACCTACTCCACCTTCACCCTGCGCCACCCCGACAAGCCCGCCACCATCGGCCGTCCCATCTCCGGCACCCAGGTGTACCTGCTCGACTCCCGTCTGCAGCCGGTGCCCACGGGCGTGCCCGGTGAGGTGTTCATCGCCGGTGCCGGTGTCTCCCGCGGCTACCTTGGCCGTCCCGAGCTCACGGCCGAGAAGTTCATCCCCGACCCCTTCAGCTCCACTCCGGGCGCGCGCATGTACCGCACCGGAGACCTGGCCCGCTACCGCGCCGATGGCAACCTGGAGTACCTGGGCCGCACCGACTTCCAGGTGAAGGTGCGCGGCTTCCGCATCGAGCTGGGTGAGGTGGAGTCCGTCCTCGACAAGCACCCGGCCGTGCGTCAGGTGGTGGTGGTGGCCAGAGAGGACAGGCCCGGCGACAAGCGCCTGGTGGCCTACCTCGTGCCCACCACCCCCGCGTCCCCCGAGCTCACCCCCGTGGAGCTCCGGGCCTGGCTCAAGCAGCACCTGCCCGAGCACATGGTGCCCTCCGCCTTCGTGCTGCTCGAGCAATTGCCGCTCACTCCCAACGGCAAGGTCAACCGCAAGGCGCTGCCGGCGCCGGAGGCCCCCACCGACGTGGGGGCCGGATACGTCGCCCCGCGCACGCCGACGGAGGAAAAACTCGCCGCCCTCTGGTCCGAGGTGCTCGGAGTGCCTCGCGTGGGTGCGGAGGATCACTTCTTCGAGCTGGGCGGCCACTCGCTGCTGGCCACGCGGGTCCTCTCGCGGGTGCGCTCCGCCTTCCAGGTGGAGCTGCCCGTCCGCGTCCTCTTCGAGGCCTCCCTCCTCTCGGCACTCGCCCGGAAGATCGACGAGGCGCGCACCCGTGGCTCGAACCCGGGGCCCGCCCGCATATCCACGGCCCAGACCCGGGACATCCCGCTGGCCTTCTCCCAGCAGCGGCTGTGGTTCCTCGACCAGCTCGAGCCCGGCAGTGCCTCCTACAACATCCCCGCGGCCCTGCGGCTCTCGGGCCAGCTCGACCTCGAGGCGCTGCGCCGCGCCTTCGAGGAGCTCGTGCGCCGTCACGACTCCCTGCGCACCACCTTCGTCTCCAGCGACGGCCAGCCCGTCCAGCGGATTGCTCCGGCACTCTCCATTCCGCTCGACGTCCTGGACCTCCAGGACGTGCCCGCTTCCGGGCGTGAGACCCGGGCTCGCGAGCTGCTCCACCAGGAGGCCCTGCGCCCCTTCGACCTGGCCCGCGGCCCGCTCCTGCGCACGAGCCTGCTGCGCCTGGCGCCCGAGGAGCATGTGCTGCTCGTGGTCCAGCACCACATCGTCTCCGATGGCTGGTCCATCGGCGTGCTCGTGCGAGAGGTGGCCACCTTCTACGCCGCCCTCGTTTCCGGCCGGCGGCCCGCCCTGCCGCCGCTGCCCCTCCAATACGCGGACTTCGCCTCCTGGCAGCGCTCGTGGCTCCAGGGCGAGGTGCTCGACTCGCAGCTGCGCTACTGGAAGCAGCAGCTCTCCGGGGCGCCGTCGCACCTGGAGTTGCCCACCGACAGGCCTCGTCCCGCCGTCCGGAGCCACCGCGGTGCCCAGCACGCCTTCGTGCTGCCGCCCTCGCTCTCCGCGGCGCTCACCGCCACCAGCACCCGGCACGGCGCCAGTCTCTTCATGACGCTGCTGGCCGGCTTCCAGGTGCTGCTGCACCGCTACACCGGACAGGACGACATCTCGGTCGGCTCGCCCATCGCCGGCCGCCGCAACACCGAGCTCGAGGGGCTCATCGGCTTCTTCGTCAACACGCTCGTCCTGCGCTCTCGCATCTCCCCGCGGGCCTCCTTCCGCGAGCTGCTCCAGCAGGTGCGCGACACCACCCTGTCCGCCTACGAGCACCAGGACGTCCCCTTCGAGAAGCTCGTCGCGGAGCTGTCCCCGGAGCGGACCCTCGGCCAATCGCCCCTGTTCCAGGTGATGTTCAGCCTGCAGAACACGCCGGCCGAGTCGCAGAAGCTGCCGGGCCTCACCCTGCGTCAGATGGAGATCGAGGGCAACACCGCCAGATTCGACCTCTCGCTGACGCTCGGCGAGGGCCCCAACGGCCTCGTCGGCTACCTCATCTACGACACCGAGGTGTTCGAGGCGGACACGGTGGCTCGGATGATGCGCCACTACCAGGTGCTCCTGGAGGCCATCACCGCCCACCCCGACACCGCCCTGCGCGACCTGCCGCTGCTCACCTCCGAGGAGCGCCAGCGGGTGCTGGTGGCGTGGAACGACACGCGCGCGGACTTCCCCCGCGAGGCCACGCTCCACTCGCTCGTCCAGGCCCAGGCGCGCCGCACGCCCGACGCCCCCGCGCTCGTCTCCGACGCCTCCTCCCTCACCTACCGGCAGTTCGACGACGCCTCGACTCGCCTGGCCCTGCACCTGCGCTCGCTCGGTGTCGGCCCCGGCTCCCGCGTCGCCGTCTCCTTCGAGCGCTCGCCCGAGCTCCTCGTCTCCCTCCTCGCCACCCTCCAGGCCGGCGCCTCCTGGGTTCCGCTCGACCCTGAATACCCCTCCGAGCGCCTCGCCTTCATGCTCGAGGACAGCGGCGCGCAGCTGCTCCTCACCCGCTCGTCCCTGCGCCAGGCCCTGCCCTCCACCCAGGCCCAGGTCCTGACATTGGACTCGCTGGAGTCGCTGGAATCGCTGCCCCCGCCTCCCCCGGGCACGACGCTGCCCGAGCCCGAGGCCACCCGCCCCGCCTACGTCATCTACACGTCCGGCAGTACGGGCCGGCCCAAGGGCGTGCAGGTGGCCCACCGCGCCGTGGTCAACCACCTGCACTGGCGCCAGCGCCACTTCCCCATGGGGCCCCAGGACGCCTTCCTCCAGAAGGCCTCCTTCAGCTTCGACATCTCCGTCTGGGAGATGTTCGCTCCCCTGGTCGCCGGTGCCCGGCTGGTGCTCGCCCGCCCCGGTGGGCAGCGCGACTCCGACTACCTGGTGCAGGCGGTGGTGCGCCACGGCATTACGCACCTGCACTTCGGTCCCGTGCCCCTCGCCGCCTTCTTGCAGACGCCGGGCGTGGAGCACTGCCAGTCGCCGCGCTTCGTCTTCTGCGGCGGCGAGCCCCTCACCCCCGAGCTCCACTCGCGCTTCGTCTCCACGCTGAGCGCGCGGCTCGTGCACCAGTACGGGCCCACGGAGACGTGCATCGACAGCACCGCCTGGGAGTGCCCCTCCAGCCCGGTGTCGTCGCTCCCCATTGGCCGCCCCATCTCCAACACGCAGGCCTACGTCCTGGACGAGTGGCTGCGGCCCGTGCCTCCGGGAGTGGCCGGGGAGCTGTACCTCGGCGGCGATGGCCTGGCGCTTGGCTACCTCCACCGCCCCGAGCTCACCGCCGAGAAGTTCATCCCCCATCCCTTCAGCGCGGCTCCCGGCGCGCGCCTGTACCGCACCGGCGACAAGGCGCGCTGGCTGGCCGACGGCAACATCGAGTTCCTCGGCCGCCTGGACTCCCAGGTGAAGCTGCGCGGCTTCCGCATCGAGCTCGGTGAGGTGGAGTCCGTCCTGGCCCGGCACCCGGCCGTGCGCCAGGGCCTCGTCCTCGCTCGCGAAGACCGGCCCGGCGACAAGCGCCTGGTGGCCTACGTGGTAGCTTCCGCTCTCTCCTCCGAGCTCAATACCGCGGAGCTGCGCTCCTTCCTCGTGGAGCACCTGCCCGAGTACATGGTGCCCTCCGCCTTCGTGGTGCTCGAGCAGATGCCGCTCACGCCCAATGGCAAGGTGAATCGCAAGGCCCTGCCCGCTCCGGAGTACACGGCCTCCGCCGCCGAGCACATCGCTGCGCGCACGCCCACCGAGGAGAAGCTCGCCGCCATCTGGGCCGAGGTGCTCGCCGTGCCCCGCGTTGGCGCCGAGGACTCCTTCTTCGAGCTGGGCGGCCACTCCCTGCTGGCCACCCAGGTCATCTCCCGCGTGCGCACCGCCTTCCAGCTGGAGCTGCCCGTCCGCGCCCTCTTCGAGGCGCCCGTCCTCTCCGCGCTGGCCCACCGGATCGACCAGGTCCGCGGCCGCCAGGGCGAGAACGAGCTCAGGGCAGCGCCCGCGTTGAAGCCCGCGCCGCGCACGGGAGCCATCCCCCTGGCCTTCTCCCAGCAGCGGCTGTGGTTCCTCGATCAGCTCGAGCCCGGTAGCCCCGTCTACAACATCCCCCACGCGCTGAGGATGTCGGGCCAGCTCGACACCCAGGCGTTGCGCCAGGCCTTCGAGGAGCTCGTGCGTCGTCACGAGTCCCTGCGCACCACCTTCGCCGCCCACGACGGCCAACCGCTCCAACTGATTGCTCCGACACTCTCCGTGCCGCTCGAGGTGCACGACCTTCAGGACGTGCCCGCCGCCGAGCGTGAGGCCCGGGCCCAGGACCTGGTCCGTCAGGAGGCACAACGCCCCTTCGATCTGGCGCGGGGTCCGCTCCTGCGTGCCGCCCTGCTGCGCCTGGGCGCGGATGACCATGTACTGCTCGTCACCCAGCACCACATCGTCTCCGACGGTTGGTCCATGGGAGTGCTCGTGCGCGAGGTGGCCTCGCTCTACGCCGCCTTCGCCTCCGGCCAGCAGCCCTCGCTGCCACCCCTGCCCATCCAGTACGCCGACTTCGCCCTCTGGCAGCGCGAGTGGCTCCAGGGTGAGGTGCTCGACGCGCAGCTGGGCTTCTGGAAGCAGCGGCTCTCCGGCGCTCCGGCGCACCTGGAGCTGACCACCGACAGGCCTCGTCCTCCCGTGCAGACGTTCCGGGGTGACAACCTGCCCGTGGCGCTGCCCAGGGCCCTCTCCGAGTCCCTCAAGGCCCTCTCCACGCGTCTGGGTGTCACGCCCTTCATGACGCTGCTGGCCGGCTTC
>NZ_JBJMQO010000135.1:0-44458 GCF_045802675.1 Archangium sp. | reverse complement strand
GCAGGCCGAGTCGTCGAGGAACATGTACTCGGAGCACGGGTTGGACGCGTTGATGCGGTCCGTGTTCGAGCAGGTGTGCCAGGTGTTGATGGTGCTGTCGAACTGCAGGCCCGGGTCACCGCACAGGTGCGCCGCCTCCGAAATCTCCCGGAACAGCTCGCGCGCCTTGTAGGTGTCCATGGGACGCCCGTCGCGCACCGCGCGCGTCGTCCACGCGCTGTCGTTCACCACCGCGCGCATGAACTCGTCCGTCACGCGCACCGAGTTGTTCGAGTTCTGGAAGAACACCGACGAGTACGCCTCGCCGTTGAAGCTCGGATCATACCCGGCCTCGATGAGCGCCCAGGCCTTCTTCTCCTCGGTGGCCTTGCAGCGGATGAAGTCCAGCACGTCCGGATGGTCCGCGTTGAGGATGACCATCTTCGCCGCGCGGCGCGTCTTGCCGCCGCTCTTGATGACGCCGGCGAAGGCGTCGAAGCCCTTCATGAAGGAGACCGGGCCGGACGCGGTGCCGCCGCCCGCCAGCAGCTCCTTGCTCGAGCGCAGCGTGGACAGGTTGCTGCCCGTGCCCGAGCCGTACTTGAAGAGCATGCCCTCCGTCTTCGCCAGCCCGAGGATGGACTCCATGGAGTCGCCCACCGAGTTGATGAAGCACGCCGAGCACTGCGGGTGCTCCTCCACGCCCACGTTGAACCAGACCGGCGAGTTGAAGGCCGCCTTCTGGCGCAGCAGCAGGTGGGTGAGCTCGGCGTGGAACGTGTCGCGGTCCGTCGCCGTGGCGAAGTAGCCGCCCTCGGCGCCCCAGCGCGTAAGGGTGTCCACCACCCGGCCCACCAGCCGGCGCACGCTCGTCTCGCGCTCGGGGGTGCCGGGCGTGCCCCGGAAGTACTTCGAGGCCACCACGTTGGTGGCCAGCATGGACCAGGACTTGGGCACTTCGATGTTCTTCTGCTCGAAGACGGACTTGCCGTCCTCGCCGGAGATGGACGCCGTGCGCAGCTCCCACGCGAGCTCGTCAGCGGGATCCACCCCGGGCGTCGTGAAGAAACGCTCCACCGTCAGGCCGCCGCCGGGGACTCTCGCCCTCAGTCCCGCCGCCGTCTCCTTGCCGTCCAGAACTGCTGCCGTGGCGCTCAGGTCGTGCTCCATGGTCCCTCCCACTGCTCTCACTCAGCGTGTGAATGCAAAATTTGCAAAAAGCCAAGCCCGCGAGATCTCTCGGGATCGAGTGATCTCGATTCGACACGTCTCCCCCTGGGTGGGAGGAGGTGCGTGGCGAGGGGTCAAAATCTCAATTTTTGGGATTTCGCCTGCTCGTCCGTCCAGCAGGCAGGTAGGCAAAGGTACGATCTTCGTTCCGGGCTCGTCAAGGTTCTCTGTCCCCCAGATCTTGTGCCCGTCATCAGTGCACCACCTACAGATAGGGGAGTGTGACCGAGCCAACGGTCCACATCCGGAACGCCCACCGCGGTGCCGAGCCGCGCCGGGGGTGCCGATCTAAAGCCTGCTCGGCTGGCGATCAACTCTCTTGAACAGCCCTCTGTGAAGTGGAGCTTCAATGGGTGACGAGTCATGTAGCGTCACTCCTGCGGAAAGGTCGATGATCACTAGCGGATGTTTGCTGAGAGTCTGTGCACGAATCGTCCGGCCGCCTAGGGTCCCAGGCAAGAAAGGGGCAGGAGGCACCCGGGCGGGATAGTCGCTTTTGGACGAAGGGCGCGTTAGGAGGCCGACATGCCCCCCTTCAAGCGTCACGTATTCGTCTGTACCAACCGTCGCCCGGATGGGCACCCCAAGGGCTGTTGCGCCACCAAGGGGGCCGAGGAGATCCGCGCCGCCTTCAAGGAGGAGCTGGAGAAGCGGGGCCTCAAGGGGCAGATGAGGGCCAACGCCGCCGGGTGCCTGGATACGTGCGCGTTCGGCGTGTCGGTGGTCGTCTACCCCGAGGGCACCTGGTACGGCGGGGTGAAGCCCGAGGACGTGCCCGCCATCGTGGACGAGCACCTCGTGGGAGGCCGCCCCGTGGAGCGGCTGCTGATGCCGTTCTCGCGCAAGAAGGCCGAGGAGTAGGCGCGGGCCGGAGCTCTCGAGCGGGCATGAAAAAGGCGGTGGGCCCCGAGGGAACCCACCGCCCGTGACTCATCCGAGCCGTATGCGCCGGTTAGCGGCGGCGATCGCCGAAGAGGCGCAGCAGGGCGAGGAAGAGGTTGATGAAGTCCAGGTACAGCGACAGCGCGCCGACGATGCTCACCGTGGCGGCCGA
The DNA here is from genome assembly GCF_045802675.1 of Archangium sp. Lineage (GTDB taxonomy): Bacteria > Myxococcota > Myxococcia > Myxococcales > Myxococcaceae > Archangium. Next base: position 42,195 of record NZ_JBJMQO010000135.1, on the reverse strand, counting down.
GCTGTAACCCGAGGCGGCGTGCATCTCGCGCAGCTTCTGGGTGTCATACGCGGTGAGGCCCGCGAAGACGACGACGCTGGCGCACGCGGTGACGAAGGACAGCGCCGAGCTGTGCACGAAGAGCTGCACCACGCTGGCGATGACCACGCCGATGAGGCCCATGAAGAGGAACGTGGACCAGCCGCTGAGGTTCTTCTTGGTGAACGTGGCGAAGGCGCTCATCGCCCCGAAGGTGCCCGCCGTCATCATGAAGGCGCTGCCGATGGAAGCCGCCGTGAAGACGTGGAAGAGCACCGAGAAGGTGAGTCCGGTGAGCGCCGAGTACGCGACGAAGAGCGCTCCAGCCACCGCGCCGGACAGCCGCGTGGCCATGCCCGACAGGGCGAACACCAGGCCGAGCTGCGCGATGAACAGCACCCAACGCACGTTGAGCACCGTCTGCATCAGCTGCGGAGAGGCCGCGGTGAAGAGCGCCACCAGGCCCGTAATGGAGAGCCCGGCGAACATCCAGCCGTACACGCGCGACATGAAGGCGCGCTGGGACTCCTGCACGAGGACGTCATTCACCTCGGCGCGAGCCGTCTGCCAACCGGGAGTTTCCCAAGCCATGAATCCTGCTTCCTTTCCTTGCACCCGGGCGGGTCCTCCCGCCCGACGCGAGCTTTATAACGCGCCTACAACCGCCATGTGCGGCTTCCCTTCCCGGCTGTCCGCCACCCGGGATTAGAGCGCCTTCCAGGCCATCAGCAGCTTCTGGGCGACCTCGGTGGTGATGAGGGGCAGCACGCCGCCCCCTCCCACGATGTTCACGATCTCCGAGGTGGAGCCCCGGCACACGCCCCCCCAGGCCGGCTGCTTCGCCAGTCCCACCGAGGCATACGCCGAGTAGTCCACGTGCAGGCGCAGGCTCGTCAGGCCGCTCTCCTCGCACAGCAGGTGCTCCTCGGGGGTGGTCTCCACCACCTCCTGCACCACGAAGCCACCTCCGGCCGGGTCCGTGGCCGCCCGCTCGCACAGCTCCGCCCAGGTGGGCACCATGCCGTAGGCGGCGCGCGCCCGCTCCTCGAACGCCGGAGTGCCCACCGAGCGGCCGAGGTACACCGCCCGGCCTCCGTAGTCCCACGCCCGCTTGAGGACGAAGCGGCGGGGCTCGGCGGCCACGCGCGCGACCAGGTCGTCCACGCGCTCGCCATCCGGACCCACGCCCGCGCCGTGCCGGAAGGGCCGCGTCCAGGGCACCGAGTCGCGCACCGCCTCCAGCTCCTCGGGCGTCAGGCCCGCGGCCTGCGCGAGCTCGGGCTCCACCAGCGACTGGGAGAGCAGGGCGAACGTCGTCTTCACCTCCACCGGAGACACGGGCGGGTTGAGCAGCACCGCCTTGCGCCCGGGCACCGTGCCGAAGAAGTCCGACATCCACGGCGCCGGCGTCTCCTCCAGCCGCCGCACGAAGAGGTGCCGGTACACCAGGTCGTAGCGCTTGCCGCGCGCCTCGAAGTACTCGTCGCCGGAGACCTCGTCCGGGTGGATGACGTCCGCGTCCGCGCCGAACTCACGGAAGCGCTCGCACAGGTAGCGCTGCTCGGTGATTTGCGCGTCATTGCGGCGGCAGAGCAGGGCCACGGTGTTGGGCGTCTGGCCGTCGCGCTCCGCCGCATAGCCATCCAGCAGGGCGCGGTAGAGCGCGAGCGCGTTGCTGCCGTTGGCGGAGATGACCGCGTAGAGGGCCTTCTCGGGGTAGCGGAAGTGCCGGGCCACCACCTCGATGAAGGTGCGCGCGGCGATGTCCGAGTAGCCCTGCATGGCCGGAATGGTGGCGTTGAGCTCCAGCGCGCGCGGCTTCGAGTCCACGAAGTAGTCCACCCGCGTGGTGGCCAGCCGCTTCACGTTGGTGAAGGTGCGCTCGGTGAGCTCGCGCTCCAGCGGGGAGAGGCCGCCGAGCACCAGCTCGCGCTTGTCTCCGGCGAGCGCCGCCTGCGTCATCTTCACCGTGGCCGAGGCCAGGTGCGCGGAGAGCGTGGCGCGCTGGCGGATCTCCGCCGCGTCGAGGATGACGGGGGTGGCGGTGACGGGGATGGGCCGGGTGGAGCCGTCCTTCTGGGTGACGGCCAGGCCTCGCGCGTAGGCGGTACGCGCCAGCTCGGGTCCGAAATGGACGGCCTGACGCCGCAGCACTTCCAGGAGTTCTTGCACGGGGGATCCCTCTTGGCTCACGCGCCCTTCCTAACCCGGCTGGGGGCCTCGGGGGAGCGTCTTCGACATGACGGAGAGGGGATTGTCGCGCCGGTCCAGGGGGCGGCCGGGCATCCAGGGCCTTCCAGGGCGGCTCGATTCGAGGATGATGGCCCGACTTCCGAGGTTCCGGTTACTCCGAAGACAGGGAGGAAGCACCGCATGGGCATGGTCACCGGAGGACAGCTCGTCGGACGGATGCTGAAGAAGGAGGGCGTCCGGCACATCTTCACCCTCTCGGGGCTGCACGTGGCCCCCATCTACGCGGGCTGCGTGGAGGAGGGCATCCACATCATCGACACCCGCCACGAGCAGGCGGCCGCCCATGCGGCGGATGCGTATGCCCGGGTGACTCGGGGCGTGGGCGTGGCGGTGGTGACGGCGGGCCCCGGCGTGACGGATGCGCTCACCGGCGTGGCCAATGCGTACGCGGCCAGCTCACCCATGATTCTGCTGGGTGGCGCGGCCCCCATCTTCAACCAGAGCCGCGGCTCGCTGCAGGAGATGGAGCAGGTGGACCTCTTCCACCGCATCTCCAAGTGGTCGGATCGCATCCCCACGCCCGAGCTGGTGCCGGCCTACCTGGCCAAGGCCTTCCGCGTGGCGCTCTCCGGGCGGCCCGGGCCGGTATTCCTGGAGCTCGCCTGGGACGTGCTCTGCAACGGCGTGGACGAGGACGCCGTGCAAATCCCTCGGAGCTACCGTACGGACGCGCGGCAGGCGCCCGACCCGCGCATGGTGGACGAGGCGATGGCGCTGCTGAAGACCGCCGAGCGCCCCGCCATCATCGCGGGCTCGTCGGTGTATTGGGATGGGGCGTGGGACTCGCTGCGGCGCTTCGCGGAGACGGCGCAGGTGCCCGTGTACCTCAACGGCGCGGGCCGCGGCTGCCTGCCGGCGAACCATCCGCTCTTCTTCCAGCACACGCGCAAGGACGCGCTGAGCGGGGCGGACCTGGTGTTCGTCATCGGCACGCCCTTCGACTTCCGGCTCAACTACGGCGCCGAGCCCACCTTCAGCGCCGAGTCGAAGATCGTCCAGGTGGACATCGACCCCGTCGAGGTGGGGCGCAACCGCGTGGTGGACGTGGGCATCATCGCGGACAGCTACAGCGCGCTCACCGCCTTCGCGGACGCGGCGCCCCGGGGCAAGCGTGACGCGTTCCTCTCGCGACTGCGCGAGCGCGAGCAGAAGAAGCTGCGCGACCTGGAGCAGTGGACGAAGGACGACGGTGTGCCCATCCACCACTACCGGCTGGCGAAGGAGATGTCGGACGTGGCCAACGGGCCAGGGCAGGATCCCGTGTTCATCGCCGATGGCGGCAACTGGGTGGCGATGGCCGCCAAGGTGATTGAATTGCGGCGGCCGGGCCGGTGGTTGGATCCAGGCCCGCTCGGGTGCCTCGGCGTGGGGGCGCCGTTCGCGCTCGCGTCCAAGGTGCTGCACCCCGAGCGCACGCATTGGATCATCCAGGGCGATGGCTCGTTCGGCCTCAACGGCATGGACTACGAGACGGCGGTGCGCTTCAAGCTGCCCATGGTGTGCGTGGTGGGCAACGACGCCGCCTGGGGGCAGATCCGTCTTCCCCAGGTGCAGATGTTCGGCGAGGACAAGTCGCCGGCCACGCTCCTGGCGCCCACCCGCTACGACAAGATCGTCGAGGCGTTCGGCGGCCACGGTGAGCTCGTGACGGAGCCGGCACAGATCCGCCCCGCGCTCGAGCGCGCCCTGGCCAGCGGCACCGTGGCGTGCGTCAACGTGATGCTCGACCCGGACGCGCCGGTGAAGGCGGGCGCCATGGGCTACGCCGTCTGATTCGAGGTGTGACCGGGCACCGTGTCGGGGAACGTGAGGATGCGCCGCGCGCACTCCTCCGGGTGCTCCAGCGGGAAGAGGTGGGTGCCGGGCTGCTCCTCTGCGCGGACGCCGGGGAGCGTGCGCTTCACGCGCTCCAGCGCCGGGGGCAGGAGCGTGTCCGAGTCGCTCCCGCGCACCACGAGCGACGGCACCGCCACCGAGCGCAGCTTCCGCCACACTCCGTGCGGAGAGGTCTCGAAGACGCGGGCCTCCCAGGCCGTGGGGATGCTGAGCCGGAAGCCACCTTCGGGCGCCTCGGTCAGGCCGTGGGTGATGTAGTCCTGGAAGCACTCGGGATCGAAGTGCAGGAAGAGCGCCTTCTTGCGGTAGCTCGTGGCGGCCTCCTCGCGGGAGCCCCAGTGCTCGCGGCGGCGCCGGGCCAGGCTCGCGGGGGGAATCCGGTGCCGCATTCCGAGCAGGCCCAGTGCCTGGATGAGCAGCGCGCGCGAGCCCGTGAACAGCACCGGATCCAACGCCACCACGGCCCGGAAGAGCCCCGGGTGCTTCACCGAGGCGAGCAGCGTCGCCACGCCGCCCATGCTGTGGCCCACGCCGACCACGCCCTCGAGCCCTCGTGCGCGCAGGGCCTGGGCCAGATCGTCGGCCAGGTCGTCCCAGTTCCGCATCGAGCGGGGGTCCGTGCCCGGCACGAGCCAGCGGCCGCGCAGGGTGAAGACGTGGTAGCGCGGCTTCAGGAGCTCGATGAGCTTGCGGTAGGTGCCCGGGGGAAAGCCGTTGGCGTGCGCGAGGTGCAGCACCGGGCCGGTGCCACCCCAGTCATCCAGTTGCAGGGGGGTGCTCATCGCGCTCCCGCATACCGCAGGCGACCCTCGCTGTCTTGCCTCTCAGCCCACCCGCGGCGGCTCGTCGATGTCCTGCGCGAGGAAGCGGATGACGTCCGCGGGGGTGATGATCCCCAGCAGCCGCTGCTCGCGCACCACGGGCAGGTGGTGGATGCGGTGCTTACGGAAGAGCTGCATCACCTCGTCGGTGAGGTCGAACTCGTCCACGGTGTGCACGGGCGACGTCATCACCTCGTCCGCGCGGGTGTGCAGCGAGCGGCCCGCCAGCAGGGCGCTCATGATGTCGTCCTGGCTGATCATCCCCAGCACGCGCCCCTCGGAGCTCGTCACCGGCACGCCGCCGATGTGTGCCTCGGCGAAGAGCAGGGCGATCTCCGAGAGCGGAGTTTCGGGGGAGACGGACTTCACCGGCGCGGTCATCAGGTTGCGGGCGTGTCCCTTCATACCTCCGAGATTGGACACGCGTTGGGGGGGCGTCAATCTCCCACGCGGCGTGCTTGACGCGTCCGCGTGGCTTCGGACAATCCCCCTCATGCCTTCCTTCCACCTCAAGAGAGACCAGACCGCGCTGCTCGTGATCGACATCCAGGAGCGCCTGTGCGCCGCCATGGATCGCGACGGGCTCGACCGGATGATCAACCGCACCAACGCCGCCATCGAGGGCGCCAAGGCGCTCGAGCTGCCCGTGCTCGTCACCGAGCAGTACCCCAAGGGTCTGGGGTCCACGCACTCGCTGGTGAAGATGCGGCTGGGCAACTACTCCGCCGTGGAGAAGCTCGAGTTCAGCGCCTGCGTGCCGGACGTGACCGCGAGGCTCGGTGCTCGCAAGCAGGTGCTGCTCGTGGGCATGGAGACGCATGTCTGTGTCTTCCAGACGGTGCGCGACCTGACGGAGAAGGGCTACACCCCGTTCCTGTGCGCGGACGCGGTGATGTCGCGTCACGCGGAGGACCGGCGCGTGGGCCTGGAGCTGTGCCGCGAGGCGGGGGCCCACATCATCACGGTGGAGACCGCGCTGTTCGACCTGCTCGGGTGCGCGGGCACACCCGAGTTCAAGAAGGTCTCCGCCGCCGTCCGTTAGGCCCTCTCAGCGAGCCCCGCGCGTGAAGAGCTGTTTCACCCCACGCGCGAGGAACGCCAGCACCACGAGCATTCCCGCGCACACCGTCTGCGAGCCGCCCACGGGGAAGTTGTAGAAGTAGGCGAAGAGGTAGCCGCCCAATCCGGCCACGGCTCCCGTGACGGTGGCCAGCAGGAAGGTCCACGGCAGCCGCAGGTCGAGCATCAGCGCGGCGATCGCGGACAGGGTGGAGAAGGCGAACACCGGCAGCGCGCCGAGCGCCCGCGCCGACACGCCCACCATCAACCCGATGGAGATCATCAGCACCGAGTCGAGCGCTCGCACCGGCAGCCCCTGCACCATGGCCCCGGTGCGGTCGAAGCTGGCGAAGGTGAGGCCGCGGAACCACCACAGGTGGAGCACGAGGATGAGGGCCCCCGACACGGCCACCGCGAGGAGCTGCTCGCGCTCCACCAGCACCGCCGTGCCGAAGAGGATGGCCTCGACGTCGTGGGCCTCCTGCGAGATGCGGTCTCCCACGAGGATGGCCGCGCCGCCGGTGAGCGCATAGGCCAGGCCGAGCATGCTCTCGCGGGTGAGCCGCAGCCGGGTGGGCTCCAGCATCAGGAGCAGCGTGGCCAGCAGCGCCATGAGCACCGCGCCCAGGGTGGGCGCCACGTGCAGGCCCAGGTGGATTTCGGTGAAGAAGGCCAGCGCGACGCCCAGGCCGGCCGATTGCGTCACCGCGGCGCTGACGAACACCATGCGCCGCAGCACCACGTACACGCTGAGGAATCCCAGCACGCCCCCGGCGATGAGGGCGCACAGCATGGGATCCCGGAACAGCTCATAGGCGTCCCAGAACTGGGTCCAGGAAGAGGTCGTCTCAACCAGCTGCGGGTCCACGAGGGTGTCCTGTCGGGGTGGGGCTGGGGCAGTAGTCGTCACCGTACTGGTGGCGGAAGGCGGGATGGCAGAAGACCGTGTTCGCGTCCCCGAGGACCACGGCCGGTGCTTCCTTGTCCACGAAGAGCAGCTGGTCGGCGAACTCGGCGGCCACGCGCAGGTCGTGGCTCACCACCACCACCGCGAGGCTCTTCGCGCGGGCCAGCTCCGCCAGACGCTTCATCGTCTCGCGCTCGGCCACGGCGTCCATGGCGGCGGTGGGCTCGTCGAGCAGCACCAGGTCCGCCTCGGTGGCCAGCACCCGCGCGAGCAGGGCGCGCTGCTTCTGGCCCTCGGACAGCTCGCGGTAGGGGCGGTTGGCGATGGGGCCCGCTCCGGCGGACTGCAGCGCCGACTCCACCGCCACCCGGTCCTTGTGCGTGGAGAAGGGCTTGAGGAAGTTCCACCCGGACAGCCGGCCCCAGTGCACCAGCTCGCGCGCGCGCACCGGCAGCAGCGAGTCGATGCCGGAGGTCTGCGGCACATACGCGCTCTTCACGTGCTCGCCCGCGCGGAACACGCGGCCGGACACCGGGGGCTGCAGGCCCAGCAGCGTCTTGAACCACGTGCTCTTGCCCGAGCCGTTCCGGCCGATGACGGCCAGGAAGGTGCCTCGGCGCACCTGGAGGTTGATGGGCGGCAGCAGCGGCTGGCCCTGGTAGCCGATGACCAGGTTCTCGCAGCACAGGAGCAGGTCCTCCTGGTGCGGGTGCGTCGTGGGCTGCGACGCCGCTTGCGTCGAAGCCTCCTCACCGGTTGCCACGGGTCACCTCCGCCTCGGGTGTGAAACGGGCCAGTTGCTCGAGCAGCACCTTGCGCGCCTCGGGGTTGGCCATGCCGTTGATGTTCACCACGCCGCTCCCGTCCTGGGTCAGCGTGCTCCAGTCCACGGCATCGAAGAGCGCGGCCGTCAGCGCCAGGTCCAGGTCCAGCTTCGCCTGGGGCGGAGTCGAGCGGTCCGACGGCAGGTCCACCGCGCCGTCGAGCACCGCCACCGGCTCGTCGCCGTCCGCCGTCGTGAGGTCCAGCTTGAAGCGGCGCTCACCGGAGAAGCGCGGCGTGGCGCGGCTGTCGCGCACGGTGCCCTCGAAGTGCAGCGACTGGACGCCCCAGCGGCCCTGGGACACCTGCGTTTCGGGCAGTGCGCACCCGGGCTCGCAGCCCACAGCGCGTGGCTCCGAGGCCAGGAGGTTGAAAGGCTCGCCCACGGGGAGCGTCACCACCAGGTTGGAGCCACCGCCACCGCCCGCGCTGGCGAGCAGCTCGATGCTGGACAGCCGCAGCGAGGCCGATTCCACGCGCACCTGATAGTCCGAGGCCAGCCGCTGGTAGTCGTTATCGGCGGCCCGGTCGGAGAGCGGCTCGTAGGCGGTGTGCACGGTGGGCTCCACCACCGCGAAGCCCTGGCCGGGCTCCCACGCGCAGCCTCCGAGCGCGAGTCCGCACAGCAAGAGGAGGGGTTGGCGCATGGCTCAGGTCCCCTTGCCCTTCAGGCCGTTCTCGAGGCGCGTGACGAGGTCCTCGATGTGCTGGAGGTATGTCTTCCCGGCGCGGAAGTCGGTGCCGCCGGGGAGGACGACGAGCGGCGCGGGAATGAGATTGGACAGCTGGGTGCCGGTGGAGGACGGGTAGTAGTCCTCCTGGAGGATCATCCGGGCCTTCTTCTGGCGCGCCAGCCCGAGCACCTGGGCCACGTGGGCGGGGTTGGGAGGAATGCCCGGCTTGGGCTCGAGGTAGGCGATGGTGTCGAGGCCCAGCCAGTCGGACAGGTACGCGGTCGTCTTGTGGTAGGCGACGACGGGCGCGCCCTTCATCCCGGCCAGGCGCTGCTGCCAGCCGGGGATGGCCTTCTGCAACTCGTCGGTGAACTTCGCGAGGTTGGCGCGGTAGGCGTCCGCGTTCTTCGCATCCAGCGAGCTCATGCGGTCGGCGAGGCCCTTGGCCACGGCGATGCCCGCGCGCGGGTCATAGAGGAAGTGGGGGTTGCCGCCCGGGTGCACGTCGCCCTGGCTGCGGTCCACGGGCGTGGCGGGCGACTCCAGCGTGTGGACGAACTGGGACACCTCCACGTAGCCGGGGCTACCGGAGAGGATGCGCGCGTTGCGAGCGCCGTTCTGGAGCGTGGGCAGCCAGCCGATCTCCAGCTGCAGGCCGATGGCGAGCAGCAGGTCCGCGCGGTTGAGGTCGAGGGCCAGGTTGGGCTTGGCGTCCACGAAGTGGGGGTCCTGCGTGGGCACCGACAGCGAGGTGACCTGCACGTGGTCGCCGCCCACCGCCTTGGCGATGGCCGCGAGGTCCGGCACGGTGGTCACGACCTTCAGGTCGGCGTGGGCGGGGAGGGCGAGGAGGACGCAGAGGGCGGCGCTCAGGGGCGCGAGGAACTTGAAGAGGCTCATGGAAGACTCCGGAGCGAAAGAGGTTCAGAAGGCGTGAGCGCCGTGAGCGCCCATCACCACTTCGAGTGCGAGGAAGACCGAGTAGTCCGGGCGGTCGCGCCAGCCGATGAGATCGGTGGCGCCCTGCAGGCGCAGGCGGGAGAACTCGGTGGGCCAGAAGGTGACGTTGGCGGAGATGCGCTGGCGGTTGGCGGTCCACTCGGGGTCGAGCGGATCGTCCGCGACGAGGCCGTTGCTGTTGTGGGCCGGGGTACCGAACTCGTAGCGGCCGGCGGCGGCCCAGCGTTGGGCGAAGCGCCAGAGGACCTGGCCGTACCCGTTGAGGTCGGAGAGCACGTCCTGGGGCACCTGCCGGCGCCGGTAGAAGAGCTCTCCCTGCAGGGTCACCAGCGTATGGCTGCCTCCCGAGACGGGCCGGTACTTGAGGTACACGTCCGTGCCGAACACGTCGGAGCGGTTGTGGTAGCCGGTGGGGTTGGGCCCGTTGGCGGCCGACAGGCCCCACAGGAGCGACAGGTCATCCGACAGCGGGAAGAACTGCTTCACCGCGCCGGTGAACTGGAAGTCGAAGGGTGAGGTGACGCCGCCGTCCGCCGAGCCGAGGAAGCTGCGCGCGGTGCCCTCGCCGCTGGCGTCGGTGACCGAGCCCACCACCTCGAGGTACCAGGGCAGCGGGGAGAGCCAGGAGAGCTCGGTGCCGAGGCCGCGGTTGCCCTCGCCGCCGAAGACGCGGCCGAGGGCGAAGGGCTGGTCCACGAAGTCCCACGCGTGCGGGTGCGTGGGGTTGAGCCGGCCGAAGCGGGTGAGGAACTGCCCGGCGCGCAGCTGGAGGTTGGCGGGCAGGGCGGTGGTGGTGGCGTAGGCCTCCTCCACCTCGACGCCGAACTGGTTGAAGACGATGTTGCCGGTGAAGCGGAAGTACGGGTCCACCGCCGTGTTGAGCGACATCTCCAGCTGCTGGAAGTTGAAGCCGCTCCCGGTGGGGTCATGTCCGCCGGTCTGCAGGGGCTCCTTCGAGCTGAAGGCCGCCCCCGCCACGTCCAGGACGAAGGAGAGGTCCAGCCCCTTGATGTTGATGTTCGAGGGGCTGAGCGTCACCCCGCTGGAGGCCGCCGGGGACGAGGTGTCGGAGGTGGTGCCCGACGCTTGAGCCGCGGCGGCGTCCTTGCCCATGGCCTCCTCGAGGGCCTTCAGGTCCTCGGCCGAGACGCCCGCGGGAGGAGTCTCCTCGGGAGGCGTGCCCGTGCCGGGGGTGGAGGGCGTGGCAGGCGTACCCGATTCCGGTGCGGTCTGGGCCGACGCGGGCAGGGCGAGACACAACGAGAGGAACACGACGGAGCCGGCGAGCCGGCGCGATGTGGGGAACACAGAGGACTCCTGGAAACCGGACGCCCCGCGTGAAGGCGGACGTCGACCCGGAACTTCGCTTCGACGGCGCTAGACGCGCGCCGGAGGCGAGGCCTTGGGGGCGGTATCGAGGACGGACAGTGAGCAGAGGGACCGGGGCGGCGCGGTGGCCGGGCGGCTCACCTCGAGGCAGGCCTGTTGGACGACGGCCTGCCCATCGGGGCCCGGAAGCTCCTGCCGCGTGCTGGCCGAGGCGAAGGCGCACTCCTCATGACGGAGCGGGCCTCCCGGCGAGGGCGGCAGTTTCTCGAAGGTCTTCGCGTCCAGGAGCTGCGCGGAGAGCGCCGTGCCGCCCTTCGTCGAGGACTCCTCGAAGGCGCGGTGCGTCGGGCAGTAGCGGTGGACGTGCTCCCGCGCGTGCAGGACGCCGAGGATCGGTTGAGCAACCCAGAGCGCCACCAGCAGCGTGGCGATGAGATGTCCAGCGATGTGGGCTCGGAGTCGCATCGGTCAGGAAGATGGTAATAATTTGCTCTACTGATCCCTTGGAGGGGTGTCAAGGGTGCGACGATGTGGCGGCCCACGTATTCACGCGGGGACGGGCGGCCCACGGCGGAGCGTTGGACGACGACGATGAACGGACAAGCAGATGAGCACTTCATTCCCGTGGCGCGTCTGGCGGACCTGGACGCGCGGGGCCGGGCGGTGGTGAGGGTAGGGGAGGAGTGGGTGGCCCTGGTCCAGGCCGACGGACGGTTGTATGGCGTTCAGCAGGCCTGTCCGCACGGGGGGGGCCCCATGTCGGAGGGCGACCTGGAGGGGTGCCTCCTCTACTGTCCCCTCCACGCCTGGGCCTTCGACGTCCGCACGGGTGACAGCCCGACGTATCCCGGCGAGCGGGTGCGCATCTACGCTGTACGCGTCATCGGGGACGAGATTCAGGTGGCGGCTTCGGCTAGCTTGCGCGCGCCCTGAGGTACCTCGGCTCGAAGGACGCAAGGAGCTCCATCCGTGGGAAACCCCCGAGTTGCGCGTGACGCCTCGCGTGGCGTGAAGTCCCGGCCCGCCCCCGCTGGTGCGAAGCCCGATCGGGCCGCCATGGCCGTGGCCATCCAGGACTTCCTGCGCGCGGCGGGGCTGCCGTTGAACAGCGATCCCAACCTGGTGGGCACGCCGGAGCGGGTGGCCTTGGCCTGGGCGGACGAGTTCCTCGATGGCTACGGCCGCACGCCCGAGGAGGCGCTGGGCGAGACGTTCCCGGCGCCGTCGAGCTCGTCCGGAGAGCTGGTGGTGGTGACGGACCTGCGCTTCCAGTCCATGTGCCCGCACCACCTGCTGCCCTTCGAGGGCCGGGCGCATGTGGCCTACGTGCCGGAGAAGCGGGTGGTGGGCTTCGGCCGGCTGAGCGCGCTGGTGGACTGCTTCGCGCACCGGCTCATCCTCCAGGAGGACCTGGCGCGCGAGGTGGCCTCGTCGCTGGCGCGCGTGCTGAAGAGTCCGGCCACCGCCTGCATCATCGAGGCGGAGCAGGCATGCCTGCGCATCCGGGGAGACCGGCAGCGCGACGCCCGCACGCACGCCGAGGCCTACGAGGGCAAGCTGCGCAAGGACGGAGCCCTGCGCCGCGAGCTGTGGGCACGGCTGGGAGCCACGAGACGATGAGCCTGCCCGCGGAGCGGACCTTCCCCCGAGTGGACCCCTCGCTCCTCGAGCGCGCGCATGCCGTGCTGGTGGAGGTGCTCTCGCCCGGCCAGGTGCGCCGCGACGAGTCCACGCTCCACGACTACTCCAAGGACGAGTCCGACTCGGGCGTCTATCCGCCGGACCTCGTGGTGTTCCCCGAGAACACCGCGCAGGTCTCCGCCGTGTTCCGCACCTGCCAGTCGCTCGGGGTGCCCTTCACGCCCTGCGGGGCGCGCAGCGGGAAGAGCGGTGGCTCGCTTACCCTCCGAGGGGGCGTGGCGGTGAGCCTGGAGCGGATGAACCGCATCCTCTCCGTGTCGGTGGAGGACCTCACGGCCGTGGTGCAACCGGGTGTCATCACCGGCGAGTTGATGAAGGCGGTGGAGGAGCAGGGCCTCTTCTACCCGCCGGATCCCAACTCGTGGGAGTTCTGCACGATGGGGGGCAACGTGGCGGAGAACGCCGGAGGCCCCCGGGCGCTCAAGTACGGCGTCACCCGCGACTACGTCATTGGCCTGGAGTGGGTGCTGCCGAGCGGCGAGGTGCTCCGCGTGGGCCGCCGCACCATCAAGGGCGTGGCGGGCTACGATCTGGTGGGCCTCTTCGTGGGTTCCGAGGGCACGCTCGGGGTGGCCACCGAAATCACCCTCCAGCTCATCCCCAAGCCCCGGCACGTGAAGACGGCGCTCGTCGTCTTCGACTCGGTGCACACCGCCGCGCGGGCCATCACCGCCGTGCTCGCCGCGGGCATCCTCCCGCGCACCCTGGAGCTCATCGACGACGTGGCCCTCAAGGCCGTGGACGGCCGGGGCTTCAACTTCCCGCCCGGCGCCGGCTCGGCCGTCATCGCCGAGGTGGATGGCAACATCGAGGAGGGCCTCTTCGCCGAGCTCGCGCAACTCGGAGACATTTGTGAACGGCATGGCGCCAGGGAAGTGCTCGTGGCCCAGGACGAGTCCCAGCGCGAGAAGCTCTGGGCCGCCCGCAGGGAGGTTTCCCGGGCCCTGCGCACCCTCCGGCCGGCCAAGGTTTCGGAAGACATCGCGGTACCCCGGTCCCGTATTCCCGACATCATCCTCGCGCTGAAGAAGATGGGTGAGGAGCTGGGCCTGCTGGTGGCTACCTATGGCCACGCGGGCGACGGCAACCTGCACGCCAACATCCTCTATGAGGGCCCGCACCAGCGCGCCCTGGTGGAGACGGCCATCCGCCGCATGTTGGAGCTCACCGTTTCCATGGGCGGCACCATCACGGGCGAGCACGGCGTGGGCCACGCGAAGCGGGAATATCTGGCACTCGAGCAATCCGAGCCCGTCCTGGAGCTCCAGCGCCGTCTGAAGGGCTTCTTCGATCCTTCAGGCTTGTTGAATCCCGAGAAAATCTTTCCCGCGCCCAAGCGTTCTTAGTCCTACGCGGACACGCGCGCTCCTCCGAGCGGAAGGTCATTTCCCACCCGGATCCGGGGTCCGACACACCCCCGTGACACACCCCGGGCCTGCTTGTCGAAAGGGTAAGCGGGAGAAATACCCCGGAAGGGAAATGAGAAACCCTTCGCCACGTTGTGCGTCCTAGGGATGTGGACGCGGAACTGGGGCGAGCGCGTCCGACATAAGGAAACGGAGACGCGACACATGGCGAACAGGACGATGAAGTATGGAGCCGAGGGCCTGTCGCACTACCTGCGTCACCTCGGGGATCATTCGCAGCTGACCCGAGAGCAGGAGTACGAGTTGGCCCGGCGCGCTCGCAAGGGTGATGAATCGGCGCGGCAGACGCTCGCGACGAGCAATCTGGCCTTCGTGGTGGCGGTGGCGAAGAAGTTCGCCAACCGTGGGGCCCGCCTGGACGACCTCATCCAGGAAGGCAACGTGGGCCTGATGAAGGCGATCGAGCACTTCGATCCGAAGAAGAACGTGCGCTTCGCCACCTACGCGGTGTGGTGGATCCGCGCCTACATCACCCGCTACCTCAAGGACAACCGCAGCCAGGTGCGCGGCGGTGAGGCCGAGCGCGGCAGCATGACGGACTTCTCGCTCGACGCGAGCATCGACGAGGAAGGCGAGACGACCTTCCTCGACCGGCTCGAGGACGGCGGCCCCTCGCCCCAGGAAGTGTTCCTGGGCCGCGAGCAGACGACGGAAGTGCAGGAGGCGCTGGCCAAGGTGCGCAAGCGCATTGGCGACCTGGGGTGGGACATCCTCCAGGAGCGGCTCACGCAGGACAAGCCGCGCACGCTGGAGGAGCTGGGCCAGCGCTGGGGCGTGTCGCGCGAGCGCGTGCGGCAGGTGGAGCTCAAGACGAAGAACTTCCTCGAGCGCTACCTGGCGGCCTTCAATCAGGACGAGGAGATGGACTCCTCTTCCTCCGCCGACGCCGCCTGACCTCGGGGACAGGCTCCATGTCCGCTACCAGACGGGGCGGTACTCCGGTGCAACACGCACTGTGGGTACCGCCTCTGTCGTTGCGGGACGGTGGGTTGTGGGGGGCGGAAAGCGCGTGCTAACACGCTCGGTATGCGGTCGATTTCACTTGCCCTTTTCTTCCTGGCCGCCCTTCCGGCCCTGGCCGCGACCCCCGAGGAGCTGTCCTCCTGGGAGGGCCTGTATGCCCGCCGCGGGGACGCCTCGCTGAAGATTGAGCGGATGTACGAGCGGGGCGGCCCCCTGCTCGCCAAGGGGCGCGACTACTTCGAGCTGCCCGGGCCCAAGCGTGACCTCGAGAAGTCCGCCACTCACTTCCAGAAAGCTCTCGCCAAGCACCCCGAGTCGCTGCGCGGCTGGCTGTTCCTGGCCGAGACGCTGCTCGCCGATGGCGAGGAGAAGAAGGCACAGGAGGCCATCATGAAGGTGACTCGAGGCAGTGTGGCGTATGACCCGGCCGAGGGCCAGCGCGCCCAGGGGTTGTCGAAGAAGGTCCAGGCCGACATCGAGGAGGAGCTCAAATGAGGGTGGAAACCCCGCTGGCCACTCCCGCTTCGCCCGCACGCAACCTCGTCGAGTTGCTGCTGCAACGTGCACAGACGCCCGCCAAGGTGGCGGCGAGTTGGAAGACGGGAGGCCGCTGGGAGGACGTCCCCTGGGGGCGCATCCTCGAGGACGTGAAGGCGCTGTCCGCCGGCCTCATCGCCCAGGGGGTGAAGCCCGGGGATCGCGTGGCCGTCTTCGCCGACACCAGCCTGCAGTGGGTGGTGTGCGATCTGGCCATCTCCGCCGCCCAGGCCATCACCGTCCCCATCTACGCGTCCAACACGCCGGAGGAGGCCCGCTACATCCTCAACCACTCCGAGGCCTCGCTCGTCTTCGTGGACCATGACGAGGCGACGCCCAAGCAGCCCGGGCGCGCCACCCGCCTGCGCCAGCGGCTCGCCGAGTGTCCTGGCGTGCGCAAGGTGGTCCTCTTCGAGGGCCCGGTCTCGGGGGAGCAGGAGCTCTCGCTCGCGGACCTCATGGCCCGGGGGCGCGAGGCCCACGGGGCCCGGCCCGAGTCCTTCGACGAGCGCGTGCGCGCCATGGGGCCGGACGACGTCTGCTGCATCATCTACACCTCCGGCACTACGGGAGATCCCAAGGGCGTGCTGCTCACCCACGGCAACTGGGCCTACGAGGCCAACGGGGTGAAGGGCATCGGGGTGATGACGCCCTCCGACTCGGTGATGATGTTCCTGCCGTTCGCGCATTCCTTCGGGCAGGTGGTGAAGGCCGCGTGGCTCGCCATGGGCTTCCGCATGGTGTTCGCCGAGTCCACCGAGAAGCTGATGGACAACCTCATGGAGACGCACCCCACCGTCCTCCCGGCGGTGCCGCGCGTCTTCGAGAAGGTCTTCAGCAAGGTGGTGGCCGATGGCACCGCCGAGCCCGGGCTGAAGGGCCGGCTGGTACGCTGGGCCTTCGCGCTCTTCGACGAGTACGTGGAGGCGCGCAACCAGGGCCGCGAGCCTCCCCAGGTGGGTCTGGCGCTGGCGCGCAAGCTGGTGTTCAGCAAGGTGCGCGCGAAGCTCGACGCGAAGCTGGGCGGCAACCTGCGCCTGTTCGTCTCCGGCGGCGCGCCCCTGTCCCCGAAGATCGCCTGGTTCTTCGACCTGCTCGGCTACAAGGTGCTGGAGGGCTACGGCCTCACCGAGACCTCCGCCGCCACCACCGTCAACCTGCCGGACCGGTTGAAGATCGGCAGCGTGGGCCCGCCCATGCCCGGCTCCGAGGTGAAGATCGCCTCCGACGGCGAAATCCTCATCCGCGGCCCCGGGGTGATGAAGGGCTACTACAAGAACCCCGAGGCCACCGCCGAGGTGCTCGAGTCCGACGGGTGGTTCCACAGCGGGGACATCGGTGAGGTGGACGTGGACGGCTACGTCCGCATCACCGACCGCAAGAAGGACATCATCGTCACCTCCGGCGGCAAGAACGTGGCGCCGCAGAACCTCGAGAACCTGCTCAAGACGTTCCCCCTCGTCAGCCAGGCCGTGGTCCATGGCGACCAGCGCAAGTACCTGGTGGCGCTCGTCACGGTGGCCGAGGAGCCCGCGCGCAAGCTGCTCACCGACAAGGGCGTGACGCCCGGCAACTACTCGGAGCTGTGCCGCCGGCCGGAGATCCACGCCGCGGTGCAGGCGGTCATCGACAAGGTGAACGCGGAGCTGCCGTCCTACAGCACGCTCAAGCGCTTCGCGGTGATGGAGGCGGACTTCAGCCAGGAGTCGGGAGAGCTCACCCCGAGCCTCAAGGTGAAGCGCAAGCACGTCAGCCTCAAGTTCAAGGCGGTGCTGGACGGCCTCTACGACAAGGACGGCGCGTAGGCGCGCGCCCCCGGCACGTCAAACGACGACGCCCGGGCCGCCTCTCCCACGGAGGGGGAGGCCGCTCGGGCGCGAGCTTCGGGGAACTTCGAGTGGGACGGCTCAGCCCTGGTGGCTGGTGCTGCGGGCGTTGACGTCCTTCTCGACGGCACCGTTGCTGGCGAGTGTCCCCGGCTTCTTCTCGTCGGCGGGCGTCTCGTCACCGGCGAAGCCGCGCTTGAAGTTGCGGATGGCGCTTCCCAGCGAGGAGCCGAGCTGAGGCAGGCGCGACCCCCCGAAGAGGAGCAGCAGCACTCCCATGATCAGCAGAATCTCCGACATCTTCAGACCCATCACGCACTCCTTGGAAAAGGCGTGGGCAGGATAGCCCCAGAGTGCGCGGGTCGCCAGCACGACGAAAGGGTGACTCAGGCCTGGATGCCCGCCGAGGTAGCGAGAGCGATGGGGAGTGTAAGGTAGAGGGTGGTGCCTCCCGCATCCGTTGTCACGCCAACCGAACCGCCGAGCGCCTCCACCTCCTGCCGGGCGAGCGTCAGACGCAGTGGATCCTCCAGCTTCTTCTCCCGGAAGGCCCGCTCCTCGCGTGCGAAGGTGAGGGCGGTTTCCTCCTCGGACGGAGGCACGCCGTCGCGCCGCACCTCCACCCGGAGGCGGCCACCGTCGGGACGCACCCGCACCCGGAGCTGCTCCCCGGCCTGGGCGCGCAGCAGGTGGTGACGGAGGAAGGCCTCCACGGCGTGCTGCACCCGGCCCGCGTCCACGTCCACCTCGGGCAGCGGCCCCTCCGGCAGCTCCAGGCTCAGCGCCACGCTCGCCGCACCCGCGGCCTCCAGGTGGTGCTCCACCGCCGTGGCGAGCAGGGGCTCGAGCGCCTGCCGCTCCTGTTCGCACGCCAGCATGCCCAGGTCGGCCCGGCTCGCGTCGAAGAAGTCCTGGGCGAAGGCGAGCGCCTTGTCCGTGTTGCGCAGGATGGTTTCCAGGCCCCGTTTCGCCTTGGGCTCGAGCGGAATGCGGCCGTTGAGCAGCAGCGCGGCGTAGGAGCGCACGTTGGCCAGGGAGCCCCGTAGATCGTGAGAGGCCATGCCCAGGTAGCGGGCGCGCCGGTGGATGAGCTCCTCGTCGCCCTCCACGGGCAGGGTCCACACCAGGCGCGCGCCGTCCTCCAGCGAGCGCTCGCCCGCCCGCACCCGCCGCCCCTCGCGCTCCCAGACGTCCACGCCCGGCAACCGGTGGAAGCCCACTCCCTCCAGCAGCTCCTCCAGGCTTTCCACGGCCTCGGGCAGCCGCTCCACGCCCAGATGGGAGCGCAGCCGGCCATCCACCTCGCGCAGGACGCCCCGCCTCGACAGGAGGGCGAACCCCGGCACCTCCTCTCCGGCCGCCTGCCGATGCTCCCCCTCGTACCTCACGCCTGCCGTGCTCTCGTCCATGGGTTAGGAAAACGGTGGGCAGGCAATGTCGATTTTGCAACGCGCCTGCCTTCCTGCCCTACGAGCCGGTTGATTTCCTCGTCACCTTCCCGCGCCTTGAGAGAAAATCGAGGGTGCGCGCATCCTCAGGAGAAGACTCTGTCCTCAGTCAATTTTCAGCACCCGGGCTCCCATGTCGTGCTGGTGGTCGATGACGACCCGGACATCCTCGAGGCCCTCTCCGAGATCCTCGAGGCCGAGGGCTTCGAGATCCGCCGCGCACGCAATGGCAAGGAAGCGCTCGATCGGCTCGAGCCGGATCCTCCCCAGCTCATCCTGTTGGACCTGATGATGCCGGTGATGGACGGCTGGGAGTTCGCCCAGCGCATGCGGCAGCGGCCGTCCGTGGCCGGCATCCCCCTCATCGTGCTCAGCGCGGACCGCAACGTGGGCAGCAAGGCCACGGACATCGGCGCGGTGGGCCACCTGGCCAAGCCCTTCGAGCTCAACGACTTGCTGGACATGGTCCGCCGCTCGCTGGGTCAGGCCCAGGCCAGTGCCGGCCGCTGAGCCCCTTCTCACGGCTTGACCGGCCCGGGCACCGTCACTACGGTCCGGGCCGGCGTTGATTCACCAATCAATCCCTCAAAGGAGCGAGTCATGGCGAGTGCGCAGGAGATCATCGAGAAGGACATCCCGGCCACGCTGCAGCAGAAGCCAGAGCTGGCCAAGGACATCAACTCGGTCATCCACTTCAACATCACCGGCGACAACGGCGGCACCTGGACGCTGGACTGCACCAAGACGGACGGCTGGGTGACGAAGGGCGCCGAGGGCACCCCGAAGATGACCGTCACCGTCAGCAACGACGACTTCGTGAAGATCCGCTCCAAGCAGCTCAACGCCCAGATGGCGGCCATGCAGGGCAAGCTCAAGTTCAAGCCGATGGACATGGGCCTCGCCATGAAGCTGGCGAAGCTGCTCGGCTAGAGTGACCGGAGCGGCGCCCTCGGGCGCCGGGCTCCACGGGCGGCGCGTGCTCCTCCTCCGGGGCCGCGCCGCTTCTTTTTTGTCCCCCTCCCCCCAACCCCCACTCCCCCACCATGAACACGCTCCCCCTGTCCGGACTCAAGGTCCTGGATCTCTCCCGTCTGCTGCCGGGTCCCTACGCCACGCTGGTGCTCGCCGACCTGGGCGCCACGGTGGACAAGGTCGAGGACCCCGGCGGCGGTGACTACATCCGCCAGATGCCGCCCCTGCGCGAGGACGAGAGCGCGCTCTTCTACGGGCTCAACCGCAACAAGCGCTCGCTCACGCTCGACCTCAAGTCCGCCGAGGGGCGCGAGGCCCTCCTGCGCCTGGCGAGCGGCTACGACGTGCTGGTGGAGAGCTTCCGGCCCGGCGTCATGGACAAGCTGGGCGTGGGCTTCAGCGCGCTGCACGCGCGCAACCCGCGGCTCATCTACTGCTCCATCTCCGGCTACGGGCAGACGGGACCGGACCGGCTCAAGGCGGGGCATGACCTCAACTACGCGGCGCGCGCGGGCGTGCTCGGCTACGGCGGGCGGGCGGACGGAGCGCCGGCCTTCCCCGGCGTGCAGCTCGGTGACATTGGTGGCGGGAGCCTCTTCGCGCTGGTGGGCCTGCTCGCGGCGCTCCACGAGCGCGAGCGCACCGGCCAGGGCCGCTTCGTGGACGTGTCCATGACGGATGGCGCCGTGGCCTTCCTGCACATGCACCTGGCGGCGCGCCTGGCCATGGGCGAGCACGGCCAGCCGTTGCGGCGCGGCCGCGAGGCCCTCAATGGCGGCTATGCCTGTTACGGGCTGTACCGCACCCGCGACGGCCGCTACCTCGCCGTGGGCGCCCTGGAGCCCAAGTTCTTCGCCGGGGTGTGCGAGGTATTGGGACGCCCGGAGTTGCTCGCGGACGCGTACGACACGGGCGAGGCCGGCGAGCGCGTGAAGGCCGAGCTCTCGCGCCTCTTCGCCGAGCACCCGCTGGCGTATTGGAAGGAGCGCTTCGCCGGCACCGACGTCTGCGTGGAGCCGGTGCTCGAGGGCGACGAGGTGCTCGAGGATCCCCAGCTGCGCGCGCGTGGCCTTTTCGTGGATTCCGAAGACTCCCAACGCGGGCGCAAGGTGACGCACCTGCTCACGCCCCTGCGCATGGGAGAGACACCGCTGCGTCCTCCGCCTGCTTTGGGACAGCACTCCCAGAAAATTCTTTCGGAGGCTGGCTTTAGCCCCGAAGAAATTGAAAAGCTTGTCAGCTAGGATTTGACAGGAATTAGAGGGCACCCCGGAGCGGAAGATTCCCCCGACAGGAATCGGGGATCTCCCGCAAAGGGTGGGGGTCTGTCTTTACCCGCTCCCCAGGCAATAAGAGACATGCGATTTTGAGGCGTGCCGAGTGGGGGGCTCGCATTTCTCTGCCAGTGACGTCCGGTCTCGAAGCCGGGGGGGATAGCATCGGATGAGTGGAATCAACGTGCCGGTCAGGCCAAATCACGTGAACCCCGTGAGGGGCGTAATTCATTGACAGTCGGGCGGTTGACACCCGCCAACGGCGCAGTGGACCTTTGACGGACACAGGAAGGCAACACATGACGGAGAGCGAGAGCCAGCTGGGGCCGGGCGCCGGAGCCGCCGCGAAGGCGGATTCGGAGTTGGGGGGCGCCGAGGCCGGGGCCGCACATGGAGGAAGGGATGCGGAGCCCATCGCGGTGGTGGGCCTGGCGTGCCGTCTTCCCAGCGCCCCCGATGCGGAGGCCTTCTGGCGTCTGCTGTGTGAGCGCAGGGAGCTGCTCCAGGAGGTGCCCCCGGAGCGCTGGGACAATGGCGTCTGGTACGACGCGGACCCGCAGGCGCCGGGCAAGGCGAACACCCGTCACGGCTATTTCCTGGAGCGGGTGAGCGGGTTCGATCCGCTCTTCTTCGGGATTTCTCCGCGCGAGGCCTCGGAGATGGATCCCCAGCAGCGGTTGATGCTGGAGGTGATGTGGGAAGCACTGGAGGACGCGGGCGTGCCGGCGGTGAGCTTGAAGGGCTCGCGCACGGGCGTGTTCATGGGCGCCATCTGGCACGACTACGCGGACCGGCACCTGAGCGAGCGCGCGGCGGTGACGCTGCACAGCGCGACGGGACAGTCGCTCAATATCATCGCCAACCGGCTCTCGTACTTCCTGGGCCTCAAGGGGCCGAGCCTGACGGTGGACACGGCGTGCTCCTCGTCGCTGGTGGCGGTGCACCTGGCCTGCCAGAGCCTGCGCTCGGGTGAGTCGCGGCTGGCGCTGGTGGGCGGCGTGAACCTGATGTTCTCGCCCGAGGCCAACGTGCTGCTGTCCAAGTTCGGAGGGCTGGCGCCGGATGGCCGCAGCAAGGCGTTCGCCGCGGGCGCGGACGGCTTCGGGCGCGGCGAGGGCGCGGGCCTGGTGGTGCTCCAGCCGCTGTCGGCGGCGCTCGCGTCGGGGGCGCACATCTACTGCGTCATCCGCGGCAGCGCGGTGAACAACAACGGCACCGGCAACGGGCTCACCGCGCCGAGCGTGCCCGGACAGGCGGCGCTGCTGCGCGAGGCGTACGCGCGCGCCGGCGTGCCCACCAACCGCGTGCACTACGTGGAGACGCACGGCACGGGCACCGCGCTGGGAGATCCCACCGAGGCCAGCGCCCTGGGCGCCGCGCTCGGCGAGGGGCGGGCCATCGACCGGCCGCTGCTCATCGGCTCGTTGAAGGCCAACGTCGGCCACCTGGAGGGCGCCGCGGGCATCACCGGCCTCATCAAGCTGGCGCTCTCGCTGTCGAAGCGGCTGGTGCCGCCGCACATGATGCACGGCGAGCCGAGCCCGCGTATTCCCTTCGGCGAGCTGAGGCTGAGCCTGCCGCAGCGGCTGATGCCGTGGCCCAGCGAGGACGAGCCCGCGACGGCGGGAGTGAGCGCGTTCGGCTGGGGCGGCACCAACGCCCACGTGGTGCTGGAGGAGTCGCCGGTGGGGCGCGAGGAGCTGCTGCCGCTGGCGGCGGACTCCCAGGCGGAGCTGCTCGCCCAGGCGGCGAAGGCGGAGGAGCTGCTGCAGCACGAGGAGTCGCCGGTGTGCGTGCGCGACCTGTGCCGCACCTGGGCGCTGCTCACGGGGACGGGCGGCCACCGGGCGGCCTTCACCTTCCGCACGCGCGCGGAGCTGGCCCTGCAGCTCAAGTCCTTCCGGCAGGGGCGGCGCCGGGCGGGCCTCTTCACGGGGGAGCTGGGCACGCCGCCGCGGGTGGCCTTCATGTGCTCGCCCCAGGGCTCTCAGTGGGCCACCATGGGCCGCGAGCTGCTGGCCACGGAGCCGGTGTTCCGCGCCCGCGTGGAGGCGCTCGACACCACCTTCATGCCGCTGGCCGGCTGGTCGCTGGTGGAGGCCATGAGGGATCCGCACTCGCGGGTGCTCGCGGACGAGGACGCCGCCGAGCCGCTGACGCTCGCGATGCAGGTGGGCCTGGCGGCGCTGTGGCGCGCCTGGGGCGTGGAGCCCGAGGTGGTGGTGGGCCACGGCGTGGGCGAGGTGGCCGCCGCGTGCATCGCCGGGGGCCTGGAGGCCGCGGACGCGGTGTGGAAGGTGTACCGCGCCAGCCGCCTGCGGCAGTGGGAGTCGCTGCGGGACGAGCTGGAGGCGGCCCAGGAGCGGCTGTGGGCGCGCGAGGGGGGCATCCGCTGGGTGTCCACCGTGGCGCGCGAGATGGGCGTGGAGGGCCGCACGGGGGATGCGCGCTGCCGCACCCTGCGCCAGCCCGTGCGCTTCGCCCAGGCCGCCGAGCGCCTGGTGGCCGACGGCATCGACTCCTTCGTGGAGCTCAGCCCCCACCCGGTGCTGTGCCGCCCGGTGGAGCAGCTGCTGCGCAAGGCCGGCAAGGCGGGCGTGGTGGTGGGCTCGCTGCGGCGCGACGAGGCCCGCGCGGCCCTGCTGGAGTCGCTCGCGGCGCTGCACGCGCGGGGCGTCCAGGTGCGCTGGGCCTCGCTGCCGCCGCCGCAGGTGCCCGTCACCGAGCTGCCCTCCGCGAAGCCGCCCCCCGAGGCGGCCGGACGCACGGAGCTGCTGCCCCTGTCCGCCCAGACGCCCGAGGCGCTCACCCAGGCGGCCAGCGCCCTGCTCGCGCGCCTCGAGGAGCGCCCGCTGGCGCTGCACGACGTCTGCTACTCGGCCTCCGTGCACCGCACCCACCTGCACTACCGCCTGGCGCTGCTGGCCCGCACGCCCACCGAGACCCGCGACGGCCTCAAGGCCTTCCTGCGCGGCGAGGTGCGCCCGGGGCTCTCCGTCACGCGCAACCTGGATGGCCGGCACCAGCCCGTGGTGTTCGTCTTCCCGGGCCAGGGCTCGCAGTGGCTGGGCATGGGGCGCCGCCTCATGGCCGAGGAGCCCGTGTTCCGCTCGGCGCTCGAGCAGTGTGACGCCGCGCTGCGCCGCTTCGTGGACTGGTCGCTGATAGAGCTGCTGTCCTCGGACGACGCGGCGTGGATGGAGCGCATCGATCAGGTGCAGCCCACGCTCTTCTCCATCCAGGTGGCGCTGGCGCGGTTGTGGCGCGCCTGGGGCGTGGTGCCCGACATGGTGGTGGGCCACAGCATGGGGGAGATCGCCGCGGCGCACGTGGCCGGGGCGTTGGACCTGGTGGACGCGGCTCGCATCATCTGCCGCCGCAGCCTGCTGATGCGCCGCGTGAGCGGCCAGGGCGGCATGGTCATGGTGGAGCTGACGATGGACGAGGCGCGCGTCGCCATCCGCGGCCTGGAGGACTGGCTGTCCGTGGCCGCCAGCAACAGCCCGCGCTCCACCGTCCTCTCCGGCGAGCCGCACGCGCTCGCCCAGGTGGTGGAGAAGCTGGAGGCGCGCCAGGTCTTCTGCCGCCGGGTGAAGGTGGACGTGGCCTCGCACAGCCCGCAGATGGAGCCGCTGCGCGAGGACCTGCTCCGGGCGCTCGAGGGCCTGGCACCCCGGCGCGGCGAGGTGCCGCTGTACTCGACCGTGACGGGCGAGGTGACGGACGGCGCGGACCTGGAGCCGGGCTACTGGGTGCGCAACCTGAGGGATCCGGTGCTGTTGGCCCCCGTGGTGGAGAGCCTCGCCCAGAACGGGCACTCGCTCTTCGTGGAGGTGAGTCCGCACCCCATCCTGCTGCCCGCCATCGAGCAGACCATCGCCCACCTGCGCATGGAGGGCACGGTGCTGCCGTCCCTGCGCCGCGAGCAGCCGGAGCGCGAGGTGATGCTGGAGACGCTCGGCGGCCTCTACGCCGCGGGCCGCGAGGTGGAGTGGAAGGCGCTGTACCCGGAGAGCGGCCGCCGGGTGCGGCTGCCGGACTACCCCTGGCAGCGCCAGGACTGCTGGTTCCAGCCGGGCGAGGCGGCTCCCTCGCCGAAGGTGACGCGCGAGCAGCGGGGCCACTCGCTGCTGGGACCCGTGCGCCGCTCCTCGCTGCGCCCCGGGGCCTTCTTCTGGGACGTGGAGGTGGGGGTGCAGCACCTGCCCTGGCTGGCGGACCACCGTGTGCAGGGCACCATCCTCCTGCCCACCACGGCGTACCTGGACTGGACGATGACGGCGGTGCAGACGGCACTGGGGCCCGGGCCGTGGGTGCTCGAGGACCTGCGCATCGACGACGCGCTGGCGCTGCTCGGTGACAGCACGCGCAAGGCGGAGCTGCTGGTGGACGTGGGCTCCACGGGCGCCATCTCCTTCAAGGTGTCCAGCTTCATCCCCACGTCGGGCGGCGGCGGCGGCGCGGAGATGTGGACGGTGCACGCCAACGGGCGCGTGCGCGCGGCGGACTCCAACGGGCGCGGCTCGCTGCCGCTCACCATGGTGGAGGAAGTGCAGCGGCGGTGCACCGAGGTCCGCATCGGCGAGGGGCACTACCAGGGCATGGAGCAGCGCGGCCTCCAGTACGGCCCCACCTTCCGGGGCCTCAAGGAGTCGTGGCGCCGGGACGGAGAGGCCGTGGGCCGCATCGAGGTGCCCGAGGCGCTCGGGCCCGGGAGCGAGCTGCACCCCGCGGTGCTCGACGCGGCGCTGCAGGTGCTGCTGGATGCGGTGCCCTCGGGGGACACCACCTTCGTCCCCGTGCGCCTGCGCCGCTTCGAGGTGCTGCGCCGGGGCACACCGCAGTGGGCCCACGCGCGCCTGCCTTCCCTGGACTCCTGGCGCAAGGGCATGCCCCTGGAGGGGGATGTGCTCCTGCTCGACGCGCAGGGCGTGCCGCTCGCCGAGGTGGAGGGCCTGGAGCTCTCCGCGCTGGCCACGCGCTACGGCCGCGCCCGCTCCGAGCAGGATCGCTCGCTCTTCGAGCTGGTCTGGCGCCGGGTGGGCCTGCCCGCGGTGTTCGAGCCGGGCTCGGCCGACGCGCCCTGGCTCATCTTCCAGGACACCACCGGGGTGGGGGCCGCGCTGGCGGAGATGCTGGAGTCGTGGGGTGGCTCCTGCGTCCGCGTGGAGGCGGGGACGGGCCTGCGCAAGCTGGGCGCCCGCCACTACACGGTGACTCCCGGCTCGCGCGAGGACCTGCACCTGGTGCTGCAGCAGTGCTACCCGCAGGGCAACACCTGCACGGGCGTGGCGTACCTGTGGGGCCTGGACATGCCGTCCCCGGACGTGTCCGGTGAGCGCGCCCTCGACGAGGCGGTGCGGGCCTGCGCCGGCACGCTGCGCATCGTCCAGGAGGTGCTGCGGATGGGGTGGAGGGATCCTCCGCGCCTGTGGCTGGTGACGCGCGGCGCCTACCCGGTGCTGAACTCGCCCGCGACGGGAGCGCTCCAGGCGACGCTCTGGGGCCTCGGCCGCGCGGTGGGGCACGAGCACCCGGAGATGCACTGCACGTGCGTGGACCTGGATCCCTCCTCGCCCAGCGTGGACGTGGAGGCCCTGGGCCGCGAGCTGGCCGCGCGCGCCGACGACGAGCAGGTGGCGCTGCGGGCGGGGGCTCGCTTCGCGGCACGGCTCGTGCGGCGCTCGGGCTCGAAGGAGATGCTGGTGGAGCCGCTGCTGCCCGCGGCGGGACGCTCCTTCCAGGTGGAGACGCCTCCGGCGGGCTCCTTCGGCGGCGTGACGGTGCGCATGGCCGAGCGGCACCAGCCCGGCCCGGGCCAGGTGGAGATCGCCGTCGAGGCCTCGGCCCTCAACTTCATCGACGTGATGAAGACCATGGGCCTGTACGTGATGAAGAACACGGGCAAGGCCCCCGGGGCGCCGCTGGAGGGCCTGCCGCTCGGACTGGACTGCGCCGGCCGGGTGGTGGCCGTGGGCGAGGGGGTGACGGACCTCGAGGAGGGAGACGCGGTGGTGGCCTTCGCGCCGTCCGCCATGGCCTCGCACGTCGTCACGGATGCGCGCTTCGCCGTGCGCCGCCCCGAGAACCTGAGCGCGGTGGAGGCCAGCTCCATCCCCAGCGTCTTCATGACGGCCTGGTACGCGCTCAACCACCTGGCCCGGCTGCAGAAGGGTGAGCGCATCCTCATCCACTCCGCGGCGGGCGGGCTCGGACTGGCCGCGGTGCAGATCGCCCAGTACCTCGGCGCCGAGGTGCTCGCCACCGCGGGCACGCCGGAGAAGCGGGAGCTGCTGCGCTCGCTGGGCATCAAACACGTGATGGACTCGCGCACGCTCGCCTTCGCGGACGAGGTGCTGCGCGTGACGGGCAAGGAGGGCGTGGACGTGGTGCTCAACTCCCTCTCCGGAGATGCCATCACCCGGAGCATGGAGGTGCTCGCACCGGACGGGCGCTTCCTCGAGGTGGGCAACCGCGACATCCACGGCGGCCGGGCGTTGGACCTCTCCCAGTTCAGCCGCCGGCTCGTGTACGCGGCCATCGATCTGGTGGGCCTGAGGGAGCAGCGGCCGGCGCTGTGCTCGCGGATGCTGCGCGAGGTGGTGGAGCGCATGGCGACGGGCGAGCTCAAGCCCGTGAGCCACCGCGTCTTCCCCGTGTCACAGGTGTCCGAGGCCTTCCGCGAGATGGCGCAGGGCCAGCACGTGGGCAAGCTCGTCGTCACCATGGAGGACCCGGAGCTGCGCGTGGTGCCGCCGCGGCCGGGCTTCCGGGTGCGGCCGGACGGGACGTACCTCATCACCGGTGGCCTCGGTGGCCTGGGCCTGGAGGCGGCGCGCTGGCTGGTCGGTCATGGCGCACGCCACCTGCTGCTGCTGGGCCGCAGCGCCTCGCCCATGACGGCCCTGCCGGAGCTGGAGGCGCTGCGGGCCGAGGGGGCTCGCGTGGAGGTGATGCGCGCGGACGTGGCGGACGCGCGGCGTCTGGCCGAGGTGCTGGAGCTCACGCGCGGGGACATGCCCCGGCTGCGGGGCGTGCTACACTGCGCGGGCGTGCTCGATGACGGCATCCTGGAGCAGCAGGAGCCGGCGCGGTTCCGCTCGGTGATGGCGCCGAAGATTCAAGGCGCGTGGAACCTGCACATGCTCACCCGTGACGAGCCGCTGGACTTCTTCGTCCTCTACTCGTCCATGTCCGCGCTGCTGGGCCTGCCGGGCCAGGGCAACTACGCGGCGGCGAACGCGGCCATGGACGCGCTGGCCCATTACCGGCGCCAGCAGGGCCTGCCCGGCCTCAGCGTCAACTGGGGTCCCTTCTCCGAGGTGGGTCTGGCCGCCGCGCACTCCAACCGGGGCGAGCGCCTGGCCTACCAGGGCATGGCGAGCTTCACCCCGCGTCAGGGCAGCGAGCTGCTCGAGCGGCTGCTGGAGGAGGGCGCGGTGCACGTGGGCGCGGTGTCGCTCGACGTGCGCCAGTGGCTGGAGTTCTTCCCGAGCGCGGCGTCCATGCGCGTCTGGGACGAGCTGGCCGCCGAGCGCAGCGAGGGACAGCGTGGGCGCTCGGACTTCCTGGTGGAGCTGCGGCGCACCGCGTCCGGCGAGCGGCCAGGCAAGCTGGAGGCCCACCTGCGGGAGCGGCTGGCCCAGGTGCTGCGAATCGATCCCTCGCGCGTGGGCCGGCACGAGCCGTTCCGCGGCCTGGGGCTCGACTCGCTGATGAGCCTGGAGCTGCGCAACCGCATCGAGGCGGCGTTGGATCTGAAGCTGTCGGTGACGCTGCTGTGGGCGCACTCGACGCTGATGGCGCTGTCGACGTACCTGTTGGATCAGCTGGGGCTCGCGCCGAAGCATCACGAGGCGGCGGCCCCGGTGGAGCCGGTGCACACGGCAGTGGTGATCCGGCCCCCCGTTCCGGCGGATCCAGAGGTCCATCAGCTCGCGGAGCTGTCGGAAGGGAAGTTGCTCGAGATGGTGGATGACGCGTTGGCGGCCTGGGAGGACGTGAAGTGAGCGAGGAAGTGAAGGACGAGCTCAAGCAGCGCCTGGCGCGCGCCGTGATGGCGATGCAGAAGATGCAGGCCCGTATCGATTCCCTCGAGCGGGCCCGCACCGAACCCATCGCCATCATCGGCATGGGATGCCGCTTCCCCGGCGGAGCGGACACGCCGGAGGCGTATTGGGAGCTGCTGGCGGCCGGGAGGGATGCCGTCCGCCGGGAGCCGTCCTCGCGCCGTGCCGGGCCGGACACGGGCTCGCCGCGCTGGGCGGGTTACCTGGAGGACGTGAGCGGCTTCGACGCGGCGTTCTTCGGCATCTCTCCGCGCGAGGCCACCAGCATGGACCCCCGCCAGCGGCTGCTGCTGGAGGTGGCCTGGGAGGCGCTGGAGCACGCGGGGCAGGATCCCGAGCGGCTGGTGGAGACGCCCACGGGTGTCTTCGTGGGCCTCACGGGTGACGACTACGCGAAGCTGCTGCCCACGGACCCCGAGCACATCGACGCCTACTACGGCACCGGCAACGGCCACTGCTTCCCGCCCGGACGTGTCTCGTACACGCTCGGGTTGCAGGGGCCGAGCCTCGCGGTGGACACGGCGTGCTCGTCCTCGCTGGTGGCGCTGCACCTGGCCTCTCAGAGCCTGCGCAATGGCGAGTGCCACGTGGCGCTCGCGGGCGGCGCCAACCTCGTGTTGGACCCGTCCGTCACCGAGACGCTCGTGCGCATGCAGGCGCTCTCTCCGAACGGCCGGTGCAGTGCCTTCGACGCGCGGGCCAATGGCTTCGTGCGCGGCGAGGGCTGCGGGCTCGTGGTGCTCAAGCGGCTGTCGGACGCGCAGGCCCAGGGGGATCGCATCCTCGCGGTCATCCGTGGCTCGGCCGTCAACCAGGATGGGCGCTCGCAGGGACTCACCGCACCCAACATGCTCGCTCAACAGGCCCTGCTGCGGCAGGCGTTGGCGAACGCGAAGGTGGACCCTTCCGCCCTCGGGTACGTGGAGGCCCACGGCACCGGCACGCCGCTCGGAGACCCGATCGAGGTGGAGGCGCTCGTCGACGTGATGGGCAAGCCGAGGCCGGATGGCTCGCGGTGCGCGCTCGGCTCGGTGAAGACGAACTTCGGCCACCTGGAGGCGGCGGCGGGCATCGCCGGGCTCATGAAGGTGGTGCTCGCGCTCCAGCACGAGGCCATCCCCAAGCACCTGAACTTCAGCCGGCTCAACCCGCGCATCCGCCTGGAGGGCACGCCGTTCTTCATCCCCGGCGAGCTGTGGCCGTGGAAGCGCTCGGCGACGCCCCGGCTCGCGGGCGTGAGCGCGTTCGGCATGAGCGGCACCAACGCGCACATCATCCTGGAGGAGGCGCCCATTCCGGCGCCGCCCGCGTACACGCTCACCCGGCCCACCGCGCACCTGCTGACGCTCTCGGCCCGGAGTGAGGAGGCCCTCTCGGCCCTGGTGCGCCGCTACGCGGACCACCTCACCGACCATCCGAACCTGGACGCCGCGGACGTGTGCTTCACCGCGAACACCACCCGCGCGCGCATGCCGCACCGGCTGTCCGTGGTGGGCGGCTCCTCGCAGGCGCTGGCCACGGGCCTGTCCGCGTTCGCCTCGGGACGCAAGACGGAGCAGGTGGTCCAGGGCAAGGCGGGACACTCCGCACCCCGGGTGGCCTTCCTCTTCACCGGTCAGGGCTCGCAATTCCCCGGCATGGGCCGGCGGCTCTACGAGACGTCCGCTGTCTTCCGTGATGCCCTGGAGCGCTGCGCCGCGCGGCTCAAGCCGAAGCTGGACCTCTTCTCGGTGCTGTACCCGAAGGACGGGGTGCCCTCGCCCATCGACCAGACGGCGTACAGCCAGCCGGCGCTGTTCGCCCTGGAGTACGCGCTGGCGGAGCTGTGGCGCTCGTGGGGCGTGGTGCCGGACGCGGTGATGGGCCACAGCGTGGGCGAGTTCGCCGCCGCGTGCGTGGCTGGCATCCTCTCGATGGAGGACGCGTTGGAGCTCATCGCCGAGCGCGGGCGGCTCATGCAGGCGCTGCCCGCGGGCGGCGTCATGGCCACGGTGTTCGCCACCGAGGCCCAGGTGGTGCCGCTGCTCGCGCCGTACCGGGACCGAGCGTCCATCGCCGCGTACAACGCTCCGGGCCAGCTCACCCTGTCCGGTGCCGCCGACGCCGTGGAGCGCATCATCTCGGCGCTGGAGTCCCAGGGCATCGCGGCGCGCAAGCTCACCGTCTCGCATGCCTTCCACTCGCCGCTGGTGGATCCGATGCTGGACGCCCTGGAGGCGAAGGCGGCACGGATGAGGTGGAAGGCGGGCCAGATTCCGCTCATCTCCAACGTGACCGGCCGGCCGGTGGGCCCGGGCGAGCTGGGCTCCGCGGGCTACTGGCGCCGCCACGCGCGCGAGGCCGTGCGCTTCCAGGAGGGCATGGAGTCCCTGCGCGGGCTGGGCATCGACGCCTTCGTCGAGGTGGGCCCGCACACCACGCTGCTGGGGCTCGGCAAGGCGTGCCTGGGCGAGGGGCCCGAGTGGCTCCCCTCGCTGCGCAAGGGCAAGGATGACGCCGAGCAGATGCGGGCCGCGCTCGGACACCTGTTCGTCCGGGGGCTCGCGCTGGACTGGCGCAGGGTGGACCCGGAGCTCGCGCGCCGCAAGGTGGCGCTGCCTCGCTACCCGTGGCAGCGGCAGCGGTACTGGGCCCTTCCCGAGGTGTCCACCTCCGTGGCGAGCGTCCGGGCCGAGGCTTCCCCCGCTCGAGCCGCGAAGGGCGAGCTGTACGGACTGGAGTGGCAGCCCGCGGCGCGTCTGGCGCCGTCCTCTTCTCCGGCGCCTGGCACCTGGCTGCTGCTGTGCGATCGCGGTGGCGTGGGCAAGCAGCTCGCCGCGCGCATCGAGGCCCAGGGGCTGTCCTGCGTGAAGGTGGACGCGAACGATACCGCGGGCCTCGGGCGGCTGTGGCGCGAGCGCTTCTCCGTGGCGTCGCCCTGCGCGGGCGTGGTGTACCTGGGCGGCCTGGATGTGACGGGCGTGGACGGCGCGGGCATTCGCGAGGCCTGTGCAAGTGTGGCCTCCGTGCTGCGCGTCGTGGACGGCTCGCAGGAGCCGGGCGGACGGCTGTGGATCATCACCCGGAGCGCGCAGGCCGCGGGTCCGGGCGTGGCGAAGGTGGAGCCCGCCCAGGCACCGCTCTGGGGACTCGGGCGGACCGTGGCGCTGGAGAGTCCGGGCCGCTGGGGTGGGTTGATCGACCTGGGCCCCGAGGAGGGCGTGGACTCCCTCTGGGACGAGCTGCGTGCCGCGTCGGGTGAGGATCAGGTGGCGCTGCGGGGCGGCCAGCGGTTCGTGGCGCGTCTCGTGGAGCGCGAGGCCCCGGAGTCCCGGCCCATGACGGTGCGGGCCGAGGCCACCTACCTCATCACGGGGGGCCAGGGGTCGCTCGGGCTCGAGGTGGCGCGCTGGCTGGTACGCCGGGGCGCGAGGCACCTCGTGCTCACCGCGCGCCGGGCCTTCCCCGAGCGCTCGCAGTGGGAGGTGCTCCAGGCCCAGGGCGGCGAGCAGGCCGAGCGGATCTCCCTCGTGCGCGAGCTGGAGGCGGCGGGCGCCGAGGTGCTGTTGGCCCAGGCGGACGTGTCCCGGCGCGACGCGATGGCGGCGCTGCTCGAGCGGGTGAAGAGCTCGATGCCTCCGCTGCGCGGCATCGTCCACGCTCCGGCGGTGTCGTCGACGGCGATGGTGCGCGACCTGGACGCGGAGATGCTCGACCGGGTGCTGGCTCCGAAGGTGGAGGGCGTCTGGCACCTCCACGAGCTGACGCGCGAGGAGCCGCTGGACTTCTTCGTGCTCTTCTCGTCCATCGCGGCCGTGTGGGGCTCGGCGGGCGTGGGGCACTACGCCGCGGCCAATGCCTTCCTGGATGCGGTCGCCGTGCACCGGCACGCGCTCGGCTTGCCGGCGACGAGCATCAACTGGGGGCTCTGGAGCGGCCAGGGCGCGGCCACCCCCGAGGAGAAGCGCTGGCTGGACACCCTGGGCGTGGAGCCGATGGAGCGAGAGTCCGCGCTGGAGTGGATGGAGCGGCTCGTGGGGGCGCGTGTGCCGCAGGCCGTGGTGGCCAGCGTCCGCTGGGAGCGCTTCCGGCCCATCTTCGAGTCCCGTGGCCCGAGGCCCCTGCTGGAGCGGATTCGCAAGGAGACGGCCTCGCAGACGGCGGCTCCGGCGAAGGCCGACGCGAAGGCTTCCGCCCCGGCACCGTGGCGCGAAGCGGCCTCCGCGTCCGCCCGGCACGAGGCGTTGCGGTCCCTGGTGCAGGAGACCGTGTCGCGCATCCTCGGCCTGCCGTCCGGCGAGGTGCTCGAGGCCGAGCGCGGCTTCCACGAGCTGGGGATGGACTCCATCATGTCGGTGGAGGTGAAGGTCCGCCTGGAGAAGTCGTTGGGGCTGTCGCTGCCGGCGACCCTGGCCTTCAACTTCCCGAGCGTGCGGGCCCTCACGGAGCATCTGTTCTCGCTCGTCGAGGCGGAGGCTCCCCGCGCCGCCGCGCCCGAGGCCCGGAGCGAAGCCCCGCCGGACGAGCCCATCGCCATCGTCGGCATGGCGTGCCGGCTGCCGGGTGGAGCGGACTCGCCAGAGGCCTTCTGGAAGCTGTTGCGCGAGGGCACGGACGCCATCTCGGAGATTCCGGCGGACCGGTGGGACGTGGACGCCTGGTACGACGCGGATCCGGAGGCGCCGGGGAAGATGTACGTGCGCTCGGGCGGCTTCCTTCGGGAGGTGGACCGCTTCGAGCCGCAGTTCTTCGGCATCTCGCCGCGCGAAGCGGAGAGCATGGATCCGCAGCAGCGGCTGGTGCTGGAGGTGGCCTGGGAGGCGCTGGAGCGGGCCGGCCAGGACGTGAAGGCACTGCGTGAATCGCGCACGGGCGTCTTCGTGGGCATCACCACGGCGGACTACGCGCGGGTCATCCTCCAGGGGCGGCCCGAGGACGTGGATGCATGGTTCGCCTCGGGCACGTCGCTGAACGTGGTGGCGGGACGGCTCTCGTACACGCTCGGCCTGCAGGGCCCGAGCATGGCGGTGGACACGGCGTGCTCCTCGTCGCTGACGGCGCTGCACCTGGCCTGCCAGAGCCTGCGCTCGGGCGAGTCCACGATGGCGCTCGCGGCGGGAGTGAATCTCATCCTGTCGCCCGAGCCGATGATGGCCGTCTGCAAGGCGCGGATGCTCGCGGCGGATGGGCGGTGCAAGACGTTCGACGCGTCGGCGAATGGCTTCGCCCGGGCCGAGGGCTGCGGCGTGCTGGTGCTCAAGCGGCTCTCCGAGGCGCAGGCGAACGGGGACGACATCCTCGCGGTCATCCGCGGCACGGCGGTGAACC
Source organism: Archangium sp. (assembly GCF_045802675.1). Lineage (GTDB taxonomy): Bacteria > Myxococcota > Myxococcia > Myxococcales > Myxococcaceae > Archangium. The sequence continues at coordinate 7,992 of NZ_JBJMQO010000135.1, read as the reverse complement.
AGGACGGAGCGAGCAGCGGGCTGACGGTGCCGAACGGACTGGCGCAGCAGGCGGTCATCCGCGAGGCGCTGGGGCATGCGGGAGTCTCTCCCGCCGAGGTGAGCTACCTGGAGGCGCACGGTACGGGGACGTCGCTGGGAGACCCCATCGAGGCGGAGGCGATGTGGTCGGTGCTGAAGGAGGGGCGCAAGGGAGGCGAGTCGCTGTGGATGGGCTCGGTGAAGACGAACCTCGGGCACCTGGAGTCCGCGGCGGGCGTGACGGGCGTGATGAAGGTGGTGCTGGCGATGCGGAACAAGCAGCTGCCGGCGCACCTGCACCTGAAGACGCCCAACCCGCACATCGACTGGAAGAGCATGGCCGTGAAGGTGCCGGTGGAGCTGACGCCGTGGGAGCCGACGCAGGGGCGGCGCCTCGCGGGGGTGAGCTCCTTCGGCTTCGGCGGGACGAACGCACACGTGGTGCTGGAGGAGGCGCCGCCGATGCCGGTGCGGACGCGGGACGTGGAGAGACCGGAGCACGTGCTGGTGCTGTCGGCGCGGAGCCCGGAGGCGCTGAGAGCCCAGGCGGACCAGTACGCGCGAGTGCTGGAGGAAGGGCGCGCGGAGCTGGGAGACGTGTGCTTCACGGCCGCGGTGGGACGCGCGCACTTCGAGCACCGGCTGGCGGTGGTGGGCCGGGACTCGAGGCGGATGCGCGAGCTGCTGTCGGCGGTGGCGGCGGGCGGGGAGGCGCAAGGCGTGGTGCCGGGGAAGGCGGCGGGCCCGGCGCGCGAGGTGGCCTTCGTCTTCGGTTCGGCCGTCATGGGCAAGGAGACGGGCAAGGAGCTGTACGAGACGCAGCCCGTCTTCCGCGAGGCGGTGGACAAGTGCGCTGAGGCGCTCAGGAGCGTGCTGGAGACGCCGCTGGTGCAGGTGCTGTACGGCCCCGGCTCCGCGCTGTTGAAGGAGGAGGCGTACGGCAGGGCCGCGGAGTTCACGCTGTCGTGGGCCCTGGCGCGGCTGTGGCGCGCGTGGGGCGTGCTGCCAGCGGGGGTGGTGGGGCAGGGCGTGGGCGAGTACGTCGCGGCGGTGGAGACGGGAGTGCTCGGCCTGGAGGAGGGGCTGAGGCTCGTGGTGGCCAATGTGCCGTTGGTGCGCTCGGAGAAGGGCAACACCGAGGGCGCCGAGGTCCTCTTGCTCCACCCGGGCGAAGCGGACTGGACGCGGCTGCTGAAGACGCTGGGCGCGCTGTACGTGAAGGGCGTGGAGGTGGACTGGGCCGCGTTCGATGCACCGTACGCCCGGCGCCGGATCTCCCTGCCCACGTACCCCTTCCAGCGCCAGCGCTACTGGTGGCGGGGCGCGCCGCGAGGGGCACTCGCTCCCCGGGGCGAGCAGGCCCTCACGCCGCACTTCGGCCGGCGGCTGCGCTCCCCGGTGCTCGACGCGCTCGTGTACGAGACGGCCTACGGACCGTCCCGGCCGGCGCACCTCAACGACCATCGCCTCTTCGGCTCGCTCGTCGCGGCGGGGTCCTCGCACGTGTCGCTGGTGCTCTCGGTCATCGAGGACGCCTTCGGCTCGCCCGCGTGCACGCTGGAGAACCTGGCCTTCCCCCAGGCGCTGGTGCTCGCGGACGACGAGGAGCGCACGCTCCAGGTCATCCTCACGCCCCAGGAGCAGGGCCGGGCCTTCGAGGTGAAGTCGCTCGGTGGCTCGGACGGCGCGGAGACGTGGGTGCTGCACGCCAGCGGCGGAGTGCGGGTGGGCCTCGCCGAGCCGCCCCAGCCGTGGGCCTCGCGCGAGGAGCTCCTGGCCCGTTGCAGCGAGCGCCGCTCGGGCGACGAGCTCTACAGCGCCATGAAGGAGCAGGGCTACACGCTGGGCTCGGGCTACCAGTGGATCCACTCGGTGGCTCGCGCGGGAGATGAGCTCCTCGGGGAGATGCGGCTGCCTCCGCTGCCGGACGACCTGGAGGACTACCCGCTCTACCCGGGCTTCGTGGACTCGTGCTTCCAGGTGCTCGCGAGCTGGACGCTGGATCTCCAGGCCCGCAAGTCGGACGCGCTGCTCATCCCGTTCAGCGTGTCGCGCTTCACCGTCTACCGGCGGCCGCGCGGGACGGTGTGGTGCCATGCCCGCATCGAAGGGGGCGGGAAGGCCGAGCCGGGTGCGCCCATCGGCGGCGACCTGCGCATCTTCGACGAGCAGGGGCTGGTGGCGGAGGTGCTGGGCTTCCGGGGACGGATGGCGAGCCGGGAAGCCGTGCGCCTCAGCACGCACGCACGCCGGGACGAGGCCCGCTACGACATCTTCTGGCGGCCCATGCCCACGGCGGTGCCCACCGCGACGCCCGTGGCGGACAGGAAGCAGCCGTGGGTGCTGCTCATGGATGGCCAGGGCGTGGGCGAGCGGCTCGGGCGCATGCTCGAGGAGCACGGCGCGTCCGTGGTCCGCGTGCGCTCCGGGGAGCTCACCCGCGTCCCGGACGGCTGCGCGGGCGTGGTGTACCTGGGAGGCCTGGATCAACGGCCTGGCAAGGACGCCACCGCGGAGTCGGTGCAGCGGGCGGCGCTGGAGGCGAGTGATGGCGTGGTGCGGCTCGTGAAGGCGCTGGCGAGCCGGGACGATGCGCCTCCCGTGTGGCTCGTCACCCGGGGCGCGCAGGCGGTGAAGGACACCCGCCCGGGGCTCGCGCTGGCCCAGGCGACCCTGTGGGGACTCGGCCGGGTGATGGACCTGGAGCTGCCCGGAGTGCGTTGCACCCGCGTGGACCTGGATCCGGAGAACCTCGAGGGCAGCATCCGGATGCTGTTCTCCGAGCTGGGAGGCGGTGCGCTCGCTCCCGAGCGCGAGGTGGCCTTCCGCGGCGGCGTGCGCCTGCACCCGGTGCTGCGCAAGGACACGAGCTCGCGCGGCGCCTCCATCACGCTCCGCGCGGACGCCACCTACCTCGTCACGGGCGGGCTCGGTGGACTGGGCCTGGAGGTGGCGCGGTGGATGGTGGAGCAGGGCGCGCGTCACCTGGTGCTGGTGGGCCGCCGGGCGCCTTCGGCCTCGGCCACCGAGTCGGTGCGCGCGCTCGAGAAGGCGGGGGCCCACGTCCTCGTGGCCTCCGTGGACGTCTCGCGCGAGGCGGACGTGGCGAAGCTCCTCCAGCGGCTCGACGCGGAGTCCCCACCGCTGCGGGGCATCGTCCATTCGGCGGGCGTGCTGGATGACGGAGCGCTCGCGCAGCAGGACCTCGCCCGCTTCGAGCGGGTGATGGCGCCGAAGGTGGCGGGAGCGTGGAACCTGCACCGGCTCACCGGGAACCGGGAGCTGGACTTCTTCGTCTTCTTCGCCTCGGCCTCCGCGATGCTCGGCTCGGCGGGACAGGGCAACTACGCCGCGGCGAACGCCTTCCTGGACGCGCTCGCGCACGAGCGGCAGGCCCGTGGGCTGGTGGCGCAGTCGATGGATTGGGGACCGTGGGCGGAGGCGGGCATGCTGGGCTCGCTGGATGCGCACGTGTCGCGCTCCCTGGAGCGCCGGGGCATCCGGCTGCTTCCGACGCGGCAGTGCCTCGCGCTGTTCGGCGAGGCGCTCGCGAGCGGCAAGCCGCAGGTGGCCCTCATGTCCGTGCAGTGGCCGGTGTACCTGGAGTCGATCGGGGCCCTCGGGCGCTCGTCCTTCTTCGAGACGCTGGCACCTGTCCGGGGCGCCGGGCCTCGCGCGGTGCAGCCTCCGCGCTACCCGCTGGCGGAGCAGCTCCGGGCGGCAATGCCTCACGAGCGGCCCGAGGTGCTGGCGCGGGGCCTCCAGGACGAGGTCGCGCGCATCCTCCGGCTGCGGCCCTCGGAGCTCGACTGGCGTCAGGGTTTCGCCGAGCTCGGCATGGACTCGCTGATGGCCATCGAGCTGCGCAATGTGTTGCAGAAGGGGCTCGGTATCTCCGTGCCGGCGACGGTGGCGTTGGATCACCCGACCGTCGACTTCCTGGTACGGCACCTGCTGGGCGAGGTGTTGAAGCTCGACACCGGGGAGACGCCGAAGGCACCTCCCGTGTCCGCGAAGCCCGAGGACACCACGCTGGAGAAGGACCTCGAGGGCCTGTCCGACGCCGAGCTGGCGCGGCTGGTGGCCGAGGATCTCGCCAAGGATTCGTGAGGGAGCGGGAATGTCCGAGGAGCTCAACCATCGCCAGTTGTTGCAGCAACAGCTGGTGAAGATTCGCAAGCTGGAGGCCCGGCTGGAGCAGGCCGAGGCCGCCCGGCGCGAGCCGATTGCCATTGTGGGCATGGCCTGCCGTCTGCCGGGGGGCGTGGAGACCCCGGAGGACTTCTGGGACCTGCAGGTGAAGGGCGTGGACGCCACCAGCGAGGTGCCCGCGGACCGTTGGGACGCCGAGTCCTTGTACGACCCGGATCCCCAGGCACGGGGGAAGATTCGCACCCGGCGCGGAGGCTTCCTGAAGGACGTGGACCGGTTCGACGCGCGCTTCTTCGGCATCTCGCCGAGGGAAGCGGAGTACATGGATCCGCAGCAGCGGCTGGTGTTGGAGGTGGGGTGGGAGGCCCTGGAGCGCGCGGGGCACGCGGTGGAGCGCTCCAGGCGGGACCGGGTGGGCGTCTTCGTGGGGGTGATGAACAATGATTACGGGCAGCTCGCGCTGAACGCGGGAGGCCTGCGAGTGATTGACCCCTACTTCATGGGGGCGAGGGCGAACTGCGCCATCTCCGGGAGGCTGTCGTATCTGTTTGGCTTCCAGGGCCCGAGCCTGGTGGTGGACACGGCGTGCTCGTCGTCGCTGGTGGCGGTGCACCTGGCCAGCCAGAGTCTGCGCAATGGCGAGTGCTCGCTGGCGCTGGCGGGGGGCGTGAACCTCCTCCTGTCGCCGGAGGCGAGTGTCTATCTTTCCAGCAGTGGGGCGCTGTCGCCGGACGGGCGGTGCAAGGCCTTCGACGCGTCGGCGGATGGCTTTGGCCGGGCCGAGGCGTGTGGGTTGCTGGTGCTCGAGCGGCTGTCGGATGCGCGGGCGAGGGGCGCCCACATCCTCGCGGTCATCCGGGGCTCGGCGGTGGGGCATGACGGCCCGAGCAGCGCGTTCACGGTGCCGAGTGGGGTGGCGCAGCAGTCGGTCATCCGCGAGGCGTTGCGGAGCGGGGGCGTGTCACCGGCCGAGGTGAGCTACCTGGAGGCGCACGGCACGGGGACGGCGATGGGAGACCCCATCGAGGCCGAGGCGATGTGGTCGGTGTTGAAGGAGGGGCGCTCGGGCGGGGAGTCGCTGTGGATGGGCTCGGTGAAGACGAACCTGGGCTATCCGGAGGCGGCCTCGGGGGTGGTGGGGATGATGAAGGTGATGCTGGCGATGCGGAACAAGCAATTGCCGGCGCACCTGCACCTGAAGAAGCCCCATCCCCACATCGACTGGAAGGGAATGGGCGTGAAGGTGCCGGTGGAGCTGACGCCGTGGGAGCCGACGCAGGGCCGGCGCATCGCGGGGGTGACGTCCTACGGGCGGACCGGAACCCTGGCGCATGTGGTGTTGGAGGAGGCGCCAGCGCGGGCGGAGGTGAAGCGGGACGTGGAGCGGCCGGCGCACGTGCTGGTGCTCTCGGCCCGGAGCGAGGAGGCCTTGCGAGCGCAGGCGGGCCGTTACGCCCGCTTCCTGGCGGAGGGCAGCGCGGAGCTCGCGGAGGTGTGTTTCACGGCCGCGGCGGGGCGGGCCCACTTCGAGCACCGGCTGGCGGTGGTGGGCGCCCCGCTGCAACAGGTGCGCGAGAAACTCCTCGCGGTGGAAGCGGGTCGCGCGGTGGAGGGCGTGAAGGTGGGGAGCGAGGTGACGCACGCGCCCGGGGTGGTGTTTGTCTTTGGAGGGGAAGGGGAGCGCACCGCGGGCATGGGCCGCGAGCTGTACGAGACGCAGCCCGTCTTCCGCGAGGCGCTGGAGAAGTGCGGAGAAGCGCTGAAGGGCGTGCTGGAGAAGCCGCTGGTGCAGGTGCTGTATGGCTCCGAGTCCGCGCTGTTGAATCAGGAGCCGTACGGCGGGGCCGCCGAGCTCGCGCTGGAGTGGGCTCAGGCGCGGCTGTGGCGGGCCTGGGGCGTGCAGCCCAGGGCCGTGGCCGGTCACGGAATCGGCCTGTTGGCGGCGGCGGTGGAGGCGGGAGTCTTCAGCCTCGAGGAAGGGCTGAGATTGGCGTCGGGCGGGCCATCCCAGGCAGGCGCCTACGCCGCACCCAGACTGCTGCTGGTGGACGCCGGGACGGGAGCGGCGGTGGGTGGCGAGGCCCTCCAGAAGGAGCTCTGGCGCGAGGCCCGGAGCCAGCGGCCGCCGCTCGGGGACGAAGCCGGGCAGGCGTTGAAGGCCCACGGGGTGGAGGTGTGTCTGGGATTGGGGCCCCGGCTGGAGTGGGCCCGGATCCTGGAGACCCTGGGCACCCTGTACGTGCGAGGCGTGGAGGTGGACTGGGCCGCCTTCGATGCGCCCTACGCGCGGCGCCGGGTCACCCTGCCCACCTATCCCTTCCAGCGCGAGCGCTACTGGCTCAAGCCGGAGCGGGCTCGGTGAGGGTGACGGCCAGTTCGCGCACCTCCTGCCCGTTGAAGGGCTTGCGCAGCTCCTTCAGCAATTGGAGGTCGCTGAACTCCCGCACGAGCTCCGCCCACGAGTAGTCGGAGTAGGCCGAGCACAGCACCACGCGCAGCGAGGGAGCCACCTCGCGCAGGCGCCGCAGCGTCTCGGCCCCGTTCCAGCCCGGGGGCATCCGGTAGTCAAGGAACACCAGCGCATAGGGCTGGTGGGCCTCCACGGCCGCGCGGATCTTGGCCAGGCCTTCCTGTCCCTGGAAGGCCGAGTCCACCTCGAACTCGGGCTCGGTGGGGCCCGTGGTGCGAGAGGCAGGCGGACCGAAGAGGGCCTCCTCCAGCAGATCGATGTCTCCCCGGCTGCGGCGCTGCTCCGGAGTGAGGATCCGCCGGAAGTCCGTGTGGATGGCCTCCGAGTCATCGATGATGAGGACTCGCTTCTTGCTCTCACGCTGGGTCATGCCGCCGCCTGTTGTGCCGGGAGATAGGGGAGCTCCAGGGTGAAGGTGGCTCCGTGTCCCGGACCGTTACTGTGAACGGTCAGCGAGCCACCCATCTCCTGCGCCGCGATGGCGCTGGAGTGCAGGCCGAAGCCATGCCCTTCCTCGCGGGTGGTGAAGCCATACTGGAAGATCCGGGTGAGCATCTCCGGCGCGATGCCCATTCCGTTGTCATGAACCACGATGTGGAGGCGGTCACTCCCGGCGGGCTCCAGCTTGACGGACAGGAGCCGCTCGGCCGGTGCGACCGAATCCATGGCGTACTTGGCGTTGCTGACCAGATTGACGAGGATCATCAACGCCTTGTGCTTGTCGGTGAGCACCGGAGGCATCAAGGCCAGTTGGCGCTGCACCTTCACCTGATGGCGGATGAGCCCGGCCGAGTTGATGCGGATGGCGTCCTCCACCAGATCCACCAGTTGAACGGGCTCGTGGACGCGGGGAATGCGCGCGTAGTTCTGCTGCACCTTGACGATGTCGCCCACGTGCTCGGTGTAGCGGCCCACGTCGTCGAGCAACGAGAGGATGTCCTGACGCTCGTCGAGCAGGTTCTGCCCCAGCTTGCTCAGGAAGGGCATGACGTTCCGCCCGCGCTCATCCTGGGTGAGGAAGGTGCCCACGTCGGACTCGTGCTCCTGAATCATGCCGGCCACACGGCCCACGTGCTCCAGACGCATGTCCGCCATCCGCTCCTTGGCGAGCATGGCGGAGGTGTAGACGCTGTTGAGCACGTTACCCACGTTGTGCAACACATTGGTGGCGATCTCCGCCATGCCGGCGCGCCGGGCCGTCTGCACCAGTTGCATGTGGACGTCCTTGAGCTCGCGGGTGCGCTCCTCGACCCGCTGCTCCAGACCCTCGTTGGCCTGACGCAGGGCTTCCTCGCGGCGCTGCACCTCGTCGGCCATGCGGCGGAAGGAGCGGGCGAGCTGTCCCAGCTC
>NZ_JBJMQO010000134.1:0-65123 GCF_045802675.1 Archangium sp. | reverse complement strand
GGCAGGCCGCCGCTCCGGGTGGGGCGGGAGCCGTCTCAGCGGCCCGAGGGACGCTGGAACTCGATGGACAGCTCGTTGCCGTCCTGGCGCGTCTGGTAGGGCACCTGCGCCTTGAGCTTGATGGCCACGCGCACCGTGCTCGAGGGCCCGGCCTTCGGGGCCACCGAGGCCACGGCCGTGTTGAAGAAGGAGGTGTCCAGCGCGAGGGTGTTGTTGGACTCGGCGATGCGGGTGTTCTCGAGCTCCAGCACCACCTCGCTGGCGCCCTCGGAGACGGTGTAGCGGACGGGCTCGTTGGTGCGCACGACGACGCGCGCGACGCCCGAGTCCTGCCGGAAGTCCACCCGCGTCATCGTCTTGCGGCGCGAGGACACCTCGTCCCCACCGCCCTGCTCCGGAGCGGCCCGGCGCGGTGCCGGCCTCTCGGCCTGGGCGACGCGCGCCTGGCGTGCCTCTTCCCGCTGGCGCTGCTTCTCCTCGGCCGAGGCCTGGGCCTCCTCGCGCTGACGCTGACGCTCCTCGGCGGCGGCGCGCTTCTTGTCCTCGACGGCGGCGCGGGCCTCCTCCTGCTGGCGCTTCTTCGCGTCGGCCGCGGCCTGGGCCTCCGCCTCGCGGCGAGCCTTCTCGTCGGCCTGCTGGCGCTTCTTCGCGTCGGCGGCGGCACGGGCCTCGTCCTGCTGGCGCTGCTTCTCCGCGGCCGCGGCCGCTTCCTTCTCGGCGCGCACCTGCTGCTGACGCTGCTGCTCGGCCTGCTGGGACGCCACGCGCGTGGCCTCCTCCTGCGCCTTGCGATCGGCATCGGCCTTCGCCTGGGCCTGCTTCCGGGCCTCGGCATCCGCCTGCGCCGCCGCGGCCGCCTGGGCCGCCGCCTTCTCCTGCTGCTGCCGGTCCGCCTGCGCCGCCGCAGTGGACTGCGCCACGGCCTTCTCCTGCTGCTGACGATCGTTCTGCGCCGCCGCGGCCGCCTGGGCCGCCGCCTTCTCCTGCTGCTGCCGGTCCGCCTGCGCCACCACGACCGCCTGATCCGCGCCGGTGCCGGGCGTCGCCGCGGTGCCAGTCCCCGCCCCCGTGCCCGCTGGAGCCGTGCCCGTCCCCGTACCCGCTGGAGCCGTCCCCGTCCCTGTCCCCGCGGGAGCCGTCCCCGTCCCCGCCGCCGGACCCGAGGGCTTCGCCGCCGCCACGGCCGCACCGCCCCCACCCCCCACGCTCACCACCAGCGCGTTGCCGTTGGCCTGGATGTCCGGATCCACGTCGCGCTCGAAGCCGATGAGCACGCGCGCGATGGCCGACTCGTCGGAGCCGTAGCTCGCGGTGCGGATGGCGGTGATGGTGCCGTTGCCGACGGTGATGTCCTCCTTCACGCCGGAGAAGACGGCCTCGGAGATGTCAATCACGAGACGCGGAGGGTCGGTCATCGTGAAGGTGGTGAAGTTGGGCTTCTTCGTCCCGACGATCTCCACCGTTCCGCCGCGCACCGTCACGCCCGTGATGGTGTTGAGATTGCCCTGGGCCGCGGCCCCCTCCTGCGCCAGCGCGAGAGCGGGCACCAGCAAGCAGGCAAGCAACGCAACGCAGATGACCTTCATCGGCGACTTCCCTCTGTACGGACGCATTGCGTCTCGAAGGTAGCACGGGGTCCGCCGCCTCCAACTTTCCACCACCCCGCAAAGTCTTCAACGCAACCGAGGCAACGCGGGCTTCCGGGTGCGGTGTGTCCGGGCGTACTCGATGAGGTTCTTGATGTCGTAACAAATCTGCCGGATGTCGTGCCCCATCGTCAGCTCGATGTGGCTGTTGCCCTTCACCGGCCTCCACAGCAGGTACTCGCTCTGGGCCGCGTGGTACACGCTCCGGGTCGACTCCACCGAGGCCAGCGGATCCATGTCCCCGAAGATGATGGCCATCGGGACGTGGATCTTCGAGAAGCCCCGCTTGAAGTCGAAGCCCGTGCGGTAGCAGACCATCTCGCCGCGGCGGATCCACCGGGCGAACTGCTCCACCACCTTGCGCGGCTCGCGCTCACCGCCCTCGCGCAGCAGCCAGCGCACGTCCTTGGGGCTCACGCGCGCGGGGTTGCTCAGCCGGTTGACGCGAGTGGTGATGCTGTTGAAGACGGGATGGTCCTCGGCGCGCGCGAGCAGCTTCTCGGCGAGCTTCAGCCAGTCATCCACCGGGATGTAGTGGAACCGGTGCTGCCGCGGCGCATCCTTGGGCTCCAGCCACCGGGCCAATCCCTCGTTGAGCGCGGAGGCGCCCCGGGCGAGCATCATCCGCCCCGTGTGCCCGGCCTTCTCCTCCAGGTTGAGGCCCGCGATCGTCGTGTCGATGGCCGTGGCCAGCACCGGAGCGCCCAGCGCGAGCATCCGCAACAGCGTGCTGCCCCGGCCCAGGTCCGCCGGCGAGCCGATGGTGATGAGGCCCTCGAAGTCGTCGTGGATGCCGGCGTAGCCGTAGCCGAGCATCCCGCCCATGGAGTGGCCGCAGAAGAAGATGCGCTCGCGCCGGGTGATGCGCTTCACCCCCGACACCGCCGCCGGCAGGTCGTAGAGGAAGTAGCTGTCGATGTCCCAGCCATAGTCCAGGTCCTGCGGCAGCGGACGGCGGAAGCGCGCGGCGCGCTCCTTCTGGAACTCGAGCGAGCTCTTGCCGTGCCCGCGCAGCTCCAGGATGTGGATGTCCACGCCGAAGAAGAGCAGGTTCTTGACGAACTGGCCGCTCGTCCACGCGTGGCGGTTCTGCGAGAAGCCATGCACCAGCAGCAGGGGCTCGCCGAACAGGGGCTGCGCGAAGGGCTGCTTGACGGGGCGGTAGCGGGTGATGACCAGGGACCAGCCGTCGGCCGTCTCCACGACGTACTTGGTCTTCTGGTACAACGACCTGAAGTCCAGCTCGTCGACCGTCGGAGTATGAGGACCCGTGGGCGTCGCTGATCTCCAGTCCGGCAATCTCATAACGTGAATCTACGGACTGTGATGCAATGCGCCAAGGTTTCCACCGAACCTGGCACGTACAGAACCCACCAGGAACAGTGAGCCGGTGCACAGGAGGACGTCACCGGGGGCCGCCCGGCCCTTTGCACCGGCCAATGCGCTGTCCAGCGATGGATAGGTGTACACATCCGCACAGAGGGCACGCGCCTCGTCGAGGTAGCGCTCCGGGGCCAGCGAGCGAGGGGTGTCGAGCGGCGTGAGGTGTACCGAAGTACAGGTGGGCAGGAGCGCGCGCAGCATGGGCCCGCGGTCCTTGTCGGCCACCACGCCGAAGACGCAGTGCACGCGGCGCCCCGGATACAGCGAGCGCAGGCCAGCGAGCAGCACTTGCACCCCGGCGGGGTTGTGGGCGCCGTCCAGCAGCACGGGAGGCTGGCCCCCGAGCTCTTCCAACCGTCCAGGCCAGCGAGCCCCGGCGAGTCCCGTCCGCAGGGCCTCCGGGGAGGCGGGCACTCCCCGTGCGGAGAGTGATTCCAGGGCGGCGAGCGCCATCGCCGCGTTCTGCCGCTGGTGCTCCCCGCGCAATCCCAGGGTGAGGCCCTCGAGCCAGAGGCCGAGCCCCTCGTAGGCGAGCCCGCTCCCGGGCCGGGCCACCACGGCGAAGTCGCGGCCCTCCAGGAGCAGCGGCGCGCCCACCTCCCCTGCCCTGCGCTCGATGGCCGCGAGCGCCTCGGGCTCCTGGCGGCTCACCACCACGGGCACGCCGGGCTTGAGGATGCCGGCCTTCTCCCCGGCGATCGCCCCCAGCGTGTGGCCCAGGTACTCCATGTGATCGAACGACACCGGGGTGATGGCGGTGACGAGCGGGTGGCACGCGCGCGTCGCATCCAGACGTCCGCCCAGGCCCACCTCCACCACGGCCACGTCCACGGCCTCCTGGGCGAAGTGCCAGAAGGCCACCACGGTGCCGAACTCGAAGTACGTGAGCGAGGTGGCCGCGTCCGGGTGCCGCTCGAGCACCTCCAGGATCCGCCGGCCGAACACCTCGTCGTCGATCTCCACCCCGTCCACGCGGATGCGCTCGTTGACGCGCACCAGGTGCGGCGAGGTGTAGAGCCCCACCCGGTGGCCCGCGGCATGGAGCGCGGCCGAGGCGAAGGCGCACGTGCTGCCCTTGCCGTTGGTGCCCGCGACGTGCAGCGCGGGGTAGCGGCGCTCGGGATGGCCGAGCGCCTCCAACGCCGACTCCACCCGCTCCAGTCCGAGCTTGATGCTGGAGGGGCTCAGCCGGGAGAAGAACTCCAGGGCCTCCGCCGGCGTCCGGGGCAGCGTCATGGGGCGGGCACGGCTACCCGAGCAGGCTGATGACCTGACCCAGCGACGCGCGCAGCTCCTTGCGCGGGACGATGGCGTCGATCATTCCGTGCTCCAGGAGGAACTCGGAGCGCTGGAAGCCCTCGGGGAGGCGCTGGCGGATGGTCTGTTCGATGACTCGCGGGCCGGCGAAGCCGATGAGGGCCTTGGGCTCGGCGAGGATGAAGTCACCCAGCCAGGCGAAGGAGGCCGCCACGCCGCCCGTCGTCGGGTGCAGCAGCACGGAGACGTACGGCTGGCCCACGGCGCGGAAGCGGGCGATGGCCGCGCTCGTCTTGGCCATCTGCATGAGGGAGTAGATGCCCTCCTGCATGCGCGCGCCGCCCGAGGCCGAGAACACGATGGCCGGGCACTTGAGCTCGAAGGCGCGCTCGAAGACGCGCGTCACCTTCTCGCCCACCACCGAGCCCATGGAGCCGCCCATGAACTCGAAGAGGAAGCAGCCGATGGACACCGGCTTGCCGTCGATGCGGCCCACGCCGGAGATGAAGGCGTCGTTCTCCTCGAGCGCCTTGCGCGTGGAGCGCAGCCGGTCCTTGTACTTCTTCGTGTCCGAGAACATCAGCGGATCCTGCGGCTCCAGCTCCTTGTCGAACTCCTCGAAGCTGTCCGGATCCAACAGGGCCGCCAGGCGGGCGCGCGCCATCCACGGCAGGTGGTGATCGCAGTGCGGGCAGACGTTGAGGTTCTTCTCCAACTCCTGCCGGTAGATGATCTCGTCGCAGTTCTCGCACTTGGCCCAGAGCCCCTGCATCCGGCTGGGGGCGTCGATGGGATCGGGAGTGGTCGCGATACGGGGCTTCTTGGAGAACCAGGCCATGACAGGGGCGTTAATCCCACTGCCCGGTTTCCGTCAACACCCATGCGCGTCCCCGCCCCCGGAAGCGACCCCAGGGGTCGTCCGTCCGGGCGCCGGGCGGGTTAGAACTCGAAGGTGTCTCCGAGCTCCAGCACCTCCACCGGCAGCTGCGCCAGCTCGCGCTTGAGCGGCTGCACGAAGGCCGGCTTGAGGTGGTAGACGAGCACCGAGCACCCCTCGTGGTCGAACTTGTCCAGCTCGCTCTGGAGCGTGCGCGGCGTGAGGTGGCCGGAGACGTCCGCCAGTTGCTGCAGCGCGTTGGGGAAGCTCGTCTCCACCAGGAGCGCCTTGAGGGTGGGCGTCTGGTTGAGCACCTTCCACAGCTTGTCGGTGGGGCCGGTGTCGCCGCTCATGGCCAGCGAGGTGCGGCCGCGGGTGATGACGAAGCCGCAGGACTCCACCGGGTGGTGCACGGGAATCGACTGCACCGTGTAGGGGCCCACCTGGAAGGTGCTGCCGGCGCGGAAGGGCTTGATGCGCAGCACCGGATCCTTGCGCGTGGGGATGCGCGTGAAGTCCGGCCAGAGGGCGTTGTTGAACATGTTCTCGCGCAGCGCGCGCACGCACTCGCGCGAGGCATGGATCGTCACCGGCTTCTTGCGCCGGCCGATGATCAGATCCGCCATCAACGGCAGGTCCTTCACATGATCGAAGTGGCTGTGGCCGACGATGATGTCGTCGATGTTGATGAGCTGCTCCAACGACAACGTGCTCGTGAGCGCGCCCGCGTCGAGCGCGAGCACCTCGTCCACGAGGAAGCACGTGGAGCGGCACGAGGGCAGCTCACCACCATGGCAGCCGAGGACCTGGAGCTTCACGCTAGAGATCTCCGAACTTCCACTTCATCTCCAGGTATTGGAGGAAGTCGTGGAGGCGGGCCGTGTCATAGACGGTGAGTCTGTCACCGCTGCGCTCCACCAGGCCGGCGCGCTCCAACCGGTCCAGCATGTTGCGGATGGCCGGCTCGCCCACGCCGATCTGCCGGGGCAGCTCGCGCACCGCCAGCTCGATCTCCACCCCCTCCTCCATCGGCCGCCCGCGCGTCTGGCACACCTGGAGGATGTGATGCACCACGCGGCTCGCGGGGTCGGCGTGCAGCAGGTTCTCGATCTGCGCGTCCGCCTCGGACAGGCGCTCGGACAGCTTCTTGATCATCCGCACGGCGATTTCGGCGTTGCCGCGGACCATCCCCTCGAACGTCTTCGGGTCGATGACCAGCAGCTTCGCGTCCTCGCTCACGGTGGCCGTGGCGTTGCGCGGCTTGTTGGCGATGATGGCCATCTCGCCGAAGAACTCGCCCGGCCCGAGCACCGCCAGCACCTTCTCCACGTCCCGCACCCGCTTGGAGATGGCGATTCGCCCCGACTGCAGGACGAACATCTCCTTGCCCGGCTCGCCCTCTCGGAAGAGGATCGTGCCCTTCGGGAACTCTTTGCCAAATCTCTGAAAGAGGGTTTCCTCGGCGCCCATCGCAGGGCGAGTTAAGCCGTCCCCATCGACAGGGTCAAATTCCGGCCGGATTTTGGGCGCTTCCACCCCCTCGATGTCGTCCAGACGCCTACCCGTTGGAGCCCCCAGGAGCCGTCGGAACCCGCTCAGCTGGAGGCCGGGGGGAGCTCCGGGGCCCGAGGGACCGGCCGGGCATCCACCGGCAGCTCCACGATGAACGTCGTCCCGAGACCGGCCGCGCTGGTGGCCTGGACATGGCCTCCGTGCGCCTCCACCAGGGAGCGCACCACGGCCAGCCCGATGCCCCACCCCTTCTGGCCGCTGCGCCAGGCCGTCTCGGCCCGGTGGTAGGGCTGGAAGAGCATGCCCACCGCCTCCGTGGAGATGGGCTCGCCCCGGTTGTGGACGGAGAGGGCTACCCGCTCCCCTTTGCGCTCGAGGGTGAGCCTCACCGGGCTCTGGGGGTCGCCATACTTGATGGCGTTGCCGGCGAGGTTCTCGATGACCCGCCTCAGGCCCGAAGCGTTCCAGAAGCCCCGGACGGGTTCCTTCGCCTCGAGGACGAACCGATTGCCATGCACCAGGGACAGATCCTCGAGGATGCGGGCCAGGAAGGAGGCCAGCTCACACTCGGACAGCTCGAGCGGCGGCATCTTTCCGGACTGGAGGCGACTGGCGTCCAGCAAATCCTGGAGCATCTGGTCCGCGCGCTCGAGGCCCCGCAGCATCCTCCGAGCCAGGGACGTCACGCGCTCCGCGTCCTGTGGAGAGCGGAGGAGCATCTGGGCGGCCGTCCCCGCCGCCGACAGCGGGTTGCGCAGATCATGGCTCAACATGGAGACGAACTGCTCCCGCTGCTCCCGCTCGTGCTCCAGCCTCCGCACCGACTCTTCCAGCCTCGTGCGCAAGAGGACCTGCTCGGTGACGTCCACCGTGTGCGAGATGATGCCGTCGATCTTCCCGTGGACATCGCGGGTCGCATGGGTCCGGGTGTTGAAGCAGCGCTCCACCAGGTGGCCATCGTTCTGCTTGTCCACCCGGGCCCGCAGCTCCCAGCTGTAGAACGGCTCGCCCGTCGCGTAGACGTTGTCCAGGATCTTCAGGATGCCCTGGGCGGAGAACTCGGGCATCGCCTCGCGCGCGGGCTTGCCCCGGGTGTCCCGGCCGAAGAGCTGGAGGCTCAGGGCGCTGGTGAACTCGATGAAGTGCTCGGGCCCGCGGTAGATGGTGACGTAGGCCGGCGACTGCCGGAAGAGCGCGTGCAGCTCGAGCAGCCGCTGCTGGGCCTCCTGCCGTGCCACCCGCGCCTGCTGGAGCCAGGTCTGGACCTCCGCGTCCACTGCATCCAGGAGGCGATCCCTCACGGGGCCCGGCACCGGCCCCTCCTCCTCCAGAACGGAGAAGAGGACCTGCCGGAGGATGCGCAGTTCCCGCCCGGCCAACTCGGGCTCGAGGCCCCGGGGTGCCCGCGTCCCCTCGGAGGAGGTGGGGGGCGCCGCCAGGGAGGGCGCGTCCGCCGCGAGCACCGCGGCGAGCCGCTCGAGGAAGGACGGGAGCACCTGCTCCAGGACCGGGCGCCCGCCCTCGGGGTGGACCTCATCCAGCACACGCCGCTCCCAGTCCCGCAGGATGCGAGCCTGCTTCTGCCGCAGCCGTTCGGGAAGGCCGGGGAGATGAGGCGAGGAGGAAGTCAGGTCCATGGAGTCAGTGTCCCAAGCAAGCAACAGGGCTGGGAGCGCGAACGTTTCTCCGCCGGGGAGATGCCCACCTGACACCCGGAGTGTCATCGTCCGAGACATGGGCCGGGGAAAGCCGGTAGAAGGCCAGCCGTGGGAACGACCTACAAGCAGTCGGGAGTGGACATCGAGGCGGGCGACGCGTTCGTCGAGCGTATCAAGCCCTATGCGGCGCGGACGGTGAGGCCGGAGGTGGTGGCCGGGGTGGGAGGATTCGGAGGGCTGTTCGCCCTGCCGCCGGGCAAGTACCGCGAGCCGGTGCTGGTGGCGGGCACGGACGGGGTGGGCACCAAGCTGAAGGTGGCCTTCCAGGCGGGCCGGCACGGGACGGTGGGCATCGACCTGGTGGCCATGTCGGTGAACGACATCCTCACCTGCGGGGCCGAGCCGCTCTTCTTCCTGGACTACTTCGCCACGGGGCGGCTGGAGGTGGACGCCGCGGCCGAGGTGGTGAAGGGGATTGCCCAGGGCTGTGAGCAGGCGGGGTGCACGCTGCTGGGCGGGGAGACGGCGGAGATGCCGGGCTTCTACGCGCGGGGCGAGTACGACCTGGCCGGCTTCTGCGTGGGCGTGGTGGAGCGCTCGCACATCATCGACGGCAAGAGCGTGGCGCCCGGGGACGCGCTCATCGGGCTGGCCTCCTCCGGCCTGCACTCCAACGGGTATTCGCTCGCGCGCAAGGTGCTGCTCGAGGACGCGAAGCTGAAGCTGGACGCGGTGCCCGAGGGCCTGGATCGGCCGCTGGGCGACGCGCTGCTGGAGCCCACGCGCATCTACGTGAAGGACGCGCTGGAGCTGATGAAGGCGGTGAAGGTGAAGGGCTTCGCGCACATCACCGGCAGCGGGATTCCGGGCAACCTGCCGCGGTGCCTGCCGGACGGGACGCGGGCGGTGCTGGACGAGCGCAAGTGGAAGCGGCCCGCCATCTTCGAGCTCATCCAGAAGCTGGGGAACGTCGAGCGCCAGGAGATGTACGACACCTTCAACATGGGCCTGGGGCTCATCGCGGTGGTGGCGAAGGCGGACGTGCCGGCGGCGCTGGCGGTGCTGAAGGCGCGCGGGGTGGAGGCGGCCGAAGTGGGCCACGTGGAGGCAGGCCAGGGCGAGGCCACGGCGGTCATCGGGCCATGAGCGGGCGCACGAAGCTGGGCGTGCTGGTGTCGGGCAGTGGCAGCAATCTGCAGGCGCTGCTCGACGCGTGCTCCCGGCCGGACTTCCCGGCCGAGGTGGCGCGGGTGGTGTCCAATGTACCCACGGCCTTCGCGCTCGAGCGGGCGAGGAAGGCCGGCGTGCCGACGGTGGTGTTGGACCACAAGGCCTTCGGCTCGCGGGCGGACTTCGAGAAGGCGCTGGTGGAGACGCTGGTGTCGGCGGGCGTGGAGTGGGTGTGCCTGGCGGGCTTCATGCGGCTGCTGGGCGCGGACTTCCTCGGGCGCTTCCCGGGGAAGGTGCTGAACATCCACCCGTCGCTGCTGCCGGCCTTCACGGGGCTGCATGCGCAGCGGCAGGCGCTGGAGCGCGGGGTGAAGCTGGCTGGGTGCACGGTGCACTTCGTGGACCCCGGCATGGACACGGGCCCCATCATCGCGCAGGCGGCGGTGCCGGTGCTGCCGGGGGACGACGAGGCGGCGCTGACGGCCCGCATCCTCAAGGAAGAGCACCGGCTCTACCCGTTGGTGGTGAAGTGGGTGGCCACCGGGGCCGTGCGGATGGTGGGCGGGCGCGTGGTGTCGACAGTGGGGCCGGCCGTGGGCGAGCAAAGCCTGCGCAACCCTGGTGAGCCGGACTGAGCGACTCCGGCTCCGTCTCCGGCATCTCCGGCGCGGTGGGCCTGGACCTGTCTGCGCGGCCTCCAGGCCATTCGCCGTCCGAGCACCCGGAGTGGGCCCATGCGCCTGCTCCCGGCGTTGTCGTGCGGGCGGCCGGCCAGCTGCGTCCACGGGCCATTCCCTCCAAGGGCGTTCCGCTTGACGGGAGGGCCGCCATCCCCCAGGAACGAGGGAGCATCCATGGCCATCATCCTGGGACATACCGTCGAGCCACCCGGCCCCTGTAGCTACCTGCCAGACCAGCGCTCCTCCCTGGAGCACGTGGTGATGCAGGACGTGAGCGCCGAGGAGTACGAGCAGATGCTCGTGCGCGGGTGGCGCCGCTTCGGGCCGCAGTACTTCCGCCCCGCGTGCCGGGCGTGCACGCAGTGTGTCTCGCTGCGCATTCCCACCGCCCACTTCCAACCCAATCGCAGCCAGCGCCGGGCCCGCGCCGCGTGCGCGCACCTGCGCATCGAGGTGGGCCCGCCCCGCGTGGACACCGAGCGCTTGCGCCTCTACCACTCCTGGCACGCCGAGCGGGAGCAGGCGCGCGAGTGGGAGGCCTCGCCGCTGGGCCCGCGCGAGTACTTCATCCAGTTCGCCTTCCCCCACCCGGCCGCGCGCGAGGTGGCCTACTACGACGACACCGCCGAGGGCGGCTCGCGGCTGGTGGGCCTGGGCATCTGTGACGAGACCCCCAACGCCTGGAGCGCGGTGTACTTCTTCTACGACCCGGCCTACGCGCGCCATTCACCGGGCTCGGCCAACGTGGTGTTCCAGGTGGAGCTGGCGCGGGCGCGGGGGATTCCCCACGTGTACCTCGGCTACCGCGTCCAGGGCTGCGCGTCCCTGCGCTACAAGGGGACGTTCCGCCCCCATGAGTTGCTCGAGGGCCGCCCCAGCCCCGAGGAGCCCCCGCGCTGGCGTGCGACGGAGCCCCCCGAGGAGCCCCAGCCGTAACGCCCCCGCCCCTACCGGCCGGCCTCCAGCCGCCCGCCCCAGAGCTGACCGTACTGCTCGCGAAACATGCTGGAGCGCTGCTCCTCCCGGCCTTTTTGGGCCCCTTTACCGGGAAAGCGCTGCCGGGCCCACGGCAACGTGTGTAGTGTGCGCCCCGCGATGCCGACGCCAGTGACCAAATCCAAGCCGCTCCCCTCCGCCACGGCCCCGTCCAGGCACGTCTATGACGTGATCATCCTGGGCAGCCAACTGGGCGGAGCGCTCGCAGCGGCACTGCTCGCCAAGCGGGGATACAGCGTGCTCCTGGTGGAGCACGATGGAACGGGGCCGGGCTACGAGCACGATGGCTTCGTGCTGCCCTACGCCCCCTTCATCGCCCCGGCGCTCAAGACGATGCCCGCGGTGGAGGAGGCCTTCACGGAGCTGGGCCTCACCACGATGCTCCAGCGCAACCAGCAGGCGCACACGCCCGAGCTGCAGCTGGTGATGCCGCGCCACCGGGTGGACCTGCACGCCGACAAGGCCCGCCGCCGCGCCGAGCTCGTCCGCGAGTTCGGCCCCGAGGGCGAGCGCATCCAGGCGGACCTCGCCGCCACGGCCATGCAGCACGAGCCCTCCGACGCCTTCTTCAAGGAGCAACCGCCGCTGCCTCCGGACGGCCTCTTCGAGGGCTGGAACCTCAAGAAGCGCGTGGGCCAGCACCCGGGACTCCAGACGGAGCCGCGGCTGGCCGGTGAGGACGAGCCCTCCAAGCTGCTGCGGGGCCTGCTGCCCTTCGTCAACCACCTGGATCAACCCACCTCGCCCCTGGCGCGCACCCGCCCCCTGTCGCAGGCGCTGCAGACGCCCTGGCGCTACCCGGGTGGACGCGACGGCCTGCGCAAGCTCCTCTTCGAGCGGCTCACGGAGCTGGGCGGAGACCTGCTCAGCCCCGAGAACACGGACACCTACGTGGTGGAGGAGCTGCACTTCGAGGGCGGCCGCTTCGCCGCGGTGAAGCTGCTGCGCTCGGACACGCTCTACCGGGCCTCGTGCCTGGTGTCCGCCACGGACGCCGGAGCGCTGCGACGGCTGATGACGGACCGCAAGAAGCACCGGGGCCTGAGCGAGCAGCTGGACCTCTCCACCCTCAAGTCCTTCCTCTTCACGGTGAACTGGGTGCTGCCGGAGGCGGTGCTGCCCCGCGGCCTGGGCGAGCTGCTGCTGGCGGACACGCAGGACCCGGAACTGGGCCCGCTGCTGCTCCAGCAGCACCCCGCTCGCACCACCGAGGGCAAGGACGACGCCTCGCTGCGCGTCCTCTGCGCGGGAGGCTTCGTGCCCGCCAGCGTGCGCGACCTGGGCGAGCCCTATCTCCAGACGCTGGCCATGCGCATCGACGCGCACCTGGACGCGCTGATGCCCTTCGCCAAGAGCAAGCGCCTGCTGCGCTCGGCTCCCTACCTGGATGCCGGCGCGGTGCGGGGCAGCCGGCTCATGCCCCACCCGCACTACGTCTTCGACTCGGAAGCGGTGCTGGGAGTCACGGGGTTGAAGCAACAAACTCCCACGAAGAACGTGCTGCTGGCCGGGCGGGAGGTCCTCCCCGGCCTGGGGCTCGAGGGGGAGTTCCTCGCCGGCGCGCGCGCCACGCGGCTGGTGCAGGAAATGCTCAAGAAGAAAGCGGTCCTCAAGCGCTGAGGCCCGATCAGACTGGATTTTCCATTGGTTTGTAAGGTAGGTTCCGCCCCTCTCTTAGGGCGGGCTCTCATTTCGTCCCTGATTTCAAGGAGTTAGCTGTCATGGCCTGGAAGTGTGACATCTGCGGGAAGCGGCCGCTCGTGGGCAACAACGTCAGCCACGCGAACAACAAGACGAAGAAGCGGACTTTCCCGAATCTCCAGAAGATCCGGGCATCCGTCGAGGGCCGCACGGAGCGCGTGTTGGCCTGCACCCGCTGCATCAAGGCGGGCAAGGTGACGAAGGCGGCCTGAGGAAGCCGTGAGCTCGCGGGTGGGAAGATCGCGTTCGAAGAAGACCGCGCTTCCGCCCACCGAGCGGCAGCATCCCCGGTCGGACGACCTGGACCTCGTTTCAGCCGAGGAGGTTGTCCGCCGTCTGCATCAAGAAGACGAAGCCGCCGTCCGTGCGGTCCGCCCCGCGTTGCGTGAAGTAGCGCGAGTGGCGCGGACCGTTGCGGAAGCATTGCGGGCGGGCGGCCGTCTGCTGTACGTGGGAGCGGGAACCAGCGGGCGCCTCGCGGTGCTCGACGCGAGTGAGTGTCCCCCCACGTTTGGAGCCTCCCCTTCCCAGGTGCAAGCGGTGCTCGCCGGTGGACGCCGGGCGATGACGCGCGCGGTGGAGGGCGCGGAGGACGACGCCGAGGACGGCGCCGCGTCGATGGGCCGGTTGCGCGTGGGGCCTCGGGACGTGGTGTGCGGCATCTCCGCGAGCGCGCGGACCCCCTTCGTATTGGGCGCGCTGGACGAGGCGAAGCGGCGGGGAGCGCGCACGGTGCTGGTGTGCTGCAACCGGCCGGGGGCGCGGGTGGAGGCGGACCACCTGCTGCTGGCCGAGACGGGGCCGGAGCTGGTGGCGGGCAGCACGCGGCTGAAGGCGGGGACGGCGACGAAGCTGATCCTGAACGCG
This sequence comes from Archangium sp., assembly GCF_045802675.1. Taxonomy (GTDB): domain Bacteria; phylum Myxococcota; class Myxococcia; order Myxococcales; family Myxococcaceae; genus Archangium. The sequence goes on along the minus strand of NZ_JBJMQO010000134.1, from coordinate 51,376 downwards.
CTGACGACGACGGCCTTCGTGACGCTGGGGAAGGTGTACCGGGGGCGGATGGTGGACGTGCGGCCGACGAACGAGAAGCTGCGCGAGCGGGCGGCGCGAATGGTGGCGGAGCTGACGGACCTGACGCCGGCGGCGGCGAAGAAGCTGCTGGAGCAGGCGGGCAACGAGGTGAAGGTCGCGTTGGCGATGCACTTCACCGGGCTGCCGGCGAGAGAAGCCAGGCAACGCCTGAAGAAAGCCACGCTTCGGACCCTGGCGGACACCTGAAGACAACCACCCCTCTCCCACCGGGAGAGGGACGGGGTGAGGGTATCTGGGACACCCGGGTCCAATCGCTGTCACAACCCGCGGGTCAATGTCTGCTCATTACTCGCGAGGAAGCTGGCGCACCTGGAAACCCTTGCGCGCCATCAAATCGAGCAGTCCGCCCTCCCCCACCAGGTGGCCGGCGCCCACGACGGCGAAGTGCGTCTCTGGCTCATCCACCAGCGCGGCCAGCTTGTCCGCCATCTGCCGGTTGCGAGCGAAGAAGAGGGCCTCGTAGAAGGGCTTGTAGACGGGGTCGTCCTTCTGGGTGAAGAGCACCTTGGCCAGCACGTCGGGGTTGCCGCCCTCCCAGGCGGTGGCCACCTGCGCCATGCTCACCTCCGTCATCTCCGAGTTCTTGAGCTGCTCCCTCAACATGAGGTCCTGCAGCTCCTCGGGGAAACCCGCCAGCATGTGCATCTGTCCCTCGAGCGTCTCCAGCTCCACGATGCGCTTGCCGCCGCGCGATCGGGTCAACAGCAGCCGATCGATTCCCCCCGCCTCCGAGTACCCCGCCTTCTGCATCTCCAGCACGGAGAGGGTGATGGACACGAGCCAGGGCCGCATGCGCTCGACGGCCGGCGCGGGGAGGCCCATCCGCTGGAGCGCCTCGGGCAGCAGCGCGCGAGTCTCCGGGCTCAGGTGCGCGCTCAGCGTGTCCGGCGGAGAGAAGAGGCCCAGGCGCATCACCAGTTGCTGCGTCTGCTGCGGAGGTGCCTTGTCCGGATCCAGCTCCACCACGAGGGCCTGGGAGCGCTCGAGCGCGGACTCCATCGAGGGCGGGAAGACGAACTGGCCGGGCCTGCCCAGGTGCACCGAGCCCGTGAGGTAGAGCGGCTTGTCCGGCGCACCCGGGCGCGTCACCTCCCAGAGGAAGGCGCGCGGCTGGGCCACGGCGGCGGAGGGCGCCGGGGAGGCGGAGACGTCCCTCGCCGGGGTGGTGGCACAGGCGGTGCCGAGCAGTGCGACGAGGGCCAACAACAATCGGGTCGGGCGCATGGTTTGTCCGTGAAGGGTCGGGCCATTATGCTCGCCCGTGCGCGGCCGGCGCACCCGTCAGGAGGGGAACATGATTCGAGATGCGATTCCGCGACACCTGCGTCTGCAGGCGCTCATCACCCTTGTCGCGATGCTGACGAGCGGGTGCCTCGGCCACTTCTATGAGGTTCCCCGGACGGAGCTGGAGCGGTTGGCGCAGACGCCGCCCGAGCAGCGCGGACAGGCCATCTACGCCGTGCAGCAGTTCTCCACGGCGGACGAGCCGGAGCCGGCACCGCCCTGGGTGCCCGTCTCGGGTCAGCCGCCGCCGGGCTACTACTTCGACGTGCGCGGCTACTGGGTGCCCGACTTCTACGTGCAATACGGCGCGCCCTACTACGAGCCGCCCCCCTACCAGTCCCCCGAGGTCCACGATGCCTCGCCCGTCACGGCGAATGGCTCGTCCGGAGGCTCGGCGCGCTCCTCCTCGGGCTCGCCGGGGAACATCGGGAACATCGGCAAGGTGGACGAGCTCCTGGTGGTCGTGGTCGTCGTCGGTGTCGTGGTGGGGCTCGCGCTGGCCGCCACCGAGGGCGCCCGCTACGAGGGCCACGTCGCCGTGCACCCGCACCACCCGCTGCACCTCCTGCACGGCAACGGCTCGCAGAGCATCGTCCCGCTCGACGAGCTCTCCCTGACCGACTTGACCACCGTCGACAGTGCCACGCTGTCGGGCGCCGAGGGCGCTGGCATGTGGCTGCGCGGTTCCGCGCCCATCAACCGCCACGGCTTCTCGTACCAGTTCGGCGGCGGCTACGACAGCCTGGCGCTGCCCGGCCTCCAGAACTACCGCAGCCTCGGCTTCCACTTCGCGCTCGGCTACTTCCCCACGCGGACGTTCGGCCTCCTCGCCCACTCGCGGCTGCAGTTCGCCGATGAATCGCTCGGCAGCTTCTACAACGTGCGCCTCGGCATGGAGGCCCAGTGGTACCCCATCTCCCTGTGGCGCCTGCACCTGGGCCCCTTCGTGGGCGGCGGGCAGTCGTGGTCCGCCTCGGCCGGAGCGGCCATGCCCACCACCTCGGGCCAGCGCCCCTATCTCTCCGCGGGCGCGCTCGCCGAGTTCGAGATCTCCACCCGGCTGGGGCTGACCTTCCGCTTCACCGAGGACTATCTGCCCACCGCCGGCCCCGACACCCACCGCTTCATCAACTCGTGGTCGGTGGGGTTGGCGGTCTACTGACGGACGCGCTCACCCCTCCAGCCAGGACACGGCCCGCTCGAACACGGCCGTGAAAGCGCGCTCGACCTCCACCTCGTCGGCGCCCTGGACCGGGAACGGGTTCGCGTGCTCGTAGGCGTACGGCGGGTCGAGCAGCTCGACCCGCGCGCCGCTGCCCTCCAGGGTCTCGGCCACCGCCAGGGCCGGCATCACCCGGTCGCCGCGCATCGAGATCGCGCTCACCCGCGAGCCGATCCGCTGGAGGGCGGCGCCGCGCTCGGCCTGGTGGCGGTCGGTGCGCACCATCAGCTCGAAGGCCCGGCCGGCGGCGTCCTCCGAGAACAACCGGCCCAGCTCGGGCCGCAGCTGCTTCTCCTGCTCGAGGTTCTCGAAGAACCGATGCACGGAACGGGCGGCCGCGCTGTCGAGAATCTCCCGCGCCAGGGGCGCCGTCTGAGACAACAGGCATCCGCCGCAGAAGGTCACCAGCCGGGACTCGGCGAACCGCGCGCCCTCGTCCGCCATGAGGAGGATCTCCGCGAGGAACGCGCCGATGGAGTACGCGAAGACATCCAACCGCGCCCCGGGAGCCAGCAGCGGCTCCTCCCCGCGATGGATGCTCTCGGACAGGCGTGAGAGATCCCTCAGGGTCCGCAGGCCGGACCAGACGAAACGATCTGGCCGCGCATGCAGGCGGGTGCTCAACGCGGCGTTCGCGAAGCTGGAGGCCTCGAGCTCCGGGATGCGGCGCATGCGCTCGCGGCTGAGCTGCCGCATCGTCCTGGGCTCGGCCCAGAGCGCGGGAGAGCGGTCCATGTGGAAGGCGACGGGAAAGAGGATGACGGGCACCCCGAGCCCCTCGACGAGCGCCTTCGCCCACGGCAGGTACTTCTCCCAGCGGCGCTCGTTGAGCCCATGGAGCACGAGCACCCCCCGAGCGCTCCGCTCGCATCCGGCGGGCGCGAGGATGCGGTACGGAAAGTCGAGGTTCTCCTCGACGCCCTCGTCGCGATCCAACAGGCCCTTCAGGGACTCCGGCTCGAGCGCGTCCACCGCGGGCGGGCGCGCCGCGAGGGACCCCACGTCCGGGCCAGCGCCCAGCTCCTCGGAGCGGAACCGGCGCTGATGCAGCACGAGCCCGGCGTCCAAGGCACCGGAGGCCCTCCCGTCCTGGAATGCCTCGGCGAGTCTGCGGAACGTCCCCACGTAGCTCATGAAACTCCTCCCGGTGGGGATACTCGCATCCCGTGGAGCCGACGTGGCGCGTCATCCGTCATGACGGGCCGTGTCAGGGCGCTCATCGACACCGGAGCGTGACACGGGCGAGGTGTGACGGGGACCAGACCAGGAGCGCGAATCCCCTGCCCTGGCCCCGTTTCACCTCACGGGCACGCCGCTACGGAGCGGAGCAGTCAACCCCTGACATCGATTCCGGCTTGCCCTCCGTCCCGAGGGCAAACGTGCCGTGGGAGCAAAACGACAACCCATGCAAAGCCATGCATGAATTGCGGTGTGCAAGACTTGCGGTGTGCAAGACTTGCGGAGCCGCGGCCCTGGACGGCCTCGCGCCCATAGGGGGTTCTTCGTATCGCCGCCGTGGGCTTCAGGCGTGGTTGAAAAATACAAAAGGGCCCGGAGAGGTCTCTCTCCGGGCCCTGTCATCAGAAACCGAGCCACGCCCGGCTACCGCTCACGGGCATTTGAGATCGTAGTTCTTCGTGCTCCCGTCGGGGGCGGTCACCTTCGCGGTCGAGGTGCCGTTGAACTCCGTGGTGAAGGCGCCGTCCTTGTTTTCCACCGTCACCTTGCCCGCGGTGGGGCACTGATTCTGGCAGCGCTGGTAGTTGGCCACGGTCGCGGTGGTGGTCAGGTCGCCCTTGGTGCTACCGCCCTGGCCGTTCATGGTCACGCATCCGCTCCCCTGCTCCCAGGTGACGGTCATCTGCTCGTCCCGGGTGCTGGCCTGCTCCGGAGAGCGGCTGTGCGAGGTCATCGTCACCACCCGCTGGGTACCCGAGCGCGTGGCGACCCCGTTCACGTCGAGGATGAAGGGGACTCCGCCCGCGGTCAGGTCCGTGGAGGTGCCGGTGAAGGCCAGCTGGCCGTTGCTGTCCGAGAGCGTGAGCTTCACGCCACCAGAGACCGACTTCAACCCGAAGGCACCCTCGCAGTTGTTGAAGGTGTAATTCACCGTGGCGCCCGAGGCCGTCGCCTGCGCACACCCGGCAGGGGTGTAGTAGGCATCTGCCCGTTGGGCGAGCGCCGCCGCGGCCGCGTTCACATCAATGGCTTGCGCGGACGGGGCGGAGAAATAGTAGACGCCGTAGGGATCGAACCACGAATAGGCGTAATACGCATCGTAGCCGTAGTAGTACGGGTCGTAGTACGCATAGTCGTAGTAGTACGGATCGTAGGTGGTCGCGTAGCACCCGCTCATCGCCAGCGCCACGAGTGAGAGCATCGTCTTGAAGCGTTTCATCGTCGGCTCCTTTGAAGTGCACCGAAGGTAGAGCCCGGTCAGGAGCAATCCCCCTTATGCGCACAGAGAGGTTAAGGAGGGGGGGGAACGCGGGAACGGGGCCCATGGGATGACCCCGCCGTTGGCTTCACGCCTATTCCATGGCGCTCGCGTCGGTCCCCGTGCAGATTGTCCGGCCGCCCACACCCAGGCGTATTCAAGGAGTCCAATTCATGAAGCTCTACTACTCCCCCGGTGCCTGCTCGCTGTCGCCGCACATCGTCCTGCGCGAGGCGGGCCTGAACTTCGACCTCGAGAGGGTTGACCTGCGCACCAAGAAGACCCGGTCCGGCCAGGACTTCAACACCATCAACCCCAAGGGCCAGGTGCCGACCCTGGAGCTGGATGACGGCGGCATCCTCACCGAGGGGCCGGCCATCGTTCAGTACCTCGCGGACAAGGCGCCCCAGGCGAAGCTCGCGCCGGCCAACGGCACCCTGGAGCGCTACCGCCTCCAGGAACTGCTCAACTTCATCAGCACCGAGCTGCACAAGGGCTTCAGCCCCCTCTTCAACCCCGCCTACCCCGACGAGGTGAAGAAGCTGGTTCGCGAGAGCCTGGGCAAGCGCTTCGACGGCCTGGGCCCGGTGCTCGAGAAGGGCCCCTACCTCACCGGCGAGCAGTTCACCGTCGCCGATGCCTACCTCTTCACCGTGCTCGGCTGGACGCAGTGGACGGGCATCGACCTGACCCAGTGGCCCGTGCTCCAGGCCTACCGCACCCGCGTGGCCGAGCGGCCCCACGTGCAGGCGGCCCTCAAGGCCGAGGGGCTGCTGAAGTAACGCGCTGACGTGAAGTCCGACCGCGTCCGGACGCGCCTTCACCCTCCGGACGCGGCCTCCTCGGGCACGAAGAACTCCCACCGGTACGGCTCCGCGAGGCACTCCGCGTCGAGCCCGGTGGCCGAGCCCGCCGAGATGAAGTCCGTCACCACCCGCTCCACGCACGCGTTGCGTTGGATGTGCGTCGCCCCCGGCCGGATGATGTGCCGGCTCAACGGGAGGTGCCGCGCGACCTCCTCGCCGAAGCGCGGCGGAGTCGAGGGATCTTGATCGCCCGACAGCAGGAGCGCGGGCACGGAGAGCGTGGTGAGCTCCCAGTAGTCCTCGGGCAGCGGGGCCCGGGGCCACTCGCTACAAATGACCTGATAGTCCCGGATGAGCTGCTCGCCCAGGAACGTCCCCGGCGTCTCGCGCGCGAGGTCCTCGGGCGTGATGCGGGCGATGTCCTCCGGGCAGACCACCGCGAGCTGCAGGCCGTAATAGATGCGATCCCGGAGGGCGTCCTCGAACGCGACCGCCAGCCGCGCGAAGGGCTCGAGGTTCCCCTGCCCCGCACCGTGGATGAGCGAAGGCAGGTGGTTGGCGAGATTCGGGATGAACAGCACCAGGTGCACCAGCCGCGCGAAACGCTCCCGGGTCATGTGCAGGGTCCGCGGCGCGGCCTCCGCGTCTGGCTTCATGTCTGACTTCATGTCTGGCTTCAGGACCACGTCCACCGGCGACTTCTCCAGCCCGGCGAGGACCCGCTGGAATTCCTCACGGACCTCCGGGAACGCGTGCCGGCACTTCACCTCCGCCGCACAGGTGGCCAGAAGGCGATCGAGCGCGTCCTGTCCCGCGCGGGGGAACGGAAGCGGATTGCGGAAGTCGGGCGGAGAGATGCCACGCAGCACGGCGCTGCGGACCCGCTCCGGATGACGCCGCATGTACACCAGCGCGAGCCTCGTCCCGTAGGAGCCGCCATCCAGGTCGATGCGCTCGGCGCCCAGCGCCCGCCGGACGGCCTCCAGGTCCTCGGCGGCGGAGGGCGTCGTGTAGAAGCGCACGTCCGCCGAGCCCCGGAGGTGCTCCAGACAGTCGCGCGCCATCTTCCGCAGGAGCGGCTCGCCCTCGGCGGACTCGTCCGAGTCGCAGCGCAGCGGGTTGGAGCGGCCCGTGCCTCGTTGATCCACGAGCACGAGATCCCTCTGCTCGCGCGTCCGGGCGAGCGCCTGGGCGAAATCCGCGGCATCGTCGATGGCCGATTGACCGGGACCTCCGGTGAGCACGAAGACCGGATCGGCGGCGGGAGCGGTGCCCGTCGCCTTCAGCACCATGACGCGCAGCGAGATGCGGCGTCCCTCGGCCGAGCCCCAGTCCTCCGGCACCTCCAGGGTTCCGCAGGTCACGGCTCCCCTCACGCCCTCGACGGAACAGGGGGCCAGGGAGAGCGGCGCGAGCGGGCCTCGGACCTCCGGCCAGCCCACGCGGTGCGCACAGCCCGCCAGCAGCAGGATGGAAGCCAGACACCCGGACCATCGGCACCCTCGTGTCATCATGAGCCCTCCCGGCCAGACGGGGAACGAACGCCCCTCGCACTCATATCGTCCCGCGTGCTGTAGTCGCCCCTCCCCTGTTTCCGGAGACAGCACGGTGAAACCCTTCCGCCTCCTCGCCCTCGTCCTCGCAGCGATCGCCTGGCCCCCGGAGGCCGCGCGGGCCGCGACTCCCACGAAGGCCCCCTCCCCCGTCCTCCAGGGCCTCGACGCGCTCTACCCCGAGCTCGACGCCCTCTACCAGGACCTGCACCAGAACCCCGAGCTCTCCCAGCAGGAGGAAAAGACCGCGGCGAAGCTCGCCGAGCGCCTGCGCAAGCTCGGCTTCGAGGTCACCGAGCACGTCGGCGGCCACGGCGTGGTGGCCCTGCTGCGCAATGGCAAGGGCCCCACGGTGCTGGTGCGCACGGACCTGGACGCGCTGCCGGTGGAGGAGAAGACGGGGCTGCCCTACGCCAGCCACGTGACGGCGAAGGATCCTTCCGGGCAGACCGTGTCCGTGATGCACGCCTGCGGGCACGACGTGCACATGACGGCCTGGCTCGGCACCGCCACGCTCCTGGCCCGCTCGAAGGACCGCTGGCGCGGCACCGTGATGATGGTGGGCCAGCCCGCCGAGGAGCAGGGCAGCGGCGCGCGGAAGATGCTCCAGGACGGCCTCTACAACCGCTTTCCCCGCCCCACCTTCGCCATCGCCATCCACAACAGCGCCACCGCGGCCTCGGGCACCGTCGAATATGTTTCCGGTTACGCCCTGGCCAACGTGGACTCCGTCGACGTCACCCTCTATGGCAAGGGCGGGCACGGTGCCTATCCGCACACCACGGTGGACCCCATCGTGCTCGCGGCCCGCACCATCCTCTCGCTCCAGACGATCGTGAGCCGCGAGAAGTCCCCGCTCGAGCCCGGCGTGGTGACGGTGGGCTCCATCCACGGCGGTACCAAGCACAACATCATCCCGGACGAGGTGAAGCTCCAGCTCACCGTGCGCAGCTACAAGCCCGAGGTCCGCAAGCAATTGCTCTCCGCCATCGAGCGCGTGGCGAACGCCGAGGCCCTCGCCGCCAACGCCCCGCGCAAGCCGGACGTGACCGTCTCCGAGGGCACGCCCGCCACCTACAACGACCCCGAGCTGACGAAGCGGCTGGTGGGCGCCGTCACCCGGGTGCTCGGCCCGGAGAACGTCCACGAGGCCCAGCCCGTCATGGGCGGCGAGGACTTCTCCGAGTACGGCCTCGCCGGAGTCCCCGCCGTCATGCTGTGGTTGGGCACCATCGAGCCCAAGCGCTTCGCCGAGGCGAAGGCGGCGGGCGAGACGCTCCCCTCGCTCCACTCCGCCCTCTTCTACCCGGACCGCGAGCGCACCCTGCGCACCGGCGTCACCACGCTGACCACCTCCACCCTGGAGCTGCTGGGCAAGCCGTAGTCCCCGCGCTCAGGGCTGGATGCGGCCCATGCGCCTGCTCATGCACGGACCTCCTGATGGCTCCCGCCCCGGGCGAAGAGCCGGTTGAACGGCGCCACCACCTCGTGCCGGCGCGCGACCCCGACGACCACCGCGAGCACCAGCAGGACGAGCGGCGCGACCACGTGAGAGGCCTCACCGGCCTTCAGGTGCGTCAGCACCGCGCCCACCATGGTGCAGACGAGCAGGAACGCCCCCAGGGTCGCCGTGCGCGGCACGAGCAGCAGCAACGCCGCCCCCACCTCGATGGCCCCCGTCACGTACAGGAACCACAGCGGCAGGCCATACCGGGCGAAGTTCTGAGTGAATTCCGCCGAGCCCGTCAGCTTGGGAGCCCCCGCCCCCAGGAACGCGACCGCGAGCAGCACCGTGAGGACCCACAGACCGATCTTCTTGCCCTTGGACATGAACTGCCTCCCCGATTTGGTTCGAACCTCAATGGTTCGTACTGGAATGAAATGCGCGAACAAAAACTTCGTTGCGGGGCCCCGTGCGGATCAGCTCCCGGACAGGGAGAGCCCCAGCTTCTTGCAGAGCGCGCCGAGCTGCTCCTGCTCCTCGGCGGTCAGGGCCCCCATCAGCGCCGCGATGTGGGCGGCGTGGACCGGGAACACCTTCTCGATGACGCGCTGGCCCTCGGGGGTGAGGTTCACCCGCACCACGCGGCGATCCTCCGGGCCGCGCTCGCGGGCTACCCACCCGTTGCGCTCCAGGGTGTCGAGCAGCGCCGTCATGTTGGGGTTGCTGCGCAGCAGCTTGCGGCCCAGCTCGCCCTGGCTCATGGGACCCAGGTGCAGCAGGGCCTCCAGCACCGCGAGCTGGGGCGGGGTCATCTCGAGGCTGGCGAGGTGCCGCTGCAGGTGGCTCCCCAGCGTCTCCATCGCCCGGGTCAGCTTGACGAACGTGTCGAGCGCCCGGGTCTCCCTCGCGCTGCCCTTGAAGTGCGTCGGCATCCTTCCACCCCGAAAAGTTCGTCCCGCGCCTTTTCCAGCCCGAAAGGTTCGTACTGGAAATAACCCGGCGGGGGCCCGGGCGCAAGGAAGAGGCACTCCGGGGCGCTTCTTCCGGACTCCTCCCGGCCCGTTTTCGCAATCCCAGCTCAATCACATATCAATCCGGAGGCAGCGGCTCGCGACCGCGCTCCCCGGCGGCGGCGTCTCCGTGGCGAGGTGCCGCTAGCACTCTGGCGCCCGCCCGCCCGGCCGGTCAGCAACCAAAGACACACATTCTTCTCCACGGGAGGCCGCCTGGACGGTGTCTGGAAATGCGAGGTACCCTCTGCTCCGCCATGCGTGCAGTGCTTCTCGCTTTGACGCTTCTCCTCCCCGCCCTGGCGTCCGCCACGGACGTGCGGGGAACCCTCTCGGGCCAGACGGTCTGGACGAGGAGTGGCAGCCCCTATGTCCTCCAGGGCGATGTCACCGTGGCCTGGGGCGCGAGGCTCACCCTCGAGCCCGGCGTCCAGGTCGTCGCCGCCCCCTCCGACGCGCTGAAGTCCGGGGCCGACCCCGAGCGCGTGGAGCTCATCGTGGATGGGTCGCTGGTGGTGCGCGGCACCCCGGCGCAACCGGTCGCCCTCTCCTCCTCGGGCGGAGACGGCTCCTGGTACGGCATCCGCGTCCGCGGCGGCCGGGGCACGGTCATCGACCATGCCGTCATCACCCGAGCGCACCAGGGCATCGCCCTCGGCATGAGCGCGGTGGTGCGGAACACCTCGGTGCGGGCCGCCACGCGGGATTGTCTCCTCGTGAGCTGGGGCACCCCCACGCTCGAGCACAATGAATTGAATGGCTGCGGCAAACGCGAGCCGGACGCCCGTGTATGGGCGGACGCCCGGGCACGGCAGCCACTGGTGAAGGACAGCGAGGTCTCCGCGCGTGAGCACACCGTGCGGATGGCCTCGCTCACGCGCCCGCCTCCGAGCGAGCCCAGTGTCCGCGGCCGGCGCATCGTCTTCATGCCGGCCAGCCAGGGCCCGCGGGGCCTCATGGTCGCCACCCGCTTCTCGTGGCACCGCGAGCAGCTCCATTCCACCCCCGCTCCCCTGGCGCAGCGCCCCCAGGATTCGCGCCCCGCCACGGTTCGGCCGCTGGCTCGGACCGGGACGCGTGTCGCGGCCTTCCGCCCCAGGGAAGAGGCCCTCGAGCCCCTCAGGCGAAGACCGTGGAGCCCACTCGCGGCGCTTCCTCCCCTCACCCTCCATTCCGGTACGGGCGGCTCCGCCGCGGGGCCTCCCGCCGTCGAGACATGCTCCCGCGAGCCCCAGGTGCTCGAGGCCCCTGAATGCCCTGGCCTCCGCCGCTGGAGGCAGAACCAGGAACGTCTCGGTGAAGCGATGGGGAGGCCCGGGGAACGAAGCCTGGAGCCTCCCGTCCCAGGCCTCGTGGAACGAGGACGCCTCACGGCCCCTGGCTGAGAGGGCCCCGCCCAACGACATTCACACGCCGCTCCCTCGTACACCAGGCAATCGAGCCCCGGTGACGCCACGGGTCCGTCCATCACACCCGCCTGGACGGCCATCCCCCTGTTGCGTCCAACCCAGGCCACGAAGGGGCTGCGTATGTCGAAAAAGAACCTCCTCCCGCTCTCCCTGTCCGCATTGGGCCTGCTTTTGTCCTCGGCGGCGCTCGCGGCCCCCGTGCGCCAGGGCCACGTCCGGGATGCCGCTGCGTCCGGCCAGGTCCAGGCGGTGCGCTACACCGATGAGCAGGGTCTGGCCATCCTCGAGCGGGACATGGTTCTCGGCCCGGTCCAGCTGATGGAGAAGGCCGAGGAACGGATTCGCATGCGGTCCACCGGTGACTCCCAGGCCCTGGGTCTAGAGACCATGGGCATCCTCCCCGTGCGCCAGCGCTGGCCCCAAGGCGTCATTCCCTATTCCGTCTCGCCGGACCTGCCCCACCCGGAGCGCGTCACCGCCGCCCTCCAGCAATGGCAGCAGCGCACGAACATCCGCTTCGTCCAGCGCACCCGCGACAATGCCTCGCGCTACCCCGATTATGTGCTCTTCACGTCCGGAGAGGCCCGCGGCTCCTACGTGGGGAGGGCCGGCGGTGAGCAGCCCCTCACCCTGACGAACGACAGCGACTCCCGCGACGTCCTCCACCTGGTGGGCCACGCCATCGGCCTGGGGCACGAGCAGGAGCGCGTCGCGAGCGGCGAGGGCCCCGACACAGGCGCCATCGCCGCGGTCGCCGCGCTCTACACCCGCAAGTGAGCCCACCACGGGGAGCCGGCTTTCAGGCGCGAGCCTCCGCCCTTCGCTGGTGGAACTGCTCCGCCACCACCTCGCGCCGGCGCTCGCTCCGGCCCTTGCGGAACTCCTCCTTGTAGGCCTCGAAGTCCCAGTGGGCGAGGAAGTCCTCCGCCGCGTCCCGGCCGGATTGGTAGAGCTTCTTCGCACGATCGTTCGAGAGCTCGAACTCGACCGTCCCCACCCCCAGCGTGGGAATGCTGATGGTCCGCGCGAACTGGGCCCGCTCCAGGTAGAGCCGGTCGTGGGCCTCCAGCGCCGTGTGCAGCAGCCCCGACAGCAGATGGCCGAGCCCCTTCAAGCCCTTGGGCTCGTGCTCCACCTTCGGCATCCGCTCCGAGAGCGGCGTCCTCGGATCCGGCTCGACGAGCAACATTCCGAAGGTGGGCCACCGCAGCTCCTGGTCCTCGCCACAATCGAAGAGCCAGACGGGGAAGTTCGACAGCATGCCGCCGTCCACCAGCAGGTGCTCGCGGTTCGTCTTCGGGTTGATGAACCTCACGGGCTCGAAGAACAGGGGGATGCTCATGCTCATCCGCACCGCCAGGGCCACCTCCAATTCCAGCGGCGAGTCGAACCCCAACCGGGCCGCATCGCGCGGCAGCACCAGCAGCTCGCGCGCGGTGAGGTCGGAGACAATCACCTGCAGGCACGACGCCCCGTCATCCACCGGCAGGTCCGCGAAGGTGCGGACCCCCTTGTTCGCGAGCAGCCCGCGCATCCACTCGTAGAAGAAGCGGCCCTCGAAGATACCCTGCTGGAACAGGATGCTGAGCATGGGCCCCGCCCCCGGAATGCGATCCTCCCAGCCCTTGTCCTTGAACTGGTTGAAGTCGAAGGGGCCCGTCTCGGGGAGGAGGACCTGCTTCACCTCGGCCCCCGTGTAGCCCGCGGCGATCAGCGCGGCGGTGATGGCGCCGGCCGAGGTGCCAGCGATCCGCTTCGGTCTGTAGCCCCTCTCGTAGAGGAGGGACCAGGCGCCCGCCAACCCGATTCCCTTCACCCCGCCGCCCTCGCACACCAGATCACAAGAGAGTGCCTCCGCCATGATGAGCTCCTTCGCGACGTGCTCATCGGTAACGATGCGGCGGGTGCGCAGGGGCCGCCACGGCCCTCGAAACATCCCTCCCGCAGGACCGCTCTCCGGGGGTCCGAGCAGCGCCCTCGGGAGGCGGCCCGAGGGACAGGTCCGCAAGTGGGGGATTCTCGTCGTTCCAACCCGGGGGTCCCGGCATCCGTGGGAGCCGGGCCTTACACTGATAGGCATGGACCCGAGCGCCCCTCCCCCCAATTCCCGTCTGTGCGTCGGACTGCTGTCGGGCACCAGCGTGGACGCGGTGGAGGCCGTGCTGTGCCGGATTGAGGGCTCCGGCCCCGAGGCCCGCATCACCCTGCTGGCCCACGTCTCCCGGCCCTTCACCCCCGAGTTCACCCGGCGGGTGCTCGCCGCCGACGACGCGCGCTCCCTGTGCGAGCTCAACTTCGCCCTGGGTGAACGCTTCGCCGAGGCCGCGCTGGAGGTCATCGCCCGCGCCGGCCATCGCCCCGAGGACGTGGACGTCAACGGCTCGCACGGCCAGACGGTGGCCCACCTCCCCGCGAGCCTGTCGGAAACGCCCTCCACGCTGCAACTGGGCGAGCCCGCCGTCATCGCCGAGCGCACCGGCATTCCCGTGGTGAGTGATTTCCGCACCCGGGACGTGGCCGCGGGAGGCCAGGGCGCGCCCCTGGTGCCCTATCTGGACTGGGTGCTCTTCCGGAAGCCGGGCATGGCCCGGGCGCTCCAGAACATCGGCGGCATCGGCAACGTGAGCGTGGTGAGCGACCGGCTCGAGGACACGGTCGCCTTCGACACCGGGCCGGGCAACATGGTGATGGACGGGCTGGCCCGGCTGGCCACCGGCGGCCGGCTCCAGTGCGACCTGGACGGGAGCCTCTCGCGCCAGGGCAAGGTGATGCCGGAGCTGCTGGAGGAGCTGCTCGCGCACCCCTTCCTGGCCCTGCCTCCGCCCCGCAGCGCCGGCCGAGAGGGCTTCGGCGACGCGCTGGTGAAGCGGCTGTGGGAGCGCCACGGGGCCTCGCGCCCCCCTGACTTGCTGGCCACGGCGGTGGCCTTCACGGTGGAGGCCACGGCCCGCGCCTACGAGCGCTGGCTGCTGCCTCGCTTCTCCCTGGAGGCGGTGTACGTCTCCGGCGGCGGCACCCGGAATCCGGTGCTGATGGAGCGCCTGACGGCGAGGCTGGCTCCCCTGCCCGTCCGCCCCCTGGACGTGCTCGGCCTGCCCGAGGGGGCCAAGGAGGCGGTGTGCTTCGCCCTCCTGGCGAACGAGCATCTCTCGGGCACCCCCGCGAATGTTCCATCGGCAACTGGCGCGAGGAGGCGAGTCGTTCTAGGTAAGCTGACACCGTGAGCAGCGTGAACCTGGTGGCCCGCGAAGTGGCCGTGAAAATCGTCTTCTACGGACCGGGCCTGTCCGGCAAGACGACGAGCCTGCGCAAGGTCTACGAGACCGTGCGCCCCGCCCACCGCGGCGAGATGATGTCCATCGCCACCGAGGGAGACCGCACGCTCTTCTTCGACTTCCTGCCCGTGAAGGTGGAGCGGGTGAACGACTGCACCGTGCGGCTCGCGCTGTACACGGTGCCCGGCCAGGTCTTCTACAACGCCACGCGCAAGCTGGTGCTCCAGGGCGCCGATGGCGTGGTGTTCGTGGCGGACTCGCAGCCGGAGATGATGGACGCCAACCGCGAGTCGCTGGCCAACCTGGAGGAGAACCTGCTCGAGCAGGGCATCCGCATGGAGCGCTTCCCGCTGGTGTTCCAGTGGAACAAGCGCGACCTGCCCAAGGCCCTGCCGGTGACGGAGCTGCGCACCGCGCTCAACCCGCGCGGCGTCCCCGACTTCGAGACCGAGGCCCTCAGCGGCCGCGGCGTGATGGATGCCCTCAAGGCCATCACCCGGCTCGTCATCCAGGATTTGCGCGTCAAGCGCATCGTCCCCCCGCCCCGCCCCACCACCCCGGTCACGCCGTCCATCCCCTCGCTGGGCGGCGCCGCCAAGAGCGCCAGTGGTGGAGGCCTGGAGGCCCAGCTCAGCCAGCTCGCGGGACGTACACCCGCGGTGACGGCCCCCGGCTCGGGCACCGCCGCGGCGGCGCGCCCCATGGGCCCCGTCTCCCGCAGCAACATCCCCGCCATTGGCGCCGCGCCCCCGCCGCCCCAGGTGCAGGTGGCGCCTGCCGTCGCGCCGCCGGGCCTCACCGGACAGCGGCCCCTGGGGCCCGCCAGCGCGCTCGCGCCCTCGGATTTGTTCGACCATGCCCGGGCCGCGGAGGGGGCGTTCTCCGCCGGGGATTATGGGACGTGCATCCAGGCCTGCCTCGATGCCGCCCGGCGCGGGCTCGCCTTCGCGGGCGAGGGCCCCGTGGGCGCCCAGGCCCACCTGCTCCACGTGGACGGGGGAGATCTGCTCAAGCTGCAGACGCTCGCGGCCCGCTCCAGCGGCCGGGTGGATGACGCGGCGTTCGCGCTCTATGTGCTGATGCAGATCTTCACCCGGCTGCACGCGGCCGGGCTGCCCGCTCCCGCCACGGAGTAGCGACACTCGAACGCGGTGGGGTAGCCTCATCACCCTGCGCTGGTGTGTCGAGGGAACAGATGCGGCTCTCCGCGTTCGCGATCATGATCCTGCTGGGGCTCGGATGCGCACCGCCCACGGCCATTCCGGGTGTCGTGCGGCCAGGGCCCGGAGAGAGGTTGGCGAGCATTCCGGGCCCCATGCCGGACTTTGGCTCTTTCGATACGGCCTCGGACGCGATCCAGGCCGCTTGTCCCCTCCTGCTGAGCAAGCCCCACGCGACCGCCGGACGCTCGACCGACGAGAATTTCAGGCTCCGCTGGGCCCTCTCGCAGGAGTACTGCGCATGGCTGTACTACACGCCCGATCACAAATACGAGATGAGCATGCTCGCAGCGGGGACGCTTCAAGACGACCCCGGCAAACGCACCTGCGGGCTCCCCCCTGTCGTCGATGACCCAAGGTATCCGCCCGAGAGTCTCGGATACGTCTTCGTCCTGCACACCCACCCGTACGAGAACGTCCTTTCGGACTTCGACATCCGCTTCATCGTCGCCATGGCGGCCGAACATGGAGTGGTCGTCAAGACACGCACGGGCGCGATCCCCATCTCGATCGTGGCGTTCTTCTCGAGGTCCAGCGACATGGAGAACCCGTCCTGCGATGGGTTCTTCCAGTACATTCCGGGGACGGGGGAGTTGTTACGGTGGACCCATCCTCGAGGAGCCTGGGTCCACGAGCTAATGGGAAAGGTCACCTGGATCGATGCGGACACCTACCACATCGACATGCCCTAGACCGCGTCCGAGCCAACCCATGGCCGAGAGTCTCAGACCATGAAGCGATACCTCCCTCTGATCCTCCTTTGTGTCGCCTCGGCAGGATGCCTTCGACATTTCTTCCAGCGGCCAGTCGCCGTGGAGGACGATCGGTCCATCGTCTTCCCCCAGTTCTTCGAGCGCGCTCCCATCGAAGTCGGTGCCCCTGGCCAGCCCTACCAGTTGGATGGAGTCACACTCAGGGCCATTGCCATCGCGGCCGATGACTTCCTGCCTCAGGCCAGGACCAACACACCGTGCTTCGACCGGCAGGAAGCACATATCTATCGGGTCATCCGGCGGGACGACGTCATCTTCGTGCGCATCGACGAGAATCCCGAGTATTGCGGACAGAAATACGGCGGGCTCGATTCGGGCGCGAAGTACGCGATCAGCACGGATGGCCGAATCCTGAGAAAGGTCCTGGACGGGATGGAGGAATACACAGGCCCCGCGGACGGAAGTACACCCGTGCCGAGTGAGCCGGGCATATCGCCCTCCTTCGATCCCGAGCACCTCCAGTCCCTGCCATTCATTCACCCGGCCCCGCGAGACGGGGGCACAGCCGGTCCCCCGCCCTCCCTACCCTCCGACGACGTCACGAGGGACGGAGGCACGCCCTCCCATTGACGGAGGAGCGCCTCAGCGCAGCCGCAGCAGGCCCATCCGCGTCAGCTTGGCGAGCGTCTTGAGCGTGTCCAGCTCCCGCGAGGAGCTGGCCAGGACGAGCGACGACACGTCCCAGTCGCCATTGATGAGCCCCAGCACCTGCCGCTCCTCGGGCTTGAGCAGCGACTGGGCGGACGGATCCGGCAGCGTCACCGGCACCGCCAGCGGCGGCAGCTCCCCGTAGAGCGCCGCCATGTGCTCGCTCTGCACCATGCGCGCGAACTCGCGCACGCGCCGGTCCGTCGGGTCGCTCGCCAGCAGCGAGGAGCACACCAGCTCCGCCGCGTCGTACTGCCCCTCGCGCACCAGCACCGCGCCCTTCTCCAGCATGTCCGTCACCGGATCCACCACCACCTCCGGTGCCCCCTCCACCTCCACCTGTCTGGCGCGCAGCAGCTCGAAGACGCGGCGCGTGACGGACGAGCGCGACAGCGCCAGCGACAGCCGCAGCCGCCCCAGGTTCTGCCCCCCCGCGCACATGGCCAGGATGATCCGGTGCAGGAGCACCTGGCGCGGGCCGGGCTGCACCTTGGAGCGCACCGTCAGCGCGTCCCCCGGCAGCACCCGGTCCACGTCCGCCTGTTCATCCACCCAGCGCAGCGACTCGAAGAGCAGCTCCCGGAGGCTCATCTCGCACGGCGCCCACTCCTCGCCCGAGCGGTCCAGGTCCTCCGTCCAGTGGAAGGCGCCGTGGCCGCCGCGCGTCTGGTCCACCATGGAGCCGAACATCTCCTCGCGCACCAGCTCGCGCACCAGCTTTGGATCCACCTTGTGGGCGCGGATGACGGAGTCCACGTCCTCGCCCCCGGGCGGCAGCGCCTTGAGGGCCGCCAGCACCTCGGCCCCATCCGCCAGCTTCGCCAGGGAGAGCACCCGGGCCACGCGGCCCCAGAGGCCCTCGTTGGCCACGGCCAGCACCTGTCCCGAGAGCAGGAAGAGCTTGCGCTCGCCACCCTCCCAGGAAAGGAGCTGGAGCGTCCCCGTCTTGCGGGAGCTATCCAACCATTGGAGCAGTTCGGGGAGGGGGAAGCTGGAGAAGTCGCCGTGGAGGGCCATGGATGTCTCTATCTGCAACGAGGATACAGTCCGGGGCCATGCGCGTCGCGGTCCTCTTCATTGATGGTGTTGGCATTGGACGGAACGACCCGGAGGCCAATCCGCTCGCCGGCCGCGACTACCTCCTGTCCCACTTCCAGGAGGCCCCTGCCCGTCCCCTGCCCGAGGGGGGCGTGTGCATCCCGGTGGACCCCACCTTCGGGGTGGCCGGGCGCCCGCAGTCCGCCTCCAATCAGACGGCCATCCTCACCGGCCAGCCCGCCCCCGTCCTCATCGGCCGGCACGTGCTGGGCTACCCGGACGCGCCCCTGCGCGAGCTCCTCGCGCGCCACTCCATCGTCAAGCGCCTGGTGGCCGCGGGCCGCAGCGCCACCTTCGCCAACAGCTACCCCGTGGCCTACCTGGACGCGCTGAAGCTCACCCGCCGCCCCTCCACCAGCGCCCCCGAGTTCACCCTCCCCCCGGCCGTCCTGCGACGCCTCAAGCCCTCGGCCACCACGCTGGCCTTCGCCGCCGGGGAGGTGCCCCTGCGCACGCTCGAGGATGCCCGGGCCGGCCAGGGCCTCACCCATGACATCACCGGAGAGCGGGCGCGGGCCCGGAGCCTGTCCGCCCCCCAGCGCACCCCGGCCGAGGCCGCCGAGGTTTTCTGGCGGGTGGCCGGCGAGGCGGACTTCACCTTCTTCGAGCACTACCTGGCGGACGAGGCCGGGCATGCCCGGGACTTCGCCGCCGCGCGCGAGGCCCTGGACACCTTCGATGCCTTCGCCCGGGCCGTCATCGCCACCCGCCCGGCCGGGGCGCGGGTGCTCATCTGCAGCGACCATGGGAACGTGGAGGATCTGACTACACGTTCCCACACCCTCAACCGTGTCCCCGTGCTCTACTTCGGCCCGCCGGAGTCTGGGGTGGAGTCACTGGCCACCGTGGCGGACGTGGGCCGCACCGTGCTGCACTGGTTGGACGTCGAATGAGGATGGCGATGCGAAAGGGCAGGCGCGGGCTGGGAGGAGCGGGACTCGTGGCGGTGGGAGTTTTGTCGCTCCTGGCGGGATGCGCCGCGCCCCGGATGTCCGCCCCCGAGGCGGCGCTCGACGCGTCGATGGAGAGCGCCTCCGGCCGGTTCCGCATCGAATACGCCCCCCGGAACGCCCGGGACGCCGCGCTCATCCGCCAGGGCCTGGACGCGGCGGTGCCCAAACTGGCGCGCTGGGGCGAGCTCCAGGAGACCGTCACCCTCAAGGTGATGCCGGACCACCGGGCGCTGGAGGACGCGGTGCGGCAGCGCGGCCTGGACTGGCTGCGCGCCTGGAGCCGCTACGACGAAGTCTTCGTCCAGGCGCCCTCCTCCTGGGGAGTGGCCGGGGCCACCCAGCCGCAAATCAACGAGCTGCTGCTGCACGAGCTCACCCACAGCCTGATGTACCAGCTCGCGTCGGACCGGCTCGGCTGGTCGCGCAAGCAGATTCCCCTGTGGTTCCGCGAGGGCATGGCCTCCTTCACCGCGGACCAGGCGTACCGGTGGGTGACACTGGAGGAGATCGCCCGGCACCTGGAGCGCCACCCCGAGAGCGATCCGGTACAAAAGCCGGACGATTTGTACCGGGACGATTCGAACCTGGTGTACGGGGCGGCGCACTACGCCTTCAGCTTCCTGGTGAAGCGCTACGGGGAGGACGCCGTGCGCGGCACCCTGCGCGAGATGAAGGACGGGAGGGAATTCCCCCAGGCCTTCGAGAGCGCGGTGGGCTTGAGCCCGGACGCCTTCACGCGCGACTTCATCCGGTATGTCCGCTGGCGCGGCTTCCGCAGCGGGCGCACGCTGCCCAGCGTCGGCCCCCCGCGGAACTGAGCCCGGGTGTTCAGAAATATCTGAATGACATTCACCTACAATCGAATCCCATTCGATTGTCACCGAAGCTCCTTCAGTCTCCACCGAATAGCATTCGAAAGGAGCTGGACGATGACGGTGAGCCGTCCCTCGGACACACGCCCCAGCGGGCGCGCCCTGCCCCAGGTGAGGGAGTCCCTGGGCGAGCTCATCCACCAGCTCGGCGTGCCGCCCATCGCGGGCCGGATGATGGCGTGGCTGGCGCTGTCGGAGTCCGGCTGCGACTCGCTGGACGCAATGTCCGAGGCGCTGGGGGCCAGCAAGGCGTCGGTGAGCAGCATGGCGCGGCTGCTGGCGGAGCGCGGTTTCGTGGAGCGGGTGCCGGTGCTGGAGCGGCGGGATTGTTACCGGCTCCGCGCGGACGCCTGGGAGAATATTCTGCGCACCCGCCTGGCGGCGATCGCCAGCGTGAAGGGGCTCGCCGAGGAGGGGCTCTGGCTGCTCGGCACGGGCGAGCACCCCGCCCGCTCCCGGCTCGAGTCCCTGCGGGAATTCAGCGAGCTGTGCGCCACCCTCGAGCGCGACCTGCCCGCGGTCCTCGGGCGCCTGCGCAAGAGCACAAAAAGAGGCGGCGGGTCCCGGCCGTAGCACCGGAGACCCGCCGCCCGAATTTCAGCAAAGCTCAGTCAGGCGAGGACAGCGGCCTGGACTAGAAGCTCATGGCGCAGAAGCCGCCACCCGAGTGCACCCAGTTCTGCTGGATGAGGTACTGGCGGGCGCCCATCGTCACGTTGTACTTGGAGCCGTTGGAGGCCGTGGACTGGGTGCCGAACGTCCAGGCGCACTTGTCCGCGTTCTCCGCGCCCGAGGAGTCATACCAGGCGTTCAGGTCGGGGTCCGTGGCGGCCTCCTCGAGCTCGTGCGCGAGGATGGAGACCATGCCGTCAGCGCCCACGTTGCCGTTGGGGCTGGAGGCCGACTGGGCCGCGCAGGAGGTCGGGCAGCGAGCCGCGTTACCCACGAAGCTGTACTTGATGTCCGAGCCGGCGATGGTGCCGTGCGTGTGCCAGCCGCAGTACTGGGTGCAGAAGCCCGAGGACGCCGTCACGTCCGAGGACGTCAGCACGAAGTACACCGCGTTGGTGTTCTTGGGCAGCGCGGCGGTGTTGATGGCGTTGGCGACGATCGTCTGGATGGTCGCGTCGGACAGCGAGGTGCCGTAGGGGTAGGCCACCGTGGTGCTGCCGCCGTACACCACCGAGTTGTCGACCTTGCCACCGGTGCTGTTGGTGTAGGTGCTGTTGATGTTGAAGTACGGCGTGACACCGATGGCGCGGGCCCAGTCGGTCAGGATGGTGGTGGCGGTGTTGCCAGCCCAGTTGCCGTACCAGATGTAGTAGATGGTCTTGGTGCCGGTCATGATCGGGCCACCGTGGTTGGTGACGTCGACGGTGGCCTGGCCCGTGGGCTTGCCGGCGTAGCCAAACTCGCTGGCGAGGCCGCCGCCCTTACCCGCGGGCTGCACGTCCACGGAGTCCTGCGTCTGCTGCTCGTCCTGGGACTGCTCCTCCATACCACCGCAACCAACAGCCGCCAGCAGGGAGGACAGAATCACGTAACGCACTGCGCGCATGGGGGGACCCTCTCGTTTCGCCTCAGGGTGCCGGCAGGAAGTTTCCGGTCACGGGCGAAACAATGACTATCACTCCCCGCGATTCTTGAAAAGGGGTATCGCGCGAATTGCCGCTCTTTTTATTCTAGCCCGAATTGCTTGACGATGCAAGCATTTGACAGGGAAATCGGGACAATCCGCCCCCCTCTCCCCCGAGCCGTCCGGGAACGCGACACGGGTGTTCATGGACGAGACAGCGCGCGGGCACGCTCGAGGTGCGATGACTTGCCACGTCAATGCTTGTGGATGCAATTGATTGGCATCCCATGACGCGGCGCGGGGGAAAAAGACAGCGGGCCCCCGGTGTTCTCACCGGAGGCCCGCCGCTGACTCTTCAACCTTCTGTCGGGAAAAACCCGGAGCTTAGAAGCTCTTGGCGCAGTAGCCGCCGGACGCGTTCACCCAGTTCTGCTGGATGAGGAAGTCGCGGGTGCCGAGCTTCATGTTGGCCGTGGCGCCGTTGGCGGCCGCGTAGGTGGTGCCGAACGTCCAGGCGCACTTGTCCGCGTTCTCCGCGCCCTTGGTGTCGTACCAGGCGTTCAGGTCGGGGTCGGTCACCGCCTCCTCCAGCTCGTGCGAGAGGATGGAGATCATGCCGTCCGCGCCCGGGTTACCGTTGGGGCCGGCGTTCGGGTACATCTCGCAGGACGACGGGCAGCGGTCCGGGTTACCCACGAAGCTGTACTTGATGTCCGAGCCGCCGATGGTGCCGTGCGTGTGCCAGCCGCAGTACTGGGTGCAGAAGCCCGAGGTGGCGTTCACGTCCGAGGACGTCACCACGAAGTACACCGCGCTGGTGTTCTTGGGCAGCTTGCCGCCGTTGATGGCGTCCGCCACGATCGACTGGATGTTCGCGTCCGTCAGCGCGGTGCCGTAGGGGTAGGCCACCGTGGTGCTGCCGCCGTTCACCACCGAGTTGCTCACCTTCGTGCCGGCGGTATTGGTGTAGGTGGTGTTGATGTTGAAGTACGGAGATCCGCCGATGCTGTTGGCCCAGTCGCCGATGATCGTGGGCGCGGTGTTGCCCGACCAGTTGCCGTAGTAGATGAAGTAGACGGTGTTGGTACCCGTCATCACCGGGCCGCCGTGGTTGGTGATGCCGTTGGCGCCCGGGGCCGCCTGGCCGCCCGGCTTGGCCGCCGTGGAGACGAACTCGCTGGCGATGCCGCCGCCCTTACCCGCGGGCTGCACGTCCACCGAGTCCTGCGTCTGCTCGTCCTGCGACTGCTCCATGCCACCGCAACCAACCGCCGCCAGCAGGGAGGACAGAACAACATAACGAACTGCGCGCATGTGGGGGGACCTCTTCTTTGCCGCGGAGGGCCGGGGAGGAAATTTCCGGTCACGGGCGAAACAATTCTTACCATTCCCAGAAACCAAGCGAAAGAGGGTTTCTTGAGAATTTGCGAATTTGCCCTGAGTCCCAGTTTTCCCCATCCGAGAGTCATTGCGGCGCGTCATGGGACATTCCGCCCCGAAAGCCGCAAGGCATTGCCTGTTCGGCTTCGGACTCGGGGCGTTCTGCCCCATTGTCCTCCCCTCGCCATGAACCGCGAGACATTCTGCCCCGGCGTCGGGCGAGCCGCCGCCTCGAAGACATGCGAAATATTGACAGGCCAATCATTGACATGGGGTGTCACGCCAGGATTCGTGAGGAGCCCCGGCCGTTCCCGGATTCTTTGAATCCATGACAGCGCCCTTCCCTCGGGAGGCCGTGGCTTGCCAGAGTCCGCGACTCATGAACCGACACCTCCCCCTCCCCCGAGTGCTCGTCGTTGCCGCCCTGGCCCTGCTCGCCGCCTGTGGAAAGGACCCCGACGAGACCCCCGACACGCAGCCGCCGCCCACGCCCGTCGTGGCGGAGAAGTTCGCCGAGGAGTACGCGAACGCGCTGTGCGCGCGCGAGCAGCGCTGTGGAAGCCTCGCGCCCTATCTGGTCGATCAGTGCAAGGCCGACGCGAAGGAGCGCATTGGCGCCACGGACGTGCAGAAGGCCGTCGCCGCGGGCCGGCTCACCTATGACGCGGACAAGGCGCGTACGTGTGTCGATGGCATCCAGAACACCCCGTGCTTGAGCAGCAACATCAGTGATGAGGTGCAGGCGACCTGCTACGCCGCGCTCCAGGGCACGGTGCAGAAGGGCGCCGCGTGCTCGTTCCTCTTCGAGTGCGCCGCGGGCACCTGCCAGCTCTCCGACGAGGGCACGTGTCCCGGCGTCTGCCCGACGGAGGAGCGGGTGTCGGGCCTGGGCCAGCCGTGCTCGAACTTCCGCAACCCGAAGTGCGATGAGCGCGCCGGGCTGCGCTGCTCGGGTGGCACGTGCGTCCATCCCGCGGGCCAGGGCGCGAGCTGCATCGACAACAACGGTTGCACGACCGGGTTCATCTGCATCTACCCGGACGGCGCGGAGATGGGCACGTGCACGCCGCTGGCCAAGGAGGGCTCGGGCTGCTCTGAGGATGCCTCGTGCGCGGCGGGCCTGTTCTGCACCGGTGACAGCATCTGCGCGCCGCGCCTGGCCGAGGGCAAGCCGTGCGCGATCGCTCCCGACGACGTCGACGCCGCGCTCCGCGGGGCCGAGTGCCAGGAAGGGCTGACCTGCAAGGGCGGCGGAATCGACACCGAGGGCAACCCCGTCGCGGGCACCTGCGCCAGGATTTCAGCGGAGGGCGGGGCGTGCAAGCCCACCCCGGAGAACACCCAGCTCTTCCTCACGGGCTGCCAGATCGGCCTGGACTGCACGAATGGCGCCTGCGCGCTGCCGCCCGTGAGCGGCACCTGTCCCCAGACGGGCTGCCGCTCCGGCGTGGCGTTCTGTGACAGCGACACCAACACCTGCCAGCTCCTGCGGCAGCTGGGCGCGGCCTGCACCATCCCCCCGCAGTGCGCGAGCCGCAACTGCGGCCCCGAGGGCACGTGCATCGCGGCGGAAGTGCTCTACTGCCACGAGTAGCCTGAGTCGTCCGGGGGGAGCCGGCCTGACCGCCTGGCCGCTCCCTCCGCGCAGTCGCTCCCCTGCCCCATCCCCCCACCCCTTCATTGACAGACACGCCGGGTGCCCCCCGGCGGACGCGACAGGAGCCTCGATTGACAGCCATACAGCGGATTCCATCTACTGCGCCCATGCGAAACAGCAGGAGCGTGCGTTGGCTGGGCGCGGTGGTGCTCGCGCTCTCGGGGCTGGCCTGTGGTGAGCCCCAGACGGACCCGGACACCCTCACGGTGAAGACAGAGGACGGCACGGATCTCCCGCTGCGCGAGGCCACGCCGGAGCTCCATGCCCGCTTCAAGGAGGGCGATGCGCTCTTCGACTTCACCTACAACGAGGCGGATGGGCTGGGCCCGCTGTACATCCGCGCCGCCTGCTCCTCGTGCCACCAGGCCGCCGCCAAGGGGCCGGGCGCGGTGCAGAAGATGGCGGTGGTGGACGCGGATGGCGTCACCTCGGCCGAGGACCAGAGCGCGCTCGCCTGGGGACACACGGTGCGCCCCTACAAGACGGCCGGTGCCACGCAGACCATTGGCGTGCCTCCGGGCGGGGCCAACCTGAAGCTGTCGCTGCGCGTGGGCCCGGCGGTGTTCGGCCGCGGCTACCTCGAGGCCATCGCCGACTCGGAGATCGAGCGGATGCAGGCCGAGCAGGCCACCCGGACCGACGGCATCCACGGGCGCATCAATCGCGTCACCTACCACTCCCAGCCCAATCCGGGTCAGCCGTTCCAGGCCCACCAGCCGGGCGACACCAACCTCATCGGCCGCTTCGGGGTGAAGGCCCGCATCGCCTCGCTCGACGAGTTCACCGCGGACGCGATGCAGGGAGACATGGGCATCACCTCGCCCATGCGGCCTGGCGAGCCCGTCAACCCGGATGGGCTCACCGACGACGGCAAGCCCGGCGTGGACGTGGACCTCGCCCGCGTGAACGCGGTGGCCGACTACATGCGCCTGCTCGAGATTCCCAGCCGCGCGGCGCCGGGTGCCGACGGGCCGCGGCTCTTCTCGGAGGCACGCTGCGCCGTGTGCCACGTGCCCTCTCTCAAGACGCGCGGCGACTACCCCTTCGCGCCGCTCGCCGGCCGCGATGCGCCCGTGTACTCGGATCTGCTGCTGCACGACCTGGGCACCGGCCTGGCCGACGGCATGGTGGATGAGAGCGCCACCTCGCGCGAGTGGCGCACCGCCCCGCTCATCGGTCTGCGCTTCTTCACCACCTACCTGCACGATGGGCGCGTCAAGACGATCCGCGACGCCATCCTCGCCCACCAGGGCCCCGGCTCCGAGGCCAATGACTCGGTCACCCGCTTCCAGCAGCTCTCCGCCCCGGAGCAGACCGCGCTGCTCGACTTCGTCTCCTCCCTGTAGTGCCGCCCCCACCCGACGAGAACCCCATGTACCGCCGCCTCCTCCCCGTCCTCCTCCTCGCCACCGCGTCTTGCGGCCCCGACGTTCCTCCGCAGGACCAGGCCCTGCTCGACGTGAAGAGCTACATCCAGACCAACCTGGACGCGCTCCACACCGCGGTGGTGGACCTGCAGAACGACGCCCCCGCCCCGGATGCCGACGGGTGGAGCGCCTCGAGCGACGCCGCCGCGGTGCAGAAGATGCGGGCGGACTGGGCGCGGGCCCGCATCGCCTACGAGCACATCGAGGGCGCCATCGCCGTCCTCTTCCCGGAGCTCGATCTCTCCACCGACGACCGCTACGACGGCTTCATCGCCACCGGCGCGGATGACAACCTCTTCGACAACGAGGGCGTCACCGGCATCCACGCCGCCGAGCGCATCCTCTGGTCCAACGCCATCCCCCAGCGGGTGCTCGACTTCGAGAAGGGCCTCCCCTACTACCAGCCGGCCGCCTTCCCCGCGAACGAGAACCAGGCGCGCGAGTTCAAGGAGAAGCTGCTCGGGCGGCTGGTGGCGGACGTCAAGACGATGAAGACCCAGTTCGGCCCGCTCGCGCTGGACACCGCCTCGGCCTTCCGCGGGGTGATCGGCTCCATGAGCGAGCAGATCGAAAAGGCCAACCGGGCGGCCTCCGGCGAGGAGGAGTCGCGCTATGCGCAGTACACGCTGGCCGACATGCGCGCCAACGTCGAGGCGGGCGTCTCCATCTACGCCGCCTTCAAGCCCTGGCTGCTCGAGCAGAAGGGTGGCAAGGAGCTGGACGGGAAGATCGCCGCCGGCTTCAAGCACATCCAGGACCACTACGCCTCGCTGCCCGGTGACGCGCTGCCCGAGGTCCCCTCCACCTGGAGCTCCGAGCACCCCTCGGCGCAGGACCTGGCCACGCCCTTCGGCCAGCTCTACCAGACCCTCACCAACGAAGCGGAGCCGGACACCGACGGCACGCTGGTGAACTCCATGAACGCCGCCGCCGACGCGCTCGGCATCCCCCTCCTGCCCTGAACCCCATGCGCTCCTTCCTCCTCCTTGGCCTCCTGGCCGCCGCCGGCTGTGGCGGCGGCACGACCGGCGAAACGACGACTCCCGAGGCCGTGGACGACACGCCCTTCATCGCCCTGCAGCGCGACTTCCAGTCCTTCTCCACCTGGGAGCACTTCCACCTCGAGGGAGATGGCAGCGGCACGCCGCACACTGGCGGCAACCGCGACATCTACCTCAACAAGCGTCCGGCCAAGGGGGCCACGCAGTTCCCCAACGGCACCATCATCGTCAAGCGCACGGACGGGGTCGGGGACCCGGACAACGGCGGCCCGCGCACCTTCGCCATGGTCAAGCGCGGCGGGGACTACAACCAGAACGGCGCGCTCAACTGGGAGTGGTTCGAACTGGTCCAGAGCGATGTGGAGAACCCCAGCAGCCCCTGGCTGATCTCCTGGCGGGGGCTCGGCGCGCCGGCGGGTGGCGCGTACGGCTCGACCGATGGCGGCTGCAACGGCTGCCATGCCCAGGGCTCGGCCAACGACTACGTGCAGGCCGTGGTGCTCCAGCTCTCCGCGCTGGCGCGCTAGCACGCCCGCCACCTCTGGGGGCTCCCGGGCGCCAGGTTGCCCCCGGAGCCCCCTACCCCATTGGCCCATCGGCCCGCTTTTCTGTTACGACAGGCGCGGACATTCCCCACCCAGGCGCGCGGCCCCCACGCGCACCGGGAGTGTGAGGAGACTGCACGATGAAGCTGCGTACGCTGGGCCTGACGGTGCTCGGTGCCGTGGGGCTCTCCGCCCTGCCGGCCTGCAAGAAGGACGAGGCCGCTCCCGCCGCCGCGCAGGCCACGGCCCCGGCCTCCATCAAGGCCGCGCCGCTGCCCGCCGACACGCCCCTGCCCAAGGACGCGGAGGAGACCGCCGAGGCCCCCACGGGCGGCGGCACCCTCCACGGAGTCGTCACCTTCAAGGGCAAGCCCCCGGCCCCCATGCCCATCATCCCGGGCACGGATCCCAACTGCGACGGCATGGAGCTGGAGGAGCAGCCCGTGCGCGTGAAGGACGGCAAGCTGGCCAACGTGCTGGTGCGCGTGCGCGGCGAGGTGCCCGGGCAGAGCACCCCGCCGCCGGGCGCCATGGTGGTGGTGGACCAGAACCGCTGCCAGTACCTGCCGCGCGTGCAGGGCGCGGTCATCGGCCAGCCGCTCGTGCTGATGAACAGCGATCAGACGCTGCACAACGTGCGCGGCATGGCCGGGAGCAAGCAGCTCTTCAACGTCACCCAGCCGCCGCTGAAGACGAAGGAGGCCCAGCCTCCGAAGGACTCGGACGTCGTCCGCCTCAAGTGCGACATCCACCCGTGGATGACGGCCTTCGTGGTGCTGAACCCGAATCCCTACTTCGTCACCTCGGGCGAGGACGGCGCCTTCTCGCTGCGGGGCGTGCCGCCGGGGACGTACACCCTCGAGGCCTGGCACGAGACGCTCGGCACCCGCACGGCCCAGGTCACGGTGAAGGAAGGCCAGGACGCCGAGGTGTCCTTCGAGTTCGTGGCCGCGAAGTAGCCCCGCGCGGCCCCGGATACACCACGGGCCCCGAGGGGTGTTGCCCACTCGGAGCCCGGGATGGATGCGGCGGGTGCCGCGCCCTACTTCTTCTTGATGGTCAGCTTCGTCTCGGCGGCCTTGCTGCCACCCTCGGCCTTGAGGGTGACCGCGCCCGCCTTCACGGCCGTCACCTTGCCGGTGGCGTCCACGGTGGCGACCTTCGCGTCGCTCGTGGTGTAGGTGAAGGACACGCCCTTGATGGCCGCGCCGTCCGTGCCCTTGGCGACCACCGCGAGCGCCGCGCTCTCGCCCACCTTCAGCGTGGCGGGCACCGTCTCGAAGGCCACCGCGTCCACCTCGGGCAGCTTCACGGTGACGGGAATCTCCTGCCTGAGCTTGCCGGAGGTGGCCGTCACGGTCGTGGTGCCCACGGCCTTGGCGATGAACTTGTTGCCCTCCACCGCCACCACGTTGGCGTCGGCGCTGGCGTACTCCAGCTTCGCCGTCTTCACCGGGCGGCCGGCGTCATCCTGCACCTCGGCCTCCACCACCGCCTCCGAGTCCAGGCCCGTGAGCGTGAAGGGCGCGCCCTTGACGGTGATGGCCGAGGGGATGACGACCTCCACGGGGGCCATGGCGCGCACCTCGCCCGTCGTCACGGAGATGGTGGCCGCGCCGCTCTTCACCGCGCTCACCTTGCCCGTGGCGTCCACGGTGGCGACCTTCGCGTCGCTGGTGGTGAACTCCAGCTTCGCCTTCTCCACCGGCTCGCCCTTGGCCGTCACCGCCACGGCCGACAGCGCCACCGCCTGGCCCGCCTCGGACAGCTCCACCTTGGCCGGCTTCACCTCGATCCGCTCCACCTTCTGGCACGCGGACGCGAGCAGGACCACGGACGCGGCCATCAGCGGATTGAACAGCCTCTTCATGATGAATGTGCCTCCCACCCGCCCGGGGGCGAGTGCTTGATGTTGGGGATGGGGAACTTTGGGCCCAAAGGACCCGGGTGATGAAACCCGTCTCGCCTCAGCAATCCGTGTTCCATTTCCGACATCCCTCTGAGCCCCCCCGGCGGCCGTGGAGAAAAGGGACGGTCTACGCAAGGGGTTGTCCTTTTTCTCCACGTTCGCACGCCGCATCCGAAATCCGTCTACCGTGGGGAGCAGCGGCATCACGCGACATGCATTCCGAATTCAGAGCCAGACAGACGCACGCCGGGTGCGAGACCCGGAGGGACAGGTGGTGAAGGGACTGCTGCTTGCGTTCCTCCTGCTCGGCCTCACGGTGGGGGCGGCCCCCCCGGCCGTGCCGGTGTGCGAGCGGCCCCACGTGCCGGCCCCGGAAGTGGAGCGGCCCTTCCCCGAGGACGTTCAGCGGGCCCTCGAGGCGCTCGTGCGCGCGGAGCTCGCCCGGGAGCCGCACGCGGGGCTCGCGGTGGGCGTGGTGCACGGGAGCCAGCGCTGGGTGGGCGCCCATGGCCTGCGCGATGTGAGCCGCGGCCTGCCCGCCACGACGAGGACCACGTGGCGCATGGCCTCGATCACGAAGACCTTCACCGCGGTGGCCGTGCTCCAGCTCGTGGAGCAGGGACGGTTGGAGCTCGATACGGACATCCGCACGTGGGTACCCGCGTGGCCGGAGAAGCGCTGGCCGGTGACGGCGCGGCAGCTGCTCGGGCACCTGGGCGGCGTGACGAACTACGGCCGCTTCGGCCCGAGCCATGACACCGGCCCGCTCGACACGGCGGGCTCGGTCGCGCTCGTCGCGGGCTACGAGCTGGAGGCCGAGCCGGGCACCCGCTTCATCTACAGCACCTGGGCCTACAACCTGCTCGGCGCCGCCATCGAGGCCGTGTCGGGGCAGAGCTACGGGGAGTACCTCCAGGAGCACCTCTTCGCGCCCTCCGGCATGGAGCACGCGGCGCTGGATGATCGCCGCACGCGCGACGAGCAGCACGCCGCCGGCTACCGGATTCGCGAGGGACAGCTCGTGCCCTCCAGGCTCGTCGACGTGTCCGGCCGCTTCGCCGGCGGAGGCACGCGCGCGACCATCGAGGACCTGCTCGGCTTCGGGAAGGCGCTGCTCGACGGACGGCTGCTCTCTCGCGACAGCGCGGGGCTGATGCAGCGCTCGCAGAGCACCCGGGACGGGCACCTCACCGACTACGGCATGGGGCTGGCGACCTGGCCGCTCCGGGGGCACTACGTGGTGGCCCACGCGGGAGCCCAGCCGGAGACCTCGACGCTGCTGCTGCTGCTGCCCGGGGAGGACGTGGCGATCGTGCTCGCGAGCAACGTGGAGGGCCAGGGCGACGTCCTGCGGCGCATCGCCTACGGCATCATCGAGCTGCTGCTCGAGGGCGAGGGCTCCCGGTTGAACGCGCGGTTGAGGGACCCGGTGGACGCGGTGGTGAACGAGGGGCTGGGCCGCGTCTTCAGCCAAGGGCTCGCGTATTACCAGTGGGCGGCGCACGGGCCGGGGACACTGCCCGGGACGGGCGGACTGCCGGAGTCCTTCGAGCAGGTGACGCGGATGCTCGACCGGACGGAAGTCTCACGTGCTCCGGGAGCCGCGCGCGAGCGCCTCCTCGCCGCGCACGGGCCGAGCGGCAATTGGCTCCTCGTGCAGGTGGGCGCCCACATGGCTCGGACGCTGGAGGAGGCGCTGGGCCCCGAGCGGCTGAGGACCTACTCCTCGCGGGGCGCCCTCGCCTTCTTCAACGACTACCTGGCCGTCTGCGAGTCGCGGGACTGCCCGGAGCCGTTGCGCTTCAACGAGGTGCTGCGCGCGGACCTGCGCCGCTTCACCGGGGGAAACCTCGAGCCCGCGAGGCAGTGACTCCGGAGCAACCTCCGGGCTTCAGGCGGCGTCGCGGGAGCCCACCGCGCCGCGCTGGGGCTGCTCGACGCTCGCGGGCGGCAGCGCCGGCGCGCGCGAGAACCGCATGGTGCCATCGTCGACCTTGCCGAAGCTCAGCGTGAACAGGTCGAGCATGTAGTTCTGGTAGAGCCGCCACGGCCGCTTCGAGCCCTGCTTGGGCATCATGCTGGCGGCGCGCTGGACGTAGCCCGACGTGAAGTCGAGGAAGGGCCGCTCCTCGACGGAGGGATCATGGCGCGGCATGCAGATGCTGTCGCCCGTCCGCGCCAGGTGGTTGAGCAACCGGCAGACATACTCGCTGGTGAGGTCCACCTTCAGCGTCCAGGACGCGTTGGTGTAGCCGAACGAGTAGGCGAGGTTCGGCACGTCGCTGAACATCATGCCCTTGTAGCAGAGGGTCTTGGAGATATCGCACCGCTCGCCGTCGATGGAGAACTCGATATCGCTCAGGAGCTGCAGCTTGAGACCGGTGGCGGTGACGATGACGTCCGCCTCGAGCTCCTGGCCCGAGCGGAGCTGGAGGCCCTTCTCGGTGAACGTGTCGATCTGATCCGTGACGACCGAGGCGCGGCCCTGCTTGATGGCCTGGAACAGGTCGCCGTCGGGAACGAGGCAGACGCGCTGGTCCCACGGGTTGTAGCTCGGCGTGAAGTGGGTCGCGACGTCGTAGTCGGAGCCGAGGTGCTCGCGCACCATGCCGGTGAGGAACCGCTTCACCTGCTCGGGCCGCTTCCGCGACAGGTTGAAGAAGAACAGGCTCAGAACCACGTTCTTCCATCGCGTGATGCCGTAGGCGAGCTTCGCCGGCAGCCAGCGGCGCAACGCATTGGCGAGGCGGTCCTCGGCCGGGCGCGACACGACATAGGTCGGCGAGCGCTGCAGCATGGTGACGTGCGCGGCCGTCTTGCTCATCTCGGGCACGAGGGTGACGGCGGTCGCTCCGCTGCCAATCACCACGACGCGCTTGTTCGTGTACTCCAGGTCCTTCGGCCAGAACTGCGGATGGACGACGGTGCCCTGGAAACGCGCCTCACCGGGGAACTCGGGCCGGTGGCCCTCGGCGTAGTTGTAGTAGCCGCTGCACATGAGCAGGAAGGTGCAGGTGTAGCGCACGAGTTCCTTCTCGGGACCGCGCTCGGCCTCGACCGTCCAGCGCGCCTGCTCGGAGGACCAGGAGGCCCGCTTCACGTGGTGGCGGAAGCGGATGTGCCGGTCGATTCCATACTCGCTCGCCGTCTCGCGCACGTAGCGGAGGATGGATGGCCCGTCGGCGATTGCCTTTGGGTCGGTCCACGGGCGGAACGAGTAGCCGAGCGTGTACATGTCCGAGTCCGAGCGGATGCCCGGATAGCGGAACAAATCCCACGTGCCACCGATGGCCTCGCGTCCCTCGAGGAGGGCGTAGGACCGGCCCGGGCAGTTCGTCCGCAGGTGATAGGCCGCGCCGATGCCGGACAGGCCCGCGCCGACGATGATCACGTCGAAGTGCGCCACCGGGGCTTCCGTCCCCGCCCCCAGGGAGCCAGCCGAGTGTTCGATGGGGGCTGATGGGTGGGCCATGGAGATCTCCTGTCATGCCTCATGCAAGTGACACGACGCGTTGTCAATTTAGGGACCTGCTCGCCCGGACGCTCGACCCGCCTGGGAGGAGCAGCGAGGCCGACGAGCCCCTGCTTCGCGCGGGCGTGGTCGGCGGCATGGCGGGAGTTCCGGCGGATCGCCCGGGACGAGCGCGTCTCCTCCGAGGTTGAGCCCAGGCGGTGTGAGCCGCTACGAAGGCGGTGATGACGAGAAAGAAGACCGTGCCCGGAGCGAAGAAGCCGCGGCCCTCTCGCGAGGAGTTCGAGCAGCACCGCGTTCCCGTGTGGGTGGAGCGCTACGGGCTTCACGGTCCCACCTGTGGGGGAACCGCCGTCCATTCGTACGCCGTCATCGTCCTCGTGAAGCGGGGGAAGTCGAAGGTGCGGCACACCGGAGAGCTCGTGCTGCGCGCGGGGGACGTGC
Organism: Archangium sp.; assembly: GCF_045802675.1. Classification (GTDB taxonomy): domain Bacteria; phylum Myxococcota; class Myxococcia; order Myxococcales; family Myxococcaceae; genus Archangium. Next base: position 17,880 of record NZ_JBJMQO010000134.1, on the reverse strand, counting down.
ACCTCATTCCTCCGGGGGACCCGCACGGGGCCCTGCACTTCGAGGACATGGAGGGATGGAGGCTCGCGTTCCACCCGGAGGCGTTTCCCCACGATGACCCGAGCTGGGGCAGCCAGGCGGAAGCGTGGTTGGGCCCGTTGCTGCGGGTCAGGAGCGGATGCCATCCGGTCCTTCGTCCGAACGCCGCTCAACGCCGGCGCCTCGAGCGGTGGTTCCGGCTCCTCGAGTCCGAGCTCGCTGGCGACGACAGGTCTCGCGACGAGGCCGTGAGCGCCCTGCTGCGGCTGGTGTTGATCGAACTGGAGCGGATGAGCGGCCCCGAGGCCCTACCCGACGCCACGGGCCAGGGACTGGCCCGGCGGGCGCTCACGCACATCGAGGCCCACGCCCTCGAGCCGCTGTCGCTCGCGGAGGTGGCCCGAGCCGTCGGACGCTCCGCCACACATGTGGCCGGCGTGGTCCGCGAGGAGACAGGCCGCACGGTGGGGCAGTGGATTCTGGAGTACCGCATGGCCGAGGCCCGGCGGCGGCTCCGGGGGACGGACGAGCGCGTGGACATCATCGCCGAGCGCGTGGGCTACGCGGACGCGACGCATTTCATCCGCCTCTTCCGGCGGGCCCATGGCCTCACGCCCGCCGCGTGGAGACGCCACGCAACTCTTTCTCTCGCCGGCCGATAATTCCACGAATCGACGATGAACCGGCGCCCCAGGCGGTGCCAGGGGACGCACGCACCATGGACATCCGGCTCAAGGGGACCACCACCAGCAGGGCCACGCCCGTCGCCGAGCAGGCCGCTGCGACCTCGAACACCGTTGCGGCGAAGGCTCCCGAGCAGGCGGTGATCGCGCCGAAGGGGGATGTCTTCGAGGCGCGTCCGGGGGCCGCGGCCGAGGCGCTCCAGAGGGCGGCGAGCGTCGCCGCGGTCCAGACGCGCCCGGTGGACGCGGCGCAGCAGATGAGGGACTACCTCACGGGCGTGCTTCCGCCGCCAGCCGACTTCAAGAAGGTCATGGGCTACGAGCCCATCCGGGTGGAGACGAAGCACGGGACGCGGATGCAGGATCCGAACGGCAGCGCATCGGCGCCGTACGGCATCGGTCCCGACCAGGACTTCGACGCGATGGCCAAGACGCACGACTACGGCTACGACCTGCTGCGCTACTTCGGACGGACGGGCCAGCCGCTGGGCCCCGAGGCCCGGAAGGCCGCGGACGCGCAGTTCCGGCAGGACCTCTTCCACCACGCCAATGACAAGAAGGGCCTGGTGGAGCGTTGGAAGAGCCGCAGCTGGGCGCAGATCTACGCCGTCGCGGTGGAGCTCAATTCCAAGCGGCAGAACTACGGCGTGCCCTAGAACCTCACGACCGTTCACTCCAGCAGCCCCCACCGTCGCGAGCGTCGCCTTTCGGATGAACGCTGCGCCATTGGCCGCATGGTGTCGCGGCTCGTGCTCCCCTACTCCTTTCCCAGGGACTCGCGGCACGGAGAGGACACATGGCGGACGCATTCGACGTGGTGGTCATCGGTGGAGGCCCGGCCGGAGAGAACGCGGCGGCGCGCACCGCCGCGGGAGGACTCTCGACGGCGCTGGTGGAGGTGGAGCGGCTCGGCGGCGAGTGCTCCTACTGGGCCTGCATCCCCAGCAAGGCGCTGCTGCGGCCTCCCGATCTGGTGTGGCTCGCCCGGCACTCGTCCGGCGTCCGCGAGGCCTTCAAGGGCCCCATCGACGCCGCGAAGGTGCTCGAGCGCCGGGACGAGCTGGTCCACCACTACGACGACAGCTCCCAGGCCGAGTGGGCTCGCAAGGCGAAGCTGGAGGTGGTGCGAGGGCACGGCCGGCTTGGGGGGCCTCGCACGGTGCGGGTGACGTCACGCGACGGCGGCACGCGCGAGCTGACGGCGCGCCGGGCGGTGGTGCTCGCCACGGGCAGCCGCGCGCGCATCCCGGACGTCCCCGGGCTCCATGAGGCCAGGCCGTGGACGAATCGCGAGGGCACGGGTGCCAAGGACGTTCCCCGGCGGCTGGTGGTGATGGGAGGCGGCGTGGTGGCGGCGGAGCTGAGCCAGGCCTGGCGCGCGCTGGGCTCCGAGGAGGTGACGCTGTTGGAGCGCGGGCCGCACATCCTCGGGCGCGTGGAGCCCTTCGCGCGCGAGCTCGTGGAGAAGGCCCTGCGCGAGAGCGGCATCACGGTGCGCACGGGCACCCAGGTGACGCGCGTCCACCGTCCCGGCGGACAGGGCGAGGTGACGGTGACGCTCTCCACCGGGGAGACGCTGAGCGCGGACGAGCTGCTGGTGGCGACGGGCCGGGTGCCCGCCACGCAGGACGTGGGACTGGAGACGGTGGGCCTGACGCCGGGCAAGCCCGTGGAGGTGGACGACGAGCTCCGGGCCTGGGGCGTGGAAGGCGGCTGGCTGTACGCGTGCGGAGACGTGAACGGGCGCAACCTGCTCACGCACATGGGCAAGTACCAGGCGCGGCTCGTGGGGGACAACATCCTGGGCCGGCAGAGCCATGCGTGGGCGGATGCGCGGGTGACACCGCAGGTCATCTTCACGCATCCACAGCTGGCCTCGGTGGGGCTCACCGAGGTCCAGGCGCGCGAGCGGGGCTTTCCGGTGCGCACCGTCCAGGTGGGCATGGACTCGGTGGCGGGCACGGCCCTGCTCGGCGAGGGCTTCGACGGAGCGGTGAAGCTGGTGGTGGACGAGAAGCGGCGCATCCTCCTCGGAGCCACCTTCGTGGGCCCCGAGGCCGGCGAGCTGCTGCACGCGGCCACCGTCGCGGTGGCCGGCGAGGTGACGCTCGACACGCTCTGGCACGCGGTGCCGGCCTACCCCACGGTCAGCGAGGTGTGGCTGCGGCTGCTCGAGGCCTACGGCTTGTGAGCCGCCGACGCCTTCGCGAGGGTGTCGAAGGCGGAGATGACCTCGGCGGGGGCCTGCACCAGCTCGATGAGCACGCCCTCGCCCCCGAGCGGGAACTGCTCGTTGCCCTTGGGGTGGATGAACGTCACGTCGAAGCCGGCCGCGCCCTTGCGGATGCCGCCGGGAGCGAAGCGCACGCCCTGCCCCTCGAGCCAGCTCACCGCCGCGCGCAGCTCATCCACCCAGAGGCCCAGGTGGTTGAGCGCGGGCTCATGCACGCGCGGCTTGCCGTTGGGATCCACCGGCTGCATCAGGTCCACCTCCACGCGGAAGGGCCCGACGCCAGCCACGACGATGTCCTCGTCGACGTTCTCGCGCTCGCTGCGGTAGGTGCCGTGGGGCTCGAGGCCCAGCACCTCCACCCAGAGCTTGCGCAGGGGTGCCTTGTCCGGCCCGCCGATGGCTACCTGCTGGAGTCCCAGGATGCGAAAGGGTCGTGTCGTCATGGCGGCGCACCGTCGCAGAGCGAGCCGGGACAGGCAAGGGTCCGCGCTCGGGCGGCTCAGAAGCCCGGCGGCACCCGGCCATGCAGACACGTAATGGTGTTGGGCTCGCGGGGCCCCGACCACAGCGCCTGCCTCGGGCCCGGGCGCGTCTCGGGAGGAACGCCCTCCTCCACCGGCCAGTGGGGCTCCTCGCCGGGGCGCAGCGAGTGCAGCCCGCTCTGCCAGGGGCCGATGACGTAGGTGTGCCCCGCGGCGCGGCAGCCGAAGAAGCGCGTCCAGGCCTTCGCGAAGGTGTGCCCCCGCGCCGTCCCGAACGTCTCGCAGGTGCGGAACCACCAGAGCGCCTCGCCGCCGGGCACGAGCCGCTCGCGCAACGCCACCAATCGCTCGTGCCACGGGTGGTCCGGCACGAGCGCCCGGACGTCCATCGGCACGCGATGGACGAGCACACGGCCCCAGTTGCCGTGGCCCCAGAACTGGATTTCGGCGATGCGCTCCTCGCGCGAGCGTTCGAGCAGCCAGTCGAAGGCCTCGGGCCAGCTCGCCACGCCCTTCCAGTCATCGAGCCGGCCGAGCGCGCCATACAGCACGCCGCCCACGCGCCACGAGAAGGAGAGGCCCGGCAGCCCCCAGCGGCCGCCGCAGGTCCGGTCGTACACCATCAACCTCGAGCCCGCCGTTCGAGCCATCGCCAATCCTCCCCGGCACAAGGTATCCCCGGCCCTGGCGGATGAATATCTCCAGGGGCTGGGACGTCCCGCTCATCCCCCGTACGAACCTTCCCAGGAGCCCCCTCATGCGAGCCCCACTGGCCACCCTCTCCCTCTCGATCCTCTTCTTCCTCCCCGCCACCAGTGACGCGGCCACGCTCCGCTGTGGCAACGAGCTCGCCTCGGACGGCGCCTCCAAGTCCGACGTCCTGCTCAAGTGCGGAGAGCCCCAGTCCAAGGACTCGCACACCGAGGCCGTGGGCGAGAAGACGAAGCAGAAGACCGAGGGGGCTGGCACCACCACCTCCGAGCACGTCGTCTACAAGACCGTGGAGGAGTGGACGTACAACTTCGGTCCCCGCCGGCTGATGCAGGTGGTGGTGTTCGAGAACGGCCATCTCGTGGACGTGAAGAGCGCGGGCTACGGCCGCTAGTCTCAGGCCGACAGCGCGACCGTCCGGAAGAGGAACTGGTCGCCCCCCACCACCGAGGCCAGGAAGCGCCCCACGTCATCCCGGGGAACGGTGTTGTGATGCACCTCTCCCGTGGTCGAGGCCAGCACCTCCCCGTGGGGCCGCCCATTGGTGAGCCCCACCGGCTGGACGATGATCCAATCCAGGCCGCTGTTGCGCACCAGTTGCTCCTGGCGCTCCTTGTCGGAGATCTGCTCCTTGAGCAGCAACCGGTAGGCCGTCCTGAAGGGCCAGGGCAGCTTCTCGCGCGTCTCCCCCACACCGTAGGCCGAGACCACCACGAGCCTGCGCACCCCCACCCGGTGCATGGCCTGGATGATGGTGCGCGTGCCCTCGGAGCAGACGTTGGTGGGCGTGCGCGAGCGGCGGAGCAGACGCACCTTCAGCGGGTTGTCGTTCACCCCGAGCGACACCACGGCCGCGTCCTGTCCGGACAACACGCCCTCCACGTCCTCGGGCCGCAGGGCATCTCCCGAGACGAGCCGCAGCCGCTCCGAATGGAGCTCGAGCCGCTCGGCGTGCCGGGAGAACGCGGTCACCTCGTGGCCACCGTCCAGGAGCTCCCGCACCGCCGCGCGTCCCGTTCCACCCGTCGCACCGAAGACGACGACCTTCATGGCTCACCCCCGTCCCCGTACCCGTGGGGATGGCGTCCGCGGCTGGCAACCCGCCGCCCCCGTACGCACCGCCATCAGGGAGGCGGCCGACCCCCGCACTGTGGGTCTCCATGCAAACGGCACCCGGCCCCCCTTCCCGCCAGCCTCCCCCGCCCGCACCTTCTGGGGAAGCCATGAACCTCCTCACCTCCTCTGACCCTTCCACCAGACGACGCTGGCTCGCACTCGCGGGCGTGGTCGCCGTTCCCGTCTATGTCCTCCCCGTGGGCCTCTTCGGCCTGCGTGCGCTCTGGCCGCGCACCCTTCGCACCGCCACCTCCGGCGCCATCGCCCTGGGCGTGGTGTCCCTGGTGGGACTGGGCCTGCGAGGGCTCGCCCGGGTGAAGGCCGAGCAGCCGAGCGGTGGGGGGCCCGAGCGCTGGAAGTTCCCCTTCCGCTGGCCCACCATGCCGGAGGAGTTCGCCGCCTCGGCCGCCTCGGGCCACTGAGCTCGTTGCACCTCCGACGCATGACGCGGGCCGTCAGAGGCCTCCGTCCGAGAGCGCACACGGCCTGGCCGTGAGGACGCTGCTCACACAGGGGACTGGCGCGGCGGGAAGCCTCCGCTTGGGGTATAGGTTCGCCAGCCCTCGGGCGGGAGGCAGTTCGTGGCACTCAGTGTCTTCGACATGTTCAAGATCGGTATCGGGCCGTCGAGCTCGCATACCGTGGGACCGATGCGTGCGGCGCGGCAGTTCGTGGAGGCCCTCGCGAAGGCGGAGGGAGGGCTGGAGCGCGTCGAGTCCGTGAAGGCGGAGCTCTTCGGCTCGCTCGGACACACGGGCAAGGGGCACGGCAGCGATATCGCGGTCCTCCTGGGCCTCGAGGGCGAGCGGCCCGAGGAAGTCGACTGCGACGCCGTGCCCGCCCGTATCTCGGCCATCACCGAGACGGGGAAGCTCAAGCTGCTCGGCCAGCAGACGGTGAAGTTCAAGGTGTCCGAGGACATCGTCTTCCACAAGCGCCAGTCGCTGCCGCGCCACCCCAACGGCATGCGCTTCACCGCGGTGCTCGCCCACCAGAGCGAGCCCTTCGCGCGCGCCTACTACTCGGTGGGCGGCGGCTTCGTCGTCAACGACGACGGCACCGCGACGCAGGGCCCGGGCTCCGGCGACTCGCGCATCCCCTACCCCTTCAAGACGGGCGCGGAGCTGCTGGCGCTCTGCCATCAACACGGGCTGTGCATCAGCACGATGATGATGGAGAACGAGAAGGCGCTGCGGCCGGAGGCCGAGGTGCGCGCCGGGCTGCTGCGCATCTGGGAAGTGATGCAGGCGTGCGTGAAGCGCGGCTGCGAGCGCGAGGGCATCCTCCCGGGCGGGCTCAAGGTGAAGCGGCGCGCCGCGGGCATCTACCGCAAGCTCAAGGGCGACATGCGCGGCAACGCGGACCCGCTGCTGGCCATGGATTGGGTGAACCTGTACGCGCTCGCGGTGAACGAGGAGAACGCGGCCCAGGGGCGCGTGGTGACGGCGCCCACCAACGGCGCGGCCGGTATTGTCCCCGCGGTGCTGCACTACTACCGGCGCTTCGTGCCGGGCGCGGACGACGAGGGCGCCATCCGCTTCCTGCTCACCGCGGGAGCCATCGGCATGCTCTACAAGCTCAACGCCTCCATCTCCGGTGCCGAGGTGGGCTGCCAGGGTGAGGTGGGCGTGGCCTGCTCCATGGCGGCGGCGGGCCTCACCGAGGTCATGGGCGGCACGTCCGAGCAGGTGGAGAACGCGGCGGAAATCGGCATGGAGCACAACCTGGGGCTCACGTGTGACCCCATCGGCGGCCTGGTGCAGGTGCCGTGCATCGAGCGCAACGCCATGGGCTCCATCAAGGCCATCAACGCCGCGCGGCTGGCGCTGCAGGGCGATGGCAAGCACAAGGTGTCGCTCGACAAGGTCATCGCGACCATGCGCCAGACGGGCGCGGATATGATGACGAAGTACAAGGAGACCGCTCGTGGCGGTCTCGCCGTGAACATCATCGAGTGCTGAGCTCCCCCCCACCTCCCGACTTCCAGGAGATGACATGTTGAAGAAGGTCTTCCTCGCGCTCGCCGTCGCCGTGGTGGGCTTCGCCGCCGTGGTGGCGTCGCGTCCGTCCACCTTCCGCGTCGAGCGTTCCATCACCATCGCCGCCCCGGTGGATCTGCCGTTCGGCATCGTGAACGACTTCCACAAGTGGCACTTCTGGTCGCCGTGGGAAGCGCTCGACCCGAACATGAAGAAGACGTTCGACGGGCCGTTCGCGGGCCCCGGCGCCATCTACGCGTGGTCCGGCAACGAGGCCGCGGGCGAGGGGAAGATGACCATCCTCGAGTCGAAGCCCTACGAATCCATCCACATCGAGCTCGAGTTCCTCAAGCCCTGGCCGGGCAAGAGCCTCACCCTCGTCACGTACCAGCCGGTGCCCGAGGGCATCCAGATGACCTGGGCCATGGAGGGGCAGAACGACTTCATGGGCAAGGCCGTCTCGATGTTCATCGACATGGACGCCATGCTGGGCAAGGACTTCGAGAAGAGCCTGGCCACCATCAAGACGCTGACCGAGCAGGAGGCGAAGAACCGGCTCGAGCGCGAGGCCCGGCTCAAGGCCAAGGCCGAAGCCGAGGCCGCCGCGAAGGCCGCGCAGGCGGCTCCGGCCGCGGTCCCCAATGGTCCGGCCCAGGCGGCCACGACCACGCCCTGAGTGAGTCGTACCGGGGCAGGAGGCGCTGAAGGCCCCTGCCCCGCGCCGTATGCGGGAGACGTCAGTGGCCGCCCACGTTGGCGCAGGCCCGCGAGTCCCCCGCATCACACGCACGCTGGAGGAGCTTCGTGGCCTCGGCGTCGTTCTTCTCGGCGCACGTGCCCGTCCTGTGGCAGATGCCGGCGCTGAAGCAGCCCGCCGCATCCCCTCCGTCACACGCCCGCATGTAGAGCGAATAGGCCCGGGCTGGATCCGCGCTCACGCCCCGCCCCTGCCAGACGAGCGTGCCCAGCACGTTGCACGCCCGCGCCACGCCCGCGTCACACACGCGCGTGTACAGCTCCACCGCGCGCGCCGGGTCTCCCCTGCGATCGGCCTCCGTGGCCGCGTCCAGGCACCCCTTCACCGTCCCACCGGGGCACTTCTCGTCCTTGCCCGCCAGGGCCGCCGCGGCCTTGTCCTGCGTGGCCCCTCCCCCCTGTCCCTGCTTCTCCGAGCACGCCACCACCGAGAGCAGCGCCAGCATCCAGACCCTCTTCATGGACTCCTCCTCGTTCGCGCGACGCACCGCATTGAAATACATCTACCACCGGCGCCACCGTCACCTTCAACGAGACGGCCAGCACCGTGACCGGCCAGAACATCTACGTGGTGGGCAGCATCGCCGCGCGCGGGAGCTGGAACACCAGCTCGGCCATCAAGCTCGAGAAGGACGGCCCGCTCAGAAATCGTAGCGGTTCGTGACGGAACCGCTGAGGTGGTAGCTGTAGTTGCCGACGTAGATCTTGAACATGGAGCCGATCGGAGCGGTGAGGCCATAGGCCAGCCCGGAGCAACCGGTGCAGAGCGGAACGCCGTTCTTGCTCACGTTCCACAGACCGTCCACCTCGTAGGCCGTCGGGCTGCCCGTGACGGAGACGAGCTGGAACTCGTAGAGATCCCCGGTGGGCGCCTTGGCGCGGGCGTTGATGAACGCGTAGCCCGAGACCTCGGTCCAGCTGAAGGAGCAACTGGCGGACGTGGCGACGTAGCTGGCCCCCGGCTCGGAGATCAATCCAGGCTGGGTGGCCCAGACGTTGTGCACGGGGTTGGCGGCAAGGGCCACGGCGGGAAACAAGGCGGACAGCGCGACCAGCAGGGGGGTGGTCTTCATGGTGTCATGCTCTCGTCGAGGTGAGCGCCTCATGGCGGCTCACAGGCCGCGGGGGTGGCCTCGGAGAATGCTCATCCCTGGAATACCTGCAAGTCAATCAGAGCACGGGTTCCGTGCTTTCATGGGACCCTCGAAAGTGTTAACCACCCTACCGCACGGTGCCTCCGGAAGCGCTCGTCAGGGTATGGCTGCCGCTCCAGAGCCGGTTGAGGGTGAGCCATACCAGCCCGGCACTGGCATCCACGGATGCGAAGTAATCCACATCCGCGGTCAGTGGCGCGCCATCCAGATAGAGGCGCCCCGGCACGCCTCCCGGCTTGTGCACCAGGAAGAGGGGATTCCGAATGTCTCCCCCGGCGGCATCGAGCGTCACGGTGAAGTGACCCGTCGCATCCGCCAGGACTTCATAGGCCCCATAGGTGCTGTTGAAACCTGGCACCGGATAGCTCCCGGTGTCCGAGCGGCCCACGCCAAGCGGCCCCTGCGTCACCACCTCGCCCCGGGTGGCGCTGAGCCGCGCCTCGAGCATCCGCTCCACCTGCGTCACCTGCGCCTGGACATCCCCGGTGCTCTGTCTGCCCATGACCATGAAGACGGAGTAGCTCTGATAGGGATGGCCCGAGAGCTGGCCTCCATAGCCATAACTCCAATAGGACGTACTGCCCACGGCGCCATACATCAAACCCCAGGCGAAACGCTTGCTCCGGGTCGGGCTGGAGTCATCCATCTCGTACTGGCAGAGCTGATAGGGCCAGTTCCAATTGGGCGGCATGAGCCAGTTGCCAAAGTTGCCAGTATTCGCCCGATCCTCGGAGGTGTGGCCCCAGTTGTCATGGAACCACGTGCCGCCCGTGTTGTGCTGGAGCCAGTCGAGCGTCTGCACCATCCCCATCTCGGCGTCCGCGCTCCGCGAATACGTCAGGGAATAGGGCACCACGTTCGGCCGCGTGTAGTCCCAGCGGCTCTGGGCCGTGAGCGGCTCGTCGCGGGAGAGGAATTGGTGGTGGTCTCCCCACTTCACGCCATCCACCCACGCGTTGGTGCCATCCCCATCCCAGGCGATGTCTCCGTAGGGCGTCCGCGAATCCACGCTCGAGGACAGTCCACCGGCTCCGGCGGCGCTGGTGTCGAAGGTGACGGCGTAGACCGGATGGTCCCGCCCCGTGGCGAAGAACCAGTGCACCGTGGCCTTGATGCCCGGGGTGCCGTAGAGGGGCAGGTTCCAGGAGAACTCGTGGAGGGCATGGTGCCGGCCCACGAAGACCTGGCGGTAGCTGCCCGGGAGATCCGCGGAGTGGGTCACCGTGTTGTCGTAGTGGTTCACCACGTAGCCCCAGCCGTTCCACTTGCCCATGGCCCCCGTGCCCGAGGCCACGCGCTCCCCCGTGCCCGCGTAGAAGCGGAACTGCCGGAGCATGCCGCCGTAGCTGCCTCCGGGGTCCCGCGTGTCATTGCGCGTGAGGACCGCCGTACGCTGCCTCCGGCCTGAATCCAGCCAACGATAGACATCCGAGTCGTAGTTCCCAGGCAGCTCGTGGCTCCAGGCGAGCGAGGCCCACGTATCCGGAGGGGGATTCACCGTCACCTTCGTGGTCGCCGTGACGGTCCCCGCCTCGTTCGTGGCCTTCAACGTGTAGGTCGCCGTCCGAGCCGGCTGCACCGTCACGCGCGACCCCGTCACGTGGCCCACGTCCGGCTCGATGCTCACCTGCGCGGGTCCCACCAGCTCCCAGTCCAGGGTCGCGTCCTGGCCCACGTCGATCGTCGAGGGGGTCGCCCCGAAATGAAGGATCGCCGGAGGCGTCATCGGCGGAGTCCCCGGACTCCCACTGTCGGGGAGACCGGCGTCCGGAGTCCCGCTGTCGGGGAGCTCGTCCTCGGGCTCCCCACTGTCGGGGAGGTCCCCCTCCTGCGTCCCGCTGTCAGGGAGGTCCACGACCACGGGCGCTGAAACCCTGTCGCAACCCGGCAGGGCCACCAGCAACAGCATCAGCAGCCAGGAGCCCAGGCTCCGGAACATGTCGGCCTCCAACTTCGTCCCACGCACGAAAGGAGGCGTATGACAAACCCCCTGCCCGCTCCGCGCAACAACGCCGTGGTGACACCTTCCGGAACGGCCGGCGCTCCACCTCGCGCCCACCTCGGGTGCGGCCCGGCGGTCACTCTCCTCGTCGTGGGGCGCGGGAGGCCTCTTCCGCCACGAAGCACCAGGGCCACGGGCACGGGCGCCCGCCTGCTCGCAGCGCCTCCTCGGCGCCTTCCCGCCCTCTTCAGGAAAACGACAATTTTCCAGTTGGATTGGTTTTGAACACTCTCGTTTGAAGAAGCCGCTTGAACCCTGACATGCCGGGCATTCACTCTCGCCCCGGCCGTAAAATCCCGCTATCAGCGAAACCCAACCCCGCCTACGCCTCCCGCGTATATGCTGCAAGCCAATGCCGCCGGGGGGGCGGTCTCCCAAAAACGCCAGGAGGTCTCTGGCTGGAGGAAGTGCTCCAAATGAATCCGCGACAATTGATTGGCGCAGCCCTGCTCGCGCTGAGCCTGATGACGGCGGCCGCGTGCGGTAACCCGGCCACCGGGGGTCCCGATGCCGGCGGCACGCCCGATACGGGTCCCACACCGCAGCCCACCGATCCCAGCGATCCGAGCAACGCCACCAAGGACACCGACTGCGACGGCCTGAGCGACAAGGTCGAGTACGAGGCCAGGTACGACGGGCAGCAGACGAACCCCGGCCTGGCGGATACGGATCAGGACGGGCTCTCGGACGGGCTCGAGGTGGGCATCACCCAGGCGGTGGCCGGCACCAACTGCACCATCACCCCCGACCTCGGCACCGCCGTGAACACGAGCCCCGTCAAGGCGGACTCGGACGGTGACGGCCTGCTCGATGGCGTGGAGGACGCCAACCACAACGGCAGGGTGGACGACACCGAGACCCACCCGCTGCTCGTGGACACCGACTGCGACGGCCTGCGCGACGGCCCGAGCACCGGCAGCGTGAAGGGCGAGGACCTGAACGGCGACGGCACCCGTCAGGCCAACGAGACCGACCCGCGCCACTTCGACACCGATGGCGACGGCATCTCCGACGGCGTGGAGCTGGGCGCCACCACCAACCTGGACGAGGCCAACTGCACCGGCATCTTCCGTCCGGACGCCAACCCCGGCACCACCACCGACGCCACCAACCCGGACTCCGACAGTGACGGGGTGAACGACGGCGCCGAGGACGCCAACCAGAACGGCAGCGTGGACTCGGGTGAGTTGGACCCCAAGAGCAACGACGCCTCGGGCCCGGCCGGCCAGGTGTGCACCGAGGCCAACCTGCGCCCCGTGTCCTTCCAGTCCGAGAGTGGCGCCGACCTCCGGCTCGCCCTGCCCCCCTCCTTCACCCAGGTCACGCAGATCACGTCGGGCGGCGCGGTGAAGGGCCTGGTGGGCTACGACAGCACCAACAAGGTCTCCTTCCTGGCCTTCCGCACCACGCCTCCCGCGGGCGCCACGGATCCGCTCGGCGACGAGGAGGCCCTGCGTCCCAGCATCGCGGCCAAGGGCACCCTGAGCAACCGCACCGCCCTGACGTTCAAGACCTGGGAGGGCTTCGACGCCGTGCAGGCCTTCTATGATCAGGCCGGCACGACCACGGATCTCAATGACCGCGTCAACCAGCTGGTGGACGCGCTGGTGCCCGGCAGCACGGGCCGCCTGTCCGGCAAGGCGGGCGTGGTGGGCAACTTCCGCCTCCAGACGGCCTTCGTGCACCGCTCGGCCCAGAGCCTCGTGGTGATCATCGCGGTGGCCCCCGTGGCCAACGTGACGGACACCAACCGCAGCACGACCGCGGCCTTCTCCATCAAGGACCTGTCGGATGGCTCCGCGATCGCCCAGTTCGGCGAGCCCACCGCGGTGCAGTGCGAGCGCTTCTCGCTCCCCACTGCCAAGGTGGACTTCCTCTTCGTCGTGGACGACAGCGGCTCCATGTCGAGCTCGCAGAAGGCGCTGGGCATCGCCGCCAAGTCCGCGGTGACCGCGCTCAACGCCTCGTCGCTCGACTGGCGCATGGCGCTCGTCACCTCGAGCTACCACCTGGACCCGAGCAAGAATTCCGAGTGGGGACCGAACGCCCTCAAGCTGCGGCCCTTCACCCGCAACGTGAACAAGGTGATGGCGTGGCTGACGCAGGGCAGTACGTGCTCGTCCAGCACGAAGACGTGCAGCCTCGCGTCTCCTCCGGGCCCCACACCCGCGGACTGCCCCGGTGATACGAGCCAGGGCTCCAATGGTGGCTGCTGGGTGGACATCCAGGGCGCCTCCGCCGAGGGCGTGCTCGGCGCGGCCCGCAAGGCCGTCGACGACATGACGCCGGGCACCGCCCCCACCGATACCGAGTCCGACCTCAAGACGCGCGCCGACGCCACCATCGTGGTCGTGCTGCTCGGCGACGCGGATGATCAGACGAACGGCTACACGACGGCCCTCCAGAATTGCGGCTCGAACAGCACCACCGTGGATGGAGGCAAGTGCGATCCCATCTCCGACTACGTGAGCTTCTTCGGCACCGGCTCGGAGGTGCCCCAGCCGACCAACAAGACGAAGAAGCACATCGTCGTGCACGGCATCGTGTGCCCGGCCGGCTCGGACTGCGGTGAGTACAACCCGCCGAGCCAGCGCCACGTCCAGGTGGTCAACGCCACGGGTGGCATCGTCGGCTCCATCATCAACGACGCCTCCATCTCGACCTCGATGGATGCCATCACGGGCAACACCATCGGCAACGCGGGCTACAAGACGCTCAAGCCGCCCATCGGTGCCTCCATCAAGGTCGCCATGGACAACGTGAGTAATCCCGCCGTCTGCACGACGGGCAACGACATCCCGCGCAGCACGGCCAACGGCTTCGACTTCGACGGCCGGGCACGCACCCTGTCCTTCTTCGGCGCCTGCCGCCCCGCGGCCTCCTCGACCAACATCGCGGTGTCGTACCGCTACTGGATCGACCAGGTGAAGGATCCCAACGGCGGCGTCCCGTGCGAGGACGACCCGGGCTACAGCCCGACCGAGCCGGACCACTGCGCCGGCCCCACGCTCGGCTGCAACGACGCGGGCAACGCGTGCGTCTGCAAGCCCAACTGCGGTGACACCTGCGGCACGGGCGCGAAGTGCAACATGACGAAGTGCGCCTGCGAGGCGATCCTCAACTAGCCGTCCGTGCGCTCCGGGCCCGGTGAGAACCCGGGTCCGGAGCCGCGGAGTCGTGAGCGGCTACTGCGCCGCGCTCGCCAGCGCGAAGAGCAGCAGGGTCGCCTGCTCGGTTGCTCCCCTCGAGAGGAGCTCGGGCGGAACGAAGAGCCGCACGGGAGGCGCCAGCTTGCCGTCGCAGCTGCGCGGCCCCTGGTACCAGCCGTCGGTGTTCGTCAGCTCGTAGCGGCACTGGTTGATGTAGACGTGGAGCTCCTTCGGGTTGAGCCGGAGCGTCACGCGTCCATGGACGAAGCCACCCTCGGCCGTGATGGTGTCGCCCTGCTTGCGGACCTTCAGGTTGATGGGGGTGGCGCCGACGACGCCCGAGGCCCCGTCCTCCTTCAACGTGAGCTGCGCCGCCTGGCCGAGCGCCCTTCCCCGCAGCTCCGTCGCGGAGCGGTGCAGCTGAATGTCCGCGGAGAGGACATCCTCCCCGCTGAGCTGAAGGTTGTAGCTCTCGTAGGGCAGGTGCACGGAGATGACCGGTGGCTCGGACGCGCCAACGGCCACTCCGCCCGCCAGGAGACCGAGACCCAGAAGCGACCCACGGGACCAGGAGCGAAGAAGGGACATGCCGCCAGTGTAGACCCGGCCGGGCCCCGAGGCATGCGCGTCCCCGGCGGCTCCGTCCTCGGACGAACCGGCCCACGGGGTTTCCCTCCCCCGGGCGCTCGCCTGCCCGGCCGCCACGGCAGATGGCCCTCCAGGGGAGGAAGTGTGTCAATCGAGGGAAGATCGCTTCCCACTTCGGGGCCGAGAAGGCCCGCCGCGCGCCCTTCCCGAGGCGGTACGCGGCTTGCTCCTGCGCCCTCCCGGTGAAGAGGGGGACGCAGCGTGATTCGCAAAGTGCTGGGGGCGTGTGGGGCGGCGGTGGTGGTGGCGGCGGCATGGGCGTGCAGTGGCTCGGACGAGACGCCACGCCCACCCATCGATGACGGAGCGAGAGTCGGGGAGCCGGATTCCGACGCGGGCCCTCCGCCCACGGAGGACGCGGGCACTCCGCTCCCCGATGCGGGCGAGCCCTCCGAGGACGCGGGCACCCCGCCAGCCGACGCCGGCACGCCTCCGGACGGAGGCGGTGGCGGCGATGCCGGGACGGGGGACGGCACCGATGGAGGCACCCCCGGCTCGCAAAGGGAGGACCCCTGGCCGAAGGAGGCCTCGGTCAATTACTCGCAGCGCTTCGGCGTGGGCAACCCGCGGGGCGTGGCCGTGGATGACGCCTTCAACATCTGGCTGCTCGACGGCAACCGCATCGGCGTGCTGCGCCCGGGAGCCACGCAGCCCCTCTGGGCGAGCAACCTCGGACAGGCCGGCAGGGGCTTCTCCTCCACCGTCATCTGCGGTGGCGCCGCGGGCCGCGCCTACGTGGGCTACTACGCGCGGGAGCTCGATGAGCCCATGCGCTCGTCCTACAACGACTCCACCTTCACCGAGGGCGACCTGGACGCGGTGAAGCTCACCCCCGAGGGCAGCCTCGTCCTCGAGGAGCACGTCAGCCACTCGTTCCGCCGGGACCGGGAGAAGAACGACGGCAGCATCGGCTGGAATCCGCCGGTCAACACCGGCATCCACAACTCCAATGACTGGCGCTTCGACGAGGATCGCGCGGTGCTCAGCTGCGTGAAGGTGATGCGCGGCCGGGACAAGGGCGAGGTGTATATCGGCACCAACCACGGCGTCACCCGCCTCCGGGGGCTCGACTACAACAGCCACCGGCACCCGGTGTGGTTCGACGAGCACGGCGGCCAGCACATCGGCTACAGCTACGGGCTGGGCATTGCCCAGGATGGCGACGTGCTCATCGCCAACGACTGGACCTTCGGCATCGTCACGCCCAACGCGGACCTCGGGCTCTGGGACGCGATGACGCCCAAGACGCTCAACCCGATGAAGGTGGAGTCCTCGTTCCTGCCGGAGGTCAACCCGCTCGCCGAGTTCGACTACTGGCGCGGCTTCCAGCAGACGAAGGACGGCCGCTACTACCTGGCCAGCAAGGACTACGGCCTGTGGGAGCTGACCATCCTCTCGCGCGGCGATCGCGCGCAGAAGGGCACGAAGGTCTCGGCTCTGCCCACCGACGCGCTCACCTCGCTGGCGGCCACGGATGACGGCTCGCTCTTCATCGGCACGGCGGGCTCGGGCCTGTGGCGGATGGACAAGGACAAGCAGCTCTCGAAGGTGGCGAACGTCCCGGGCAAGGGGGTGCGGCAGCTCGTCTATGACCCCAACGCGAGCCCGGCGATGCTCTACGTCCTCACCGACGCGGGGCTCACC
Organism: Archangium sp.; assembly: GCF_045802675.1. GTDB lineage: Bacteria > Myxococcota > Myxococcia > Myxococcales > Myxococcaceae > Archangium. The sequence continues at coordinate 1,305 of NZ_JBJMQO010000134.1, read as the reverse complement.
GTGCTGCGCGGCTACTGAGGGGCTCGCGGCCAGGGAGGCAGGGGACCCACCTGCCTCCTCCTCTCCCGCTCCCCCAGGACGTGCATCACGAACAGGGCGGCTCCACTCCATTCAGGAGGAGGCTTTTCCCCTCCCCACGGAAGCGGAGCCAATCCATGCGTCACCCGGGCGTTTCCATCCATCGTCCGTTCAGGCCCAAGTGGCCGCTCGTCTTCGCCCTCACCCCGAGCGAGCAATCCTTCGCGGACCAGGCCGAGTACAAGATCGACAACCAGGCCTTGATTCAAGCGCTCCCCGAGCAGGTCTACGACGAGTTCATCGGACTCGAGAACGGCCTCGAGTGGGTCAAACACCTGGTGCGGTTGGATCTGCTCACGCCCGGCGCGCCGCCGGACCGCCGCATCTACGATGAGACCTGGGCCTTCATGACGGTGAGGATCCGCACGGTCGAGGCGGTCCGTGGACGGCGGTGGGTGGGCTCCATCGACAACAGCTCCCTCCCCCTCTCGCGGCAGATGCTCCAGGTGGTCACCTTCGAGCCCCTGCCCAACGGGTGTACGCACTTCCACTGGCGCCTCTATTACACCCCCTCGCTGCTCGCACGGCCCTTCCTCGGCGGCCTGCAGCGCGCCTTCGAACAGATGTTCCGCCAGGACACGGAACAGCTCGCCGCCTTCTTCCGGGAGACACGGCCGGCAGCGGCTTCGCTGGTGGGATTGTCCTCACCGGAAGAGCCACTGCTCGCCTGACCCGGGTACTCAATTCCTGTCACACACGCACGTACGTCCCATCCTCTGGGGAGGCTCGTGCCTGTGTAGGCCACGTGCGCATTCTTCGCGATAGCTGAAAACGGAGAACTCCGCCCAAGACGTGCAGAGGCCGGGGAGCTCGGAATGCCCGAGCCGTGCCCCCAGGCCTCGCGCACGGGATTGCCTTCAGGGCGAGCACGGGAGCCAGTCCATGAACCAGACACAGGCGTTGAGCCCTCAACCGTACAGACCCGGGCCGGGCGTCTCCGGATTCCTCTCGAGATTCATCCCCAAAGCGCGCGGCGTCAGCTCCCGCTCGAGGCTCCTCTCCAAGCCGCGCGTGTACGGGTTCCTCTCGAAGCTCATCCCCAAGCCGCTCCTCTTCGCGCTCCTGCCGAGCGAGGCCTCTTTCGCGAACGAGGCGCCTCATGTGATTGACAACAGAGCACGGGTGCCCGCGCCCCCCGAGCTCGTCTATGACGAGTTCTCCGAGTGCAAGCACGGTCACGAGTGGTTGCTGGTCTTTGATCGCTTCGACTCGCTCACCCCCGGCGAG
>NZ_JBJMQO010000133.1:0-43207 GCF_045802675.1 Archangium sp. | reverse complement strand
CCGGAACCTGCATCAGGACACCTGTGTTAGCGGGAATGGAGGTGATGATGGTGGTGCTGCGTGGGACGGCGTGACGTCCGTTTTCGAGCAAGGGCGGCCTGGATGAGCTGCTCCACCTCGTGGGTCAGCTGGAAGCAGAAATTGCTCTTCGGTAGAGCACGCTCGGGCGTGAGGATGCCCTTCTTTATCCAGTACCGCACGGTGTCCCAGGTTACTCCGTACTTCTCGACGAGCCCGCGCGTGGAGTAGCGGCCGTCCGGCAGACGAGCCGGCGGGCGCGGATGGCCACTGTGACCGCGGTGATGCGGCGGCTTGCCCGGTGCGTAGCCCTGCTCGCGCGCCCTGGCCAGGAGCGCCTCCAATTCGGGCGTCATCTCGAACCAGAAGGTCTCCTTTTTCCATTTGTGTATGGGCGTGCGGCTGTGCACGGGCGTTATCAGGCCGCGGTTGACCCAGTAGTGGACCATGGGGGCCGTCACTCCGAAATGCGCGATCAGACCGCGGATGGAATAGAGCCCTTGCTCGTCGCGCTCGGGCGCCCGGATGCTGAATCCTCCAGCAGTTCGTCCAGCACGAATGCCCTGTCGCTTGCGAATGCCCGCCACCAGGCGGTTGGTGAAGGTATGCCGCAGGCCGCTCTTCAAGCCACGCCGGTCGAGCTCCTCTGCTATCTGCGAATCGCAGTAATGCTTCCTGGCGAGCTTGCGAATCTCGGCGATGACCTGGAGTGGCGTCCTTCTGGATTCGGAAAACGTGGGCCGAGGCGTCTGCAACTCGGTGATGGCTCCCGTCTTCCAGAGGATTCGGATGCGGGTGGCCCGCTTCGGCACGTCCACCGGCGAGAGCACTACCTCCTGGATGAGCAGCCGCAGTATCCGCTTCTTGTCCGAGTTGGTCGTGGTCGGCGCGTTCCACAGCCCGGGCAGGTCGCCCGCCAGCGCCAGTATCTTCTTCTTGTCCTTGTCCGAGAGCTCCAGTGGACTGGTGCTCCTGGCCTGCTCGTACTCATGCTCGACCCGCGCGAGCTCCTCGAGCTTCTGATTCCAGCGCGACTCCAGCGTGCGGGCCACCACGCGATTCTCCGGCTCCACGGCGTTGTACTGGCGCTCGGCGCGCTGGGCCTCGTAGCGCACCCGCTCCAGGCGCAGCTTCCACTGGCGGTTGACCTCCTCGGCCTGCCGCTCCACCTCCTTGAGGACGGCCAGCGACAGGTCCAATTCGGGCGGGGCGAAAGCTGTCAGCAGGGTCTCGACTATCTTGTCGTCAATGCGGCGTGCGACCGTGGACCAGCAGTTGCCCTCGCCGTAGATGCGCCGGCTGCACTGGTAGCTGGGGTCGTCGGCGACGGAGTAGACCGGGTGCATCCGCCGGCCACACTTGCCGCACAGCACCAGCCCCTGGAGCAGCGCCGGACCTCCGCGTGGCGCACCTCGGCCAAGCACATGCGCCCCTCTGACGGCATTGTCTTCGAGGCGCTTCAAGTTCTCCAGGTACTGCTCCCAGGAGATGTAGGCGGGGTGCGCATCGCGCAGGAACGCATGCCACTGCTCTGGCTCCTGGAGCGTCTCGTGCTTGCGTCGCACCGCGCCTTCGACGAGGACGCGCCGGTCGCGATTGCGGCCCCAGGCGTAGGCTCCGGCGTACACCGGATTGCGCAGGATGGACACGGCACGCGGGACGTCCAGCGCGTGCCAGCGAATTTCCGCCGGAGCGCCCCGGTGCGCATGGCGTGAGGGGAAGAGCAGTTTGTTTCGGGTGAAATAGCGCACGGCGCCGCTGACACTGCCTTCCAGGCGGAAGCGCTCGAAGAGGAGACGGATGGCCTTCTGCACCTGCTCGTCGGGGTCGAAGACGAGCGCACCGTCCTCGAAGACGTAGCCGGTGGGAGGGGGATAGACGAGCTCGCCCTTCTTCGCCTTGTGCAGGATGCCGCCTTGCAGGCGCAGGCGCATGGAGTGGCGCTCGGCATCACTCATGGTGCCCTTCATGCCCAGCACCAGCCGGTCATTGAAGTCGTTGGCGTCGTAGACACCATCGTCATCGATGATGAGCGTGTCGGAGAGCGCGCACAAATCCAGCAGCCGGTGCCAATCGGACGAGGAGCGCGCCAGGCGTGACACCTCCAGCGACAAGACGGCGCCTACCTTGCCGAGGCTGACCTCGGCCGTCAGCCGCTGGAAGCCCTTGCGCCGGGCGGAGCTGGCCCCGCTCTGACCCAGGTCCTCATCGATGACCTCCACCTGGGTGGCGTCCCAGCCGAGCTTCTTGGCCAGCTCCACCAAGGCGTACTGGCGTTCAGTCGATTCGCGGTGCTCGTGGACCTGCAACAGGGTGGACTGGCGGATGTACACCAGCGCGGGTCTGGCCAGGTGCTCTGACCGAATCTTGGTGGTCATCTCTTGCCTCGTGTTCGGCGGGAGCCTTGGTGAGGGCCTTGAGCAACACGTCGGCCAGCACGCCCAGCAGCTCGTGCCGGGCCGCCGCGGGGAGTGCGGCGTAGAGCGCGCCCGGCGATGACCGGCCGTGGGCGCTTCTCGTCTGACGCACTACCTTCCTGGTCATGGCGCGGAGACCTATGCCGCAAGTCATCGAGAAGGGCACTCAGCTCGCGGAGCGATTCAGGGTGCAGCTTCGGACATTTCCCTCGGAACTCGAGCGGTGGGGGCCTGGGCCGCAGGTCCGTCCAATCCTCGGGGACCTTCGCGAGACGGCCGTCGGGAAACAGCAGCACGACGCTGGGGCGGCCGAGGTAGCGCAGTCGCTGCTGCACGGGGAATGCGCGACCCACGAACGGATGAATCGGGTGGGTGATGACCACCAAATCTCGCGACGGCTGCGTCTTTAAGGGGGTGCGTCGTTGGGGGCTTTCCGGAGCCCCAGGCCGCCAACTCCCTCTGGAAGGACGTCATCAACTGGGCGGCCTATTCGATTCACACCCCGCGCGGTCGCGCCATCGTCTTCGCCGACGTGCGCCTCGGCTACGACTTCGGGCGGCTCGAGGGCTCCTCCCTGCGCATCCAGGGCTCGCACGTGGACGTGGCCCTCCCGCCGCTGGAGGTGAAGGTGGAGCTCAAGCCCGGCGAGACGGAAATCATCGGCTCCAACCTCGACAGCGCGCAGACGACGCTCCTGCTGGAGAAGGCCCGCGAGGCCTTCGAGCGCGAGGTGAAGGGCGATGCGCGCCTGAAGGAGCGGGCCCGGCGCTCGGCGGAGAACACGCTGCGCGTGCTGTTCCTCTCGGCGGGCTTCCGCGAGGTGAACGTGGTGGACGTGCTGCCGCCCCCGGCCACCGCGGGGTGAAGCTCAGACGCGCTCGAGCCCGCCGTCTCCGAGGCGGAACAGCCCCTCGATCCCATCCGGCGCGGGGCCCAGGCGGGCCAAGGACCCACACGCGGCCGCGTCCGACTCGCGGCACACCAGCGCGAACTCCCGCCGGCCCAGGTGGATGCGCAAGGGGCCTTCGCCCGCGTGCAGCACGAGCCGCCGCCGCTGCTCCTCCGTGAGCAGCCTCGCCGCGTCGTACCCATCGCCCCCGGCCACCGCCCACAGGCCGCTGAAGCTCTCGGCGAGCACCACCTGCCCCTCGTCCAACACCACCGGCCGCACCGGCGCGGGGAGCACCTCGAGGTTGCTCCAGGCCCTCGCGTCCACCGCCTCGGCGGAGAGCCCGAGCTGTCCGAGCGCTGCCTCGGGCACGTAGTGCACGAGCTCCGGATCCTCCAGGACGTAGAAGACCTCGAGCCCCGCGGGCCCCGGCCGGTGCAGCGCGCCCACCGCCTGCGCCTCGAAGCCGCCGGGCCGCAGCACCGGACGCACCCGCCGCTCCACCGCGCCCGCCTCCAGGGTGAGCCCGGACAGGCCCCGCAGCCGCTCCACCAGCCCCGCCACGTACGCGGACAGCTCCTGCGTCCCATCGCGGTAGGCCGCGTAGAGCGAGCCCACGTCCACCCGCCCCACCTCGCCCGAGGCCAGCTTCACCAGCAAATCCCTTCCCTGCCGCCGGCACACCACCCCGGCCCGGTGCAGCGCGGCCAGCAGCGCGGCGGTGAATTCCGGACGCAGCGCCTGCACCTGGGGCGGGGGCGCGGACGGAGGCGGAGGCGGCATGTCCACACCCTCCAGCTCCGCCTGAAGCAGCCGCGCCTCCGAGTCGAACGGGTCCTTCTGGAGGATGTCGGCCACGTACGCACGCGCCCGGGCGAGCTCCCCGCGCCGCAGGGCCAGCACCGCGAGCACCTTGAGGGCCTCGGGGTCTCCCGGGTTGAGGACGAGCGCCTCGTACAGCGCCGCCTCCGCGTCCCCGGTGCGCTCCAGGCCGAGCAGCGCGCGCGCCAGCCCCAGCCGCACCTGCACGTCCCGGGGGAAGTCGCGCCGCAGGGCCTCCAGCAGACGCAGGGCCTCGCGTTCCGCGCCCGCGTTCACCAGCGCGTGGGCCACGGCGAGCCGCAGCGTGGGGCCTGGCGTGTCCCGCGCCGCGTCGCTCAGCGCCTCCAGCTCCGCATCACTCAGGGGCTCGCCGGCCTCCACCTTGCGGCGGAGGGCTTCCAGGAAGGTTGGCTCCACGGGGCGCAGTGTAACCGCCCGGCGCGGGGCTCACTGCCAGGAGATGTCGTACTCGCCGTCGAGCACGTCCACTTGCCGACCGACCACCTTCACCCGGGCGGCGTCCATGCGCTCGAGCATGGCCGTCAGCATGCCCTCGTGGAAGGAGGCGGGCATGAAGTCGCGCTTCATGGTGAAGCGGCAGCACTGCGGCCCCAGCCACTTCACCCAGCGCTCCCCATTCACCGACACCTGGTACGTCGAGGGCAGGTTGTTCACCAGCCGCTTGGCCTCGCCGCGCACCAGCACCTGCATCGTCCGGCCGGCCTCGGACTCCAGGAAGTCCATGGCCACGCAGTGCCCCATGAGCCAGAGGGCCTGCTCGGCGTCTCCGTGGCGCTCGGCCAGCGCGGGCATCGCCGCGGACAGCATCTGCAGGTGCAGGCGGAGGGGGTAGTTGAAGAAGGGGAAGAAGCGGCCCTGCCCACACGTGGCGATGCAGCGCTGCTCCAGGGCCTCGTCCCCGAGCGCCCGCACGGCCCGCAGCGTGCTCTGCAGGAACAGCCCCCGGGCCATGTCCTCCGAGTCCGCCAGCGCCATGCGCTGCCCCCAGAACTGCCCACCATCCCGAGGCGTCACACTCCACGCCATGGCCGCGTCCATCATTCCCCTGACCCCCCTTGAATCATTGCCAGCAGAAATCACACTCACTGTCCAACCCCCCTGTCTGACGCCCGCTCACCGTCACCGCGCGCGCTCCCCACAGTTCCAGGGACGTCTGCATGACGCCCTCGTGGAAGGGGTGGGGCATGAAGTCCCGCTGAAGGGTGAAGCGGCCACTGCGCGGGCCCGTCCACCGCAGCGCATACTGGCCGAAACTCACCGCCAAGCGGTACGCCGTGGGCAGCGTGTACAGCAACTGACGGGGGCTGCGTTGTGACAGCGACAACATCACCTTGCCCGCGCCCACCCGGAGGAAACGGTCCGCCACCTTGCGCCCCAACTGCCGCAGCCCCTCCTCCGAGCCCCCATACTCCTCGGCCAGCACCGGCAGGGCGGTGAACACCATCTGACAGTGCTTCTGGACGGGGTAGCTGAAAAAGTCCAGGAACCGCGTCTCGCCGCTCTCCTCGACGCAGCGCTTCATGAGGGACTCGTCGCCCAGGGCCTGGAGGACCTCCAGCGTCCCGTTGAAGAGCATGCCGCGGATGGTGTCCTCCGAGGTCGCCAGACACATCCGTCGCTCCAACTCCTGCTCCCAGGCGTCTGCCTTTACCCACCTGGAGCGCGCGCTGCTACTCACGGCCATGTGTGCCCCCTTGGCAGGAATCAGCGACGGCTGAGAAAGGCCATCCTAAAGCTTTCAGGACGGCCTGTCAGCAGCACGCGGCCCTTTCGCGCGGATTTTCCGAGGGGAGAACACCGGCGGAGCGCCGCTCCATCCACCCGCGTTGTGGCTTTGCACCCGGGGCGAACGGGCACCCCTTGTTTGTGAAAGCTTTCAACGCTGCAAAGCTTTCCACGATTACGGTGAGGTGGGATTCGGACAGCCCCGCCACAGAATGACGCGGCGGGTAGGACAGAAGGCTCGACCCACGGGGCTCAGCGCACGCCGAAGAGGACGCGCTCGAGCGCCTCCGGGAGCGAGGCGTAGTCCCCGAGGATGTGGTGGGCCCCGGCCTCGCGCAGCACCTCTGCGGGGGTGAGGGTGGTGAGGCCCACCGCGAGCATGCCCGCGGCACGCGCGGCGCGGATGCCATTGACGGCGTCCTCGAAGACGACGCACGCGGCGGGGTCCACCTCGAGCGCCTTCGCGGCGGCGAGGAAGGCGTCCGGCGCCGGCTTGCCCCGCTTCACGTCCTCGGCGCCCACCACCTGGGAGAAGAAGGGGCGCAGGTGCAGCCCGTCGAGCACGAAGGCCCGGTTGGCGTGGGGCGCGGCCGAGGCCACCGCGAGCAGTACCCCGGCCCCGCGCAGGCGCTCGAGCAGCTCCCGCGTGCCGCGCACGGGCGCGAGGTGGGGTCCGAAGAGCTCGCGGTAGTGCGACTCCTTGAGCTCCGCCAGCCGCACCAGCTCCTCGGGCGGCACGGGCCGGCCGAGCAGCGCGGGAAATATCTCCTCGTTGCGCTGGCCGTTGAACTCCCGCTCCACGCGCTCCACGGACAGCGTCAGACCGAGGCTGCGCGCCATGGCCACCCAGGCCTGGACGTGGAAGCGCATGTTGTCGACGAGGGTGCCATCCAGGTCGAAGATGGCGGCCGCGAGTGGACGGGGCGAGAGACTCATTGCCCTCCCCTATCAGCGCCCGGTGGAGGGGGCCACTTCGCTCCAGCGGCGTCCGCTCGCCTGGAGGCCCGGCCCCGCCGGCTCACGCCTCCCAGGAGACGTCATAGTCGCTCTCGAGCGTGGAGAGCTGGTACCCGTGCACCCGCGCGCCCCGCGCCCTGGCCTTGCCCAGCACCCCCATCAACAGCCCCTCGTGGAAGGCGGAGGGCATGAACTCGTGGCGCATGCAGAGCTGGCCGCGCGTGGGCCCCGTCCACAGCACCGAGCGCTCCCCGAAGTTCACCGTGGCCCGGTACGCCGAGGGCAGGTTGGCCAACAACCGCTTCGCGTCTCCCCCGGCCAGCAGCTGGAGCATCAACCCCGACGCGGACGCCAGGAAGCTCTGCGCCGCCTTGGACCCCAGGGCCCGGAGCGCCTCGTTGAAGCCGCCGGAGCGCGCCTCCAACATCCGCGCCGCGGCGAACACCATCCGCAGGTGCGCGGTGACGGGGTAGATGAAGAAATCCACCAGCTTCTCCTCGCCGCTCGCGCGCAGGCAGCCGCGCACCGCCTCCTCCTCCCCGAGGACGCGCACCGCTTCCAGCGTGGCGCGCAGGAACATGCCCCGCGTCGTGTCCGACGGCGACGCCATGGCCAGGCGCCGCGCCAGGTCCTCGTTCGACCCCGATGGCGCCAGCGACCAGCCGCCCCCCTCTTCGCCCATGTGGTGCATGCGTACCCCCATCCTCGTTGAGGCACCGAGCATGCGGGCACTGTATCCACTCCGCCCTCCGCCGTCAGGCGAGGCAGCCCTCACCCATCCGAGGCAATTCCTACCCATCCCCGTCTGTCATTGAAGGTGAAGAAATACATCGCCATTGTGCTTTGCCGCTTCGCCGCGGGGAGGAAACCATGGACGCCTGGCCGGAAGTGCCGTGGGAGGCCTGGAAGGACACACTCGCCACCCTCCACCGCTACACGCAAATCATCGGCAAGGTACGGCTGGAGCTGGCGCCGATGCTGAACCACTGGTGGCAGGTGGCGCTGTACCTCACGGCACGCGGGCTCACCACCTCGCCCATCCCCCACGGGCAGGGCGTCCTCCAAATCGACTTCGACTTCATCGACCACGAGCTCCTCCTGCGCACCAGCGAGGGCCAGGAGCGGGTGCTCGCCCTCGAGGCCCGCCCCGTGGCCGAGTTCTACCGGGACGTCATGGCCACGCTGCGCTCGCTGGGCGTGGAAGTGGCCATCAACGAGACGCCCCAGGAGATTCCCGAGGACACCACCCCCTTCGGCGAGGACAGGCACCACGCCTCGTACGACCCCGAATACGCGCACCGCTGGTGGCTCGCGCTGGTGCAGGCGCATGGGGCGCTCGAGGCGTTCCGCGCCCGCTTCACCGGCAAGTGCAGCCCGGTGCATTTCTTCTGGGGCAGCTTCGATCTGGCGGTGACGCGCTTCTCGGGCCAGCCCGCGCCCGAGCGGCCCGGCGCGGACCGGGTGACGCGCGAGGCCTACTGCGAGGAGGTCATCAGCGCCGGCTTCTGGCCCGGGACGGAGCAGCTGGGAGGGCCGGCCTTCTACTGCTACGCCGCTCCGGAGCCCCCGGGCTTCGGCACCGCGGGCCTCCACCCGCGCGCCGCCTGGTACGACCCGGGCTTCAAGGAGTACCTCCTGAAGTACGACGACGTGCGCGCGGCCCCGAATCCGAGGCAGCTGCTGCTCGACTTCTTCCAGAGCACCTACGAGGCGGGCGCGACGCTCGGGGGCTGGGATAGGGCGCGGCTGGAGCGGCCGCTCATCACCTCCCACCGGGCCGCCGAGGACGCGAGCACCCGCAGCGCCACCCTGCCCGAGCAGCCCGCCCCGGCGCCGTGAGGCCCGCGGCTCAGTGATTCAGGGGGGTGGAGGAGTCGCTCCCGGCCGCGCCTCCGCCCCCCGCGCTCCCGCCCCCGCCCGACGAATGCAGCTCGGACTGGCCGAGGAAGTCGTCCAGCGCCCCCACGTCGATGGGCTTGCGGAACACGGCATCCACCAGCGCGAGGTTGGCGCGGTTCTGCCCGCGCACATCCATGCCCGTCACGATGGCCAGCAGGGCCTGCGGGGAGCGCTTGCGCAGCTCGCGCGCCACCTCCCAGCCCGACATGTCCGGCATCACCGCGTCCAGCAGGGCGGCATCGTAGCGGCGCTCGTCCCACATCTTCAGCGCCACGTCCCCGCTGTTGGCCATCTTCACGTCGTAGCCTTCCTCGCTGAGCACCTCCGCCATCATCCGCGCGTTGTCCGGGTCGTCATCCACCACCAGCACCCGGCGCGTCTGCTGGAAGCGCCTCGGGCTCGGCGGCCCCGGCCCGCGCCCGGCTGCTGCGCCGGCTCCTCCGAGGCGCGCGCCAGCGGCAGCCGCACCACGAAGGCCGCCCCGTCGCCCCCGGGCACGTTCTCCACCGTCAGCTCGCCGCCCCAGCGCTGCACCTGGCTGCGCGCCACCGCCAGCAGCAGCGAGAGCTGCGGCGCCCCCGCCAGGCGGTTGAGCGGATCGAACATGCGCGTCATGTCGTCCGTGTCGTACGGGGCGCCGTGGTCCTCCACCCGCAGCGACGCCCACCCGTCCCCCTCCGCCCGCGACTCCACCACCACCCGGCCGCCCTCGTCGCCCAGGCGCTCGCGCTCGGCCAGCAGCAGGTTCACCACCAGCTCGCGGAAGAAGCCCGGGTCCGCGCGCACCGCGCCCGGCTCCTCCAGGTGCAGCTCCACCGTCACCGGGTGCTCGCGCTGCTCCAGCTCCGCGCGCACCAGCTCCAACGCCTCGCGCACCGTCGCGTCCACGTGCACGTCGGCGATCTGCTCCTCGGTGCGCTGGACATTGAACTCCTGCAGCCGCGCCACCAGCTCGCCCACCTGCCCCACCGTCTTGTCCAGGGAGTCCAGGTGCTCGGGCTTGAACTCGCGCCGCAGGAGGGTGATGCGCAGCCGCAGCACGTTGAGGAAGTTGTTGAGCGCGTGCGCCGCCCCGCTCGCCAATTGCCCCAGCGCCTGCGTGCGCGTGCGCTGCAGCAGCCGCCCCTGCAACCGCCGCAGCTCGTCGTGGGCGATGGACAGCGCCTTCGTCTTGTTCGCCGCCTCGGTGCGGTCCGTGAAGGTCTGGATGGCACCGGCCAGCTCGCCGCCCTCTTCCCAGACGGGCGTGGCACTCAGCTCCAGCGTGGCCTCTCCGCCGCCGGGCCGCTCCACCACCACCATCACCCCGCGCACCGGCCCGCGCTCGTGCAGCGCCCGCATGAAGGGCAAATCATTCAGCTTGAAGGGCTCGCCGCCCGGGTGGCGCGCGTTCACCTGGGTGAGCACCGCCGACAGCGGCGACTGCGAGCGCGAGCCCACCACGGCCCGCATGGGCACGCCAATGAGGCGGCTCACCGGCGGCGTGGCGAAGGACACCGTGCCGTCCACCTCGGCCAGCAGAATCCCCACCTCCACGTGGTGCAGCACCGACTCCATCACCGCCGCCTCGCGGAAGCGCACCTCCTCCGTCTTCAGCACCCGCGCGAAGGAGGCCTGCGCCGAGGCGTGCGCCTCGCCCACCAGCTCCACGATGAAGGTGGCCACCTCCGGCTCCAGCCGGCCGTTGCGCCGCGCGTAGACGTAGAGGAGCACCTCCTCGAGCGCCTTGAACTCGCGCACCAGGTCCTCGGCGTCGAAGCGCTGGTCGTACCGCAGGGCCCCGTGCGAGCGCACCACCTCCGGCCAGAGGCGCAGGGCGTCCGTCCCCCGGTCCCTGAGCAGGCGGACGAGCTCGTTGATGAGCCGCCGCAGGGGAGCGCGCAGGTTGCGCCCGGGGATGTCCAGTTCATACGTCTCCGCCCGGATCCGCTTGGCCCACAGGCGCACCACCCGCTCCTCCTCCTCTTCCAGCAGCTGAAGCAGGGCGGCCACCGGGTCCACGGGCGGTGGGGTGTCTTGGAGGAAAGGGATGGCCATGGTTCCTCCGGCAGAGTGGGCACTGCGGGCCGGTCTGGCCACCCGCCCGCCTGGACGCCCTGGGGAGGGTGCGCATGGCCGTGGACGGCAACGAGCGGGACAAGAACGAGTACGAGGCGCCCACCATCTCGGACACCTCCATGGCCCAGCTGTTCCGCGGCGAGCTCAGCCGCTCGGACACCTGGCGCTCGCGCCTGGACAACACCACCAACTGGTCCCTCACCACCACCGCGGCCGTCGTCTCCTTCGGCTTCACCGCCAACGCCTCCCACGTCGTCTTCATCGTGGGCATCTGGATGGTGGTGTCCTTCCTGGGAATCGAAGCGCGCCGCTACCGCTACTACGACTTGTGGATGCGGCGGGTGCGGCTGCTGGAAGAGGGCTACTGGATTCCCATGCTGCGCCGCGAGCCGGTGGACCCGGACTCCCTGCGCGAGCTGGTGGGCCTCATGGAGCGGCCCCAGCTGCAGCTCTCGCTCTTCTCGGCCATCTCCACCCGCCTCAACCGCGCGTACGGGCCCATCCTGCTGGTGCTGACGCTCTCCTGGTTCGTCAAGCTGTACAGCCACCCGTCCGCCTCCGGCAGCCAACCGTCCGCCCCCAGCAGCTTCGGCGAGTTCGTGGACCGGGCGAGCGTGGGCCCCCTGCCCGGGGGCTTCGTCATGCTGTGCCTCTTCCTGCTGGTGCTGGTGTTCGCCTACCTCTTCGTGGCGTCCTTCTTCACCCGGGCCCCGCTCGGAGAGCTGCGCAGCCGGCCCGGGGGGCGCCGCGCCACGCTCTGGGAGTCCTTCTACCGGCCCTACGCCACCCTCGCCCCGCGCCGCCGCGGCCGCCGGACGTCCTCCTCGGGCCCCCGGGGGCCCCCCTCCACGCCTCCCATCCAGACTCCACCCATGCATTAGCCAGGCTGCGCCCGGAGCGTTTTCCTCCTTTCGGGGGCCTGTCTTTTGTGGTTGAAGCGCGAGCCATGGCGACTACGCGTACGGTCACGGTCATCAATGGCGACGGCATCGGCCCCGAAGTGATGGCGGCCACCATCCGCGTCCTCGAGGCGCTCAAGGCGCCCCTCGAGTTCGAGTTCAAGGACGCAGGCGCCGAGGTCATCGCCAAGTACGGCACCAACCTCCCCCACGAGACGGTGGAAGCGGTGCTGCGCAGCGGCGTGGCCCTCAAGGGCCCCACGGGCACGGTGGTGGGCGGTGGCATGGCGTCCGCCAACGTGGGCCTGCGCAAGCGCCTGGACCTGTACTCCTCGCTGCGCCCCGTCAAGAGCGTGCCCGGCGTGAAGACGCGCTACGAGAACGTGGACCTGATCGTGGTGCGCGAGAACACCGAGAGCCTCTACGCCGGCCTCGAGCACATCATCGTCCCGGGCGTGGTGGAGTCGCTCAAGATCATCACCGAGAAGGCCTCCACGCGCATTGCCCGCTTCGCCTTCGAGTACGCCAAGCGGCACGAGCGCAAGAAGGTGACGAGCGTCCACAAGGCCAACATCATGAAGCTGTCGGATGGCCTCTTCCTCGACTGCACCCGCAAGGTGGGCCGGGAGTACCCGGAGATTCAGTACGAGGAGGTCATCGTCGACAACATGTGCATGCAGCTGGTGAAGGACCCGACGCGCTACGACGTGCTGGTGATGGAGAACCTGTACGGGGACATCATCAGCGACCTGTGCGCGGGCCTGGTGGGCGGCCTGGGCCTGGTGCCGGGAGCCAACATCGGCGAGCGCACGGCGATGTTCGAGGCGGTGCACGGCACGGCGCCGGATATTGCTGGCAAGGGCCTGGCCAACCCCACCGCGCTGATGATGTCGGCGGTGATGATGCTGGACTGGATGGACATGCGGGACGAGGCGCGCAAGTTCGAGAACGCGCTGGGCAAGGTGCACGGCGAGGCCAAGGTGCGCACCGGCGACCTGGCCGGCAGCGCCACCACGCGAGAGTTCACCGACGCCGTCATCGCGGCGCTGTAGCCGCCTTCCGCGTCCTGGCTCAGGGGGCTCGCACCGGCAGCGGGGCGAGCCCGGGCTGGGGCGCGGAGAACACGTGCCAGGAGAGCCGCTCGCCTCCGGTGAAGTGGTTGGGCACGTGGCAGTGAACGAGGAAGTCCCCCGCCTTCTGGGGGAAGTCGCCGGGCCCGCCGAGGGAGAGGGTGAGTCCCCGCCCCGGACTCAGCAGCCGGGGCGTCTCGGCCGGAGTGCCCGGCGCCTCCCGGAGGAGTCCGCCCCGGAGCTCGCTCCCGCCGTGCAGGTGGTGCACGTGGAGCTCCGCGCTGCCCGCCTGCGCCACGCGCAGCTTCACCGGCTCGCCCAGGTACGAGCGCAGCGGCGGCGTCGCCAGCTCCCGGGTCCGCACGGCGCGAGGCTCGCCGTCCTCGTCCGAGGGCTCCTCCCGCTCGAAGCGCGGCTCGCTGCGGTAGTTGACGCCATGGGCGCCCGCCCGGAAGGGCCCCGCCATCTCGTCCAGCAGCGGCAGCGGGACGCCCTTCGCCGAGCGCACGTCCGCCACCTCCGGCGCACCCATGGCGTGGTAGAGCAGCACCAGCTCCCGGAAACCCTCGCCCGAGGGCGCCTCGATGAGGGCCTCCCAGCCCGTCCCGTGCCGCAGAGGCCCGCCCGTGGAGGCGTCGCGGTACACCGCTCCGGCCGGCTCCAGCACGAGCGCTCCGAAGAGCCCGCGCGCCTCTCGCCCCCCCCCCTCCTCCGAGTCGTGAAGGAGGTAGAGGCCCTCGGCCGACGCTGACTCGGGGAGGGAGAAGACGTAGGTGAGGCCCTGCCCCGGCGGCACGGAGGTGCCCGGGACGAAGCCCCGCGCCTGGCCCCGTGCGCTCACGGTGGCGGGCAGGCCCTCGATGCGCAGCGACGCGGACCCGGTGCCCAGGCGGTTGGTGAAGTGAACGCGGAGGCACTCGCCCAGGTTGGCCCGCAGCACGAGCGGCTGGATGGGCTCGTCGTGCAACCCACGCGCGGCACGCTCCGGCCAGGGCCTCCGCTCCTGCTCCCGGACGGCGGGCAGCTCCTCCTCGAGCACGTACATGAAGCCCTGGGGGACATGGTCTCCGTGGGCATTGAGCGGAAGGTCGACGGGAATGGCCGCCACCGCGTACGTCCGCACGGGCGCTCCGGGACGGCACCCTTCCAGTTCCTCCTGGAGGGGAGACTCGCGGGCGGAGGAGTGCCCTTCATCGGAGCCCCAGGCGAGGAGGAGCCCCAGGGGAAGGAGCACCGCGAGCACCGCGGTGGCCGCGCGCGCCGGGGCCACGGAGAACCTTGAACGGCGGCGTGACAGCACCCAGAGGGCCAGCGGGAAGACGGGAACCTGGAGCAGCAGCGCAGCTCGCGCGCCCGTCCCCGCCGTCGCCAGGAGCGAGCCGCTGTCCGGCCCGGAGTCGTTGGCGGACTCGTCCGCGCTCACCGCCGCACAGACGAAGCGGCCGTCGGCCTCCAGCGTGCGTGCCGTCGCGGAGGTGGGCCGGTCCTTCGTGGCTCCCGAGGAAGAGGCGGGCGGTGACAGGCGCTGGAAGACGGCTCGACCGGCGGCCACGGGGAGCAGCAGGACTCCGAAGCACAGGGACAGGGCGGCGGCCTTCTCCACCACCGTCCTGACTTCGCCCTCGCTCCGGGCTCCCGGGCGCGTGGCCCACAGCGCGAGAACCCAGAGGGGGAAGAGGAGCAGCGCGTCCCGGGCCAGACGGGGCGCCACCGTGCTCGCGCGCACCCCGAAGCCTCCCGAGAGCAGCTCCAGCAGGCACAGCTCCCAGCCCAGCAAGCCGAGTGTGAGGAGGACCGCGAGCCCCAGCCGTGCGCCCCATGCCCGCATGCTTCACCCTCCTCCCTGGAGGCCCACGAGGTAGCGGACGAGGTCCGCCATCTCCTGCTGCGTCACCGACTCGCCGTACAGGGGCATGACGCTGGGCCGCGCGCAGGGCACGCCCGCGACACACTCCGGGGCGATGAAGGCGTTCGGGTCGAGCAGGGACTCATAGGCGTACTGCGCCGCGCTCTTCCCCGCGACGCGGGTGGCGCCCACCCGGGAGAAGTCACCGAGGAACGGCGCGATGCGCGGGCCCTCCACTCGCGCCAGGCCGCCATGACAGGAAGCGCAGGCGAGCCGGCCATGGAAGAGGACCGAGCCCGCGCCCTCCCGGCCCGGAGGAAGCTCTTCCACGCGCAGGGGCCACCGGGACTGCGTCCGGGACACGCCGGGGGTGGGCGGCCGCCCGGTGGCGAGGAGGGTGGCGCGCTCCGAGCCACGCACCCACTCCAGCCGCACCGGCCCCGGAGTGGGCGGCACGTCGAAGCTCAACGTCACGGGCAGCATCCGGGCGGGCCCCACGGTGAACACGGCGGGGTCCGCCTCCACGGGAGTCCACTCCGTGCCTCGCGTGGCATCGGCGAGACGGAGCTCCCCGGGCGTGAAGTCCAACGGCGTGCCGCGCGGATTGAAGGCGGTGACCTCGACGACCAGACGGCGCTGTCCCGGCCCGGGTGCGCCCGCGGCACCAGGCAGGCGCGCCGCGTCTCCATGGTCCGTCGGCTCGTGCAACCAGACGGCCCGCTCCAGCCGCAACCGGAGCCCGCCCTGTTCCACCTCGCGGCGCGGCTGCTGGAGCCAGGCGCGGAGGACGAGCCCGCCTCCGGCGAGGGTGAGCAGCAGCGCGAGCCCCACGCGACTCCGCTTCCAGGAAGAACGGAGCAGGGTGGCGACTCCAGCGCTCACGGCCCATCCGCGCCCGGCGCCGAGGCGGGCACGGTGAGCCGCACGGTGCCCGCGCGCTCGAAACGCAGGGTGAGCACGAGGCTCGCGGGCGAGTCCCGGACGGAGAACAGCATGAGGTGCTTGCCTCCCGGCGCGAGCTCGACGCGGCCTCCCGCGGGGATGACGAAGCCCTCGGGCCTCGGGAGCATCCGCAGCACCTCGCCCTCGGCGACCACCTCGTGCAGCTCCACCCGCTCGGCGGCGGAGGACTCGGCGGCCACGAGCCGATCCTCCCGCCCGTCGGTATTCACCAGCGTGAGGTAGACGGCCCCGACCTTCGCGGGCGTCAGACGCGCGAGCGCCTTCTCCACGCGCATGCCGGGCACATCCGCGGAGGCGGGCACCACCGCGGGCACGGCCACGGCCTCACGCCCGTCCCCCACGTTCACCGGACCCTCCTCCGAGAGGAGCCGCTCGACCCGGGCCCGCAGCTGCGAGGCGGGAAGCGTGTAGGGGATGCGCTCGCGCAGCGCGCCCCGCTTGTCGATGAGGAAGTAGGCCCCGGTATGATCGACCGTGTAGGGGAGCTCTCCGGTGAAGCGGTGCTCGCGGTAGCGCGTGGCGTCCGGGTAGCGGCGGGACGCGGTGACGCGATAGCCGGACAGCACCGCCGCGAGTGCGTCTCCCTCCAGGCGCAGGCCCGTGAAACGGGGGCTGAAGGCATGCACGTACGTCTCGAGCCGCTCGGCGCTGTCGCGCTCGGGGTCCACGGAGACGAAGAGCACCTCCACGTCCCGGGCGGCGGCGCCCAGTTGCCGGTGGACCTCGCGCAGCTGCGCCAGGGTGGTGGGGCACACATCCGGGCAGGAGGTGTAGCCAAAGGAGAGGAGGACCACCTTGCCCCGCTGCTCGCTCAGCCGGAACGGCGCTCCCGAGGCCCGGGGCGCCTCCAGGGCCGGAGCGGGCTGTACGGGGACGACGGCGAAGCCCTCGGCCTCGTCTCTCCGGCAACCGGCGGCGAGCAGCAACACGGCCAGCACCGGGAGCAGCCGTCGCGCCACGCCACACGAGCCCGGCGCGCTTCTTCCTTCCGCCATGTCTCGAGCCTCTCCTGCCGCGCGGGTAGAGGCTGAGTTAAGGCGAGGGGGCCCGAGCGGCGAGGTGCCCCGGAGGACGAGGCACCTGTCGGGTTGTGGGCACCCCTATCCCACGGTGACGCGGCGCACGCCCCGGGCTTCCAGGAGGGCGGGCAGGCGCTCGCGCTGGTCCCCCTGCAGCACCAGGGTGTCGCCCTCCACGGTGCCGCCACAGCCGAGCGAGTTCTTGAGGGCCTTGAGCCACTTCTCCCGCTCGGCCTCCGGCAGCCCGAGCTGCTCCACCACCGTCACTTCCTTGCCGCCGCGGCCCTTGCGCTCCATGCGCACCACGGCGCGCGCGGGGCCCTTGGGCTCCTCGGCCTTCTTCACGGGCGCGGGAGCCGGCCCCGAGGGCAGCTCCTCGCGCTTGAGGCCGAGCGCGGCGAAGGGGTTGTTGAACGGTCCCGCCGCAGCGGGCGCCTCGGGCTTCTTGTCGCGCTTGCCCATGGCGTCCCGCCCTCAGTGCATCTCGTGCGCCTGAAGGTTCTCCGGCTGCGGCAGCACGCGGAAGGCCGCGGCGTCGGGGTCCCCGTCCGCCATGATGAGGGCGTAGAGGAAGGACGGGATGGGCATCGCCTCGCGGCCGTTGACGACCACCAGCGGCGTGCCGTGCAGGTCGTGCTGCTTGGCGTACATGACGTCCTCCACCAGCTTCTGGCTCGTCTCCGGCTTGGAGATGCAGGCCTCGAGCTGCGCGCGGGACACCGAGCCCGAGCCGAGGATGTTCAGCACCGCATCGCGGGTGGTGAGCGAGCGCTGGGCGTCGAAGAGCTTCTCGCGCAGCTCCCAGTAGTCCGGGGCGTCCTCGAGACAGATTTGAGCCTTGGCGGCCGTGCAGCGCGTGCCCGAGTGGTCCGAGGCCTGCGGGGGCATGAGCGGGTTGCACTCGCTGTCGAGCGGGAACTGGCGGGCCTCCAGGGCCAGCTTGCCCACGGGCAGGCGCTTCTTCATGAGCGAGAGCACCTCCACCAGGGCCTTGCAGTGCGGGCAGCGGCTGTCCGTCCACTCCACCATCTTCACCGGGGCGGTGGCCGGCCCGTAGAGGCGGCGCGCGGGCGCGGCGGCCGGCAGGGGCGAGTCCGCGCGGTAGCGGGCCAGCGCGTTGGCGACGGCCTGCTGCTCGTCCGGCTCCAGGTCGCGCAGGTACGCCTCGAGCGAGCCGGGGGCCGCGTCGGAGGACATGTGGGCGACCTTCTCGTCGGCGGCGGTGGCCTTGGGCGTCTCCGCGCCGAAGGCGAGCAGCGCCACGTACGCGGCCACGGCGAAGCCACCGGACCACTGGAGGGCCCGGCCCCACTCGCCCGTCTGGGGCATCAGCTCACCCGGCAGGCCCTTCCAGGCCACGGCGGCGAAGGCGAGCGTGAGGGCGTAGGTGGCCAGACACGTGGGGCACAGCGCTCCGACGCGCGCGCTGGCGGCGCCGAAGATGACCACGGCCACCACGCCGGCCGCGGCCGTCAGGCGCAGACCGTTGACGGCGGGCCGCACGGTGCGCCCGCCGCGCTTCCACGCCAGGTAGAGCGCCGAGAGCGCCACCGCGACCAGGCCCCACACCAGGCCGAGCCCGGCCACCGGCAGGCGCACCAGCTCGTGCACCGCGTTGGAGAAGGGCGAGTTCCACACCGTCTCGCAGTTGATGTGCTCGGAGACGCCGCACACGGTGGCGCCGCCGCTGCGCAGGGTGAGCAGCTGGCTCCACTGGAAGATGGCGAGCGCGCACTGGGCGAGGCCCAGGCCCAGCAGCGCCATGGCACCACGGACCGGTACGGGAGGGGGCGGATTGGCCTTCTTGCTCATGCGTGCTCCGGAGGGGGGGTCATCAGGACGAGGAGGCGGGCGTTGTCGGGGCCGTCATTGGTGACGCCGTGCTCGACGCCCGCGGGTGCGAAAAGGGCGGCGCCGGGACCATGAGAGGCCTCGTCCGCGCCGATGCGGAAACGGCACTGGCCCTCGAGGACGAGGTACACCTTGTCCGAGGTGGCGTGCCGGTGGGGCTTCTGCGACTGGCCGGGCGTGAGGCAGTACACGTCCAGGAAGAAGCGCTCGGACTTGAAGAGGTTGAGCTTCTGGAGCTTCTCGGCCGAGAAGCCGACGAAGTCCGACAGGTGTCTCACATCCATCGTGGCATTCACTCCAGGGCCTCTATATAGCGACGGTCATGGAACCGCTGTCTCTGCATTTTCTTCATGAGCAGGCAGGAGCCCACTTCCTGGACGTGAACGGCCGGGAGGGGGTGGCGGATTACGGGGACGTGGACGCCGAGTACCGGGCGGCCCGGGAAGCGGTGGCCCTCCATGATGCCACCTATCGCGAAGCGCTGCGGATAACCGGTGAGGACCGCGCGAGCTTCCTGCATGGCATGGTGACGCAGGAAATAAAGGGGCTGCCCGCCGGGGCGGCCACCTACGCGGCCATGATTACGGTGAAGGGGTCCATGGTGGCGGACGCCCGGGTGCTGCGCCGGGAGGCCGACCTGCTGCTGGACGTGGAGCCGGGGATGGGTGCCAAGGTCCGGGAGTTCCTGGAGAAATTCCTCATCTCCGAGGACGCGGAGCTCCACGACGCCACGGGCGAGCAGGGGGTGCTGCGGCTGCTGGGCCCCCGGACGGCCGAACTGCTGGGCGCCGCGCTGGGCAGCCCCTTCGCTCTCCTGCCCCAGGACGCCACCCGGGCCGCCACCCTGGCGGGCCAGGAGGTGCTGTTGGTAGGCGCCACCCGCTTGGAGCCGCATGGGGTGGACGTGCGAGTACCGCGGGCCGGGCTGGAGGCGGTGTGGAAGTCGCTGGAGGCGGCGGGGGCGGGGCTGGGGCTGAAGCGGCTCGGCTGGCGGGCGCTGGAGATGCTGCGGGTGGAGGCGGGCGAGCCGCGCTACGGCCAGGACATGGTGGACACCACCATCCCGCTGGAGGCGAACCTCGCGCACGCCATCTCGTACAACAAGGGCTGCTACATCGGGCAGGAGGTCATCGCGCGAGCCACCTTCCGGGGGCACATGAACCGCAAGCTGGCGGGCCTGCTACTCGGGGCCACCGAGGCGGCGCCCGGCACCGAGTTGAAGAAGGACGGCAAGAAGGTGGGCTGGGTGACCAGCGTGGTGCGCTCGCCTCGCAAGGGGCAGCACGTAGCGCTGGGCTACGTGCACCGCGATCACCTGGAGCCCGGCACGGTGCTGACGGTGGGCGAAGGCCCGGCCGAGGCGACCGTGGCGGCCCTCCCCCTCGCCTGAGCGAGGGGGTCCCATCCGGTTCCACACGTGTGGAAGTGAAACGGGAGGGGTCCCATCCGGTTCTACGCGCGTAGAAGTGAAACGGAGGGGGTCCATTCCGGTTCTACGCGCGTAGAAGTGAAACGGAGGGGGTCCATTCCGGTTCTACGCGCGTAGAAGTGAAGCGCGCCCCGGTCAGGCGCGACCCACCCCGTCAGCCTACGGAATGAAGCTCTTCTGGTAGTTCGGGTCCTCCACCGACACGGCCGCGGCGGTGGGGTACAGGGGCAGCGTGGTGTCGAGCATCACCGCCAGCTCGTTCGTCTCGCGGTGGCCGATGCTGCCCTCGTACGCGCCCGGGTGGGGCCCGTGCGCCACGCCCTTGGGGTGGAAGCTCACGCTGCCCGGCCCCACGCCGCGCCGGCTGGTGAAGTTGCCCCGGCAGTAGAAGAGGAACTCGTCGCAGTCCACCGACGAGTGCGGGTACGGGCACGGAATGGCCTCGGGGTGGAAGTCCACCACGCGCGGCACGAACGAGCAGATGAGCGCCCCGCGCGCCGCGAACGTCCCGTGCCACGTGGGCGGCAGGTGCACCAGGCCCGCGCGCGGCTGGAAGTTCAGGATGGGGAACACCCACGGGTACACCGTGCCGTCCCACCCCACCACGTCCAGCGGCGAGTGCTGGTACTCGAAGCCGTGGAAGCGGTCATCCCGCTTCACCACCAGGTCGCGAATCCCCTCGTCCTGCGGCCCGGTGAACTCCACCACCTTGAAGTCCCGGTGGCAGTAGGGCGCGTCCATGCGCAGCTGCCCCACGTCGTTGCGCCACTGACGGGGAACGTGCACCCCGCCCTTGCACTCCATGGACAGCCAGTACTGCGCCACGCCCGCGTCCGGGAGGATGCGGTGCACCAGCCCGCGCGGGATGAAGACGTAGTCCTCGGGGCCGAAGCGCAAATCCCCCAGCACCGAGCGCACCACGCCACTGCCCTGGTGCACGTAGAAGAGGTCGTCCGCGTCCGCGTTGCAGAAGTAGACGCTGTCCGCCTCGGTCGGGTGCAGCACGCCGAGCGTCACGTCCGCGTTGAACAGCAGGGGAACCCGGGCGTTGAGCGGCGCGCCGCCCTTGCGCGGCATCTCCTGCGTCTTGTAGTGCCGCTTGGCCAGCCGCTGCTCCGGCACGGCCTTCGGTGCCTCCCAGCCGCCCTTCGCCTCGCCCAGGCCCTGCGTGTGCGGAGCCTTCTGGTGGTAGGCGATGGTGTACGGGCCCTCGAAGCCGTCCCGCGTCAGGCACTCCTCGTACATCAGGGTGCCCTTCTCGTCCCGGAGCTGGATGTGGTGCTTGCGAGGCACCTTGCCCACGACGCGCCGCTCGAACATGACTTAAATCCGTCCTTCCGTCTTCTGCTGGCGCTCGATGCTCTCGAAGAGCGCGCGGAAGTTGCCGCCGCCGAAGCCCTGGTCCCCCTTGCGCTGGATGATTTCGTAGAAGAACGGGCCGGCGTGCGGGTCCTTGTAGAGCGACGCCGCGTCCTTCATGAAGATCTGGAGCATGTAGCTGTGCTCGGCGCCGCCATCCACCAGCACCTCCAGCTCGCGCAGGACGTTGATGTCCTCGTCGATCTTCTTGATGCCCAGCCGCTCGATGCGCTCGGGGAGCGCGTCGTAGTAGGTGCCGGGGGTGGGCATGAAGGAGATGCCCGCGTTCTCGCGCATCGCCTTCACCGAGGAGAGGATGTCCTTCACCACCAGCGCCAGGTGCTGCACGCCATCGCCCTTGTGGTCCTCGTTGAAGATGTTGATCTGCGAGGACTTGAAGAAGGGCTTGAGGGGCTCGTTGTTGGCGAACTTCACCCGGCTCACGGGATCCCAGATGACCTCGGAGCGCAGGCCCGAGCCGTGATCGCGCTTCTGCTTGGCGGCCACGTCCTCGGTGTGGAACTGGATCTCCCAGAACTTCTCGAAGCCCATCACGTGCTCCATCCACAGGAGCATGGGCCTCATGGTCTGGAAGTTGGACGTGATGTGGTCGATGTGCGTGAAGCCGTAGCGGTTGTGGCCGCCGCGGGGCTTCTCGTGCTGCACGAAGCCCGGGTAGAGCGGCTTGTAGCCGTCGCGCTGGATGAAGCGGAACGTGGTGTCACCGAAGGGCGTGGTGATGGAGAACTGGGCGAGCTTGCCGCCCTTCTCGTCGGTGAAGCGCTCGATGTCGGTGATGAAGGTGGCGCCGCGCTGCTCCAGCAGGCGGTAGGTCTTCTCGATGTCCTCCACCTGGTAGTTGAGCGTGCCCACCCCGTCCGGGTGCTTGCGCAGATAGCGCCAGGCACGGCCGCCCTCGCCCACCGGCTGGCTCACCACCAGCACCACGTTGCCCGCCTGGAAGACGGCGGACTTCTGCTTGCCCTTCTGAGCCAGCTCCGGGGACGAGACGCCCTGCTCCGCGAAGTCCAGCCCGTCCACGTAGAAGCGCCGGCTGCGCTCCAGGTCGTGCACGTACCAGTGAACGCTCTCCAACCCCTTGATGCCCAGCGACTCGAGCTTTGCCATGTGTGTCGACTCCTTGTGCTGCGATACCGCGAAAGTCCGTTGCTGCGTCGTAACGCGTTTCAGGCCGGTACGGCGTCGGGCTGCTGGTCCGGATGGGCCGCCAGGAAGGCCGGGAGGCTGGCGCACGCCGCCTCGATACGGGTGAGCAGCTCGAAGGGCTTCAGGTCTACCCCGAAACGCCGGGCCCCGTAGAGCTGGGGGACCAGGCAGATGTCCGCGAACGACACTGCGTGGCCCACGCAGTACGTGCCCGCCGTCTCCTGCGCGGCCGCCTGGAAGGCAATCAGGCCGCGTTCAATCCAATACGCGCACCACGCCTTGTCGTCGCCCTTGTACTCGCCCTTGATGCGCTGCAGCACGGCGAGGTTCTGCAGGGGCTGAATCCCCGAATTGACCATCTCGGACAACATCCGGGTGTGGGCGCGCAGGTAGGGCTCGGCCGGCAGCAGGGCGGGCGAGGGGTGGCGCTCCTCGAGGTACTCGAGGATGGCGAGCGACTGGGACAGCCGGCGCACCTGGCCGCCCTCGGTGAGCTCCAGCGTGGGCACGGTGCGCATGGGGTTGATGGCGCGGTAGGCGTCGCCGTGCTGCTCGCCCCCGTCCTTCACCAGGTGCACCGGCGCGTACTCGTACGCCAGGCCCTTGAGCTTGAGCGCGATGCGCACCCGCCACGAGCACGACGAGCGCCAGTAGCTGTAGAGCTTCACGGCTTGACCACCTTCTGGGAAATCCGCCCGAAGAGGCTCTGCCCCTCGGGGCCGAACATCTCGATGTCGATGGTGTCGCCCACCTTCATGAAGGGCGTCTTGGGGCCGCCCTCCTCGATGGTTTCAATCATCCGGCGCTCGGCGAGGCAGGAGATGCCGCGGGCGCGCTCCTCGTTGGACACGGTGCCGCTGCCGAGGATGGTGCCGGCGGTGAAGGCGCGCGTCTTGGAGATGTGCTGGATGAGGTCGAAGAAGGAGAAGTGCATCTCCGGGCCGGCGTCCGTGTCACCCACCACCTTGCCGTTGAGCGTGGAGCGCAGGCGCAGGTGCACGCGGCCGTCCTTCCACGCCGGGCCGAGCTCGTCCGGGGTGAGCGCGAAGGGGCTGAAGGCGCTGGAGGGCTTGCCCTGGAAGAAGCCGAAGCCCTTGGCCAGCTCGTTGGGGATGAGGTTGCGCAGGGTGACATCGTTGACGAGCATCACCAGCTTCACGTACCTGCCCGCGTCCTGGGCCTGGGTGCCCAGCGGCACGTCGCCGAGGATGACGGCCACCTCGGACTCGAAGTCCATGCCCCAGCCCTCGTCCACCATCACCAGGTCCTGCGTGGGCGCGAGGAAGGTACCCGAGCCGCCCTGGTACACGAGGGGGTCGCTCTTCATCGTCGGCGGGGGCTCGGCGTTGCGCGCCTTGCGCACGAGGATGACGTGGTTGAGGTAGGCGCTGCCGTCCACCCACTCGTAGGCGCGCGGCAGCGGCGAGAGCAGGGCGCTGACGTCCACGGGGCGGCTCTGCACGCGGCCGGCCTCGAGCTCCTCGGCCAGCGCGCGCAGCTTGGGCTCCAGCTCGTCCCACTTGTCGAGCGCGGCCTGCAGCGTGAGGGCCACGTTGGTGGCGAGCGCGTAGGCCGAGTTGTCCCGCTTGACCA
This sequence comes from Archangium sp., assembly GCF_045802675.1. Lineage (GTDB taxonomy): Bacteria > Myxococcota > Myxococcia > Myxococcales > Myxococcaceae > Archangium. Next base: position 19,205 of record NZ_JBJMQO010000133.1, on the reverse strand, counting down.
CGATGAGACGACCGTCGCGGGTACCGTCATTGAGGGTGGCGAGCTTCACGCGTCGGACTCCAGGCGGCCGAGGGGAGAACGGGGAGGCGGGCCGGCGCCTTGGACGGGGCTTTTCCGTGCCGGGACACGGGGTGTCAAGTGAAGCCTGCCGCCACGCGGCCCGCGGAGTTTCCCTCCCCCCAACCCCGCACCGCGTCATGGCGCGCCGCGCACGCCCGGTGAAGGTTGGGCGCGCCGTCCCTACCCGGGGTAAGCTGCGCGCCCAAGCCCCATGCCCTCCAACAAGAACGAGCTCGCCGCACGCATCGCAGTCACCCGGCCCAATGATGGGGTCCGGGGCCTCTTCTTCCGGGTGGTGTTCGACCTCGTGGAGAAGCGGGGAGGCCCCCAGGCCCTGCGCGAGCTGCGCACCGGGGGGCTGGCACGGGACATCCAGGATCTGCGCACCTACCCGGCCGCGGACTACCTCACCCTGCTCTACGGCGCGGCGGACGTGCTGGAGAAGGAGCTGGGCCCGGAGAACGCCGTCTTCAACGCCTGCGGCCGGGCGTGCGTGCAGCGCTTCTCCAGCGGACCGGGCCAGGTCGTCTTCGGGATTCTAGGCAAGGGAGACCCGCAGCGGCTCTTCGCCCAGACGCGCGTGGCCTTCAGCACCGTGGTGACGTACGGCAAGCGCGAGCACCGCCCCGCCGGCTCCCATGCGTGCATCATCTCCTACCGCGGAGACATGCAGCCGTCCGCCTACCACGTGGGCATCTTCGAGGGTGCGCTGGAGGCCCTCGGCTTCAAGGGCACCGTCACGGCGCAGGTGCTCGGCATCGACTCGGTGGACTACGAAATCGCCTGGGAGTGAGGCTCAGCCCACGCGGGTGAGCGTCAGCTCCATCACGCCCACCAGGCGCTCGCCCACCGAGGCCCAGCAGTAGAAGCGGTGATCGCTTCCCTCCACCCCGTGGAGGTGGGCGCCGAACGTCACCGTCTCCCCCGCGTAGGCGAGGCTCTCGGCGCGCACCTCGCCGTGCTTCACCAGGTAGCGCACGGACGCGTTGCCCACGAGCTCGCCCAGCAGCGTGCCCGCGAGCTGGGACAGCGCGCTCATCACCACCGCCACCGGCAGCACCGGGTGCATGGCGAAGTGGCCCTTGCACAGCTCCGCGCCCACGTTCAGCGTGGCCTTGAGGCACTCGCCATCCCGCACGGTGTCGCACAGCGGCGGCGGCTCGCGGTGGGGGTTCTGCCGCAGGGCCGCGAAGTCCCCTGACGTGCAACGCTCCTCGCGTCCGGCCCGGGGCTCGCTGCGCATGTCCTGGCGCGCGCCCTGGAAGAGCCGCATGAAGGCCGCCGCGGACAGCACGTTGTAGTCCACCTCCAGCGCGAAGAGCGGCTGGCCCTCCTCACTGGAGAGCAGCGTGTGCGCCGTCGCGGTGCGCCGCTCCTTGAAGTCCGCCTTCGCCGTGCCGCGCAGCAGCCCGGGGGCCCGGGGCAGCGGCCCCTCGTGCAGCCGCTCCAGCCGCGCGCGCCGGGCCAGGTAGTAGTGCTGCCCCTCCTTGGGGTTCACCAGCGACGCCGCGCACGAGCCGAGGATGGCCAGGTGCCGCCCCACCTCCGCGGCGTTGATGGGCGAGCACTCCCGCCCCGTCTCCTGCTCCACCGGCACGCCCGCCGTGACCTCGCCGTCACCCACCACCGTCACCGCGTGCAGCGCGAAGTAGGGGTCCCTCACGCAGATGCGCGCGTAGAGCTCCGGCCGTGGCAGCTCCTCGCCGAAACGCGCGCCCATGCCCCCGAAGGGTAGCCGGTCACCCCATAGGGTGGCCAGGGTGGGCGTCGCCAGGGCGGAGATGGAGGAGGGGGACTGCCTCGGGACGGCAAGGGGGGGTAGCAGTGCGTTGGCCATGCTTCTTCCCTCGTGTTGAGACACTGCGGGGGCAGGGTCTCTTACGACACAGAGAGGTGTCTGAACCGACACAGCGGGTGCATCCTAACCCACCCGCGTCCACTCAGGTAGGGGGGAACTTTGCCGTACGCACGAATCTCGTTGTGGCGAGGACACCCGGTCGGGAAAGCGGCTCGGCCCGCGGTTTCCCGACCTTGTGTCCTACGCGCTCAGGGCAGGGAGACGCCGAGGCTCACGCGAATCCCGAAATCACACGAGGCCGTGTTGCCGGACGCGTCCTTCGCGGTGCAGGTGACGCGGGTGAGGCCCGGCAGGAAGAGGCCGCCCGAGGGGTGTGAGCAGGTGACGGGCGCCGGGCCGCAGTTGTCCCGGGCCGACACGGCGTAGCGCACGACGACGCCCACGCCGCCGAGGTCCACCCGCGCATCGATGGAGAGCGGGCAGGAGAGGGTGGGCTTCGTGGCGTCCACCACGGTGACGATGCCCACGCATTGAGCGCTCGCCTCGCCGTCCGAGGCCGTCAGCGTGACGGCATGGCGGCCCGGGCCGAAGGACGCCTCGGGCGACTGGGAGACGGAGAGCGGCGACGGCCCGTTGTCCGGGTCATGGCTTCCGGCGTCCACGCTGGCGCGGCCCTGGCAGGAGGCATCCGCGTTGACGGTGACGTCGCGGCAGAGCGCCACCGGCGGCTGGTTGCTCTCGGGCACCTCGCAGGTGAGGTCCACCGTCGCGGAGGTGGTGTTGTTGTCCTCGACGCACTCGGTGTCGCGGCCCGAGCCCGTGCCGTCGTCGTCCACGGTGGCGAGCAGCGTGGCGGTGCCGGAGAAGGGCGAGGCCACGAAGAGCGAGACGGGAGCGCTGGCGCCCGGCGGCAGCGTGTCCGGGACGGTGGCCACGCCGAGCAGCGTGCCGCCCGAGGCCGGGTCCATGGAGAAGAAGGACACCTTCACCCCCGCGGCCACCGCGGCCTCGCCCTGGTTGCGCACGCGCGCGCCGAGCACGAGCGTGCCCGCCCCATCGCACGTGGCGGACAGCTCGGACACCACGAGGTCCGCGGCGGCATAGGGGCTGGTGCCCTCGCCGAAGTCGTTCGCCACGTTCGCGTGGAAGGTGTTGAGCTTCGGGTTGAGCCAGCCCGCCGCCGGGTGCGCGGGGATGGTGCCGTCGTCGTGGACGTTCGTCACCGAATAGGCGTGCTGGTTCCAGATGCGCCGCGTGCCGGCCCAGGCCTCGTTCCGGTCGTGGAACACGCGCACGCCGTGGCCGCCCGGGTACGCATGGTCATTGGAGACCACCACGAGCTCCGCGGCGTGGTCCCCGTCCACGTCCGCGATGACGGGGTTCTCGTGCGTGGTGGCCGAGCTGTTGGGCACCTCCCAGCGCACCGCGCCCGTGGCGGCGTCGTAGATGCGCAGCTTCAGCTCGTCGGCGAAGACGACCTCGAGCTTGCCGTCGTTCTCGAAGTCGAAGGTGGTGGAGCCCGTCCGGCCGGAGCTCTGGTCCTGGATGGGGCTCGACCACTTCACGCTCCCGTCGGCGCCGAGCACCGAGTACGCCCACTCGCCGGGCAGGCCGATCTCCAGCTGGCCGTCCCCGTCGAAGTCCGCGATGTTGGGCGGGCCACCGTGGCCTCCGCCGGGCACGTCGACGCTCCACACGAGCGAGCAATCGTCATCGAGCAGGCTCACCTTGCCCTGGCCCGACACCACGATTTCGCCGGCCGGGTCGGCGTCGAAGTTGGCCACGCCCGCGAAGCCGTGGGGAATCTCCGTGTTCGCGCACTTGAGCGTGCCATCGTGCCGGTAGACGGCGCGGTCGTTCACCACCTCCTGCAGGCCGTCCTGGTCGAGGTCCGCCGCGAAGGACACGGGGCCGGTGTACAGCGCGCCGCCCATGCCGTCAGCGCCCACCCACTCCAGCGCGCCCGTGCTGCTGTAGACGCGGTTGCCGTCGAGGATCTCCACCGTGCCATCCCCGTCCAGGTCCGCGAGCGAGGGGCCGCCCCACTCGTTGTAGTCGTACGCGTCCTCGGCCGAGCGGAACTTGAAGGTGCCATCGTTCTCCACGCAGAGGATGCCGCGGCCCGTCTCGGGGATGCCGCAGATCTCCACCTGGCCGTCCCCGTCGATGTCTCCGGCGGCGAGGCTCGCGGCGGGCTTCACCCGGGACGAGGGGTCCGTCGCGGCCCACAGCTCGTGCCCGTCATCGCCACTGACGGCCCGGAGCACTCCGTCCGAGCTGTAGTTGGCTCCCGCGAAGGTGCTGAAGACGACGTCCGGGACATGGTCCCCGTTCACGTCCACCACCACGGGCGTCATCATCACCTGGTGGTGCTCGGGCAACACCGCGCTGCCCGTCCACGCCCACTGCAGCTCCGGCTCGAGGGCGCCCGCGGGGGGAGGCAGCACCTCGCAGTGCTCGGAGAGGTGCTCCGTGCTCCGGACAGTCTTGTCCTCGGGTGCGGCCGTGGTGCCACACGCCGCCGCCGCGAGCACCCACCCCAGTGAGACGGCCAGCCGTCCATACCGCCCGTTTCTCGTCTTCATGTCCCGGCTCCTCCACGCGCGGGCCTCTCCAGACCCGCGGCCAACCCGAAGCCCCCCTGCCTGGTGGGGGCCCTGGTAGGAGATTGAGAGGAAAGCCGGGAATTGGATCTCCCGCCCCGAGCTACCGGCACGGCTGAAATATTTCGTCACACGGCCGAAGCGCGCCGGACATATGCGGGGGCCATCTTCTAGAGTGCGACCCGGGGGCAAGCGTCCGGCCGCTCATGGTGAAGCGCCAGGATATCGACCCCCTCCACTTGCCCCCGGGCCGTATCTTCATCGCTGTGACCCCAGCGGCGGTGGGGACGGCGAGAGGAGACACGCGAATGGAACCGACGACACCCTCCCCGACGGTCGAAGGCACCATCCAGGTGCTGCTGGTGGAGGACGACGAGCGCCTGGCGCGCCTCACCAGCCGCTACCTCCAGGAGCACGGCATCCTCGTCACCGTCGCCCGCACCGGCCCCGAGGGCCTGGCCGAGGCGAGCCGCCATGCCTACGACGTCATCCTCCTGGACCTCATGCTCCCGGGACGGGATGGGATGGAGGTGTGCCGCGAGCTGCGCATGCGCAGTGACATCCCCATCATCATGGTGACGGCCCGCGGCGAGGAGGCCGACCGGGTGCTCGGCCTGGAGACGGGCGCGGACGACTACCTGGCCAAGCCCTACTCCTCGCGCGAGCTGCTCGCGCGCATCCGCGCCCATGTGCGCCGGGCCCGCGGGCGCGCCGGGCCCTCCTCCCAGCCCATCCAGGCCGGCAAGCTGTCGATGGACCCTCGCAGCCTCCGGGCCACGTTGGACGGCAAGGAGCTGACGCTCACCACCTACGAGTTCGGCCTGTTGCGCGTGCTCGCCGAGCGGGCCGGGCGCGTGCTCAGCCGCGAGCAGTTGTTGGATCTCATCAAGGGCAACGCCGACGAGGTGTTCGACCGCTCCGTCGACGTGCACATCTTCCGCATCCGCCAGAAGATTGAAGAGGATCCCCGCAACCCGAAGCTGCTCAAGACGGTGCGCGGCGCGGGCTACATGCTCGCCACGGGCGGGGAGGAGATATGAGCCCCCGGCGTCCCCGGCTTCCCGGCCGGCTGCTGCTGCGCATCTACCTGGTGGGGCTGGCGCAGCTGCTGCTCATCTCCTTCGCGTTCAACCTGGCCCGGCGCTACGTCGCGGAGGGGCCCAAGCAGCGCTTCTTCGAGAGGAACGTGGGCTACTTCGTCTCCGAGTGGTCCCGCTTCCGGGACCAGCCGGAGGAGCTGCGGGGAGCCTTGGACCGGGCGGGCCAGCAGCTCCGGGTGCAGGTGACGATGCGCGCCGCCGATGGCCGGCTGCTCGCCTCCAATGTCTCGCCGCCCCGAGCGCCCCTGTCCGCCGAGGAGCTCCGCCAGCTCGAGGCGGAGCGCGTGGTGAGCAACCCCGAGCCGCCTCACACCCTGCGGGTGGCCATCCCGGAGACGGGCCCACTGCAGGCCTACGCCACCCTTCAGCTCCCCCCTCCCCCGGGGCCTCCGCCCGACTTCGGCATCATGCTCGCCGTGGTGCTCGGGTGCACGGCCATCACCTCCATCATCTTCGCCCGCTCCCTGGCCCTGCCCCTGCAGAAGCTGGCCACGGCGGCGCGGGCGTTCGGCTCGGGGACGCTGAGCGCGCGCACGGGCGTGCGCCGGCGCGACGAGCTGGGCCAGGTGGCCGAGGCCTTCGACGAGATGGCCGAGCGCCTCACCCACCTGCTGCGCTCGCAGAAGGAGCTGCTCGCCAACGTCTCGCACGAGCTGCGCACCCCGCTCTCGCGCATCCGCGTGGCCCTGGACCTCGCCAACGAAGGGGATGCCACGCTCGCGCGCGAGTCCCTGGCGGACATCGCCGAGGACCTGAGCGAGCTGGAGCGGCTGGTGTCGGACGTGCTCACCGCGGCCCGGTTGGACTTCGCCACGGAGCAGACGCCCGGTGCCACCCCGCCGCTGCGCCGGGAGCTCGTCGAGGCCGCCACGCTGGTGGACAAGGCCGCCGCGCGCTTCCGCTCGGCCCACCCACAGCACCGCCTGGAGGTGCGCATGGAGAGCGCGCTGCCCATGGTGGAGGCGGACCCGGTGCTGTTGCGGCGCGCGCTCGACAACCTGCTCGACAACGCGGGCAAGTACTCCGAGCCCCAGACGACGGTGCGGCTGCTCGCCCGCCCGCTCGAGCATGGCCTCCAGGTGGAGGTGCACGACGAGGGCATCGGCATCGACGCGAACGACCTGCCCCACCTCTTCACCCCCTTCTTCCGCAGTGACCGCAGCCGGGCGCGGAGGACGGGCGGAGTGGGGCTGGGGCTCGCGCTGGCGCGCCGCATCGTCGTGGCTCACGGCGGCACGCTCACGCTGGAGAGCCAGCCGGGCCAGGGCACCACGGCCCGTGTCATCCTGCCCTCCCTCCGTGAAGAGGAGCAGGCAGCCGAGAGGGCCGAGCGGGCCCGTCATATTTCGTAACGCGGCCGAGAATCACCGAAACATCACGGCGCATAGATCCAGGGCCATGAGGTCCACGACCGAATCGCCGCGCCACGAAGAGCAGTCCCCTCCCCTCGAGCCCACGCCCCTGCCGGTGGAGGAAACCCGGCGCCGGCGCCTGCCCGCCCGCTGGCCCCTGTGGCTGCTGGTGCTGGCCGTGGGGATCTCCGCGGGCGTGTGGCTGCTCAAGCCCAAGGCGAAGGACCCCGCGGCCAGCTTCGAGACGGCGGCGGTGCAGCGGCGCGACGTCGAGTCGCGCGTGACGGCGACGGGCACGGTGTCCGCCCTGGTGACGGTGCAGGTGGGCAGCCAGGTGTCGGGCCGCGTCCAGGAGATTCTGGTCGACTACAACTCGCCGGTGAAGAAGGGCCAGGTGATTGCCCGCATTGATCCGCAGCTGCTGCAGGCGGCGCTGGAGCGGGCCCAGGCCAACCTCACCGCCGCGAGGGCCAACGTGCAGAAAGCGCGCGTGGAGGCGGAGAACTCGCGCCGCCAGGCCGAGCGCTCCAAGACGCTGCGCGACCAGCAGTTCATCTCCCAGTCGGAGCTGGACACCGCCGAGTCCGGCGCCCAGTCGGCCGCGGCGCAGGTGACCTCGGCCGAGGCCGCGCTGGCCCAGGCGCAGGCGGCGCTCAACGAGGCGCAGGTGAACCTGCGCTACGCCACCATCGTGTCGCCCACCGACGGCATCGTCATCTCGCGCAGCGTGGACGTGGGCCAGACGGTGGCGGCCTCGCTGCAGGCGCCCACCCTGTTCACCATCGCCGAGGACCTGCGGAAGATGCAGGTGGACACCAGCGTGGCCGAGTCCGACGTGGGCCGGTTGGAGGATGGCATGCGCGCCACCTTCACCGTGGATGCCTGGCCCGGCGTCGCCTTCGAGGGCGTCATCCGGCAGATCCGCAACGCGGCCCAGACGGTGCAGAACGTCGTCACCTACGATGCCGTCATCGACGTGGCCAACCCGGACCTGAAGCTCAAGCCGGGCATGACGGCCAACGTCACCTTCATCACCGCGCACAGGGACAACGTGGTGACCGTGCCCAACGCGGCGCTGCGCTTCCGTCCCCCCGCTCCCCCCGAGGGCACGGGCTGGCTCGGCCAGGGTGGCTCGGGCGCTCAGGCAGCGCAGGCTGGCACGGGCGCTCCGCGGGGCACGAGCGCTCAGGGTGGCCCGGGAGCGTGGGAGAAGCCCGCGCCCGGCACCAAGAGGGTGTTCGTGCTGCGGGACGGCCGGCCCCACCCGGTGGGCGTGAAGCCCGGGGTGTCCGACGGCACGTACACGGAGGTGGAGGGCGACCTGCGCGAGGGCGATCAGATCATCACCGCCATGGCGGCGGGTGCGCAGGGCGGGCAGTCCTCGCAGGGCGCGAGCTCCGGCCAGCGGACGGGCGGCATGGGCGCAATGGGTGGTGGCGGCGGCAGGGGCGGCGTCCGTGCTCCGGGGCCGTTCTAGGTGAGCGGGAGGCACGTCATGAACGACCCTCGAGAGCAGCTGCCGCTCATCGCGCTACGGGGCGTGAGCAAAATCTATCGGACGGGCGACGTGGAGGTAGCGGCCCTGCGGGGCGTGGACTTCAGCGTGGAGTCGGGCGAGTTCGTGGCCATCATGGGCTCGAGCGGCTCGGGCAAGTCCACGCTGATGAACCTGCTCGGCTGCCTGGACCGGCCCACGGCGGGCCAGTACTTCCTGGACGGGCAGGACGTGTCGAGCCTGGACCGCAACGGCCTGGCCATCGTGCGCAACCGCACCCTGGGCTTCGTCTTCCAGAGCTTCAACCTGCTGGCGCGCACGAGCGCCCTGGAGAACGTGGAGCTGCCGCTGCTCTACGCTGGGATGCCCGCGCGCGAGCGGCGCAGGCGGGCGCGCGAGGCGCTCGAGCGGGTGGGCCTGGGCGCGCGCCTGGACCACCACCCGCGCCAGCTCTCCGGTGGCCAGCAGCAGCGTGTGGCCATCGCCCGGGCGCTGGTGGGCCAGCCCCGCGTCATCCTCGCCGACGAGCCCACGGGCAACCTGGACTCGCGCACCAGCGTGGAGGTGATGGCGCTCTTCCAGGAGCTGCGCCACGAGGGGATGACGCTCGTGCTGGTGACGCACGAGCCGGACATCGCCAACCATGCCGGGCGCGTGGTGGTGGTGAAGGACGGGCGCATCATCTCGGACCGGCGCCAGCAGCCGGTGCCCGCGGAAGTACCCCCGCTCGAGGAGGCCGTGTCATGAACGTGCTCGAGACGATGTGGCTGGCGGTGCACGCCCTGCTGCGCAGCAAGATGCGCTCCTTCCTCACCGCGCTGGGCATCATCATCGGCGTGGGCGCCGTCATCGCCATGGTGGCCATTGGCGATGGGGCCCGGGCCAGCGTGCAGAAGGTCTTCGACGCCATGGGCACCAACCTGCTCATCGTCATGCCCGGCTCCACCAACTCGGGCGGCGCACGGGGAGGCTTCGGCAGCCAGCCCACCCTCACCTGGGACGACCTGGAGGCCCTGCGCACGCAGCTGCCGAGCGTGCACGCCGTGGCCCCCGAGATGCGCACCAACACCCAGGTCTTCTCCGAGGACCAGAACTGGACCACGAGCGTGACGGGCACCACGCCCGACTTCTTCGACGTGCGCGGGTGGACCATCGCCACCGGCCGGCGCTTCACCGCGGCGGACGTGGAGGCCGGGGCCAAGGTGGCTGTCATCGGCCAGACGGTGGTGGAGAAGCTCTATGGCTCGGGGTTCGATCCCGTGGGCCAGGTCATCCGCATCAAGAAGACGCCCTTCACCATCGTCGGGATGACGGCGCGCAAGGGCCAGTCGCCCATGGGGCAGGACTACGACGACAGCATCCTCGTGCCCGCCACCACCTTCCAGCGCCAGCTCCAGTCGCAGAGCCTGGGCAAGTACATCACCGGCATCCTCTACGTGCAGGCGGATGCCACCGCCGGCACCCCGAAGGCCCAGCAGGACGTCATCGCCCTGCTGCGCGAGCGGCACCGGCTGGGCGAGGAGGCGCCCAACGACTTCGACGTGCGAGACCTGTCCGAGCTGGCCAACAGCCGCCAGCAGAGCACCGAGACGCTCAGCCTGTTGCTGGCCTCCATCGCCGCCGTGTCCCTGGTGGTGGGCGGCATCGGCATCATGAACATCATGCTGGTGAGCGTCACCGAGCGCACCCGGGAGATTGGCGTGCGCGTGGCGGTGGGCGCCCGGCCCCGGGACATCCTCCTCCAGTTCCTCATCGAGGCGCTGGTGCTGGCGCTGCTCGGAGGGCTCCTCGGCACGGGGTTGGGCGTGGGCGTGGCCCAGTTCCTCGCCGCCCAATTCCAATGGCCGCTGCTGTTGCGGCCGGATGTCATCTTCGTCGCGCTCGGCTTCAGCGCGCTGGTGGGCGTGGGCTTCGGCCTCTACCCCGCGCGCAAGGCGAGCCAGCTCGACCCCATCGATGCCCTGAGGTACGAATGATGCGCCTCCTCTTCCCGCTCCTCGGCCTGCTCGCCGCCTCGCCGGTATGGGCCCAGCAGCAACCGCGGCAGCGCGTCCTCACGCTCGCGGAGGCCCTGCGCACCGCGCGCGAGCGGCAGCCGCAGCTGCGCCAGGCCCAGGCCAGCACCTCCGCGGCCAACGCCCGCGCGGACCAGAACTTCGCCTCGCTGCTGCCCCAGGTGAGCGCCAGCGCCTCGTACCAGAAGTCGCTGCGCAGCGGCACCTCCACCACCACCCCGGGCACGACGACCCCCTCTGGCTTCATCAGCCGCGAGGGCCTCAACGTGGGCGCCTCGGTCAACCAGCTCCTCTGGGACTTCGGCCGCACCACGGGCCGGTGGCACTCGGCCCAGCAGTCCGCCGAGGCCCAGGAGGCCACCGAGGCCCAGACGTTGCTCAACGTGCTGTCCAATGTGCAGACGGCCTACTTCAACGCCCTGGCGCAGCAGGCGCTGGTGCGGGTGTCCCAGGAGACGCTGGAGAACGAGAAGGCGCACCTGGCCCAGGTGCAGGCCCAGGTGCAGGTGGGCACGCGGCCGGAAATCGACTTGCTGCAGCAGCGCACGGCGGTGGCCAACGCCCAGGTGCAGCTCATCCAGGCGCGCAACAACGCCGCCACCAGCAAGGCCCAGCTCAACCAGGCCATGGGCGTGGAGGGCACCACGCAGTTCGCCGTCCAGGAGGAGGCGGTGGCGCTCGTGCAGGGTGAGAACGAGCCCGTGGACACGCTGGTGGACGTGGCCTTCGAGGGCCGGCCGGACCTGCGCGCGAGCGAGCACCAGCTGCGCGCCCAGGAGCTGACCATCTCCGCCACGCGCGCCAACTACCTGCCGAGCTTCTCGGCTCAGGTGTCGGCGACGGACTCGGGCCCCAACCCGGCGAACCTGGACTGGGGCGTGACGGGGCAGGTGGGGCTGAGCTGGTCCATCTTCCAGGGCGGCCTCACCCGCGCCCAGGTGCGCGAGCAGCAGGCCAACCTCAACAACGTCCAGGCCCAGCGGGACGCACTGCGCCAGACGGTGCGCCTGGAGGTGGAACGCGCGCAGCTCGCCGTGACGGCCGCGCGGGAGAGCGAGTCCGCCGCCGAGGAAGCCCTCACCAATGCCCGCGAGCGGTTGCGCCTGGCCGAGGGCCGCTACCGTGCCGGCGTGGGCAACATCATCGAGCTGTCCGACGCGCAGCTGTCCGCCACCAACGCGGCCGTGCAGCGCGTGCAGGCCGCGTACAACCTGGCCACCGCGCGCACGGAATTGGCGCGCGCGCTCGGACGGGCGGCCGGCCCCACGGCGTGAGGCCCGGAGTCAATCTGTCGGGTTTTCGGGGTATGTCTATTCTGTGCGGGAAGTCCTGGTGGTAGGATATGCGCTTGTCCGCCCGGTCACCGGGCGGGCATGTCCCCCTTCCCCAGGAAACGCACATGAACAGCCCCATCCGTACGGCGGCCCTCGCGGCCACCGCTTTCGCCCTGCTCGCCGCGCCGGAGGCCTCGGCCACCAACTACTCGCTGTGGATCCACGGCAAGAACGGCGGCGGCACCCAGATTGGCAACTATGCCGACTTCTCCAACTGGGGCCCGAGCAGCGTCTCGGCCGGCGTGAACAAGAAGGCCGTCAACTGGAACGGCTCGCAGAGCATCGCCTCGCAGAACGGCTACATCCGCAACGCGCTCGACTGCTTCTGCACCGGCACCAACTGGTGCTACATCGCCGTGCACAGCGCCGGTGACATGCAGATCGGCTACACCCTGGCGCTCTACGGCAGCAGCGCGCGCAACATCAAGAACGCCACGCCCGGCGCCGGCGGCGTCTGTGGCGACGCGGGCGGCACCCAGACGGGCTGGAACATCAAGTGGGTGGACGTGGCCTCGGGCGCCGGCGGCGGCAGCGAGCTGGCCGACAACGGTGACTGGGCGGTGAGCGACCCCATCGTGACCGACCTGAAGACCGGCAACGCGCGCGCCAAGTACAACCACAACGTCACCGGCTCGAAGTGGTTCTACATGTTCGCCGCGTCCAAGGGCACGGCCTACTCCGGCATCCTCCCGGGCCAGGACGACGAGGCCGTGGCCTACCACTCCACCGGCGGCGTCTCCGTCAAGGGCAGCTTCTGCAACCCCGGCGACTGGTTCTGCGACGGCACCCTGAACACGGGCACCGCGGCCACCAGCAACGGCAAGGCCCTGTGGTCCTTCCACACGGTCAGCTTCCGTGACTCCAACGAGTCCTACAACCACTACCAGAACGGCAACTGGGAGAACATCGTGGGCGTGGTGCGCCAGGACATGGCCACCTACGCCTACTGAGCCGTCCTGAAGTGTCCTGACGCGGTGCCGAGGTGTCCCGAGCCGTCCCGGAGCTCAGGCCACCTCGTGCCTCTCGCCGCCTTCCGCGGCTCCCTCCGGGGAGCCGTGGGGTCAGCGGGCCGTCCAGCCGCAGTCCAACATCTGGGCGGCGCCGGTGATGCCGCCCGCGGCCTCCGAGCACAGGAAGGCCACGTAGGCGGCGACCTCCGAGGGCTCCAGCAGGCGCTTCACCGCCGCCGGGGCGAGCATGATGCGCTCGATGACCTCGGTCTCGGTGAGGCCGTGCACGCGGGCCTGGTCCGCTATCTGCTTCTCCACGAGCGGCGTGCGCACGTAGCTGGGGCAGAGGGCGTTGACCGTCACGCCCTTGTCCGCGGCCTCGAGCGCCACCGTCTTGGTCAGCCCCATCAGCCCGTGCTTGGCGGACACGTAGGCGGACTTGTACGGCGAGGCCACCACGCCGTGCAGCGAGGAGACGTTGATGATGCGGCCCCACTTGCGCGCGTACATCATCGGCAGGGCGTACTTCGTGAGGAGGAAGGGCCCCACCAGCATGATGCGGATCATCAACTCCCAGCGCTCCTCCGGGAACTCCTCCACCGGAGACACGTGCTGGAGGCCCGCGTTGTTCACCAGGATGTCGAGCCGGTCCCACTCCTTCTGGGCCCGGTCCACCAGCGCGCGGCAGTCCTCGCGCGAGGACACGTCTGCACGCTGCGCGAGGGCGCCCGGAATGCGCGACGCCACCTCCCGCGCGCCGGCCTCGTCGAGGTCCGACACCAGCACCCGGGCCCCACGAGCGCCCAGGTCCTCGGCCACCGCCCGGCCGATGCCACTCGCCGCGCCCGTGACGAGCGCCGTTCTTCCCGTCAGCTCTCCCATGGACGTGCCTCTCAGAGCGTCATGCGCAGGGTGAGGAAGGCGGACAGGTCGCGCTCGTTCAGGTCGGACTTGCCCTCGATGTCCTTGGTGTACGTGGCCACGCGGGCGCCCAGCGCCACCTGATCGAACATCCACCAGGTCGCGCCCACGTTGAGGTACGTGGTGGTGGTGTGGAGCACGGGCTCGCTGGAGGGGTTGCTGCCGGTGGGAGGGATGAAGGACGGCGTGTGGTCCGCCACGCGCGCGTAGTTGAAGCCGATGCCGGAGCGGCCGAAGAGGAACACGTCCAGGCCGCCCGAGAGCGTGAGCGCGTCGAAGGGCGTGCCCAGGAGCTGGTTGGCGTAGCCCGCGGCCGAGTTGACGACGTTGTTCTGCACGCGCGCCACGTTGAAGAAGGGCGTCACCTCGAAGGGCAGCGCCGGAATCATGCCCTTGAGCTTGAGCTTCACGTTGCCGCGCAGGTTGTAGCCCTGGATGGGCGGGTCGTCCGTCGTGCTCTCCTGGTAGTTGATGTTGAAGACCTGGGTCATGGCCTTCGCCTCGAGCCAGGGGCTGTCGTAGGAGAGCGAGGGGCTGACGACGCGGAAGTGGATGTCGTCATCCGGCTGGCCGTTGCGGAAGTTGGCCAGGGGCCGCTCCCAGAAGCGGCTGTTGCCGCCGAAGGAGCCACCCACCATGTAGGAAGCCGAGGAGCTCAGCGGGTTGGCCTCGGTGTAGCTCAGGCCCACGGTGAAGCCCCAGCGCGAGTAGCGCGCCTGCACGCCCTGGCCGCGGTTGAAGCCGCTGTAGAGCAGGGGGTCTCTCGTGTACTTGTCCGCGAGCAGCACGTCGCCCATGTGCGCGGAGAAGAAGTCCACGCTGGCGGGGTCCAACAGGATGCCCGCCTCCACCGTGGCGCCCCAGCGCTGCAGGCGCAGCACCTGATCTCTCACGGACATGGAGGCCGTGCCCTCCCAGATGCCCGAGCCGTGGCTGCGGAGGTTGCGCTCGAACTCGCTGCGGAAGGTGACGTAGGGGCCCAGACGGCCCTCGGCGCCGAAGCGGGCGATGGCCACTGTGGTGAGGCGGCTCTCCTTGCCGGGGTTGGGGTTGAGCAGGAGGTTCTCCGACTGGAGACCGCCGGCGATGGAGAGCACCGGGTTGATGAAGTACGTGTCACTGCCCAGGGCGAAGAGGGGCCGGGTGGCGGGCGTCGGAACGCCGAGCACCAGCGCCTCGGGCTCCTGCTTCCCGGCCGGGTCTGGCTTCGCGGGCGGGGCGGCGGGAGCGGGCGCGGCCTGCGCGGCCTGCGCGGCGGGGGCATCGGCGGGCGCGGCGGCGGGGGTCTCGGTGGCCTGCGCACGGGCCGGAGCCGACAGCAGGGCGGACGCCAGCGTGCACGCGAGCGCCAGGCGGGACGCGGAGGGGAACGAGGGATTCATGGGGGGAGAGCTCACGGTGCGGCTGCGGTGAAGAAGAGACCCGCCGCCCGCGGGCAACCACGGCCACGGGCGGCGGGGGGAGACTGCCACGGGGACTACTTCGCCAGGAAGTCCATGGCGAGCTTCAGGCCGGCGTCGGAGCGCAGCGAGCCGAAGTGGTTGGCGATGAAGCCCTTGTTGAAGTAGCCGCTGGTGTCGTAGTCGTTGAGCGTCGTCAGCTTGTTCTCCACGCACCCGGGCATGTTGATGCGCGAGGCCGCCTCGGACACGTAGTAGTCCTGGTAGTTGGCGCCCTGCTGGATGTCCGTCATGGTGATGGTGAGGTACTTCACCACGTTGCCGCCGCACTGGCCCGTCTTGCCGAAGGCGTAGTCACCGTCCGCGCACGGGGTGGCGAACAGGTCCTTGGGGCCGTTGAGCGGCTTGTGGAAGTACGTCTGCACGTAGTTGGAGCGGCTGCCCATCTCGCAGACGATGGTGCCACGCATGGTGAGGTTGGCGGTGCACAGGCCGGCGTCGAAGGTGGACACGCCGTGGTTGGCGCCCGAGCCGAGGATGACGTGGCTCAGCTGCGGGAAGGGGTTGACGGCGTCCGGCTTGCCGTCGGCGTACTCCACGTACATGCGGCGCAGGGCGTCACGCACCACCGTCACGCCCAGCGAGTGGCCAACGAGCGCCACCTTGCGGCCCGGGTTGTTCTTCATCACCGCCTTGACGAGCGACTGGAGGATGGGCGTGGACCAGCCGTGGTCGATGTTGCCCGCCGCGTTCTCCGTGCTGCTGTTGGCGGTGGGGTCCACGGCGGCGATCAGGTCCGTGCGCATGTCCACGGCGATGACGCGGTAGTGGTTCTCGATGAGCGCCTCGGCCAGCTGCACGCGCTGCGTGGCGTCCGGGTTGAACTGGACCTTCTCCACGGTGGCGTTGATGCCCGTGCCCGCCGGCAGGAGGAACTTCTCCCAGGTGTGCGGCCGGGTGGAGTTGCCGTGCACCAGGATGACGATGGGCTTGGTGGTGTCCTCGGCGTTCTGCGTGTACTCCTTGGCGGCGCAGGGGTAGCCCTCGATCCTGGCCTTGTCCCCGTCGAGGAAGCCCGTGGCGGCGTTGGGGCCGCCGAAGTCCGAGCGCCCGGTCCACTTGCCGTCGTTGTTGCCGTTGACGTAGGGCGTGGTGCCGCCGGTGTTGGACTTGTCGTAGTAGAGGTTCTCCACCGTGCAGCCGGGGTGGTTGGTCAGCGGGCGGTACTTGCCGTCGTACTGCTTGTAGGTGCTGGGCGTCTGCCGGTCGGCGAGCGCCGGCTCCACCATCTGCGCCGCGTCATGGATGGACCAGGAGGCCACGTCCACGCCCTCGGCCTTCAGCTCCTCCTGACGGGCGGAAATCTGGGCGCGGCACTTCTCCACCGTCACCTCGGCCTCCTCGGTCCCGCCACCACCGGGGGGGGGAGTGGGCTTGTCGCACGCGGACAGCGCACAGGCGGCGAGGCCGGTCGCGAAGAGGCGGAAGGTGAACTTGGACATCCTCATGTAGGGCTCCTGTCGGGAGAGACTGGGGTTGGAGTGACGGCCCCGCGCGTGGCGGGCGGCACCCCCGTGAAGGCCGGCCAGCGTCGGCGGCGGCGCCATCCTAGCGCGACTTGATGCCGGCTTCATGTCTGCATGATGCGTGATTCATGTTCGCGCGGGTTTGACATTGCGCGTCATGCTCCCACCCCGTACGAACCTGACGCCTGGTTCATGTCTGCATGATGCTAGCTTCATGTGACTTCCTCCCTCGGAAACCGTGGGTTTGACATTGCGCGTCATCGCCCGGCGAAATTCCTTACACGAATCCGTATAAGCAGTATTCAAAGGATTGTGGTAAGGCATTACCTTCCCTTTTCCGGGAGGACACATGCTGAAGAGACGTTTCGGAGGAGTTGTCGGGGCACTTCTCGCCGTTGCGGTCTTCGGGTGCGAGGCACTACCGCCCCCAGGAGAAGCACCCCCTCCCCTGGGCACGGTGCAGAGCCCGCTGACGCAGGTGACGAGCTTCGGCACCAACCCTGGCAACCTGAAGATGTGGAAGTACGTGCCGGCGGGCATCCCCGCCAACGCCCCGCTGGTGGTGGCGATGCACGGCTGTACCCAGACCGCGGACGCCTATACCAACACCGGGTGGAACGCGCTGGCGGACCAGCTCAAGTTCTACGTGGTGTACCCGGAGACGCAGAGCTCCAACAACCAGAACAGCTGCTTCAACTGGTTCGAGCCGGGTGACATCGCGCGCGGCCAGGGCGAGGCGCTCTCCATCAAGCAGATGGTCGACAAGATGAAGACCGACCATTCCATCGACGCCAGCCGCGTCTTCGTCACCGGCCTGTCGGCGGGCGCGGCGATGACGCACGTGATGGCGGCCGCCTACCCGGACGTCTTCGCGGGCGCCGCCATCATGGCCGGCATCCCCTACAAGTGCGCCCTGACGATGAACGACGCCTTCAGCTGCATGAGCCCGGGCACGGACAAGACGCCCCAGGCGTGGGGTGACCTGGTGCGCGGCGCCTTCAGCGGCTACACCGGCAGCTACCCGAAAATCTCCATCTGGCACGGCACGTCCGACTACACGGTGAAGAACACCAACCAGCAGGAAGCCCTCGAGCAGTGGACGAACGTGCACGGCATCGACCAGACGGCGGACGTGAGCGACACGGTCGCCGGCTACCCCCACAAGGTCTACAAGAACGCGGCGGGCACGGCGCTGGTGGAGACGTACGCCATCACCGGCATGGGCCACGGCACGGCCATCGACCCGGCGACCCGGTTCCCCGGCGGCGCGGCGTGCGGCACCGCGGGCGCCTACGTGCTCGACACGGACATCTGCTCCACCTGGTATGTGGCGAAGTTCTTCGGGCTCGACAACTCGGACACCGTCGCGCCCACCGTCGGCATCTCCGCACCCACCAACGGCTCGAGCGTGAGCGGCACGGTGAACGTGACCGCCAACGCCACCGACAACGTGGGCGTCGCCAAGGTGGAGTTCTCCATCGACAACACGCTGGTGGGCACCGACACGGCCTCGCCCTTCGCGTACAGCTGGAACACCGCTGCCGCCACCAACGGTACGCACACCCTGGTGGCCAAGGCCCATGACGCCGCGGGCAACACCGCCACCTCCAGCACCGTCTCCGTCACCGTGAGCGGCGGCATTTCCGACACCACCGCGCCCACCGTGGCCATCACCTTCCCCACCGCCGGTGCCACCGTGGCCGGCGCCATCGACATCGCCGCCACCGCGACGGACGACATCGGCGTCACCAAGGTCGAGTTCCTCATCGACGGCACCGTGGTGGGCCAGGGCGTGTCCTCGGCGCAGGCCGGGCCGTACGAGTTCAACTGGAACACCACCTCGCATGCCACGGGCACGCACTCCCTCCAGGCGCGGGCCTATGACGCCGCGGGCAACACCGCCACCTCCAGCGCGGTATCCGTGACGGTGGACCAGAACTCGGTGCGCTTCACCGAGCGCTTCTCCAACGCCGGCCCCGACAACGCGGGCTGGAGCCTCACCGAGTGGGCGCTCGACTCGAGCGACCAGACGGGCGTCACCGGCAGCCAGTCCATCCTCGGCTCGGCCCTGCCCGCCTTCAACACCGTCACCCGCACCGCCAGCGTCGCCGTGGCCCTCACCGCCAACCCGCGCCTCACCTACTGGCGCAAGCTGGACCTCTCCGGCGCCAACACCGCGGCCTCGGCGTCCTTCAAGGTCATCGTCAACGACGGCACCGACCACGTGGTGGACTCGGTGACCAAGAGCGGCGTGGGCACCCTCACCGAGTCCAGCTGGACGCAGCGCGCGGACATCGACCTGTCGGCGTACGCGAACAAGAACGTCACGCTGCGCTTCGTCGTCACCGGCACGGACACCGGCTCGAACATCACCCGCGCCAAGGCGTGGGTGGACAGCATCTCGGTGGGCCCGCCGAGCGCCTCCGCCGACACCACGCCGCCCACGGTGAACGTCTCCGCCCCGGCCAACGCCGCCACCGTCAGCGGTACGGTGGACGTGGCGGCGAGCGCCTCGGACGCGGTGGGCGTGACGAAGGTCGAGTTCTACGTCGATGGCGCGCTGGCCAGCACCGACACGGCCTCGCCCTTCGTCTTCACCTGGAACACGGCGGGCGTGTCCAACGGCAGCCACGCGCTCATGGCCAAGGCGT
>NZ_JBJMQO010000132.1:0-6890 GCF_045802675.1 Archangium sp. | reverse complement strand
TGGTTGGCCAGGGAGTCCAACTGCCGGTAGCTCAGGCGCTGGGTGCCGACCACCAGGGCGGTGGCCTCGGGAGTGGCTTGCACCTGCTGCTCGAAGAGGTAGTGCAGCGCGCCGTCCTGGGAGGGCTCGGCGGCGGTGTGGTTCCAATCCACCAACACCTGCCGGCGCTCGGCCTCGGTCAGCAGCGGCAGATCACCCAGCCGCCCCTCCGCGCGCGCCACGAGCCCCTCCAAGAGGAGCTTCCAATGCCGCAGGAGCTGATCGATCCACTCCGGGTCGAAGCGAGCCAGGTCGTACGACAGGGCGAGCGCCAGCTCTCCCAGCGGCGCCACTCCCGCGGTGAGCGGGTAGTTGGTGTGGTCGAAGGCCTGGACATCCCGGATGTCGAATCCGCCCGCGCGCTGCTTGACGGTGTTGTCGACCGGGTAGTTCTCGAAGACGAGGAGGCTCTCGAAGAGGGGCGAGCCGCGGGGCACGTCGCTCCAGCCCTGGAGCTGGACGAGCGGGCTGTACTCGTGCTGGCCCTGCTCGGCCTGACGGGCCTGGAGGCGCTGCAGCCAGGGCAGGACGGCCTCACTCGGGTCGAAGCGTACGCGGACGGGCAGCGAGTTGATGAACAGGCCCATCATCGACTCGGCGCCGGGCAGGTCCATGGGGCGGCCGGCGACGGTGGCTCCGAAGACGACGTCGTGCTCGCCGGCGTAACGGCCGAGCAGCAGCGCCCAGGCCGCCTGGGTCAACGTGTTGAGCGTGAGCTGGTGCTGGCGGGCGAAGGACTGCAGCGCGGCCGTCCCGGCGGAGGAGAACAGCACCTTGCGCTGGTCCATGCGCCGCTGCTGCCCGGCGGCGTGCAGTACGCCCTTGTCACCGGGCAGCGGGGTGGGAGCCGTGAAGCCGCGGAGGGACTCGCGCCAGAAGCGCTCGGCGCCGTCCAGGGACTGGCGCTGCAGCCAGGCGATGTAGTCGCGGAAGGCGGGGCGGTGTCCCGGCTGCGGCGTCTGCCCGCGCTGGAAGGTGTCGTAGGCGGCGAAGAGCTCCTGGAGCAGCATTCCCTGGCTCCAGCCGTCCAGGATGAGGTGGAGCTGGCTCCAGACGAGCTGCCAGGCGCCGTCCTCCAGGCGGATGAGGGCGATGCGGAGCAGGGGCGCGCGGGTGAGCTCGAAGCCGCGGGCGCGGTCCTCGGCGGTGAAGGCCTCGAGCCGGGTCCGCTGCTCTTCGGCGGACAGCTCCCGCCAGTCCAGCTCCTGCCAGGGCACCTCGGCGCGGGTGTGGACGACCTGGAGGGGCTCGGCCAATCCCTCCCAGACGAAGGCCGTGCGGAGGATGGGGTTGTGGGCCACCACCGTGTTCCAGGCGCGCCGGAAGGCCAGCGGCTCGAGCTGGGTGTGGATGCGCCAGGAGGACTGCACGAAGTACGCGGGCGAGCCCGGCGACAGCAGGGCGTGGAAGAGCATGCCCTGCTGCATGGGGGAGAGCGGGTAGAGGTCCTCGACGCCGGTGCCCTGCTGCCGGAGGACCCGGCCCAGCGTGTCCGCGGTGAGGGAGGCCAGCGGGAAGTCCGAGGGCGTGAAGCGGCGGGCGTCCTCGGTGGTGCGGCCGGAGATCAGCGCGCGCACGGCGGCCAGCATGTCCCGGGCGAGCGCCTCCATGGAGGCGGAGTCGTGCAGGTTCTCGCTGTAGGAGACGGAGAGCTGGAGCTTCCCGTCGCTGACGAGCCCGCTGATGTCCAGCAGGTGCGAGCGCGCGCCGTGGGTATCGAAGGGGGCGCCGGAAGACTCCTTCGCGAAGGCGAAGGTGGTGGAGGCCGCGGCCGGGGCGTCGAGCTGGCCGAGGTAGTTGAAGGACACCTGTGCGCGGGGCAGGGCGCGCAGGCGCGAGGCCACGTCCTCCGCACCGAGGTGGCGCAGCAGCCCGTATCCCAGGCCCTTGTTCGGCAACCGGCGCAGCTCGTCGCGCACGGCGCGCAGCGCATCACCGGGAGAGCCCGAGGCGGGGAGCTGGAAGAGGACGGGGAAGGAGGCGGTGAACCAGCCGGCGGTGCGGGACAGATCCACGCCCTCGAAGAGGTCCTCGCGGCCGTGGCCTTCCATCTCCACGAGCACGCCGGACTGGCCGGACCAGCGGGAGAGGGACTGGGCGAGCGCGGTGAGGAGCACGTCCTCCAGGCGGGCGCGGTAGGCCGTGGGCACCTCGAGCAGCAGGGTGCGCGTCTCCTCCGCATCCAACGACAGACCCACCGTCCGCACGGAGGCGAAGGTGTTGGCCCCCTGGGCCTTGTCCACGGGCAGCGGGCGCACCCGGGCACGGGCCTCGTCCAGCCAGTAACCCAGCTCCTGCTTCACGGCGTCGGAGTGGGCGTGCTGCTCGAGCTTCTCCGCCCACGTCTTGAAGGACGTGGTCTTCGGAGGAAGGGTGGGCTGCCGACCCTGGGCGAGTTGCTGGTAGGTGGCTTCCAGGTCCTCCAGGAGGATGCGCCAGGAGACAGCGTCCACCACGAGGTGGTGGGCCACGAGCAGCAGGCGGGCGGGGCGGCCGGCGCCGCAGTCGAAGAGGGCGGCGCTCAGCAGCGGGCCCGAGGCCAGCTCGAAGCCGCGCTGCACCTGGGTCGAGGCGGCTTCAATGGCGGAGGCGAGCCCCTCCGGAGGGACGGAGGCCAGGTCCACCCGCCGGAGGCGAGGCGTGGTCTCCAGTCCGGTGCCCTGCTGGAGCCAGGTGCCGTCGGGCTGACGGGTGAAGCTCAGGCGCAGGGCATCGTGGTGCTCCACCAGCTTGCGCAGGGCCTGCTCGAGCAGGGCCGGGTCCAATGGACGGCGGACCTCCAGCAGCAGGGCCTGGTTGAAGTGGTGGGCAGCGGGCTGCTCCTCCTCGAGGAAGGCGCGCTGAACGGGGATGAGGGGCACCGGGCCCTGCACCAGGCCCTGCTCGGCGAGCATCTGCCGGGCGGGGGTGGCCACCGCGGCCAGCGCGGCCACCGTCTGGTGCTGGAAGAGGAGTTTGGGCGAGAGCTGCAGGCCCGCCTGCCGTGCGCGAGCCACCACCTGCATGCTGGTGATGGAGTCGCCGCCCAGCTCGAAGAAGTTGTCGTGGATGCCCACGCGCTGCACCCGCAGCACCTGGGACAGGATGTCCACCAGGGCCTGCTCGGTGGCGTTGCGCGGCGCCTCGTAGTGGGCGGAGGCGGGCGCCTGCTGGGCGTCGGCCGGAGCGGGAAGGGCCTTGCGGTCCACCTTGCCGTTGGCGGTGAGGGGCAGGGCCTCCAGGTGCACCAGCGCCGAGGGCACCATGTACTCGGGCAGCCGGCCCTTGAGGTGCGCGCGCAGCTCGGCCACGGGGGCCTCACCCTCGAAGTACGCGACCAGCCGCTTGGTGCCGCCGTCCTCGCGAGCCACCACCACGGCCTTGGCCACCGACGGGTGGCTGAGCAGCGCGGACTCCACCTCCGCCAGCTCGATGCGGAAGCCGCGGATCTTCACCTGGGTGTCGGCGCGGCCGAGGAACTCGAGCACACCGTCGGCGCGGCGGCGCACCAGGTCGCCGGTGCGGTACATGCGCGCGCCGGGCTCGGTGCTGAACGGGTCGCGCAGGAAGTGCTCCGCCGTGAGCGCGGGCTGCCGGAGGTAGCCGCGCGCCAGGCCGTCGCCGCCGATGAAGAGCTCGCCGGGCACGCCCACGGGCACGAGCTGCTGGTGGGCGTCGAGCACGTACAGTCGGGTGTTGCCGATGGGCGTGCCGATGGGCACGGAGGTCCCCACCTGCGAGGGCTCCGTCATGCGGAAGCAGGAGGCGAAGAGGGTGCTCTCGGTGGGGCCGTAGCAGGCGGTCACCGCGATGCGCAGCTCCTCGAGGACGCGGCGCACGTGTGGAGCGGAGACGACGTCACCACCGGTGAGCAGCTGCTTGAGCGAGCGCAGGCCGTCGAGGTGGGCGTCCACCATCTGGGTGAAGAGGCCGGCGGTGAGGTGGAGGGTGGAGACGGAGTGGCGCTCCAACACCTGCTGCAGCTCGCGCACGTCGTTGGGGGCGTGGGGAGGGTAGAGGACGAGGCGGCCGCCGTGGAGCAGGGGACCCCAGAGCTCGAGGGTGGAGGCGTCGAAGGAGATGGGGGCGATGAGGAGGAAGGAGTGCTGAGGGCCCAGCTCCATGTAGTCCACGCGTCCGAGGAGCAGGCGCATGACGGAGCGGTGCTCGATGCAGACGCCCTTGGGACGGCCGGAGGAGCCGGAGGTGAAGTCGATGTAGGCGAGGTTGCGCGAGGTGGTGGCGCTGACAGGCGCGGTCACCGGCTGGCGCGCCACTTCCTCGGCGAGCTCGTCGAGGAGGATGACCTCGAGCCCCGCGATGGGGAGCTGGGAGGCCAGGGCGCGGGTGGTGAGGAGGACCTGGGGCTGGGCGTCCTCGAGCATGTGGACGAGGCGCTCGCGGGGATAGGAGGCATCGAGCGGGACGTAGCAGCCGCCGGCCTTGAGGATGCCGAGCAGGGAGACGATGAGCTCGACGGAGCGCTCGAGGCAGAGGGCGACGCGGGAGTCGGGCCCGACGCCGTGGCGCTGGAGGAGGTGGGCCCACTGGTTGGCGCGCTCGTCGAGCTGACGGTAGGTGAGCCGCTGGTCGGAGGACTCCAGGGCGATGGCGTCCGGACGCAGCGCGGCCTGCCGGGCGAAGACGTCGTGGATGCAGGACTCGCGCGGGTACTCGTAGGCCGTGGCGTTCCAGCCCTCGGTGAGCTGGTACCGCTCGGAGTCGGACAACAGGGGCAGGGCGGAGATGCGCTGCCGCGGGTCGGCGACGATGCTCTCGAGCAACCGCCGCAGGTGGCCCGCGAGCCGGGCGACCGTCGTGGCGTCGAAGAGGTCGGTGCTGTAGTCCAGCGTCCCGCGGAAGCCCTCCTTCGTCTCCTCCAGGGTCAACGTCAGGTCGAAGCGTGACGTCTGGTTCTCCACCGGCACCGGCTGCAGGGCGAGCCCCGGCAGCGCCAGCTCCGCAATGGGCGCGTTCTGGAGGATGAACATCACCTGGAACAGCGGCGTGCGGCCCAGGCTGCGCTGGGGCTGGAGCGCGTCCACCAGCTTCTCGAAGGGCACGTCCTGGTGGGCGTAGGCCCCGAGCGTCGTCTCACGCACCTGGCCGAGCACCTCGCGGAAGGTCGGATTGCCCTCCAGCTTCGTGCGCAGCACGAGCGTGTTGACGAAGAAGCCGATGAGGCCCTCCGTCTCCCCGCGCGTGCGGCCGGCGATGGGCGAACCCACGCTGATGTCGTCCTGTCCCGAGTAGCGCGACAGCAGCACCTGCCACGCGGCGAGCAGCGCCATGAAGGGCGTGACGCCCTCGCGCTGGGCGAGGGACTTGAGCGCCTCGGACAGCTCCCTGGGCAGGGCCACGGGCTGCTGGGCACCCCGGAAGCTCTGCACCGCCGGACGTGGACGATCCGTGGGCAGCTCCAGCGACTCGGGAGCCCCGGTGAGCTGCCGGCGCCAGAACGCGAGCTGCTCCTCGAGCACCTCGCCCTGGAGCCAGCCGCGCTGCCAGGCCGCGTAGTCCGCGTACTGGATGGGCAGCTCGGGCAGCACCGCCTCACGGCCGGAGATGAAGGCCTCGTACAGCGCCGCCATCTCGCGGATGAGCACGCCCAGCGACCAGCCGTCGGACACCACGTGGTGCATGTCCAGCAGGAGGATGTGCTCGCGCTCGCCGAGCCGCAGCAGGGTGGTGCGCAGCAGCGGGCCACGCGTCAGGTCGAAGGGCCTCGAGGCCTCCTCGCGGGCGAGGCGGAGCATCTCCGGGTGGCGCGCGCTCTCCGGCAGGTGCGTCAGGTCCATCACGGGCAGCGACACCGTGAGCTCCGGCGCGATGAGCTGGATGGGGCCGGACTCCTCCGCGCGGAACGTGGTGCGCAGGGACTCATGGCGGCGGACGAGCGTGTTGAAGCTGCGCTCCAGCGCCGCCACGTCCAGCGTGCCCTCCATGCGGACCACGGCCGGGATGTTGTACGTCGCGCTGCCCGGCTCGAGCTGATCGAGGAACCAGAGCCGCTGCTGCGAGAAGGACAGCGGCAGCGCCTCCGTCCTGGACACCGGCTGGATGCGCGGGGCCGCCTCGTGAGGCTCGGCGGGCTCCTGGCTCGTCTCCGCACCGGTCATCTTCGCGACGATGGCGGCGAGGCCCGCGACGGTGGGGGCCTCGAAGATGTCGCGCAGGGGCAGCTCCACGCCGAGCGTCTCGACGATGCGCGAGATGGCCTGGGTGGCGAGCAGCGAGTGGCCGCCCAGCTCGAAGAAGCTCTCGTTCAGGCCCACGCGCTCCAGCTTGAGCAGCTCGCGGAAGATGGCGGCGATCTGCTCCTCGATGGGGTTGCGAGGGGCCTCGTTGCGCTGCTTCGCGACGATGGCGGCGAGGCCCGCGACGGTGGGGGTCTCGAAGATGTCGCGCAACGCCAGCTCCACCTCGAAGGCCTCGTAGATGCGCGAGACCGCCTGGGTGGCGAGCAGCGAGTGGCCGCCCAGCTCGAAGAAGCTGTCATGCCGGCCGACGCGCTCCAGGTTGAGCAGCTCGGTGTAGATGGTGGCGATCCGCTCCTCGATTTCACCCAGGGCCGCCTGATCCTCCGCGTCCAGCTCGGGGCGCGAGCGATCCGGAGAGGGGAGGGCCTTGAGGTCGAGCTTGCCGTTGGGAGTGAGGGGCAGGGCCGCCAGGGAGACGAAGGCGGAGGGCACCATGTACTCGGGCAGGCGCTCGCGCAGGAAGGAGCGCAGGGCCTCGGGGCTGAGCTGCTGCTCGGCGTTGGGAACGAGGTAGGCCACCAGGCGGCTGTCGCCCGGGGAGTCCTCGCGCACCAGGGCGAGGGCCTCGTGCACGGAGGGGTGCTGGGCCAGGACGGACTGCACCTCGCCCAG
>NZ_JBJMQO010000131.1:0-65307 GCF_045802675.1 Archangium sp. | reverse complement strand
GAGGCCCCGAAGTAGTTGTCCAACCCCACGCACGTGGCGCCCATCACCGCGAAGAGAGACGCCAGGAGGTTCAACTGCTGGAGTTTCTGCTCGTTGGGCAGCAGTTGCACGAGGATGGGGGTGATGCTGGCCAGTGCGGTCAGCAGGATGGCCATGAGCCGCAACCTCCGCCCCCACTTCTTGTTGCTCTCCTTGCGGACGGCGTACCAGAGCATCGCCTCGCGGCCCTTCTCCACGACGGCCTTGTAGAGCTCCTCGAGCTCCTTTGGCTGGTCGGGCTGGGACAGGAGCGGGAGGAACATTCCCTGGATGTTCCGCACCCGCTGCCGCGGCTCCTGACCTGGATTCTCCTGTGGCTTTCCGTTGCCCATGCCCGCCTCCATACTCCGAATGGGCCTTCTAGCGCCCGTACAGCGACACCTCGAACTCCGGTTCGAAGCCGAGCCTCCGGTAGAGCCGCTCGGCCCGCGCCCCCGAGCCCACCTGCAAGGCGATGACGTCACAGCCGTTGCTCCGGGCCTCGTCCACCAGGGAGGCGATGAGCACCCGGCTCATGCCCCGTCCCCGCCAGGCCTGCTGGGTGGCCAGGCTGTAGATGCCGCCCACGCCCCCGGTGCGCAGCAGCAACCCCGCCGACACCGCCCGGCCCTTCTGGTACCCCAGCACGTAGTGATGCGAGGGATCCTCCAGGTGGCGCACCTGCGAGGCCAGCAGGAAGTCGAACCGGCGCCGCCCGGCATCCTGGAGCTCGGGGAAGGCGTCGAGCTGGAGGTTGGTGAAGGCGACGAGCGCCTCGAGCGTGTGCGCGCGCTCCACCCGGAAGTCCGCCACCACCGGAGGCGGCGGCAGCTCCCGCCCGAGCGACATGTAGAGCAATCCGCCCCGGCGCCAGAACCCGTGCTCGCGCAACTGCCGCGACAGCTCCCCCGCCCAGGGCATCACCCGGATGGAGTGGCAGCCCGGCGGCAACGGCGCGGAGAGCGGAGCCTCGAGGACGAGGTAGCGCAGCTCCGGGTCGGTGCTGAGGAGCTCGGCTCCGTCCGGCCTGCGTGACATTCCTCCCCGGTGCAGGGAGGCGATGGTGAGCTGGTTGTCGTGAAGGCGCTGGTGCAGCGCGCTGGGCACGGTCGGCGACACGGGCGGCGACGGTAGCACGGGCTCCGGGCCTCGCTCCCCTCCTCCATTTCGACCGGCCCTCCCGGTCGATTCGACCGGTCCGCACAGGCCCCTCCGCCGCCATGGGGCCCGCGTCCCTCTGGGGCCTCGAGTCCGAACCGCCTGGCCCGCGATTTGCCCTCCGTGGCTCCAGTCCCTTTCCCCCGAGGAAGCGAGCCATGGACCAGCCCCTGCACCTGATGACCCCCGACGTGCGAGCCAATCCCTACCCCCTGTACGCCGAGCTCCGGCGCAGGGCCGTGTGCCAGGTGGAGCCCGGCGGCATGTGGGCCGTGAGCCGTTACGACGACGTGGTCACCGTCCTCAAGGACGCGCGGCGCTTCTCGTCGGCCGGCCTCGGCCGCAGCTTCCTGCCCCCCTGGTTGGAGCGCAATCCCACGGCCGACTCCCTCGTCATGAAGGATCCGCCGGACCACTCGCGGCTGCGCACCCTGGTGAGCCGGGCCTTCAGTGGCGCCGCGCTCGCCCGGCTGGAGTCCCGTATCCGTGACCTCGCCGAGGCGCTCGCCGCGGAGCTCGTGCGCCACCAGGAGGTGGACTTCGTCGCCGGGTTCGCCCTGCCCCTCCCCGCCCGCGTGCTCAACTTCTTCTTCGGCCTGGAGCCCGATATGGCCCCGCGGTTGAAGCGCTGGGCGGATGATCTCGTCAGCATCCCCGCCAGCCAGCCCTCGCCCCAACGCATGGAGGAGATCCGCCAGAGCCTCGCGGAGATGGAGCGCTGCTTCACCGCGCTCATCGAGTCCCGGCGTGCCCACCCCGGAGAGGAGCTCGTGAGCGACCTCATCCGCGGCGAGGCCCTCTCGCACGAGGAGCTCCTGAGCTTCCTCTTCGGCCTGGTGCCGGCCGGGGTGGAGACGACGGTGTACCTGCTCGCCAATACGATGGTCGTGCTCGCGCGGCACCCGCGCGAGCTGGAGCGCGTGCGCGAGCAGCCGGCCCTCATCCCCCGGCTCATCGACGAGGTCCTTCGCTACGAGTCTCCCGCGCAGAGCAGCCTCCGGCTGACGACCGAGGACGTGGTGCTCTCCGGCGTGACGATTCCCCGCGGCTCCGTCGTCGTCGCGTTGATCGGCGCGGCCCTGCGCGACGAGGGCCGCTTCCCCCAGGCGGATCGCTTCCTCCTCGAGCGCGAGAACCCGAGCCAGCTCTCCTTCGGCCACGGGCCCCATTTCTGCCTGGGCGCGATGCTCGCCCGCCTGGAGGCCCGCTTCGGCCTCGAGGCGCTCCTGCCGCGCCTTCGTGGCGTCTCGCTCGTGCGCCAGGAGCTGCCCTGGTCCCAGTCCATCATCGCGCGTGGCCCGCTCTCCCTGCCCTTGCGCCTGGAAACGTGAGCACCGCGCTGCCTCCGTGATGACACTCCGCCAGGAGTGAAGCTCGCCCGGCCCGGCATGCCCGTTATGATGCCGGGTCCATGAGCGATATCGCCTTCCTGTGCCACCCCACGGTGGGCCACCTCAACACGCTGCTGGCCACGGCCCTGCGCATGAGGGCCGAGGGCCACCGCGTCCGCTTCTTCGTCCCGGGAGCCCCATCGCTCGGCTTCCGGTTGAAGCCAGACATCCTCAACAACGTGATGGATGTGCCGGCCATGGTGGAGCGCGCCGGGCTGCCCCTGGAGCGGCTCCGCCCCGCGCTCGGCGTCATCTTCCACGCCATCCGCCTGGCCCGGAGCAGCGGCTACGAGGAATCGCGGATCGCCCTCAACCTCTTCACCGCCGGAGCCGAGGCCACCGCCCGCGACATCCTCCGCCGGCTCGAGCGCCAGCCCGCCGACGTGCTGGTGGCCGACTTCGCCTTCTACCCGGCCCACCTCGCCGCCGAGAAGCTGGGCCTGCCCTGGGCGGCCGTCTACCACAGCGGTCTGCCCTTCCGTGGCCCCGGCATTCCTCCCTGGGGCAGCGGCCTGCCCATCGGCACCCCGGACGGTCCCGAGCTGCATCGCGCCGAGGTGGCCGAGGCGGAGCTGCTCGTGCAACTGGCCCGGCGGATGGAGGAGCCCCGGCGCGCGCTCGGGCTGGTGCGCGGCCCGCCCGACGTCCTGCGCACGCCCGCCTCACCCTGGCTCAACCTGGTGATGAGCCACGAGGCCATCGAGGCCCCTCGCAGCGGCCTGGGCCCGAGCACCTTCTACGTCGGCCCCTGCTTCTCCACCCGCCGGGGCACCGACACCGAGGGCTTCCCGTTCGACAAGCTGCGCGCGGATGCCTTCAAGGTCTACGTGTCGCTCGGCACCGTCTTCAACGACAAGCCCGAGGTGTTCCGTACGCTGCTGCGGGGACTGGACGCCCCGGGCCTCCAGGTCGTGGTGAGCGCGGGCGCGGCGTACCCGGCGCTCGCCTCCAAGCCGCTGCCCCCGCACGTGCTCCTCTTCCGCCGCGTTCCCCAGGTGGACCTGCTGTCGAGGATGGACCTGGTCATCAGCCACGGCGGCAACAACAGCACCAACGAGACACTGGCCGCGGGCAAGCCCCTGCTGGTGGTGCCGGTGGGCGGCGAGCAGCACGACAACGCGCGGCGCGTGGAGTACCTCGGCGCCGGGCTCTTCCAGCCCATGAAGGGGATGACCGAGGAGAGCGTCCGCCGGGCCGTGGCGAGGTTGCGCGAGGATCCGGGCTTCCGCGAGAAGGCCGAGGCCCTACGTCAGCAATTGGAGAACACCGAGGGCACGAGTACGGCCTCCGCGCTCATCTCCCTGCTGGCCCGCCGTCGCGAGCCGCCGCACCTGCCCGAGGGAATGCCTCGCACCGTCACGCGCGAGGCCCTGGCGCCGCTACTCGCCTCAATGGAAGACACTCCGGCCCGGGGCTCCACGCGTTCCGCCTGATGCCGATGGAGGCGGCGGAAATCGAAGCCGCCAAGGGCGAATCCGCTTCGCGCTTGTCGATTTCATGCGTCATCATTCGTCGTCAGGATGCGGGACCTGTAATCAACTCACTCAACTCACCTTCCAACGTGGAGACGTCATGAACAAGCAGATCATCTTCAACCTGCCGGTCAGGAACCTGGACAAATCCAAGGCCTTCTTTTCCGCTCTCGGCTTCAGCTTCAATCCGCAATTTTCCAACGAGAGCGCGGCGTTCATGGTCGTCGTGGACGGCAGTATCAATGTCATGCTGACGACCGAAGCCTTTTTCAAGAGCCTCATCAACAAGCCCGTCGTGCAGGCGAAGGAGGCCAACGAGGTCGTCATCTGCCTGAGCTGCGAGAGCCGGGAGGAAGTCGACAGCCTGATCGCCAAGGCCACCGCCGCCGGCGCCCGCATCCCGCATCCGCCGGAGGACAACGGCTTCATGTATGACCAGGGCTTCGAAGACCTCGACGGCCACCTCTGGAACCTGGTCTGGATGGCGCCGAAGGCTTGACCGGGCCGGCTGGCGGGCTTACCCGCGCTCGTCCCAGTAGCGCTTGAGCAGGCCGTAGATCGCCCAAGCAGGTGAGAAGGCGAGCGTGGCGCTCGAGGCAGCGCCCAGAAAGAAACCGAGGAGGGAGAGGACGCCGCGAGTGGACCAGGCAGAGTTGCTCCGCCGAGTAGCGCCTCTCCCAGAAACCTCCACTCCAGTTCAGGGCTCGCAGAAGCCGCCGCGCACCCACTCGTTGGCGGCGTCTCTGTTGAACTTGAAGGTCACGGGCACGCGATACTTCGCGACGGTCGCGCCAGCGTCGTCCACGGCGGAGAGCAGCGCGTGGGGCTCATACTCATCGGCCACGAGCTCGAGCCGAACCTCGTACCAGCGGCCCTCCCAGGCAATGGAGAGCTTCTTGGTCATGGCCTGGTCGCGCTGTCGCGCGGAGCGGTCCAGGACCTCCGAGGCCGTTTTCACGAAGGTCGCGAACGCCGTCGCATCGAAGGGCTTGGGGTTCTTCTTATCGCGGCCCATCACCCACGGGCTGATGAGGACGGGCTCGGCGAGCCCCTGTTTGCGGATTTCCACGGCCCAGCCGTCATCGTCCTCGTTCTTGATGACCCTGGCCGTCCAGCCGTTCTTCCGCCAGAACGTGGGCTCCATGACTTCGGGCTCGGCAGGCGTGCGCTCGTCGCTCATATGCGTTCCTCATACCCTCCGATTGCCATTTGCCAGAGAAGTATCTGCCCCCTGCGCTACGAAGAGAGCGCTCGCCAGGCTGGCGGTTTCCCCGAGCAATACGGCTCGCATCGAAAGCAATACCCGGCCCCGCGCGGGCTCTGCGATAGGCTCCACACTCCCATGGCCTCGGATCCCGTCACGCTCGTTGCCGCGCTCCGCAATACGCTCGAGGACACCCTCCAGCGCGTCCAGGAGGCCTCCCGGCGCCGCGAGGAGGCCATCCGCGCCCTCATCGCCTGGCTCGGCTAGGACGCCCTCCGCCCCATGCCCACGCGCTCCCCCACGGACACGCCCCCTCGGCCGCAGGACGCGTCGGAGCACGACCTGCGCGTCCAGCTCGAGGGGACGTGGGAGGTGCTCGAGCAGGCCCGGGACCAGCAGGCCGCGCTCCTGGAGCGGCTCACCGCCCGCGACTGGCTGCGCCGCCTCCGGGAGCAGCCCGAGCTGCTGCGGCGCTTCCGCGAGCAGGAGGGCCCCCTGGGCGAAGCGCTCGAGCGCGCCGAGCGCCGGCTCCAGAAGGAGTCCTCGCCCGAGCACCATCCCCTGCGCGTCCTCATCGGCCAGCTCCGCGTCCAGCGCGCCAGCGTCGAAAGCCGGGTGCGCATGCGGCTCACCCACCTCGGCGAGCACAGGGCCACGTCCTTCCTCGACGGGCTCGCGCGGCTGGAGGCGGAGATCTTCGAGCCACCGCCCCGGGTCCCCGGCAAGGACGAGACCGTGCTCGTCTCCGGCGGCCTGACAGGCATGCTCGTGGTGCAGTGCATCCTCATCGTCGTGTGGCTGCTCGCCGGGAGCTATGTCGTCGGCAGTCGTTCCCAAGAAAGTGTCGCGGAGAGGGCCCTCTTCTTCATCTTCATCCTGTCCGTCCTGATGAGGGCCCTGCTCCCCGACCCACACCGGTACTGGCTCACGCCCCGGCGGCTGGTGTGGAAGCAGTTTTTCGGAGGAATGAAGCAGATGCCGCTGGAGTCCCTCCGGCCCGATGGCATCACCCGCCTCACTCACAGCCGCAATTCGTGGACGCGCCCCCTGCGCGGGGAGGGAAAGCAGACCGTCACCTTCTCCAACCTCCAGAACCTCGACCTCCTGGAGGCGTTGCTCCGGATGCACACGGGGCCGCCCCTACGCGGCCGGGTGTCTGGCCCTCCCACGTACACGCTGGCCATGTTCCCGGCCACCCGCCGCTCCCACACCGCCGGCCCCGAGTATTGGGACGAGCCGGGCCTGCTCGTGATGCGCTCCGGCCACGTCGCCTTCCTGCCGGACCAGGGCTTCGACGACATGCTGCGCGCCCTCTTCGGCACCTGGCCCACCGAACGTCCCGCCGAGCTGTCCCTGCCCCTGATGATGCAGCAGCTCTGTCTGCTCCCCGCCGAGGACTTCGACCGCTGCCTGGCCACGGCCGTGCGTGCCGGACGGGGCGAACTCTGGGCCGCCGCCCGAGTCACCCACGGCCCCGTGCCCTCGGGAAGGGGCTATCAGTTCACCGTCCCCCAGGGCCCCGTGCTCACCGGGTACCCCGAGGCCTCACAGCACGACGCCATCGGCCGTGTCGTGCACCACTGGCCACACCACGGCGGATAGCGGACCCCGCTCCGGGCTGACGACGGAGCGGTCGAGCGTTACCGCTGCCTGCCTGGCACCTGCTCGAGCGCTCCCCTGTCCGTCCTGACGGGAGCTCAGGAGGGGCTTTCGGACGACGACGTGCGGGCGTGGCGGGAAGTGAGCCGTGGCGGGTTCACGGCCCGGCGCTTCAAGGAAAGCGATGGGTTCCTCTTCGAACACCCGGCGCAAGCGGGCTCGAATAACCGGGCCGCGGGCTGTGGTTGTAAAGGCCATGCGCTACAACGGACAGGGTCAGGAAGCGGCTTCGAACGCGAAGCAGGTGACGGAAGGCCTCATCAGCACCACCCGGCAGGCGGCCCCTCAGTACGACACCGCGGCCATCATGGGCGGTCTCTATGGGGATGGCATCATCGGCCTGAAGGGAGCCTTCGAGCGCAGCTGGGTGGAGCAGGTCGGACGGGACATCAAGGTCCTGTTCCAGGAGGCACTCGCGCGACCGGGCGGCGCACTCGGCCGGGGGCCCAATCGCTACTACGTCGAGATCCACCCGGAGCGGCTCAGCGGCTTTGTCCACCTCATCACGCACCCGTGGGTGATGGCGGTCTGCGAGTCCGTGCTGGGACCGGACTACAAGGTCGTCGAGCTTGGCTTCGACGTGCCGGGCCCTGGCGCCCTGAACCAGCCCTGGCACCGGGACTTCCCCAGCCCCGAGGAGACGCTGCGCGGACGGCGTTTGAACTCGCTGGCGTTCAACCTCACGACCGTCGATGTCACCGAGGACATGGGCCCCTTCGAGATCGCGCCCGGCACGCAGTGGGACCACGGCCCCGACTTCGAGCATGGGATGTTCCCGCCCAGGTCGCACTATCCCCGCTATCAGCAGCTCGCGCAGCGGAAGATGCCGAAGATGGGCGACATCTCGGCGCGGTCCGCCCTGACAGTCCACCGCGGCACGGCCAACCCGTCCGACAAGTCCCGGCCGGTCCTCGTCCTCGGGGTCGACGCGCCCTGCGCCCGCAACGCGGATCGTCACGACCTGCAGCTCACCCGGAGCTACCACGACTCCCTGCCCCCCGAGGTCCGCCGGCACCTGACGTACCGGGTGGTCGATGAGCTGCTCCCCATCGTGCAGGCTCACACCATCGAAGGTCTCGTGATGGGCGACGCCTGACCCCGAGCAGGCGAGTGGCCGGAGGAACGGCCAGGTCGCTCGCTCGTTCTGTCGTCCCATGGAACAGACCGGAGCGATGCCCACCCTTCCGTCATGCGCCGTATTCCGGCGGAGGGACATCACATGCAGCACACGAAGAAGAGGGACGACACCCGGGGCGCTCTCCCGGACCTCGTCTGCCTGTCGCACCTGCGTTGGAGTTTCGTCTTCCAGCGCCCGCAGCACCTCATGTCGCGCTTCGCGCGTGAGCGCCGCGTCTTCTTCGTGGAGGAGCCCGCCTGGGGCCCCGGTCCCACCCGGCTGGAGGTCACCCGCTCGCCCGAGGGCGTCTGGGTCGCCGTTCCTCACATCCAGGTGGATGGCGCCACGCAGGTGACGCCCGATCCTCCGCCGGGCACCCGTGTGGAGCCGGAGCGCCTCGCGCAGGTGCAGCGCGAGCTGCTCGAGGCGATGCTCGTGGACCAGGGCGTGAACGACTTCGTGCTCTGGTACTACACGCCCATGGCCCTCGCCTTCTCGCACTCGCTGCGGCCGCGCGCGGTGGTCTACGACTGCATGGACGAGCTGTCCGCCTTCAGCGGCGCACCGCCCATCCTGGTGCAGCGCGAGCGGGAGCTGATGCGCCGCGCGGACGTCATGTTCACCGGTGGCCACCATCTCTACGAGTCCAAACGGGAGCAGCACGCCAACGTGCACCCCTTTCCCAGCAGCGTGGACGTGCCGCACTTCGCGCAGGCCCGTCAGGGACCGGCCGATCCGGCTGACCAGGCCGCGCTTGCCCGCCCGCGGATCGGCTTCTGCGGCGTGATTGACGAGCGGATGGACCTGGCCCTGGTGGAGGGCGTCGCCCGGGCCCGCCCGGACTGGCAGCTGGTGATGGTGGGGCCGGTGGTGAAGATCTCCCCCGACAGCCTGCCTCGCCTGCCCAACATCCACTACCTGGGGGGCAAGAGCTACAAGGAGCTGCCGGCCTACCTCGCCAACTGGGATGTGGCCATGACGCCCTTCGCCCGCACCCCGGCCACGCGCTTCCTGAGTCCCACCAAGACGCCCGAGTATCTCGCGGCGGGCAGGCCCGTGGTGTCCACCTCCATCCGGGATGTGGTGCGGCCCTACGGCGAGCAGGGCCTGGTGCGCATCGCGGACACGCCGCGGGCCTTCGTCCAGGCGGTGGAGGAGTGCCTGTCCCAGCCGACAGAGCACTGGCTGCCGCGCGTGGACGCGTTCCTCTCGCGCCTGTCCTGGGACCACACCTGGAGCGGGATGAAGCACCACATCGACAAGGCGGTGGAAGCGCGCCTGGGCGCCTGTCTCACCGAGCTCGCGGAGGTATGACGGGGGGGAGGAGCTCGGGCGGCCCGAGCTCCTCCGTGCGCTAGCGGCGCCGCTGCATCCAGCGCCAGGCGGACTCGACGATGGTGTCGAGCTTCTGCTGCGTGGGCTTCCAGCCGAGCTCGCGCGTGATGCGTCCGGAGCTGGCGATGAGCACCGCCGGATCTCCGGCCCGCCTCGGGCCCTTGGCCACCGGAATGTCCCTGCCCGTGACGCGGCGGGCGCAGTCGATGACCTGCTTCACGCTGTAGCCCTCGCCCCCGCAGCCCAGGTTGTAGATGGAGCTGGGGTGGCCCTTGGCCAGCGCGTGCAGGGCGAGGATGTGCGCCTGCGCCAGGTCCACCACGTGGATGTAGTCGCGCACGCAGGTGCCGTCCGGCGTGGGGTAGTCGTCTCCGTAGACGGTGACCTCCGGGCGCAGGCCGGCCGCCGCCTGGAGCACGATCGGGATGAGGTGCGTCTCGGGATCATGGCGCTCGCCGCTGCGCTCGGTGGCCCCGGCGGCGTTGAAGTAGCGCAGGCTCACGTACTTGAGCCCATGCGCCGCGTCATACCAGCGCAGGGCCCGCTCGAAGGCGAGCTTCGTCTCGCCATACGGGTTGGTCGGCTGCGTCGGGTCGCTCTCCTCGATGGGCTGTTTGGCCGGCTCGCCATACACCGCCGCCGTGGAGGAGAAGACGAGGTACTTCACGTCCGCCTCGCGCATGGCGTCCAGCAGGCTGAGCCCCCCGAGGACGTTGTTGCGGTAGTACTTGGCGGGGACCTTCACCGACTCGCCCACGAGCGAGTCGGCCGCCATGTGCACCACCGCCTCCACCTGGTGGCGGGCGAGCGTCTCGCGCAGCAAGGCGGTGTCGAGCAGGTCCCCCTTCACGAAGGTGGCGCCCTCCACCACCGCCTCGCGGTGGCCCTTGTAGAGGCTGTCGTAGACGACGGCCTGGTCACCCCCCCGCAGCAACTCCTCCGTCACCACGCTCCCGATGTAACCCGCACCGCCCGTCACCATGACTCGCATCGCTGTCGCCTCCGCACACCGCGCAGGCCACCCGGCCACCGCCGGACGCCCGCCGCGTGGGTTTGATCTCGTCTTCCACGAGGTAACGCTCCAGGGCGTTGCCGAGCGTGGGCATCACCTGGCCGCGCTCGCTCGCCAGGGCGCTGTAGCGAGGCCGTGCCGCCGCCCATCCAAAGGACTCCAGGGGCCGCCCCTCCACCCGCCGCGCATCCAGCCCGGCAGAGCGGGCCACCTGGCGTGCGAGCTCCGCCCATGTCACCTCGCCGGTATTGGTGAGGTGCCACACGCCGCTCGCCTCGTCGATGAGCAGGTCCAGGCAGGCGTGCACGAGGTCCGGCACGTACGTGGGGGAGACGACCACGTCCTCCACCGCGGCGAACGGCTCCCCGCGAGCGAGCGCCGAGAGGGCGAGGGTGACGAAGTTGTACTCGTCCCACGGGCCGAAGAAGGCCCCGGTGCGGACCACCAGCGCGGAGGGCAGCCGCTCCAGCACCCGGCGCTCGGCCTCCACCTTGCTGCGGCCATAGTGGTTGAGCGGCTGGACGGGGTGGCTCTCCACGAAGGGCGAGCGCCGCCCGTCTCCGAAGACCAGGTCCGAGGAGAAGGTGACCAGCCGTGTGCCCCGCTCGGCACAGGCGCTGGCGAGCACCTCCGGGCCGAGGGCGTTCTCGCGGAAGCACCGCTCGACGTCCGTCTCGGCGTCGTCCACGCGCACGTAGCCGGCGGCGTTGATGACGGCCCAGGGCTGGTAGTGCTCGAGCGCGCGCTCCACCGACTCCGGCGAGGCGATGTCCAGCTCCTGGCGGGGCAGGAGCTGGAAGGCGATGCCGCGCTGCATGCACAGCCGGGCGAAGGCCCGCCCCAGCGTTCCCGTGGCGCCCGAGATGAGCAGGGGCCGGGGCGTGCGGGCCTGCATACACCGCCCGGGCACCCAGCCGATGTGGGGCGACGGGTTGTCGCCATGCAGGCTGGCGGCGAAGTTGGGCTCCGGCCGCTCCTTGCGCCTCCACCAGCCCGGCGAGTCGAGCAGCGGGTGCTCGAAGTCCCCGCGGGTGGCCAGCGCGTGCGTCATGTGGGCCAGCGCGGTGGGGCGCGGGGCGGGCGCGCGCATGTCGAAGACACCGGGCTCGTAGAAGCCGCGCTCGGCCGTCACCAGCGTGTTCCAGTCATAGGCCCCCAGCAGGCTCCACACGGTGAGGGCGCGCACGTCGGCGCCCTCCGCGCGCAGCGA
This sequence comes from Archangium sp., assembly GCF_045802675.1. Classification (GTDB taxonomy): domain Bacteria; phylum Myxococcota; class Myxococcia; order Myxococcales; family Myxococcaceae; genus Archangium. The sequence continues at coordinate 53,731 of NZ_JBJMQO010000131.1, read as the reverse complement.
GCAGACGGCCTCCCAGGCCTCGGCCAGCCAGCGCAGCTGGTCCTCCCGGGTGCAGCCCAGGTGCACCTCGGTGAAGGCCACGGGCAGCCGGTAGCGCTCCCACGCCCTGGAGAGGATGTCCCGGTGCCCGGCGATGGCGTCCTTCCACACCGCGGAGATGTGCACGTCCGCGTAGGCGTCCCGGTCGTTGCCGCCGTGCGACCACTGCGGGTAGTGCTCCATCCGCTCGTCGAGCAGCCGGTCGCTGGTGATGTAGTAGTTCATGCCCACCACGTCCGGGGGCATGGGGTTGTCGAGGAACCACCCGAGCTCCTTCTCGGAGACGCCCCAGCGCAGCAGGTAGGGCCACAGCGGGTGCTGGCGGTCGATGCGTCCACACAGCAGGTCCAGGCTCAGCCAGCGGCGGTGGTTCTCGAACTCGGCCTGGTAGGCCAGGTGCGGGGTGCTGTAGGTGCGCCCCATGTCCTCCGTCTGGATGAGGCGGGCCGCGGGGTTCACCTGGCGGATGGCGCGCATGGCCTCCACCACCGCGCGGCACTGCACCATCATCGTGCGCGCGAAGGTGGGGTAGTCCTTGCCGTGCGGATACCAGTGTCCGTAGAGCCCGCTGAAGCGCCCGGTGGTGAGCGGCTCATTGATGGGGGTGTAGTCCTCCACCCACGGGTAGCGCTCGGCCACGGCCCGCGCGTACTGCGCGAGCTCGAAGGGAAAGGCCGGGTCCACCAGGCTGGTGTGCCTCGGTCCGCTGCCGTGGTGGACGAGGCCGACGATGGGCCGCACCCCCAACTGGCGCAGGCGGGCCAGCCGTGCGTCCGGCCACGTCCAGTCCGCGCGGTGCGGCCCGTTGGGCGCGATGTGCTCCCACAGCACCGGGTAGCGGATGGCCTGGATGCCCAGCGCCGCGATGAGCTCCAGGTCCTCGATGCGCCGCCAGTGGCCGCTGCGCGCCATCTGGTCGAAGTAGCGGTCCCCCACCCGGTTGACCGTGCCCTCGATGCCGCCCCAGATCTCGGGCAGTCCCTCGGGCCTTCCGGAGCTCTTCGTGCTCACGCGTGCCCCTCCACCTGCATGTCGAGCAGCTCGCGTCGGCGCACGCCGATGATCTTGGTGCACAGGGTGAGCGCCTGCGCCACCACCTGGTCCATGTTGTAGTACTTGTACGTGGCCAGCCGGCCCACGAAGTGGACGTGCGGCGTGTCCTTCGCGAGCTGCTCGTACTTGCGGTACAGCTCCGCGTTCTCCGGACGGGGCACCGGGTAGTACGGGTCACCCTCGGCGGTGGGGTACTCGTAGACGACGCTCGTCTTCGGGTGCTCCTGGCCGGTGAGGTACTTGAACTCGGTGCAGCGCGTGTACGGGTACTCGTTGGGGAAGTTCACCACCGGCGCTTGCTGGAACTTCTCCTGGCTGTGCGTCTCGTGCCGGAAGTTCAGCGAGCGGTAGGGCAGCTTGCCGTAGCAATAGTCGAAGTACTCGTCCACGGGGCCCGTGAAGATCATCTCCCGGTAGGGAATGACGTCCTTGACCTCGTGGTAGTCGGTGTTGAGCAGGATCTTGATGTTCGGGTGGTCCAGCATCCGCTCGAACATCCGGGTGTACCCGTGCTTGGGCATCACCTGGTACTTGTCGCTGAAGTAGCGGTCATCGCGGTTGGTGCGCACCGGGATGCGGGCGATGACCGTGGAGTCCAGCTCGCTCGGGTCCAGGCCCCACTGCTTGCGCGTGTAGTTGCGGAAGAACTTCTCGTACAGCTCGCGCCCCACCTTGCTGAGGACCACGTCCTCGGAGGTGCGGATGGCCTCGCGCTTCTCCGCGAGCTTCTGCAGGAAACCCTCCACGTCGAAGGAGGTGAGGTTGAGACCGAAGTACTGGTTGAGGGTGGTGAGGTTGATGGGGATGGGCATGAGCTGCCCGTCCACGCTCGCCAGCACCCGGTGCATGTAGGGCCGCCACTCGGTGAAGCGGCTCAGGTAGTCGAAGACGTCCTGGGAGTTGGTGTGGAAGATGTGGGGCCCGTACTTGTGCACGAGCACCCCGTCATCGTTGTAATGGTCATACGCGTTACCGCCGATGTGCGGCCGCTTCTCCACGATGAGGATCTTCTTGCCGTGGACGCTGGCGAGCCGCTCGGCCATCACGCTTCCGGCGAAACCCGCCCCCACCACCATGTAGTCGAACATGTTGTCTTCTCCTTTTGGGGCGCGGGCTCGCGCCGGATTATCGAATCAGAGGGTGGCCAGGTCCTCGCTGGCCGTGACGGGTGTAGCCGCGACGCGCTCGTCCTCCCGCTGCATCGCGGCGGCATCGAGCAGGGTCTTCATGCGGGCCCAGGTGGTGTCCCAGGACATGGTCGCCAGGTGCGCATCCACGCGGGGCAGCCACGCGGTGTGGTCCTCGGTCATGGCCGCCTCGCAGGCGCGCACGAAGTCCTCCGGCGTGTCGGCGATGCGCACCAGGCCCTGCTCGCCGTAGGGGCGCACCACGTCGCGGATGGAGGTGGACACCACGGGCTTGCCCGCCGCGAGGTACTCGGGCGTCTTGGTGGGGGAGATGAAGCGCGTGGACTCGTTGCGCGCGAACGGCAGCATCGCCACGTCCCAGCCGGACAGGTACGCCGGCAGCTCCGTGTAGAGCTTGCCTCCCAGGAAGTGGAGGTTGGGCCGCCGCGGCAGCGTCGCCGGGTCGATCTTCACCACCGGGCCGATGATGATGAGCTGCCAGTCGGGACGCGCGGTGGCCACCGCCTCCAGCAGCCCGAGGTCCATCCGCTCGTCCACCACGCCGAAGAAGCCCAGCCGCGGATGGGGGATGAAGCCCTGGTCCGCGGGCTCCTGCAACTGCCGGCGCGCGGTGGCGAAGTGCGCCACGTCCACGCTGCTGGGGAAGGCGTGCACGCTGTGGTGCCGGTCCCGCTTGGCCTCGTAGAGGCTCTGGCCGCCGGTGAAGACCACGTTGGCGCGCTCGAGCAGCTCGGCCTCGCGGTGCAGCAGCGCGGGCGGCGCGCCCCGGAAGGCGGACAGCTCGTCCATGCAGTCGTAGACCTCGGCCAACGGCTCGAGGTGGCGCGTGAAGGGCAGCGCCATCGGCGTGTAGTACCAGCTCACGTACCGCCGCACGTCATGGCGGGCGAGCATCTCGTCGAGCAGCGCCCGCTGCATGGCGATGGTCTGTTGCTCGTCGAGGCCCTGGGGCAGATGCGGTACGGCCACCCAGACGCCCTCGGGCGAGCGGGTGACGTGGAGCCGCGGCTGCTTGCGGTCGTAGATGGGCTCCTCGAAGAAGAACACCCGGCGCTCCCGGGCGAAGCGGCTGAGCAGGTGTTGGGGCCGCTGGAAGACGAAGTTCCACCGTAGATGCGAGAGGCACACCAGGTCCGGCAGGTGGCCCGCATCCATCACATTGTTGCCCGATTGGGTCGTCATCGATCCCCTCCCTAGAGTGCCTTGGCGGCTCATGGGGGGGACGGTGGGCACCTCTCGCTTCTCGTCCCATTGACCTGAAGGACAGCTGGGGCCTGGCTGGCTACCCCCCGGTCCCCCGGTCCGTGTGTTGAGATCAGCGCTTTGCCTGGGGCTCGGGGACGAGCACTGTCGCCTTGTGGGCCGAGCGCTCCGAGTAGCGAGCGGCAATGCGGGCCGCGGCGTCCGCTCCCTTGCCCGCCCTGGCCAGCATCACCACGGAGCCGCCGAAGCCGCCGCCCGTCAACCGGGCCCCGAGGACGTCGGGCTCGGCGCGGGCGAGGTCCACCAGCAGATCGATCTCCGGGACGGAGACCTCGTAGTCGTCGCGCTGCGAGGCGTGCGAGGCATACAGCAGCGGCCCCAGCGCGGCCAGGTCCCCCGAGCGCAGGGCCCGCACGGTGTCCAGCACGCGCGCGTTCTCGGTGAGCACGTGGCGCACGCGGCGGCCGAGCGGCTCGGGCAGTGCCAGGGCGCGGGGTAACTCCGCGTCGGGCAGATCCCGCAGCGACGCCACGCCGAGCTGGGCGGCGGCGCGCTCGCACTCGGCGCGGCGCACCTTGTAGTCGCCGCCCGCATGGCTGTGCGTCACCCCCGAGTTGATGACGATGGGCTCCACTCCGGCGGGCAGGGGGACGCGCTCGTATTGGAGGCTGCGGGTGTCCAGGAAGAGCGCCGCGCCGGTGCCCGCGAGGCTGGAGGCCATCTGGTCCATCACCCCCACGGGCGCGCCCACGAAGTCGGTCTCCACCTTCTGGCCCAGCAGGGCGATGCGCACGTCATCCACCTTCAGCCCGAAGGCCTCCCGGAGGCCCCGCAGCAGCGCCACCTCGAGGGCGGCGCTCGAGGACAGTCCGCTGCCGAGCGGCACGTGCGAGTGCAGCCACAGATCGAAGCCCCCGACCTCCAGGCCCTGCGCGCGCAGCACATGGGTGACGCCCTGGATGTAGTCGAGCCATCCCCTGCCCCGCTTCTCCTGTCCCAGCTCGTAGGTGTCCACCTGGCCTTTCGCGCCGAGGTTGGCGCTGAAGGCGCGCACCAGGCGGTCCTCGCGCGGGGCCAGCACCACCTCGGTCTGCTGGGGAATGGCCATCGGCAGTACGAAGCCACCGTTGTAGTCGGTGTGCTCGCCGATGAGGTTCACCCTCCCCGGCGCCTGGACGCGGACCTTGGGGGGCCGGCCGAAGAGCGGCTCGAAGCGGGGTGCGTCATCGGTGGGGGCTTGCATCGCCGTTCCTCTTCAGGTGCCCGCGGACTCGGGCTCGCCCGACTCGGTGGTGGGCCGGGGACGCCCGGAGGGCGCGGGGGGCATGGGGATGTCGCTGAGGAAGCGCGGGCCGCGCGTGGCCAACGCTATCTGCTCCAGGGGGAACTTGGGGGTGCGGTCCGAGTACAGCAGCCCGTTCGCCTCCTGGTACGTGTCGGCGAACTGCGTGTAACAGAAGCCCGCGAACAGATCGAGCGAGCGCACCACCTCGAGCAGCGCGGTGTAGCGGCGCGCCAGATCCTCTGGCCCCTTGCACTGCGAGTAGCCCCACTCCCGCTGGTCGCCGCGCGACATGGAGATGCCGCCGAACTCGGAGAGCACGAGCGGATGGTCCGCATGCGGGTGGCCGTCGAGGACGATGACCCGCCCGCCCGGCCGCTCGCGCCGGAACAGGTGCGGGCGCACCTCATGCGAGTGGTAGCGCTGGGCGATCTTCCCCGGGTCGGCGTCATAGTCGTGGATGCCGATGATGTCGGTGGCCACGCTCTCCCAGCCGTCGTTGCCGATGACCGGACGCCCCGCGTCGAGCGTGCGCGTGAGGTGGAAGAGCGCCTGCACGTAGTGCCGCTCGGCGGCGTTGTCCGGCAGGTTGGGCACGCCCCAGGACTCGTTGAGCGGAACCCACGCCACGATGCAGGGGTGGCTGTAGTCGCGGGCGAGCACCTCGAGCCACTCGCGCGTGAGCCGCTCGACGGACTGGCGGGTGAAGCGGTAGGCGCTGGGCATCTCCTCCCAGACGATGAGCCCCAGCCGGTCCGCCCAGTAGAGGTAGCGCGGATCCTCTATCTTCTGGTGCTTGCGCACGCCGTTGAAGCCCATGGCCCGGGCGAGCTCCACGTCCCGCCGCAGCGCCGCGTCGTCCGGCGCGGTGATGCCCGTGCCGTCCCAGTAGCCCTGGTCGAGCACCAGCCGCATGGGGTAGGGCCGCCCGTTGAGCACGAAGCGGTCCCCCTGCACCGAGACGGCGCGCAGCGCGGTGTAGCTGTCCACCGCGTCGAGCAGCTGGCCGTCGGCGCCGCGCAGCTCGAGGCGGGCCTGGATGAGGTTGGGCGAGGTGGGGCTCCACAGCAGCTCGTTGCGGAAGTCGTCGATGCCCGGGTCGGACAGGGCGATGCGGCGGTACACCTCGCCGAGCACCACCGTGTACGAGTCCCGGGCGAGCAGGGTGTCCCCCACGCTCAGCCGCACGTCCAGCCGCAGCCCCTCGGGGCGCGTGCCCTCGATGTGCACCTCGAGCCCCAGCTCCCAGCGGTTGAGGTTGGGCGTCCAGCGCAGGCCCTCGATGCGGGTGACGGGCACACGCTCCAGCCATACCGTCTGCCAGATGCCGGTGGTGCGCGGGTACCAGATGGAGTGTGGATCCAACTGCCAGTCCTGCTTGCCCCGGGGCTTGGCGAGGTCGGCGGGGTCATCCTCCGCGCGCAGGACGATCTCCTGCGGGCCATCGCGGTGGAGCAGGTCGGTGATGTCGAGCTTGAAGGGCGTGTAGCCGCCCTCGTGGTGGGCGCAGCGCGAGCCATTGACCCAGACGGTGGCGGTGTGGTCCACCGCGCCGAAGTGCAGCACCAGCCGCTCCTGGGCCCCGAGCGCGGGCGGCTCGAAGGTGCGGCGGTACCAGCAGGCGCGGTAGAAGCCGGTATCCCCCACGCCACTGCGCTCCGTCTCCGGCGCGAAGGGCACCTGGATGCGCGCCTCCCAGCTCACCTCCGCGGGCACCGACCAGCGCCCGAGCGGATCGAGCGCGAAGTCCCAGGCGCCGTTGAGCGGGCACCACCCCGCGCGCCTCAACTGCGGGCGGGGATAGCCACGCACGGGCGTCTCTGGGTCCTGCGTTGGTCCCGCCCATGGCTCGGGAGCGGGGGTGGCCTCCGGTACACCGGCCCCCGGTACAGTGGGAGTGCGTGCCGCACGCGTCGAGTCCTGGCTACCCATGCGGCAAGAGTAGGCACCGCAGGTGAGCGCGCAGGCGGGGTGCGTTGCCTGCCAGGTCGTGGAGCAACCCGGCGCGAGGAGCGCACGGGAAGGGGGCTGGAGAGGGAGCACCGGGCTGGACGGTCACCGTCCACCAGGGCCCCGTGCTCACCGGGTCCCCCTGGCCTCACAGCACGACGCCATCGGCCGTGTCGTGTACATACTGGCCACGCCACGGCGGATGGCGAGGGCCGGCTCACACGACGGGCTCGACGCCCCCATGGGCGATGCGGACGGTGGTGCCGTCGAAGCGGGTGAGCTGGAAGAAGGCGTCGTCCTCGTTGTAGGTGAGGCTCAGCTCCTGCAGCAGCCCGATGGCCACGCGCTCGCCGAGCAGGATGGACTCGGTGTAGTCCGAGCGCCAGTGGACGCCCGCGGCGTTGCGGAAGAGGGAGATGTTGCTGGCCAGCTTGTTGAGCTCGCCGCCCACGGTCATCTGTCCGGAGTCCGCTCCCGGGTAGGGCTCCAGCGTGGTGCCGTCCACGCTGGCGATGAGAGGATTCTCGATGGGCGTGCTCTCCTCGAAGTAGGCCTTGAGAAGGGTGGCGCAGGCGCCGGAGACGGTGGCGTGGCCCGCGCCGTAGGCCGGGTGGTTGGGGCAGCCCTCGGGGTAGGCCTGCGGGAGCAGGAAGGAGCCCCAGCGGCTGGGGAAATACGCGCTGAGCACTCCGGTGGACAGTGAATTGCGGATGGACGCGTCGAGCGGATAGGTGCGCCGGCTGGGGCTGGACAGGTGGTTGTCGATGCGCCCGCCGTACTCCTCGGGGCGCAGCCGCCGGTGCACGCCCCACTTCTGCCACCACACCGCCCGCGCGGCCCTCCCGGACACCTCGATGAGCAGTTGCAGCAGGTGGGGGGCGCCGAAGGTGGCGAAGCCCATCTGGGTGCGCGAGTCGCCCGCGGTGCCCGGCGGGTCATAGGGGTTGCCCGTGTCGCAGGGGAATTCCTTGTCCACCTGGGGCCGGCTGGCGCCCATGCCCGCGAGCTGGTTGCCATTGGGCTCGGAGAGCAGGATGAAGGCGGCATTCCAGTACGCGTTCACCACCTGGTCGAAGTGGACGTAGTTGGCCCCGTCGCGCAGGTTGCGGATGAAGCGGCGGGTCGTGTCGAACTGGTCATTGCCCCGGTCATCCCGGCCGTTCTGCACGGCGAGCCAGTTGGTGAAGGAGGTCAGGTAGTCGGCGGCGGCGACGCTCACGTCGGGGAAGCCCTTCACGGTCAACTGGCGCTGGTCGATGACCTGGGAGCCGTAGGTGATGAAGCCCTCGTCGGCGTCGCGCCCCTTGGTGTCGGGCTTGCGCGGGTCGCTGTTGCCCTTGAGGAGGAATTGGGAGACGTAGGGCCCCACCTGGTCGCCAGGGAAGATGCCGCGGAAGAGGTTCTGCGCGGTGACGGGCGCGGTGCCGCCGAACTGGGGGAACTCGGTGTTCAGCGAGCGGACGGCGCGCTCGATGATGCTGTTGGCGATGCCCGCCTGGGAGGCGTAGTCGCGGAAGGGCACGTCACGGGCGACCGCCATCCAGTACAGCTCGCCCATCTCGGCCGCGGCCTGCTTGCTGTCGAAGCGGGGCGCGGGAGGCTGGGTGACGGCCTGGGCATCCGGGCCCTCCAGGTCGAAAGCCAGACCCGCCTGGGGGTTGGTGAGCTTGAGCGCGTTCGGCGCCAGGACGATCTCCTCGAAGTCCCCCGGATCACGGCTCTCCAGGGCCCGCAGCAGCGAGCCATAGGAGATGGGATCCGGGTCGCCCACCGCGTCGTGCTTGAGGCTCTTGGAGTAGTTGCCGATGAAGGGGCGGTCCGGGTAGTTGACCTCGTCGTTGTTGTTGAAGTGCTCGGCATGCCGGCGGCTGGCGGCGAGCTGAGCGGCCTTCTCGCGGGTGGCCAGAGCGGACAGGCGCCGCTCCTCCGAGCGCCGGGACTCGCGGGTGCCGGGGACGTTGAACGACTCGAAGATGGCCACGCCGGGGTATGCGGTCTTGTCGTCGGTCCCCGCCTGGATATTCACGACCACGGAGGAGAGGCTCGGGGAGGCGGGCGTAGACGTGCTGGCCAGGGTGCACCAGTCCTGCCCATCGATCGACACATCCCAATAGAGCACCTTGGCCGACTCGCGCAGGCGCCACCAGCGGTGGCTCTCCGGATCGTACGGGACGCTCCGCGTCAAGGGGTTGGCTCCCGTGAGCAAGCAGGTCAGCAACCCCCCTCCGGCGTTGAAGAGCATCTTGGTATTGGTACCGACATCAATGATGGCTTCGAAATTCGTCTCACAGGGACCGGCGTACAGGGTCTGGACGACCTCGATGTGAATGGAGGAGTCGCGCAGGTCATACCCCGCGACGGATTTATACCCTCCGTACTGGGCAACGTTGCCCGCGGGCCTGATTTCGAGACGCTGATTCACTTCCTGGATGGGCCCGTAGCTCCCCCACTTGGAGCCATCCGTCGAATTGTCATTGAAGGTATCCGTCAGCGTATGCGCCTTCGCCATGGTCGCCCCTTGTCTCCCTCGGCACTGCGAGGATGGACAGGAGTTGTACACGGCAGGTCTGACAATGCTTTGGAGGGCGGAGGGGTGTTCAATTCCTTTCGCTTGGGCGCGGGAGGGCTTCCTTTTTCCAGGCCGGCGGGGTCATCGCCGTGCGCGTTCGCCAGACCGCAGCGCGTAGACGCGGACGTAGTCGAACCCGGCGGTGAACCTGCCGCCCCCCCCCATCGCCACGAGGGCGATTCGCGGGCCGGTCATCGCGTGCGTCCAGGTGCCGCCGCGAACCCAGTCCGTGCCGTTCTGGCTCGTGTACGCGGTGTACGCCACCGTGTCGCCGCCCGCGGCGCGGCGTGCCTCGCCACCGAGGCGCTCGACCGCGATGCGCAGGTAGGTCCAATCCTTCGAAGGGGGGCCGACGGCCGTGTTGCCGTAGCGCGCATGGCCGGCCGGCACCGGCGCCCGCTCCTTCGCGAACTCCGTCTGACGCGTCTCCCCCATGGAGGTGACCGTCAGCTTGATGTAGTGGTCGTCGTCGCCGTAGAGCACCAGGCCGGCCTGCGCGGAGTTGAAACAGCAGCCCTCGTCCGGCACATCGAGGCGCACCCGGGTTTCGACCAGGTAGTCACCCTTGGGCGCCGGGCGCGTCAGCAGGGAGGCGTTGTTGGTGTCGACGTAGAGGTCTGCCTTCTGCACCTCGAAGCGGAACGTTCCGTCGGCAACACCATACGTGCTCGAGTCTGGCGGCCGCACCCACGACCACGAGGCGCTCAGCGCGGTCCCGTCGAGCTCGTCCGACGCCGCCGCGAGGCGGTCACCGGGGACGTGGGGCCGCGCCAGACTCGTCCGGTACTGGGACTTGTACCCGTCTCGAGCCGCGGGCGCGGGCAGCTTGCCGTCCGAAGCCCAGAGGCCACCGCGCACGGCCGGCCACCCGTCGACCCAATCCAACGGGTCCAACAGCACGGGCCGCTTGGTGAACCCTGGCGCCGATTCGAAGAACGGGTCTGCCTGATCGACGGCGTGGTAGACGGTCCACCACTGACCCGCCGCGTCCTGGAACACCGTGTTGTGTCCGGGGCCCACCCACCGGTTGCCATTCATGCTGAGGACGGGTGTTCCGCCGACCCGCGGATCCAGCAACGATTGACCCTCGCGATCCACGAACGGACCGAATGGGCTGGTGGACCGCCCGGCGAAGACGCTGTAGCCGGTCAGCGCGCCGTTGCAGCAATTCGTCGCGGAGCCGAACAGGTAATAGGCGCCGTCGCGGGAGACGACGTTCGCTGCTTCGTAGCGGTTGCCGATGGTGATCCGCTTCTCGTCGTCACCAGCGGTCGCCCCGTCCGCGGTCAACGTGAGCTTCCTGGCGAAGATGCCCCCGGAGTAACTGCCGTAATACAAGACGCTGTCCGTGCCGACCGAGTCACCCAGGACGTCCGGATCGAAGGTCCACTGGAAGGCGCAGGGATCCGGGTTGGACGTGTCCTTGCGCGGGCCAATCACTGGCGCGCCGGAGAACTTCCACGGCCCCGTGGGTTTGTCGCTGACCGCCACACCAATCGCGCTGTCACCCGTGCACTCCGTCCCGGTCGTGTCGGTGACGGCGAAGAACAGGTAATACTTGTCATGTTCCGCCGAGTAGACGACCTCCGGCGCCCACAGGCCCGCGCTGCTGGCGGCGTAGGCCGGCACCGACTGGAAGGCGTCGCCGACGTACTCCCACTTCACCAGATCGAGGGAGCGCAGCTGGGGAATCTTGTGGAACACCCAGTTCCCCTGGGCGTCGCGGTCCTTGTCGTGAAGCGGATCCGTCGTGCAGTACATGTACCAGTACGGATCGCCCCGCTGCTGTCCGCGCAGCACCGTGGGGTCGGCACAGCTTTCGACGACGCCGCCCTTCGGGAGCCGCGGCTTCAACGGGTTGGCGTAGAAGCCGGGGCTCTTCGAGCTGGCGGCCAACGCCAGTGAAGCAACGAGTGTGGCCAGCAGCCCCAGCACCAAGCGACGAGTGTCCATGCGAACTCCCTCCAACACCGACGGTGCCTGCCGCACGCGGGGACGCCAGACGGCTCACGCCCCCGAGAAGCGCTCCTCGACGACGAACGGCTCGCAGGGGCGGCCCTCGAGGTCGCAGAAGGCGACATGGCGTTGGATGGGCAGACGCTGGTCTCCATCCTTTCCGTACTCGATGCCGTTGCGCCACACGTGCAGATACATGGCGTACAGCCCCTCCCCCACCCTCACCAGGGAGGGGTGGCCCGGGCCATTCCACTGCCCACCGAGCGCCGGGCTCGCGCTGTCGATCAAGAGCCGCTCGTCCCTCACCTCGTGAGCCAGCAGGTCGACCTTCGCGATGTACGTGCGGTACTCGGAGTTGCCGAAGAAGCCGGCGCTGTAGACGAGATAGGACTGGCCATTCTCGTGCACCACGAACTGGCCTTCGACCAGGCCGTCATGATGCGGTCCATTGGTGAGCAGGACCCGAGCCGGGCCCAGCAGCGTGATGCGCCCGTCCGCGTCCTGCGTGAACTCGTGCGACAGGATGGGCGTGGGAGCCTTGCGGTGCGCCTGCGTCACCGGGTCCTTCCACTGCAAGCCGTTTCCGTCCACCTTGGTGAGCAGGAACGTCCGCTCCTTCCCCTCCGGGTCGACGACCGCGGCCACATGGCCGTCAATCATTCCGACGACGGGGTTCTCACCCGCGGGCCCACCCGGGTAGTCGGGAGCCAGCTCCTTCACGCGGACATTGAGGTCGAGGAAGCCATGGTCCGTCCACTCGCCGTCGATGGCAGTGGCGGTGGCGTAGGCGGTGCGCAGGATGCCGGCGCGATCCCTCGCGGTGTAGTGCAGCGTGAGCAGGCCATTGCGCACGTCGATCTCCGGGGCCCATCGCGCCACGACGAGGTCCCGGGGAAGGTCCGGCGAGAGCGGATCCAGCTCGCCCGCGTTCCACCACGCGGGCAGCTTTCCCTCGGGGAAGATGGCACGGTGCTGGCCATCCACCTTGTGCGGCACCCAGGTGCCTCCCGCGAAGCGGTACAGCCGGAAGGCAAACGGCTGATCATTGGTGGTCGCGATCAGCCAGAGGCCCGCGGTGCGTGCACCACCGGGGCTCCGCTCATCCAGCCGCAGCACGAAGGGATCGGGCAGGGTCTCGTGGACGAGCGGCTCGGGGACGCGCTGCAGGTTCGCGACGATGTCCTGGAGCGTGCGCGACTCGTTCGCGGGGAGGTCGAAGAGACCCGCCGGGTCTCGCACGGTGTTGGAGCGGAGGCGGTTCGGCTCGGCGGGGAGCTGGGCTCCCGCGGGGCCACGCGGGGATTCAAGGTCGGAGGGGGTGCTCATGAGGGGGCGCAAAGCTACTGGAGGGGGCCTTGCCAGTTCCAGCACGCTCGAACCGGGGCGCCACCTCTCCGCTCCCCTGCCCGCCCGCCCCATGGACGAGCAAGACGGGCAGAGAGGTGCACGGGCCGCGTGGAGCCGTTCTACCGATGGCGGGAGCGGCGCAGGATGGCCGAGACCGCGCGCTGGGCATTGGCGAGGGCCACCTCCAGGTCCTTGTGGACCAGCCACGTCGAGTTCAGCTCGTTGACCAGCACGTCCATGATGCCCCGCTGGAATTCGATGGGCGGTAGCGCCGTGGCGATGGTGGCGGTGCGGGTGTACTCGGCGCGGTGCGGCAGGGCTCGCATCTCGGCGCTCGCGAGCACCGAGGCACGCACCGGGAGATGCCCGGTCCGGGCCCATTGCAGGTTGTTGTCGTAGAGGAACTTCAGGAAGGTGAGCGCCGCCTTCCGCTTCGCTGGATCGGGCTTCGACTGCTTCGGCAGCACCCACGTGTGGTTGTCGGACCAGACGGCATCCTTGCCATAGAGGGTGGGCATGTCGCGCACGACATAGTTCTTGAGGGCCACGTTCGGCTCCTTCGCCTGCGCCGCGTAGGTATCCACGCCCCAGGTGCCGTTCACGAGCACCGCCGCCTCGCCGGCGAGGAAGGCCTGCTGCGCTCCGGCGTAGTCGTGCCTGGGATTGGCGTGGCCGGCCGCGTAGAGGGAGCCGAGCAGGCGCAACGCCTCCTTGCTCTCCTTCGACTCCAGCTGCGCCTTCCTGTCCGCGTCGACGAGGTTGCCGCCCTGCTGCCAGACCCAGGTGAGGTACTGCCAGGAGGGCATCGGATCCGCCCCGGAGGGGATGGCGAAGTACGGCTTGCCCGTCCTGGCCTTCATCGTCGCGGCGTGCTCCATCAGCTCGGCCGGGCTGGTGGGCATCTTCGGCTGGCCCTTGTCGTCGACGAGCCCCGCCTTGATGAACAGGTCCGCGTTGACGTGCCACAGGAGGGCATGCACGTCGAAGGGGAGCGCCCAGATCTCCCCCTTGGCGGTAACGGCTTCGCGCGCCACCGGCACGAAGTCGGCGGTGTCGATGCCCACCGCGGCGAAGTCCTTGCCGAGCGGCTCGAGGAGATTGCGCACCTGGTAGTTCGGCAGGACGCTGCGGTGCATGACGGCGATATCGGGCGGGGTACGGGCCGCGACATTGGCGCTCAGCCGGTCGTAGTAGACACCCCACTCCACCGACTGCGTCTTGACGAGAATGCCGTCCTTGTTCTCCGCGTTGAACTTGTTGGTCAGCACCTGGATGATGCCGCACTCACCGACGGCCTTCGACAGGTCGGTGACGTTGGCGTACTCGTCGCTGCAGCCGCCGAAGAAGCGGAACAGCGTGATCTCCGTGGCCGCCAGCGCGGAGGTAGAGCCGAGGGACATGACCAGCAGCAGCGCGGCCGAAAGTAGCGTCTTCATCTTCATGGGAGCCTACTTGCCGCCGGTCATGGCAATGCCTTGCACGATATGGCGTTGGAACACGGCGTAGAGAATGATCATCGGGGCGCTGGCGAACACGGCCGAGGCCATCAGGAAGCCGAGCCCCTCGGACATCGCGAAGTTGCCCTGCAGCGAGCCGAGGCCGACGCTGAGGGTATACATCTCCGGCTGGGTCGCCGTGACGACGGGCCAGAGGAAGTCATTCCAGGCGTGCAGGAAGGTGAAGATGCCGAGCGTCGTCAGCGCCGGGCGGGACAGCGGCAGCATGATCGACCAGAAGATCTTCAGCCGGCCCGCGTTGTCGAGCTCCGCGGCCTCCTCCAGCTCGCGCGGGATGGCCTTGAAGAACTGCGTCATCAAGAACACGCCCATCGGCACCGCCACGCGGGGGGCGATGAGGGAGAAGTAGGTGTTGTGCAATTCCCAGCGGGCGAACAGGGCATGCAGCGGCACGATGATGGCCTGCTCGGGCACCATCAGCCCGGCCAGTACCAGCAGGAAGACGGCGCGGCGGCCGGGAAAGTCGATCCGGGCGAAGGCGTAGCCCGCGAGCGACGACACCAGCAGGACCGACGCCGTCATGCCGATGGCGACGATCACGCTGTTGAGCAGCCAGCGGGGCGTCAGCGACACCCGCAGCAGGGTGGCGAAATTCTCCAGGGTATGCGGCCACGGCACGATGCCCCGGGTGGAGCTCACCAGCATGGAGTTGGGCTTGAGCGACAGGGCCAGCACCCACAGCATCGGCATCATCCACACGAACGCGGCGCCGATCATCAGGGCGAGGAGGAGACGGTCACCGAGGGTCCGGTTCATGGCTTCACTTCTCCTCCTGCCGCGACAGCCGCAGCTGCAGCAACGCCACGCAGAACATCAAGCTGAACAGCACCATCGAGGTCGCGGAGGCATAGCCCGCACGCCAGTCCCGGAAGCTGGTCTCGTAGATGAACTGCACCAGCGGCCGGGTGGAGTTGGACGGACCGCCGCGCGTCATCAACAGCGGCTGGCCGAACACCTGGAGATGCATGACGGTCTGCAGCACCACCACGAGCAGCGTCGTGCGCGCCAGGGCCGGCAGGGTGATGTGCCGCAGCACCGCCCAGCGCGAGGCTTTGTCGAGCCGGGCGGCCTCGTAGACCTCGAGAGGAATCTGCTGCAACCCGGCGAGGAAGAGCGCCATGGGGAAGCCGGCGCCCCACCACAAGGTCGTCACCACCAGCGCCGGCATGGCCCACGCCCGGTCCGCCAGGAAGGCGATGGGCTCCAGCCCCACGGCGCGCATCCCGTTGGCGATCAGGCCACGGTCGGGGTTGAGCACCATGGACCACACCAGCGTGACGACCGTGACCGAGAAGATGCTGGAGGCGAAGAAGATGGCCCGCAGCGCGCCGTAGATGCGCAGCGGCCGGTTGAGCGCCAGCGCCAGGGCCAGCCCGAGCACCGTGGCCGCCGGGGCCGTCATGGCGGCGAACTGCAGGGTGCGCTTGAGCGCCTCCCAGAAATAAGGGTCGTCCCACAGCTCCTGGTAGTTCAACCCGCCGATGTACTCCCGGTAGTCCCCGACGATCTCCCAGTCGTGCAGGCTCATCCACAGGCCGAGGGCGAAGGGATAGATCAGGAAGACGGCGTAGAAGGCGAGGAAGGGCGCCAGGAAACCATAGCCCGCGATGGCGTCGCGGTACCGCGTCAGCCAGCCGCGCTGCACGGCGGGCGCCTGCTCGAGGGTCACGTTCATGGCAGGCCCCTGAGTGCCAGCCCATCCGCGCCGAAGAGCCGGCCGTTGCCGGGCTCGAGCGCCAGGGTCACGGTGTCGCCGAGGCGGACCGTGCTGTCGCCCGTGTCGGTGGCGATGAGCGTGGCGCCGTCGGCCCCCGTGACATGCAACAGGGTCTCGCGGCCCAGCCGCTCGATCGCCTTCGTCTGGCCACGGAAGATGCCCTCGCCAGCGGTCGGCCGCACGTGCTCGGGCCGGACGCCGAAGGTGACCGGCGCGCCCGCGCTCAGCGTGCTGCCATCCACCGAGAGCCCGGCCTTGCCGCCAGGCAGCGCGACCTCCACCCGGCCGGGGCTGGTGGCAACCACCCGGGTCTCGAGCAGATTCATCTTGGGTGCGCCGATGAAGCCCGCCACGAAGGTGTTCGCGGGGTTGCGGTACACCTCGAGCGGCGAGCCCACCTGCTCGATCCGCCCCTCGCGGAAGACGACGATGCGGTCGGCCATGGTCATCGCCTCGACCTGGTCGTGGGTGACATAGATGGAGGAGGCCTCGAGCCGCTGGTGGAGTTGCACCAGCTCCACCCGCATCTGCACCCGCAGCGCCGCATCCAGGTTGGAGAGCGGCTCATCGAACAGGAACACGTCGGGCCGGCGCACGATGGCGCGGCCGATGGCGATGCGCTGGCGCTGGCCGCCGGACATCTCCGCGGGACGGCGCTCCAGCAGGTGCTCGATCTGCAGCGTCTTCGCGGCGGCGTTCACACGCTCGGAGATCTCCGCGCGCGGCGTGCCAATGTTGCGCAGGCCGAAGGCCATGTTCTCCGCCGCCGTCATGTGCGGATAGAGGGCGTAGTTCTGGAAGACCATGGCGACCCCGCGGTCGCCGGGCGGCGTGTCGTTGACCCGGCGCCCGCCAATGAGGATCTCCCCACCGGTGATCCGCTCCAACCCGGCAACCATGCGCAGCAGGGTGGACTTGCCGCACCCCGAGGGGCCGACGAAGACGATGAACTCCCGGTGCTTCAGCTCGAGCGAGACACCGTGGATCACCGACTGGGAGCCATATCGCTTCTGCACATCCCGCAGCAGCACATCAGCCATCGTTCACATTTCCTGGGGGCGCCGGCCGCCCCGGCGCGGCGGCGAAGCTTCGTGGACTTCCGCCGGACAGACAAGAGGTACATCGCCAAGGCCACGGTGCCGCCGCGGCCCTCAATAGTCCGGCTTCAACAGCCCTTCGATGACATGGTGCTGCACCACCGTCTCGAGCTTCCCGGTGACGCGATAGGTCAGGTGCTCCCTCACCCGTACCGGCAGTGAGTCCAGATATGCCTGGGTGACCTGCAGGTCGTGATGATTGGCATTGGTTGCGTCGGGCGCATCGACTCCCACCACCAGCACCGGCCGCCACTCATTCGAGCGATTGGCCGTGCCGCGGTGGATGGTGAGCGCCGAGCGGGCGGAGATATCCCCCATTCGAGGCATCTTCTGCACCGCCCGGGAGATGTAGCGCTGCCACAGATGCCTGGGTGGGAACATGCCTTTCTCGCAGCCCTCGAACTCGTCCCACTGCGTCCCCGGCGCCACTTCGAACGGACCATGCTCCGGCAGGGTGTCCACGGCGGTGAGGTTGAAGGCGAGGCTGTTGAGGCGCCGCCCCTTCGTGGTCGCTTCCGGTGTGGAGAAGTCGCGGTGCCACGGCTGGTCGGCCGCGCCGGGGAACGGGATGTCGAAGCCGACCTCGACGATCTTGTAATCGCGTCCCAGCACCGCCTCGCAGACCGCGACGAACCAGGGATGGGTGGCGATGTCCACGAAGCCGCGGATCCGCTCCGGATGCACCTCGACGTACCAGCGCTGTGGCCCTCGGGGGAGCGCCCCGCCGGGCACCTTCTGGGCCTCTTCGAACAAGGTCCCGATGTCCTCGCGCATCCGCTCCACCCAGGGCCGCGAAAAGGCGCCCTTCAGGCCGATGATCCCATCGCCGTAGAGCCCGCCCATGATGGCGGCGACGTCGTATGGCTCGTGCTCGTTGTTCGCGGCGGGGGTCATGCGCTCCTTCCTTCCCTCGAAGACATTTGAAACACACCCGGCTGCTCAGCCCTCCAGGCGCCGGTGCATCCGCAGCAGCGCGAGCTCACCGAAGAGAGCCGCTCGATCGTCACCGGCTGGACTCCAGCACGCTCGCCCCGTCCGCGGCATGGCACACGTAGATGTGCGGCGTGTTCCCCGTGGCCTGCTCGTACTTCTCGCCGATGCTCTGGACGAATGCCTCGGACCGCTCGGGCGCGACCAGGGCCACCGCGCAGCCACCGAAGCCCGCTCCCGTCATGCGGGCTCCGAAACAGCCCGGCTGCGCCCGCGCCAGCGACACGATGGTGTTGAGCGCATCGTTGGTGACCTCGAAGTCGTCGCGCAGGCTGTCATGGCTGGCGTCCATCAACTGCCCCAGCCGCGTCAGGTCTCCGGCCCGCATGGCCTCGGCGGCCCGCAGGGTCCGGTCGTTCTCGGTGATGACGTGCCGCGCGCGGCGGCGGACCAGCGGCTCCAGCTCGCTCTCGCGCGCCGACAAGGTCCGTGTATCGACGTCTCGCAGCGCCTTCACGCCGAAGAACCGCGCGGCCTGCTCGCACTGGCTCCGGCGCTCGTTGTAGGCGGAGTCCACCAGCCCGCGGCGGGTCCCCGTATCGAGCACCACCACCACGGCGCCCGCGGGGACGGGCACGGGCTGAAGCGACAGGTCGCGGCAATCGATGAGCAGCGCGTGGTTCTTCCGGCCCCCCGCGACGATCATCTGGTCCATGATCCCCGAGTTGACGCCGATCCACTTGTTCTCGACCTTCTGGCCGAGCAACGCCATCTCCGAGGGCTTCCATGGCAGTCCGCTCACGGTGGCGAAGGCGCGCTGCATGGCCAGCTCCACGGCGGCGGAGGACGAGAGGCCCGCGCCGCGCGGCACGTTCCCGATCATCACCCCTTCCAGACCCTCGAGCGTATGCCCGGCCTCCTGCAGCGCCCAGGCGACCCCCTTCAGGTACTCGCCCCAATCCGTGCCGGTATGGGAGATCCGCCCGAGCTCGAAGGACAGGGACGCGCCGTAGTCGAGCGAGTGGACGACGACGCGGCGGTCGTCGCGCGGGCGCAGCGCGATCCACACCTCGCGGTCGATGGCGATGGGGAGCACGAAACCGTCGTTGTAATCGGTGTGCTCACCGATGAGATTGACCCGGCCCGGAGACCGTACGACCGCGGTGGGGGCCGCGCCAAAGCGTGCGCGGAAATCCTGTTCGATCTGTTCGCGTAGCGTCATGGTTTCACCAGAGGGAGTGCCTGGGTTCACCGGCCCGAGACGGAAAATCTGTAGACGGAGCGCGAGCGGTACTGCTCGCCCGGGCGCAGAATCGTCGAGGGGAAGTCCGGCTGGTTCGGCGAGTCCGGCAGGTGCTGGGTCTCCATCGCGAAGCCGAAGCGGTGGTGGTAGACCGCGCCCTTCTTTCCCTTCAGCGTGCCGTCGAGGAAGTTGCCCGAGTAGAACTGCATGCCGGGCTCGGTGGTGTGGATTTCCATCACGCGGCCGGTGGTGGGCTCCAGGACGTGCGCGGCCAGCATCAGCTCGCCGGCCCTGCCCTGGTTGAAAACGAAGCTGTGGTCATAGCCCAGCCCGTTGCGGAGCTGCTCGTCGTCCTGGCGGATGCGCGCGCCGATGGCCGTGGGCCGCCTGAAGTCGAACGGCGTACCCGTGACCTCGCGGAGCCCGCCGAGGGGAATGGACGTCGGGTCGATCGGCACGAAGCGGTCCGCGTTGATCGTGACGACATGGCCCAGGATGTCGCCCTTCCCGTCTCCGGCCAGGTTGAAATAGCTGTGTTGGGTGAGGTTGACCGGCGTCGCCTTGTCGGTGGTGGCGTGATAGTCGAAGACGAGCTCGTCATCGCCCGTCAGCGTATAGGTGACCCGCGCGGTCAAGGTCCCCGGATAGCCTTCCTCGCCGTCGGGGCTGACGTAGGTGAGGACGAGGCCCATGCCCTGCTCGTTCTCGAAGGGCTCCGCGGTCCACACCACCTTGTCGAAGCCCTTGAGGCCGCCGTGCAGGTGATTGACGCCGTTGTTCGCCGCCAGGGTGTATGGCTGGCCATCGAGCGTGAACCGGCCCCGGGCAATGCGGTTGCCATAGCGGCCGATCAGCGCGCCGAAATACGGAGAATCCTTCAGGTAGCCCGCCAACGAGTCGTAGCCCAGCACCACGTCGTCGAAACGGCCGTCCCGGTCCGGCACGCGCAGGCTGAGGAGGATTCCCCCGTAGTTGGTGACCCGCGCCTCCACCCCTCGCTTGTTGGTGAGGGTGTAGACCTCGACGGGCTGTCCTCCTGGGGCCGTACCGAAGGGGATCCGTTCCACGACGTCTCCTGTGATTGAGGAATGCGCGCGGCCTGTCTCGCGGGGGGCCGAGCAGACCGCGGACCGTATAGCACGCAGGGCGCGCGGCGAGAGGTGTCCTGCTGGCCAGGGGGTTGCCGTTGTCGCCGGTGAAGCGGATGACCGTGGCTTGGGAGGTGGATTTGACGCACCACGCCGTAACCCGTCAGCAGCGCGAATCGCGGATAAACGGGACTACGTCTTGACACCCTGCGTGGGCATGGGTGAGATGCGCGGCCCTACAAACACGTATGAAACCGGAGGACCTCGCCAGGCAACTCCAGCCAGCAGAGGAGCCGACGGATTTGTGCGCGCAGTTGGAGAGGGTATTCGATGCGTTTGAAGACATTCTTTCTTTGTTCAACGTCCCTCACGATGCTGACGGCAGATGCGCTTGCGCAGAGCGAGCAAGCCGTGCCGAACAACCCTGGAGCCGCACCGGCGTCGCAAGCGGCCGGCGCGAGCACCGCGCCTCGAACGGATGACGCCGCGGCCGCCGCGGGCACTCCGGGCGACGATGAGTATGTCGAGGAAATCGAAGTCGTCGGCCTGCAACGCAGCATGCAGAAGGCGCAGACCATCAAGCGCG
The DNA here is from genome assembly GCF_045802675.1 of Archangium sp. Taxonomy (GTDB): domain Bacteria; phylum Myxococcota; class Myxococcia; order Myxococcales; family Myxococcaceae; genus Archangium. Next base: position 33,006 of record NZ_JBJMQO010000131.1, on the reverse strand, counting down.
ACTCCGATCAGATCGTCGATAGCGTCGTGGCGCAGGACATCGGCAAGTTGCCGGACGTCACGGTCTCCGAGACGGCGGCCCGCATTCCGGGCGTCCAGGTCGCCCGGGAACGCGGCGAAGCGGCCGGCCAGGTGCTGGTGCGCGGTCTGCCCGACCTCACCACGACCTATAACGGCCGGGAGATCTTCACCGCCGAAACGCGCAGCGTCGCGCTCGGCGACTTTCCCTCGGGTGGCATCGCGGCGCTCGACGTCTTCAAGACCACGACCGCCGATCAGATCGAAGGTGGCCTCGCCGGTCTCATCGACGTGCGCTCCCGCCGGCCGTTCGACTTCGACGGCTTCGAGCTCTCGGGCTCCCTGCGGGCCACCTACGCCAATCAGTCCGGCGCGTTCGACCCGAACGGCAACCTCCTGATCACCGACCGCTGGCACACCGGCGCGGGCGACGTCGGCGCGCTGATCAACTTCTCCTACACCCGCCTCAACTATCTGGACTCGGCGCGCTGGAACACCGGGTTCATCAGCCCCAACGGGCGGGCCGCGGACACGGGCGAGGCGTTCCGCTTCCCCGACGTGGTCGGCATCTTCTATGGCACCGGCCAGCGCGAACGGCCGTCCGTGAACGGCGCGCTGCAGTGGCGGCCAACGACGGGGCTCGAGTTCTATGCCGAGGGCCTCTGGCAGGGGTACCGCGACAGCGTCTCGGACCGCCAACTGGAGATGCGGTTGTGGGGCGACGGCGCCCGGTACACCAACGTGACGCTGCGGCCGGACACCACGGACCAGGCCCAGAGCCTCACCGTCGAGAACGCCGCCCGGCCGTTCATGTTCCAGGGCGCGACCTACCGCACGACCGACACCGCCCAGTTCGCCGTCGGCGGCACCTATGAGACGGGCCCCGTGCGGCTCACGGCCGATCTGGCGCGGACGACCAGCCAGTTCGACATGTCGCTCTACAGCTTCGACCAGCAGCTGGCCGCCTCCCCCACCTTCGACGTCAACTTCGACGTGCCGCGGGGCCCCGGTGGCATGGAGTTCTCCCTCCGGAACTACGACCTGACCAATCCCGCCAACTTCCAGTACGTCGGCTTCTTCGACAGGTCCTACGTCGCGGCGGGCGATGACTGGCAGGCCCGGACGGACCTCGACGTGAAGACCGGCCTCTCCTTCCTCCCCAAGCTGGAGGCCGGCCTGCGCGTCACCACCCGCGACGCCTACCAGGAGAATGGTCAGCGCTATAGCAATGCGCACGCCGGGATGCCGCTCACCGACCTTCCGGTCGATCTGCATGTGTTCCGCGGCGGCTTCCGCGGCAGCGACATCCAGCAGACGCGGACCTGGGTCGTGCCGACGTACGAGAGCATCCGGAGCAACGTGGAGCAGCTGCGCGCCCTCGAGGGCTACACTCCAGGCGCGCCCGAGCGGCTGCGCATCTTCGACGCCAGCGAGCAGACCTTCGCCGGGTACGGGCAGGCGCGCTACGAGTTCAACGTGGGCAGCGTGCGGGTGGACGGCGTGCTCGGCCTCCGGGCGGTGCGCACCAACACCACCGTCACCACCTACCCCACCGAGACCACCACCGAGGAGGGCACTGGCAACTACACCGACCTGCTCCCCAATGTCAGCGCGAGGATCCGGCTCCTCCACGACCTCCAGCTGAGGCTCTCCGCCAACCAGACCCGGACGCGGCCGGGCTTCGATCAGCTGCGCCCGATCGTCCTCAACTCGCCTCCCCCCTGTCTGTCGGAGCCCAGCCCGCCCCCGAGCTGCCAGATCACCGGCGGCGGCGGCAACCCCGACCTCCAGCCCGTCCGGTCGAACAACTACGACGTCTCGCTCGAGTACTTCTTCCAGCAGACCGGCATGGCGTCCCTCGCCGTGTTCCGCCGCGACTTCAACGGCTTCATCACGAACCTCGACGTGACCCGGGATGACCCGACCTATGGGCCTGGCCGCGTCCGCGTGAACATCCCGGTGAACGCCGGCGAGGGCAGCATCCAGGGCTTCGAAGCCACGGTCGGGAGCTTCTTCGATTTCCTCCCCGGCTGGCTCGGCGGCTTCGGCGCCTATGGCAACGTCACCTATCTGGACGACAAGCAGGCCTTCCCCGCGGGCTACCAGCTCGAGCTGGGCGAGACCGGCCGGATCCCCGGCGTGTCCAATTGGTCCTACAACCTCGTCGCGATGTACGAGCGCGAGAAGCTCTCCGCCCGTCTGGCCTACAACTATCGCTCGCGCTGGATCACCTCCTACGTCCAGAACCCGAACGGCCCCGGCTTCACGGGTGAGTTCGTGGACGGCGTGTCGCGGCTCGATTTCTCGGCGAGCTACGCGCCCTGGGAGAAGGTCAGCTTCACCTTCGACGCGTCGAACATCCTCGGCAGTCCCTTCCGGAACTTCCGGCAGTTCACGCCCGAAGGCGACACCTACCCCCGCGACGTGCGCTACGAGGAGAGCATCTACTCGCTGGGCATCCGCGTCCGCATCTAGGTGATGAAGGGGGGCGAGGCTGGGATGCGCTCCAGCCTCGCCGCCTCAACGCGGCTCGAGCGGGGCGATTCGAGGCACGCCGTTCTGCCAGGACAGCTCGACGATGTGCAGGAAGCGGCCCAGGTTCGCGGGCCTGCAACTCTGGGTCGCTGACCAGGAATGGAAGGCGAGGAAGTCCCTGCCCCCGGATTGGAACACGGCCTGATGACCGGGGCCGCTGAGACAGGGTTGAGCCGTGCTGGCGAGAAGCGGATTGCCCGGAGCATCGGTGCACGGCCCCAGCGGCCCCTCGCAGGTAGCGTAACCGCTCCCGTAATTCGAAACGCGCTGCGCGTCCTGCCAGGCATAGTCATTGGCGGAGAAGAACAGGACATACGCGCCGCCCCGCTCGACCATGGCCGGAGCCTCGACCACGCGGCCCTCCCAGGGCTTGTCGTTGCGGATCAGCGAGACGGGGTCGCCCACCAGGCCGAGCCCGTCTGGCGAAAGACGCTGGGCGAAGAGCTCCGTCGGCTTGTTGAAGGCCGGGTTGTTCCCATCGTTCTTGAAGTAGAGGTAGAGCTGTCCGTCCGGAGCACGGAAGGGGCTCGCGTCGATCGTGCCGCCGAGCTCGTACTGGCACACGAGGGGTTCGGAGGCTTGCGAGGTGAACGGACCGTGCGGATCCTCGCTGGTCGCGGCGCCCACGCATTGGAGGCCGCTGGCGGCGTGGCGCGCGGTGAAATAGAGCACGAAGCCGCCCGGTGTCCGCAGCACCTCGGGCGCCCAGGTGAAGCCCGTCTTCGCCCAGGAAGGGAGGACGGGCAGCGCGTCGCGCAGCCGGCCCGGCTCCCGTTCATCCCAGAGGAGTCGCCAGCTCGAGAGGTCCGTGGACGAGGCCATCTGCACGTTGGCCCCGCCCGTATTCGTTGCATAGGCGAGGTATTGCCCCTCGTGCTCGAGGATGAAGGGGTCCGGGAAATCGGCACGCAGCACGGGCGGGTAGGCCACGCTGGCGGACGGGGACGGCGCGTCGCCAGAAGGCACACAGCCGCCCGCCAGCGCCAGTACCGCGGCAATACCTCCAAGGAACGACGCTCTACTCATACCTGACAAGGAAACCCTCCTCATGATCCCGCCTGGCCTCCACGGGCCACGCCACGGCGGACAGGCGTGGCCGGCGCGTCACGTCTGCACCGCGGAGGGCTCCAGCTCGGCGGCCACGCTGATGCGGCTGTAGAGCACCATGCCCACCACGATGATTCCCGCCCCCACGAAGCTCACCGTGGAGGGCCACGGCTCGCCGAGGAAGAGCACCCCCAGCAGCAGCGCGAAGAGCAGCTCCGTGGCCTGCGTGGCCTCCACGGCCGCCAGGCCCACCGGGTTGTTCGCCGTCATGTTCGTGGCCCGGAAGAAGAGCGTGGTGGCGATGACTCCGGAGGAGACCGCCACGCCCGCCGACTGCAGCACCTGCTCCGGCGAGGGCCACCCCGCTCGCGAGTAGCCATGGGCCGCCACGCCCAGCCACAACGGCAGGCTGCCCAGCGTCATGCCCAGCACGCGTTGGCTCGCGTCCAGGGAGACGCCCTCGCGCTCCAGGTGCAGCATCAACCGGCGGTTGCCCAGCGGGTACGCGAAGGCGGAGAGCACCACGAAGAGCAGCGCCAGCCACGCCCGCGCCGGCATGGCCAGGGTGAAGTACCCCAGCTGCATGACGAGCACCCCCACGAGGATCAGCGAGCCCACGCTCACCGCCTTCAGGGGGATGCGCCGGCGTGCATCCGTGTAGATGAACGGCGAGAGCAGCGGTCCGGAGATCGCCGACACCTGGAAGGAGCCGGCGATCAGCCACGAGGGCCCGTACTCCGCCGACAGCGTGAGCAGCGAATAGAAGACGCCGAAGCCCACTCCCCCCCAGAGCAGCCACTCGCGCGGGTGACGCCGCAGCTCGGCCCCCAGCGCCGGCCAGCCGCCCCGCACGCCCACCAGCACGGACATCAGCGGCACCATGATGAAGTAGCGCAGCGACGCGCTCCACGCCCACGAGCCCCCCGCCGCCGCCATGCGCCGGTTGAGCACATACGTCATGGTGAAGAACAGCGCCGAGCTCACGCCGAGGATGATCGCTGGCAGGGCGGACGAGGGTTTTCTCATGGCCGGAGGTGCACGGGGAGAACCCCTGGTTATCATGGGTCACCTCGTCCCCAGGAACTCCCGTGAACGCCCTTCTCATCCGTGTGGTGTGTGGTGTCCTCTTCGCCGCGATGACGCTCGGCGCCATCGTCCACCCGCCGGAAAACCTCAACCAGGGGCTCGGCATGCTCTTCCCGGCGGCGATGCTCCTCAACTACGCCATCAAGGGCCCCCGCCGCGCCCTCGCCCCCAAGAAGCCCGCCCCCGCTCCCGCTCCCGCTCCGGCCGTGAGCGACCCGGGCTCCTCCCAGGTTTGAGCCACCCCGGAGGCTCCGTCTCGCGAGCCCCCTCACGCCTCACTCCCGGCAGAACGCCAGGGGCATCATCGGCGCCTCGGACGCGGCATCGGACTCGCGGCAGACGGCGGGCTCCGGCGCGTTGAGTTCCGGCTCCCCGGCGGCGGGCGCCGAGTCCCCACCCGCCTCGAGCAGCCCCAGCACCGCCGGGAAGACACTGCTGGCGAAGTAGCGGCCCCCCGCCAGCGTGAAGTGCACCCCATCCTCCATGCGCAGCGGCATCGGCTTGCGGAAGCCCTCGACCCGGGCCTCGCGCACCAGGCCCCCCTTCGCGTCGGTGAAGAAGGACCGTGTGTCCAGGTGCGTCGTGGCCCCCCGCGCCGACACGGCCTCGCGCAACACGCGGCGGATGACCCGCAGCTTGCGCTCGAAGTTCGGCAGCCCCGTGACGGGCAGCTCCAGCCAGAGAATCCTCCGGCCCGGCGCCTCGAGCACGTGCAGGAAGTCCTCGACGCGCTGGCGGTACGCGGCCTCCCAGCCCGGCGCGCCCCACTGCACCTTCGCCTTGCCCTTGTCGTCCGTGAGCCCCTGCCCGTCGTTGCCGCCCATGATGACGACGACCACGTCGGGATGGTGGCGCTCGACCTCCTCGCGGCCCGCCTTCATCCAGTCGAAGAAGTCCGGACGCGCCAGCCCCGTGGAGGACTTCGCCTTCCGCACGGCGTGGATTCCGGGGGACGCGTTGAGCGACTTCTCGAGGTACTCGCCAAAGCTGGTGACGATCAGGCTGTCGCCGAGCAGCAGCACCGTCCGCTTCCGTTGAGCCGGCGAGGACTCGGAGGCGGGGGACGGCTCACCGGCCGCCGCACGGACCCCTCCCGTGGAGAGGAAAGCAAGGCACACGAGCACACGCGCGAGGTGATTCTCCATCTCCCCCCCAAGCTACCGCGCCCGTGCGCGGCTGAGAACGGAGGAGATCGGCCTCGGACCCGGCATTGAAGCCAGCAAGGCCTTCGAGCACAACCGGCCTTCCCATGCCCGGCTGCTGGAGGGCCGGGCGCCCTCGCTCAGTCCGACACGGGAGCCGGGGCGCCCTCCGGGTGCGCGGCATCGACGTAGAAGAGCATCCGCGTCACGAAGCGGAACCCCACCCGCTCGTAGATGCGGCCGGCCTCCTCGGTGATGGTGCTCAAGAAGAGCACGTCCACGCCCCCGTCGAACGCCTCCCGAGCGGCCCGGGACGTCAGCGCGGAGCCGAACCCCCGCTTGCGGAAACGCTCCAGGGTCCCCACTCCCGCGAGCTCGGCGATGCCCTCGGACGGGGGCGTGCACGTGCCGACCACCGCCGGCTCTCCCGCCACGCGCCCCAGCACCCCCCTGCCCTCCTTCAGGTCCTTCAAGAACCCGGAGAGCTCCTCCTCGGAGGCCTCGTAGGCGTCATCGACGGCGAAGGCCCGCCGCCCGGTGTTGCAGAACGCGCGCGCGTCCTCGCGGGACGAGCCGGGCGAGAGCAACGAGAACTCGAGCCCCTCCGGCACCTCCACCGGCGTGAAGCTCTCGCGCGTGCAGACCATCACCCGCGCCTCGGCCTCCTGCCGGAAGCCCGCGGCGAGCAGCTTGTCCGCGAGCGCTGGCGCCAGCTCGGAGACGTACTCGAAGCGGGGCACCCTCCGCCGCGCCTGGAACTCCGCCCGGAGCCGCCGCAGCGGCTCGCTCACGTCCCCCGAGATGGGCCCGTCCGGGATGGCGTAGTTGAGGTAGATGAGTGGGTCGAAGGCGTGGAAGAACGCCGTGAAGGGAGGAACCGGGACGGACTCGTAGCGTTGCGCGGCGCTGCTCCGCATGTAGGACTGCAAGCGTTCAATCAGGCTCGGCATGGATGCGTGTCCTCGGGTGCTAGCGCTTCGCGGGCTTCACCGCCCGGGTGGCGCAGAAGCCAGACAGGTACTCGGACAGCTTGTCCCCCTCGGGCTGCTTGTCTTCGTAGAAGCCCGCCAGCAGGAAACCGGCCTCGAGCTGCCCGCCGAGCTGATCCTCCAGCGAGTGCCCGACGCACAGGGGCTCGCCCTTGTCGGTGTACCGGCGGCGCTCCTCGTCGGTGAGGCTCGTCACGTCCGAGTACGGCATGCGGTACTTGAGCTGCATCACGCCCCGCTGCTCCAGCTCCGGATCAAACAGGTAGACGATCGGATTGGAGAACCCCGCGAGCAGCACCCCACCGGGCCGCAGCACCCGGAAGGCCTCGCGCCACACGGGCCGCACGTCGTCCACGAAGCCGTTGGAGCAGGGGTGGAAGATGAGATCGAAGCTCTCGTCCGCGAACGCCGAGAGGTCTCGCATGTCCCCCTGCACGAGGCGGATGGAGAGGCCCTCGCGCTCGGCCACCTGCCGGTCCTGCCCGAGCTGCGCGGGCGAGTTGTCGAACACCGTGACCCGCGCTCCGGCGGCGGCGAGCACCGGCCCCTGCTGCCCTCCCGCGCTCGCCAGGCCCAGCACGTCCCGGCCGGCCAGCTCCCCGAACCACGCGCGCGGCACCGGCTTGCTCGGCGTGAGCACCACGCTCCACTCCCCTCTCCGTGCCGCGGCGATCACCTCCGGGCCCACTGGCAACGTCCACCGGTCCCCCTTCTCCACCTGCCGGTTCCACGCCTCGCGGTTGTAGTCCAGCAGCTCGAATCCCCGTGTCATGCGCCTCTCCGTGTCCTGGCCGTGCAGCATCGCACGCACCCACGGTGGGCTGCTCCAATCCTGACAAGAGCCCGGTGCTCACCCACGGTTTCTCGCGCCAGCTGCCCGATGAACGGGTAGGGAACTCCCTCGAGTCCCACCCCTTCGGAGGCCCCATGTCCGTCCAGCGTCCCCTGCTCGCACTGCTCGTGCTGCTCTGCGCCACGCCCGCCGCCGCCCAGGATACGAAGACGCCCGAAGCGCTCGGCATCGCGCTCGAGGGCTACCCCTACCCCTACCCCGTCCAGTACCTCCCGCTCTCGCTCCAGGGCCAGGACGTGCGCATGGCGTACATGGACGTGCCCCCCTCCGGAAAGCCCAACGGCCGCACCGTCCTGCTGCTCCACGGGAAGAACTTCTTCGGCGCCTACTGGAACGTCACCCTCCGCGCGCTCAGCCAGGCCGGCTACCGCGTCGTCGTCCCGGACCAGATCGGCTTCGGCAAGTCCTCCAAGCCCGCGCTCGATTACAACTTCCACCTGCTCGCCTCGAACACGAAGCAGGTGCTCGACAAGCTGGGGATTCCCAGGGTCGCCGTGGTGGGCCACTCCATGGGCGGCATGCTCGCCACGCGCTTCGCCCGCATGTTCCCCGAGGCCACCACCCACCTCGTCCTGGAGAACCCCATCGGCCTCGAGGACTACCGCTTCCTCGTCCCCTGGCGCGCCACCGAGGACCTCTACCGCGATCAGCTCGGCGCCACCGAGGGGTCCATCCGCAAGTACCAGAAGACCTACTACGTCGCGTGGCGCCCCGAGTTCGACGAGTACGTCCAGGTGCCCTACCGCCAGACGCTCGGCGCCGAGTACCCGCGGCTCGCCTGGGTCTCCGCCGCCACCGAGCAGATGATCTACCAGCAGCCCGTGGTGCACGAGTTCCCGCTCGTGACGGCGCCCGTGCTGCTCGTCATCGGCCAGGCGGACCGCACCACGATCGGCCGCGCCCGCGTGTCCCCCGAGGCGCTCGCGAAGCTCGGCCAGTACCCCGAGCTGGGCAAGCGCGCCGCCAAGGCGTTTCCGAATGCAACGCTCGTGGAGATTCCCAACGTGGGCCACATTCCCCACTTCGAGGCCCCCGACAAGTGGCACCAGGCCCTGCTCGGGTTCCTGGGCAGGTGACGAGACACAGGACGGATGCCGCAGCTCGAGGGTGCCAACTGACGCCGCACGCCTGTCAGTCGTTGGTGAAGATTGGAAACCGGCAGAGCGTCTCGAAGCCGAGGCGCTCCAGGATGGGCGCGGAGGTGCTCGCGCTGGCATGGACGGTGGCGAAGGGAATGTTCCGCTCGGCGGCGTAGCGCAGCCGCGCGGCGACGAGGGCCCGGTACAGCCCACGCTCCCGGAAAGCCGGGAGCACCACACCCCCGAGGAAGAACACCGAGCGCTCGAAGGCGGCGAGCCCCGCCGTGCCCGCGGGAGCACCCTGGTATCGCGCCAGGAAGAGGCGGAGGCCTCCGTCGGGACTGGCGAGCACGGACCGGTTGAACGCCTCGATCGGTGCGGGGTCCATTCCCCATCCCTCGGCCATGGTTCGCGAGTACTCCGCCACCGTCCGCTCGTCGACCTCCTCCACGGTGACGTCTCCACCCACGTCGACCGGGACCGCCTCGGTCTCGCGGATCATCCCCCACGTCTCGGACTGGCGCAGACCGCGACGCGCGAGCCGCTCGGCGAGATCCGCGGGCCGGCTGTCGGGCCCCACCGTCCACCGGAAGCGCAGGCCCAGGCGGCGGTAGAGCTCGAGCGTCTCGTCGATGACGGCATCGGCCTCCTGCTCGTCCAGGGCCGCGAAGGACACCTCATTGAGGCCCCCCTGGCGCAGCGAGGGGGTGACGAGCTGCGACCAGCCGGGACTCTCGATGATCTGCGTGTCCGGCAGAGGGATGAAGGACCGACGGGGAGCTTCGAGCACCTCGCGGAGACGCTCGCTCGGGGTCATGGAATCACGGGTCGACATGGCGAGAGTCCAACACGATGCCCAGGGGTGTCCAAAGTCAGAAGTCCTTCCGGGCCTGGGCCAGAGTGTACTCCTGATGTTTGGGGGAGACCGGGCCCTTCCTCTCCACCAGCCACGCGGGTGCACCTTCCGGCAGGTAGAAGTCCTCCTCGAAAGGCGACAGCCCCAGGTGGCGTAGGTACTCCTTGAGCATGTCGAAGGTGAACCGGTCCCTCACTCGGCGCGCCTGGTACTGCTCCAGCTTCTCGAAGGGGAAAGGCTCGCCCGATTGGCCGAAGTCCCAACGGCCACCATCATTCATTGCATAAACAGTGCGAAGGTAGTTGAGCCAGTCCGTCTGCCTGGGGCCGTATACCTCTAGCGCGACGATTCCGTAACGCCCCTTGTCCTTCTGGATGGTGTCGGGCACTGCGCCCACACGCATGCCATGGCAACCCAGCGTCCGCTCCATGTAGGACATGGCGCTCATGGCATCGGTCCCTCCTCGCGCGTTTTCGACGTATGCCGTCCAGGCGCTGCGAGTCGGTATGAAGAGCTGTCGCAACGCCTCCGGACTGGTCAAAGGCAGCAGCGCGGAGAGGGCTTGCTCCAGCGTGCCCGAAATTGGCCGTACCTCCACGGAGATGCCACGCGGCGCCAGCAACCTTCCCCACCACGCCGCGTAGGCGTGGGCAGCGTGCTCCGCATTGGTCTCCAGAAAGCCCATGTCTGAAGTAACAGGCGCCCAGCGATCCTCCAGGAGCAGTTCCTTCATGTTCTCGGTCATCAATGGAGCCTCTCCGACCCTCGTAGCAGAGAAGACCCCCGGAGAGAACCCAACAGGATTCGCGGACCCGCTTGACTCATGGAGTCAAATCCGCTCCCCTGTGCGGCGTGAAGCGCGCATTCATGAGGGGACAGCACGTGGCGAACGAGAAGACAGAGAAGGACAGTGGGCTCGGGCCGTTCCAGCTCGGCGGGAGATGCGAAGAGGTGGGGCCCGAATTGGGATGCCTCCACGAATCGCGGCATACCAGTACGGGGAATGCGGCACTGACGCTGCTCCCCGGAGAGCGCGCGCAGTTGCAACCCAAGGGCGCATGGCGCATGCGGCTCTCCTGCCAACCCGAGCCGCCATCCCTGACGCTGGAGGTGGAGGAGGCGCCCGCCTCGGTCCCGATGCCGGAATTGGTGAACATCCTCGCGCTCATGACCGCGGCGGCCGAGCTCGTGGAGGACAATCCCCACGTGCAGGCCCACCTCGCGCGCGGGCGCGTGCGCCACCGGGCACGGTGGATCCCTCATGCTGTCGCGGGCTTCGCCGTGCTCGCGCTCGGGCTGGGCATCTGGATGCGTGCGGCGAACAGGCCCGAACACCTAGTGCCCTCTTCGCCCATCGTGGCTGCCCAAGACTCCGTTCAGCTCGATGCACCTAAGTTGATCAACACGGAGGATTCACAGACAGCGAGCATTAACTACCCGCTGCCCAAGGCGCCTTTCCGAAACCAGGCGAAGGCTCCCTGCAAAGCCAAATTGGATGAGGTCGAAATCAATGGCGGTTGCTGGGTGGAACTCGCTCGGCGTCCTCCCTGCACCGAGGACCAGGCCGAGTACCAGGGCAAGTGTTACTTGCCCGTCTCCAAGGACCGAGGCCATCTGCCTCAATCCGTCCAGCCCTGACACAGCCAGGTGAGGAACACGGGGACGGATACCCTCACCCTGTCCCTCTCCCGGAGGGCGAGGGAATGGGGGCACAGCTCGCGCTCACTCATGCGTGAGAGTCAAAAGTCCTCGCGGACCTGGGCCAGGGTGTACTCCTTGTGTTTGGGGGAAACCGGGCCCTTCCTCTCCACCAGCCACGCGGGTGCGCCCCCCGGCAGGTAGAAGTCCTCCTCGAAGGGCGACAGGCCCAGGTGGCGCAGGTACTCCTTGAGCATGTCGAACGTGAACCGATCCCGCACGCGGCGCGCCTGGTACTGCTCCAATTTTTCGAAGGGGAAGGGTTCTCCGAACTGGTCGAAAACCCAGCGGCCCCCGTCATCAACTGCGCTCACGACCCGGACGTAGTTAAGCCAAGCCGTCTGGTGTGGGCCATACACCGAGAGCGCCACAGCACCATAACGGCCTTTGTCCTCGCGGAGGGTGTGGGGCACGGCGACCACGCGCAGGCCTCGGCAGCCCAACGTCTCGGCCATGTAGGACATGGCGCTCATGGCGTCGGTCCCCCCTCGCGTATTCTCGACGTACGCGGTCCAGGCACTGCGCGTCGGCATGAAGAGCTGGCGCGCCGCCTCCGGACTGGTCAAGGGTAGTAGCGAGGAGAGGACCTGCTCCAGAGTGCCCGAGACGGGACGCACATCCACCGTGATGCCACGAGGCGCCAGCAACCTTCCCCACCACGCCGCGTAGGCGCGGGCGGCGTGCTCCGCACCAGCCTCAAGGAATCCCATCTCCGAAGTGACGGGCGCCCAGCGGTCCTCCAGGAGTAGTCCCTTCATGTTCTCCGTCATCAGGTGAGCCTCGTCCGTCATGGCACAATCAGCAGGAGGATTTCCGCATCCGGGTCGTTAGACGTGATGCGCAAGCAGCAACAACCCTGCGCAGTAGAAAATACCCTGAGATAACCCAACAGGGCTCGCCAATCGCCTTGACTCACGGAGTCAAATCCGCTCCCCTGTGCGGGCGTGAAGCGCGCATTCATGAGGGGACAGCACGTGGCGAACGAGAAGATAGGGAAGGACAGTGGGCTCGGGCCGTTCCAGCTCGGCGGGAGATGCGAAGAGGTGGGGCCCGAATTGGGATGCCTCCACGAATCGCGGCATACCAGCACGGGGAATGCGGCACTGACGCTGCTCCCCGGAGAGCGCGCGCAGTTGCAACCCAAGGGCGCATGGCGCATGCGGCTCTCCTGCCAACCCGAGCCGCCATCCCTGACGCTGGAGGTGGAGGAGGCGCCCGCCTCGGTCCCGATGCCAGAGTTGGTGAACATCCTCGCGCTCATGACCGCGGCGGCCGAGCTCGTGGAGGACAATCCCCAGGTGCAGGCCCACCTCGCGCGAGGGCGCGTGCGACACCGGGCGCGGTGGGTTCCTCGCACCGTCGCGGGCTTCGCCGTACTCGCGCTCGGGCTGGGCGTCTGGCTGCATGGGACGAGCGGGCCCGAATACCTGGAGCCCTCCTCGCCCATTGTGGATCACCAAGGCCCCTCCCAGCTGGACGCCCCGGATTGGATCAACGCGGAGGAGCCACAGACAACGAGCATCACCTACCCGTTGCCAAAAGAGCCTTTCCGTAACCAAACGAAGGCGCCCTGCAGGGCCAAGGCTGGTCAGGTCGAAATCAATGGGGGTTGTTGGGTGGAACTTGCTCAGCGTCCGCCTTGCGCCGAGACCCAGGCCGAGTACCAGGGCAAGTGCTACCTGCCCGTCGGCAAGGACCAGAGCCGTCCGCCGCAGTCCGTTGACCCCGAAGACAGCAAGTGAGGAATACGGGGACGGATACCCTCACCCCGTCCCTCTTTGCCTGGGTGGGCCCGAGCCTCGGCTCGCCTCACCGGCCCGGGCTTCGGCTGTGAATCCCGGCGCGCGCCCCGCACAAGATCAACCGCCGGGTTTGTCCCGCTTGCCCCCCCTTCCTTTGGCAACAGCGGCACGCTCTGTGCGTGAACGGCTGCGCTGGATGGGCGCGGCGGGCCGGGGGGATTCCGTCTGTCCCGACTCATCCTCGGCGGGGTCCAGGGCCCAAGTTCCCTCTTCCCACCGCTTCAAGGCTTCGGAAGCTCCGAACGGAACCAACCCTTGCCCCTTTGCGGCCTCTTCCAAGACTGCTTTAGCCTCCGCCGTCCTATGGCGGAGCAGGAACACAGCAGCCATTACGCGCACGTCCATGCGAGGATGTGAGAACAGCGCCGCGAGCGCATCGCGCCCGAGATCTCCGTGAGAGCGAAGCTGCATGAAAGCGGCAAGAGCTTTCTTGGCGTGTTTGTTTCCGATCTTCGCATCGCCCCCGGCGATTTGCTCGGTTTGGGCTTGTACGTGATAAGCAAACTCCTCGACGAGCTTTTCGAAACTCTTCACCATATCCCACTCTGTATATTCTTGATTGCAAGCAAACCAAACGCTCGCTGCGCCTCGTAGGATTGACTACTCAGCCACTTCCGAACGGTCAACGTGGACGAGCCGGTAATATCATAGCGAACTGAAGAGTACAGACGGCCAACTTCGGTATGTAGAGCCTTATCCAGCGCAGCAACATTCTCTGTATTATGGAGGGCTTCGCCCCCGAACCGCGTCACGTTGGCCGGAGTCTGCTCCACGATGTGATGCCATTCCTTCCCCGGGCCCGCTGAGCCCTTGGCCGACTTGAAGCCACTGAACGACTTCCACGCTCTATGTCCGTCAGGGAGGAGTTTGCCCCGGCTCGGCGCAGGACCTCCAGCGGCAACGCCCTTGGCGGCCATGGCCATCGCAGGAGGCGCCAACACAAGGCGGATCGTGCCCTCGGGCACCGAGACAATGACGCGCTCGGCTCCGGTGGCCGCATCCTGCAAGCGCAAGCCAGTATTCGCCATGAACCTCTCCGAAGCTTGGGTGAATCCCGGTAGCTTCGGGGTCTTGGAAGCGAGCGCCGCCGTTTCCCCTATCGCCGCTGTCGCCACGACTACGAGAATACGCGCACTGTTGGGGCCGATGACACGGCCGAACCGCTCGCCAATCTCGCGCAACTCGGCGAAGGTAGAGGCTTGCGGCGCATCCTCATAAAGCTCCGCATATGCTCTTATCAGATGGAAGAATTCCCAGCCGAGATAGGCCCACATGGCCGCGCTAAACACCAGGGCCGCGCCCTTTGTCACGGGCTCAGGCACGGGCGCCAGCAATAGCGCCATGTAAACCGTTATGGTGATGCTAAGCATCGTCATGACGCGCGTGGGGTTGAGCATCGCCCGCACTTCCGCGTTGACGCCTTCCAGGGCAGGGCCCACCGCCAGGGCAACTGCAAGGCGGCGCTTGTCGTCATCTTGGAAGCTGGGCCCATCCTCAAACAGGGTCAGGCAATCCCCCGGAGTGCCGCACCGCTCGCAATAACGCCCATAGGACTGCGCCAGGTCTGTTTGCCGGGCCTCGCCACTCAAGGACACGGAGACCAACGCCAACCGACGACCGACATACAGAGCGGGACGGGGCGTGGCCACCCGCAGCGGCGCGTTCAGCCAAAACGTTGTCAGGGCTGCGGTAACGTCGGAGTCATCCACCTGTACGGGCGCAAAGTCCGTGGGCAACCTGGTGAAGATTGCCTCTCCCTGGCCCCTGTCGTCGGCTTCTACCTCTAGCGGCTCCGCCTCGGGAGAGCCGTGCGGCACGGATGGACGGTAACGGTACGCCGTCAACCCTCCTCCCATGGGAGCCCCCGTGGCGCACGCTGTCACCAGCATCAACCCCGCCAGGGCCAGCGCCCCCGCGCGAAAGGGCCGCCTTGTTTCCACGGGGCGAGCATCATCGACACAATGCCTGGACATTGTACCTCTCCGGACGAGCCTCTCGAGTTGGAAGGCCAAACCCGCCGATTACAGGGAGCGGCAGGCAGCCAGGTCAAGCCGTTGGGTCTGGCGAGGCGCTGAAATCCCACCCCGGCGTGGAGTGCACCACCACGCTGCCGCCGTGGGCCCGGACGATCTGATCCACGCTCATGACGGCGATGAGGAAACCAGGGCCCCAGCACTGGCGGGCCAGCGTTCCTCCATCAGCTGCTCGGCCACGGTGGGCAGGAGGATACGGAACGTCGTCCCCTCCCCCACCGTGCTCTCCACCGACAACTCCCCGCCGAGCGCGCGGATGATGCCGTGGCTGATGGGCAGGCCCAGGCCGGTGCCCTCTCCGGCCGGCTTGGTGGTGAAGAAGGGCTCGAAGATGCGCTCGAGGTGCTCGGCGGGGATGCCACAGCCGGTGTCCCGCACTTCCACCACCGCGCGCGAGTCGCCGCGCACACGCGTCGTCAACCGGATCTCCCCCCCTCCCGGGGGCATGGCCTGCGCGGCATTGACCAGCAGGTTGACGAAGACCTGGGCCAGCTGCACGGCATTGCCGTGTACGTGCGGCAGCTCGCCGTAATCGCGCACGAGCCGCGCCCGGCTGCACACCTTGCCCTGCACGAGCCGGATGGAGGCCTCCAGTACCTCGTGCAGCTCCAGCGGCTGCGTGGACACCGGATCTCCGCGCGAGAGCGACTGGAGGCTCTGCACGATGAGGCGCATGCGCTCGGCGCCCTCGCGCGCCTCGGCCACCGCCTCCAGCAGCTCGCTCCGCAATTCCTCCAGCTGCTCCGGCCGGCGCAGCTCGTCCTGGATGAAGCCGAGGTTGCTGGAGACGAACGCGAGCGGATTGTTGATTTCGTGCGCCACCCCCGCCGCGAGCATCCCGATGGAGGCCATCCGCTCGTTGAGCCGCAGGCGGGCCTCGCTCTCACGTTGCTCGGTGATGTCACGCACCGTGACGGTCAGACAGTCGCCCACGGCCCGCAGCTGGCGGCGGAACCAACGGCGCCCGCGTCCGGGCAGCTCCTGGCACACCTCCTCGTCCTGGGGCTTGCCCGTCCGCCAGAATTCCTCGCACGCGGCGGCGGGCGCGATGAGGGCCGCATGCGGAAACCCGGCGAGCAGCTGCCCCTCGGCCTCGCGCGCGAGGCAGCCCAGCAGCGACTCCGCATGGGTGTTGAGGTGCAGGATGCGCAGCCCCCCGGACTCTCCCCGGAGGATGAAGAAGGCATCGAAGCTGCCTCCCACCGCCAACCGGAAGAGGGCCTCGTTGCGGCGCCGGGCCTCGTCGCCTCGCAAATGGACGGACAAATCCCGGGCAATGCCAAACAGGCCCATCATCTGCCCGTCCTGCCCCCGGATGACGCTCTTCGTGGAAAACCACTCGCGCTGCGCCCCGGCCATCCGCTCGCTCATCTCCGAGTGGAGCATCCGCCCCGCGAGCATCACCTGCTGGTCGAACTCCTTGGTGGCCTGCGCTTCCTCCGGCGACACCAACTCATCATCCTTGCGGCCGAGGATCTCCTCCACACTCCGGCCCAGATAGCGCGCCCCCGCGCTGTTGATGAAGGTGTAGCGGCCCTGCACATCCTTGGTGAAGACCGCGTCCGGCGATTGCTCCGCCAGTTGCAGGAAAAGCTCCCGGTAGGGCAGCCCGGGCGGCGCACTCGCGCCCACGCCCGAAGCGTGCTCCACCACGGTCTCGCTGGACACTGCCTCTGCCGACATGGCGGTTCCCCCCACGCACCTGCCATGGATAAGTATGGCATCTCCATAAATCCAGGGGGAAACGGAACTTCCACGTCCGTTGAATACTCCACCATGTATGGGTTCAGCGGCCTCCATTCCTCACGCGCCGCCGTCCAGCACTCCCGGGTCCCCGTTCACGTCGATGCCATCACGCACCAGCTCCGCCGCCTCCGCCGACAGCGCCTGGGTGCCCGCCGGGTTCTCGTACCAGCCCGGGTCTCCGTAGCCCTCGAGCCGGTCGCGCACCTTCAGCACCGTGAACATGCCTCCCATGGTGATGCCCCCGTACCTCCCCTTCCCTCCCACCATGGGAATGCTGTTCGCCGGCATCGCCATCCCCATCTCGTCCATGTCCCCCATCCCCGCCTGGCCCATGGTCATGTAGTCCGGCAATAGCTTGCGCACCTTCTCGTCGAGGGCTTCCGGCTTCACCCCGATGAGGTTCGGCAGGCCGTGCCCCATCTGGTTCATCACGTGGTGGGTCATGTGGCAGTGCATCGCCCAGTCCCCCGGCTCGTCCGCCACGAACTCCACCGTGCGCGAGGCCCCCACCGGCACCAGCACCGTCGTCTCCGCGTACTGCGCGGACTCGGGCATGCGTCCACCGTCCGTCTCCGTCACCCGGAACTGGTAGCCGTGCAGGTGGATGGAGTGGTGATCCATCGGGCCCATGTTCCCCAGCCGGATGCGCACCCGCTGCCCCGTCTTCGCCACCAGTGGCGCCGTCCCCGGGAAGGCCTTGCCGTTGAGGGTGAGCAGGTTGAAGTCGCTCATCGCGTTCGGATCCGGCCGCCGCGCCCCGGGCTCCAGCTTCCACTCGTGCAGCATCAGCGCGAAGTCCCGGTCCACCTTCGGCCCATGCGGCTGGCGCGGGTGCACGATGAAGAAGCCCGTCATCCCCAGGGCAATCTGCGTCATCTCGTCGTGGTGCGCGTGGTACATCAGCGTCCCCGACTGGCGCAGGGTGAACTCGTACTTGAACGTCTCGCCCGGTGGGATGGCCCGCTGGTTGAGCCCACCCACCCCGTCCATGCCGCACGGCAGCAGCAGCCCGTGCCAGTGCACCGTGGTGGCCGCTGGCAGCCGGTTGGTGACGTAGAAGCGCACCCGGTCCCCTTCCACCGCCTCGATGAGCGGACCGTGCACGCGCCCGTTGTAGCCCCAGCACAGCGCCTTCAGGCCCGGAGCGAACTCGTGCTCCAGCTCCCCGGCCACCAGGTGGAACACCTTCACCCCGTCCACCAGCTTCCACGGCAGCTTCGAGCCGTTGGGCACCACCACCGGCTGATAGTCCCGGCCCGGCCTCCCCGGAGGCAGGTTCCTCCCGGCCGGCCGAGGCCCTTCCGCCCTCGCCTCGCGCGAGGCCAGCAGCGCCCCTCCCGCCACTCCGATTCCACTGGCGACGAGCATCTGCCGCCGGCTCAACCCCTTCGTGTCTCGCGTGCTCATCGCGCCTCTCCCTGCTCGTCCGTCAGCCGGCCGCCCACCGCGTTCTCCAACGCGTTCCGGGCGTTCCAGTAGTCCCGCAGCGTCTCCACGTACTCGCGATACGTCCGCACCTCCTCGCGCCGCGCCTCGAGGAGTTGGAACGGGCTCAGCACCATGGCGTTGTATTGGAGCTGGGATTGCTCGACGACGCGCCGGCGCAGGGGCAGCAGCACCTTCGAATAGTGCTCCACCAGCTTCCGGGCCGTCTGTAGCTCCGCCCGCGTCTGCCTCACCTCCGAGCGGGCATCCACCGACAGCTTCTCCAGCCGCCGCTCCGCCACCCGCCGCCGCGCCTCCAGCCGGCCGATGAGCGCCTGGCGTTGGTCGAAGAGGGGCAGCTCCAGCACGAGGCTCGGCCCCGTCACGCGCAGCCCGTCCGTGTCGCGCTCCGTGCTCACCCCCACCTCCACCGTCCCGATGAAGCGCGAGCCGCGCGCGAGCGCCACCGACTGGTCCATCAGCGCCACCTCCTTGCGCGCGGCATCCACATCCAACCGGCGCCGCAGGGCGAGCGGCTCGAGGTGCTCCAGCGGCGGCTCCTCCGCGGGCAGCTCCGGGAGTGGCTCCACGGCCTTCCACTCCGTGTTCTCCCCCCACAGGCCCAGCAGCCGGTTGAGCGCCTCACGGCGGCCGACGAGCTCCAGCTCCTCGCGCGCCAGGACGACACGGGCCTCCTGCCAGGCGGACTGGGAGATGGCCGCGTCCAGGCCGGGGATGTTGCCGGCCTCGTGCTGAAGCCGGGACAGCTCGGCGGCGGCCTCGGTGGTGGCCACGATTCGCGCCTGGTTGCGCAGCAGCAGCTCCGCCGCCTGGAGCGACGTATAGGCCTCGCGCGCCTCCGCCACCACCTTCAGCGCCTCGTGCGCGGTGCGCAGCACGTCCGCCTCGAATTGCCGCCGGGCGATGCTCTTGCGCGCCGGGAGCATGAAGACGTCCAACAGCTCCTGCACGAGCGAGAACTCGACATTGAGGCCCAGGCCCGGCTCGTTGGGGAAGCGGACCTGCGCGCCCAGCGTGGGGTTGCGCAACAGCCCGGCCTGCACCAGCTCCGCCTGGGCAATGCCGAGCGCCTCGTACTCGGCCTTCAGGCCCGGGTTGTTCACCAGCGCGATGCGCACCGCCTCCTCGCGCGTGAGCCCGTCGCGCAGCAGCTCCACCACCCGGGCGCGGACCTCCTCCGCCGGGGGCGAGCCCTTCTCCCAACCCGTCGGCACCGACACGCGCTCCTGGACCATGGCCCCGAGCTCCGCGTGCCCGCGCTCGGGCGACATCGTCGCGCACCCGGCGGCGAACAGGGACAGGGCCACCGTGGGCAACAGCCGTCTCATGGGTGGCCCTCGTGCCCGTGGGAGTGCTCAGGCCCGCCCGAGGGCGCGGCCTCGGTGGGCTTCGCCTCGTTGGGCTCGCGGAGCACGAGGTTCATGCCGCACTTCGGACAGCGCCCCGGCTCCGGAGAGGTGACCTCCGGGTGCATGGGGCACGTGTAGACGGCGGCGGCGGAAGTGCCCGCCTCGGTGCCGCCATGAGAATGGGAATGGGGTGCCGCCCCTCCCGAGGGCTCCTCGAGGCTCGAGAAGGCGGAGGCGTCGTTGGCCAGGATGGCGGCCATGCCGTGCACCGGGGACTCGGGTGCGCCGGGGTTGGAGGGATCGGCGAGAGAAGGGACACGCTCCGCGGCCCCCAGGGCGCACGCGGACAGGCCAAGAGCCAGGGCTCCGGCCACGAGCTTCGTGGACAGGGACATCGTCTTCACCAGGGAAAAGGGTTTTCGAGCAACGGCCAGGAAGAGGACACACGCCCGCCGTCACGGAGCGGCACGAGGCCACGTCCGGTCACGGCGGCGGAGGCCGGCTCAAATGAGCAGCTGTCGCAGCGAGAGGAACAACCGCGCCCGGGGTGGCGGATCGTGTCCGGAGCGCGTCCGGGGACCCGGCTCCTCGGGGAAGGCCGGCGGCTGCCAGGTGGCGACCGCGGGCAGCTCGACCACGTGCACCTGGGCCTGCTCGGCGAGCGTGGGGACCACGCCCTGCGTCTCCGCGCGGTGGCCCTGCCGCAGCTCGCAGCAGTCCTGACGCAAGAGCCGCGTCTCCTCGACGGGCTTCTTCCCGGGGCAGGCGCAGGGGTCGACACGCTGGCCGGTGTAGCGGCACACCCGGATCGTCCCGCCCGGGAGGGCGGCCTGCGCCGACAGCAGCAGCGCGAAGGCGATGGCGAACAAACGGACGATCACGACCCGTGCACTACCTTTCCACTGAGTGCTCCGCAAGCATCTCCGAAAACGAAGCGGGCCAAAAACTCTTACAGCGCGCCTTTTTCTCCCTGAAAAGGCGGTGCCCGGCCTGCTCCGCCAGCGGCCTGGCAGGCGCTCCATATAGGACGGAAGCCCAGGAGCACCGCCTCACGCATTGGCAATCGCGAGGCCCAGCCGGTCGAAGCCTCGGAGGGTCGCGGGTACCAGCGCTCATGTCACCGCGTGCGCGAGGCGGGAACCACGGGACGGTGTGCGGCAGCGTCCGCTGGGCGAACTGCTGCGTCGCCGCGTCGTATGGACTCTCCCAATGCACGCGTACGCTGGTGGCGTATGGGATTACCCGCACGGCGCCATGGCGCTGCACGCTGAACGTATGGAGGGCAGCGACACCTCCTTCAGCGTGGCCAGCTTCTACGCCATCGCCGTGGCGCGCGAAGGGCCGAGGCTTGCCATACACAGTCATTTTCACTCTGGGGCAAACCGCCTCAGGAGAAATGCGTTTTGACCCATCTTGAATGGGTTTGAATCACTCGGCTATACGACGAGCTCTTCGCTCAGCGCGAAGTCACGGATGTTCTCTCGCGGTAAACGACGTCGTTCTCCAGCATCTGATCCGAAGGACCGTCAGTTCCGCCGTCCGGCGGGGCAGGCGATCTACCCACTCCCCCGGAGACCCCCATGAGACAACCCAGAAAGCTCCTCGCCCTCGCCGTCGCGCTCACCTCGCTCACCGCCCTCGCGGGCGGCTCGTCCGGCTCCCTCACGTCGTACGGCCTGCCGAACCCCTCCCTGCAGCCGAACGACATCACGGTCGCTCCCAACGGCAACGTGTGGTTCACGGAGTTGGCGGACACGTGGGGGCGGATCGGACGTCTCGACACCCAGGGGAAGCTCACCGAGTTCGCCACGCCGGAGTACCCGGACCAGCTCACCGTGGGCTCGGACGGCAACATCTATTTCACGATGCCCGCGCAGCCCTCGACGATCGGGCGCATCACGCCGGCGGGCGTGATCACCGTGTTCACGCCCCCGAACGATGGGGGCTATCACAGCTTTCCGGCTGACATCACGAGCGGCCCCGATGGGAACCTCTGGTTCACCATGGGGGACAAGATCTTCAAGATGACGACGTCGGGCGAGTTCACCTCGTACACGGTCACGTCCAGCATCTACCCGGACAACATGGGCATCACGGCCGGACCGGACGGCGCGCTCTGGTTCGCGGAACACAACGGCAACAAGATCGGCCGCATCGACGTGAACGGGAACATCACGGAGTTCGGGCCGGTGGATCAGCCGCACACCATCGGCGCCGGCCCCGATGGCAACGTCTGGTTCGCCATGCCGGCCAGCAGCACCATCGGGCGCATCACGCCCACGGGGACCATCACGCTCTTCCCCCTCGCCAACTCGCCGCAGCCGTGGAATCCCGTGGCCGGCCCGGACGGCAACATCTGGTTCACCGAGTACTACGGGACCAGGCAGCTCGCGAAGATCTCGCCGGACGGGGTGGTCACCCAGGTGCAGACAGTGCTCGGCGCCTCGGGGCTCGCCCGCGGCGTGGGAAACACCTTGTGGATCACGCAGCCGACCGAGCACAAGATCTCGAAGTTCACGCTGGCGCCGTAGCCTCCTCGCGCCACGTGCCGGAAGGGCTCCCTCCTGTGGCGGCAGAGCCGATGCCACGGGAGGCGGGCCCACCGCCGAGGCAACGGTGAAGACGGAACACGCTCACTGTGGCGCGTCTTCCTCGAGCGCCACCACCGCGTGACCCGAGCCCACGTCGACCGTGCGGGTCACCGTCCGCCCCGACGGGCTCGTGGCGTGCACCGTGTAGCGCCCGGCGGCCGGGAGATAGGTGTGGAACATCCCGGACACCGGATGCGCGGAGAAGTGCTCCCCGTTCGGCCAGGCCACCTCGTCGATGGCCACCGCGACGGGGCCCTCGGCCCGGAACGTCTCCGGCACCCGCACCGAGAGCGACGGCCCCTCGAGGAACCTGTCCAACGGCACCTGCCAGAAGGGCCGCGCGGCCTCGACCATGGGCGCCAGTGGACGGCGCGCGCTCGGCGCCGAGAACGGCAGCTCGACCATGTACGCGAGCGTCCCGAAGCTCCAGTGGAACCAGTCCTGATCCGTCCCGCCCACCGGGTAGAGGTGACGCACCGCCTGGTAGCGCTTGCCCCCGGACGACTGGTGGACCGCGTCGATCATCCTGGGCGCCACGTCCCACGCCACCGAGGGCTCGGGCTCACGCGCGCCCTCCGCCGTGTACGGCACCAGGAGGCGCGACGCGGCCGCGTGGTACGACACCATCGCGACGAAGCGCCACACCTCGCCCAGCCGCATCATCGCCCGCACCTCGGGCTCCGAGCCCGCGGACGGCCCCCGGTAGAACGGCGAGCGCGGGTCATCGCTGTTGAAGCGGTCCTCCACGTTCCTCCACGCGAAGGGGTAGTTGCGGTTCAGGTCCACGCCGTACTCGAGCAGCCCCAGCTCGGTGGCCTGTTCGTCCCGCCGCCGGTTGGTGCGCCCGCGCGCGGTGGAGTCGTGCCAGTACCCGTAGCTCCCATCCGGATTGACGAGCGGGACGACGACGAAGTGGAACGTGCGCAACCAGCGGGCCACGCGCGGATTCGTCTGGTTCTCCAGCATCCAGCGCGCGGCGTCGAGCGGCGGCTCGGGCGTCACCAGCTCGTTCGCGTGGGTGCCCCCGCACAGCAGCACCGCCGGGCGGGAGGCATCATCCAACGCCTCACCGACGAGCAGCGCGAACAGGGGCCGGTCCTCGTGCGTGCGGCCGATCTCGATGACCCGCGCGCGCTCCGGCTCCCGGGCGGCGAGTGCCCGCATGGCGCGCTCGAGGAGCTCCGGGTCCTTGATGCCGTCGACGAAGGCGTCCCGGGGGGCGGCGTTGCGTGCGCGCTCGAGCCGCTCCGCGAAGCTGGGATCCTGCAGGCGGTACGGCACCCCGGGGCGGACCTCCCGCGTCTGGACGGCACGTGCCTGGAGGAGGTGCACGCCGAGCTCATTGGCCACGTACACGTCCGCGTCCGGCTCGCTCGCGAGGCGGCGCAGGTAACGGCGCAGCTCCGGCGCGAACTTCAGGCCCCGCTCCACGCGCACGAGCCACTCGAGCGTGAGTCCATCGCGCGCCGAGGCCTCCTGGGGTGGAGGCGCCGGCACGAACAGGGACACCTTCACCTCGGGGGGTTGGCTCTTGCTCGCGTAGACGCCGAGCGTGCCTTCGGAGAACGCGGAGTCGGACCAGACGAGGCTGGCGAGCTCCACCTTGGAGCGCGCGTCGTACACATGGGCGGCGAAGGCGGGCCCGGCGAGGAAGAGGACGACCTCCAACTCCCCCACCTTCGCGAGCCCCTTCACCCGGGCGCGCACCCCGCTGTCATCCGTGCGCGTCCCGTCGTAGCGCTCGAAGCCGAGCGTCTCGCGGCGCGCATCCACGTAGAAGCCATAACCGGTGAGCGCGAACAGGGGCTCGGTGGCGCGCACCTTCGCGCGGAAGAGGAGCGCCAGGTCCGCGCGGGCGGGGTTCTGGATTCGCGCTCGCACGAAGGACACCGGCGAGGCGGCGGCCTGCTCCTGGAGGAAGAAGTTCCGCGGCCCTCGCGGCGCGGCGAGCGAGAGCGCCGTCTCCTCGATGCGCCACTCTCCGGCGGAGGCCGCCGCCTTCCACGCGATGGGGTGCTCGCCCCGGGGGATGGGGTAGCCCTCACCGCGCGCGCTGCCCGCGACGAGCAGCAGGCCGAGCACGAGTGCGCCCAGGCACTTCACGGCGTGGGCTCCAGAGCCCCCGAGGGCATGCCGATGTAGCTCAGGAAGCTGGCGCACGTTCCTCTCATCCCCGCGGATGCTACCCCGAGAGACCCGTCCCGAAAGACGGACCTCGCCTGGGGCCGGACTCGACGGAGGGGCACTCGCCTCCCCGCCCGCCTTCCTGGCCCTGTTTCCGGTCCCGAGGAACTGCACGGCCGGCCAGGGAAGGTGTTAGGACGTCGGCGCCCATGACCGCTCCGACCGCACCCGCGCCGCGCCGCGCCGCACTGACCTTCATCTTCGTCACCGTGCTGCTCGACATGCTGGCCGTGGGGATGATCCTCCCCGTCCTGCCCAAGATTCTCGAGGGCTTCATGGGCTCCACCGCGCGAGCCTCGGTGGTCTACGGCCTGTTCTCCACGGTCTACGCGCTGCTGCAGTTCTTCTGCTCCCCGTTGCTCGGTTCGCTCTCGGACCGCTTCGGCCGCCGGCCGGTGGTGCTGCTGTCGAACTTCGGGCTGGGGCTGGACTACGTCCTCATGGCCCTGGCGCCGTCGATGAGCTGGCTGTTCGTGGGCCGGATCATCGCGGGCATCTGCGCGGCGAGCATCAGCACGGCCAGCGCCTACATCGCGGACGTGACGCCGCCGGAAAAGCGTGCCGCGAGCTTCGGAATGCTCGGCGCCGCGTTCGGTGTCGGCTTCGTGCTGGGGCCCTGGCTCGGCGGTGAGCTGGGCGACCTGTCGCCTCGTCTGCCCTTCTGGGTGTCCGCGGCGTTGAGCCTGGCCAACGGGCTGTATGGCCTGTTCATCCTGCCCGAGTCGCTGCCGCCCGAGCGGCGCAAGGCCTTCGACTGGCGGCGGGCCAACCCGGTGGGCGCGCTGAAACTGCTGCGCTCGAACCGTGAGGTACTGGGGCTGTCGGGCGTGCACTTCCTGTACAACCTGGCCCATGTCGCGCTGCCCAGCGTGTTCGTACTGTACGGCGGCTTCCGCTTCGGCTGGGACGCGCGCACCGTGGGGCGCACCCTGGGCTGCGTGGGAATCTGCTCCGCGCTCGTCCAGGCCGTCTTGATGCGGCCGCTCGTCAAACGCCTGGGCGAGCGGCGCGCGCTGCTCCTGGGGCTCGCGTTCGGCTCGGTGGGCTTCACCATCTACGGCCTGGCGTCCACCGGTCCCCAGTTCTGGCTGGGCATCCCGGTGATGGCGCTGTGGGGCCTCTTCGGGCCCGCCTCGCAGGGGATGATGTCCAGCCGCATCAGCCCCTCGGAGCAGGGCCAGCTCCAGGGCGCGCTCTCGAGCATCATGGGCATCGCGGGGATGATCGGCCCCACCCTCTTCACGCAGACGTTCGCGTACTTCATCGGGCCGCGGCTCGACTGGAACCTGCCCGGCGCGCCCTTCCTGCTCGCCGCGGGACTCCTCGTGCTCGCCCTGGGGCTCGCCGGACGGGCCACCCGCCCAGCCCGCGAGGCCGTGGACGTGCCCGCCCCCGCCCCCACCGCCTGACGGCGGCACGAGCCGAGCCCCATGGTCGACGTGGACGTGAATGATCCCGCGGTGAAGGAGGCGGTGCAGCAAGCCTGCATCGACGTGGGTCTGCCGCTCGCCTACCGCTCCGTGGTGAGCCAGCTGCTCCGGACTCCCTCCACCGAGTGGCCCGCCTGCTGCGGCGAGGGCTGCTTCCCGTGCCAGCAATCCCTGGCGGATGCGGCCCACCGCGCGCTGGAGCTGCTCGGCAAGTCTCCTCCGAAGGAGGGGTGAGACCGCTCAGGTCTCGTGCAGGACGCGGCCTTCCATGCCGCCGGCCACGGTGATGACCTCGCCCGTCACGTGGCCGGAGATGCGATCCGACGCCAGCGACACCACCGTGCGCGCCACGTCCTCGGGACGGCCCACCTTGCGCAGCGGCATGGTGCGCGTCACCCGGTGGATGAAGGCCGGGTTCTCCAGCTTGTCCTTGTGGCGCTCCACCGCTGTCCACCCCGGGCACACCGTGTTCACCCGGCCCAGCGGCGCGATGCGCGTCATCTCGTTCTTCAGGCTCTTGAGGAACCCGCTCGCCAGCGCGCCCTTGGCCGCCGCGTAGTCCGAGTGCCCCGCCTCGCCGAACAGCCCCGCCGTCGAGCTGATGAGGATGATGTTCCCCGTGCCCGTGGTGGCCACGTGGCGCAGGAAGGCGCGGCAGCTCAGGAAGACGCTGTCCAGGTTCTCCGCCAGCGTGCGGCGCCAGCGCTCGAGCGACATCTGCCACACGCCCTCGTCCGGCACCGGCCACACGCCCGCGTTCGCCACCAGCACGTCCAGCCGGCCCAGCGCCTTCACCGCCGCGGGCACCATCGCGTCCACATCCGCCTCGGACGTCAGGTCCGCCTTCACCGCCGCGCCGCCCAGTTCCTTCGCCAGCGCCCCCGCCCTGTCGCCGCTCTGGTGGTAGTGCACCGCGACCTTCGCGCCTTCCTCCGCGAACGCCCGCACCACCGCGCTGCCGATTCCACCCGCCCCGCCCGTGACGAGGATGCCTTTGCCTCGGAGATCCGTATCCATGTGGGCCGGGGACGTTACCACCCGAGGCCCGAGCCGCCAGCGCCGTTCACCGGGGCGAGCCAGGCAGAGGCGCGGCCGGCGCGGGATTCGCCGCGTGCGAAGCCGAGGACAGGGCCTCCTCCGCGCGGGCGAACATGTCCTGGGCGAGGCGCTCGCTGAAGCCGACCAGGAAGCACACCGCCATGTAGAGGTACAGCTCGGACTCGGGCGACTTCGCCTGGAGCGGCAGCAGCCCGGACTTCATCAACGCGAAGGTGAAGAGGGCGGAGTACATGCCCACCACCGGCTTGAAGAAACCCAACATCACCATGGAGGTACGGCTGGCGCCCCGCAGCTTCTCGAAGTCCGCGAGCCGCGTGAGCATGCTCACCGCGCTGCCGATGGCACCGCACAGCCCCACCAACAACATCGTCCGCAGCGGGAGGCCGAAGAGCAGGGTCTGCTCGCTGGTCAGCACCATGTGGATGAAGGCGGACGCCGCGTGCGAGGCGAGCAGCAGCAGCCCCAGCCCGAGCACCACCTGCATGGAAGGCGAGCTCGAGCGCAGCATGGGCAGCGGACGCAGCGGATAGAGCTGGTCGTTGAGCGCGGAGGCGACGCGCTGGCGGATTTCGCGCACGAACGCGAGGTTCGGCTGCTCCACCATCAGGGCCGTGATGCCCAGGTCCACGGACTGCACGGCGGAGGGGCCCAGCTCCCCGGCCACCTTGGTACGCAGCGCCAGGAGTTGGGCCAGCTCCTGCTGGACGCCCTTGTCCAGAGGCCGGGAGAGCCGCTGGCCAAGCTGCTCGGCCAGGGACGCGGGGAGCGGCGAGGCCTCCACCACCGGCGGCGCGGGAGGCACGGGCACGATCGCACGCGGAGTCTCAGGAGCGCTCACCGGGAGCGAGGGAGCGCGCGGGGCCAGCGGCCCGGCCACCGGACGCACGTCGGCGACGGGCTGCGGCGCGGGTACGGCGACGGGCTGCGGCGCGGGTGCCACGGTAACGGCGGGGGCCGTCACGGGGAGGGCCGCGTGCCGCTGCCGCAGTGCCTCGAGCGTGGCCGCGTCGAAGCCCGGCGTGGTGGGCAGGGCGTTCTGGCCCTGGAACTTGTGCAGGGCCGCCAGCGTATGGGGGCCGAGCGCGCCGTCCACGCTGCCCGGCTCGAAGCCCAGGTACATGAGCAGGAGCTGGCCCTCTCGCACGCTCAGGTCGGGCAGCGGGCGCGAGGTCAGGTGCTGGTAGGCCTCCGCCAGGCTCTTGTCGTAGTGGTTCTTCTCATAGCCCGGGCCGTTGTAGCCGCGGGCGAACGTGGCCCAGTCGTGCTTGCGCAGGGACTCGGCCAGACCGTTCTTCTGGATGAAGGCCGCCAGGGCCGCGAGCTGCTCGTCCTCGGACACCATCATCCGGCTGACGAACTGCTCGATGGACGCGTAGCCCAGGTCGGTGGCGTTGAAGCCCATCACCTGGCCGAGGCCCCACGAGGCGCTCTCCAGCGCGGCCTGCGCGTCCAGCGCCAGGGCCTTCGCGAGGCGCTCGTACTCCCCCACCCCACCGGCATAGCCCCCCGCGTGGGGGTTGCTGATGTCGGGGGCCTGCGCGTCGAAGCGGTGCTCCGTCTTCCGGCTGAAGACGTGGCGCTCGAACAGGATGACGGGGCGGCGGTCGGCGAAGTAGCCACAGCCCCGCGTCTCCACGTGCAGCACGGTCCAGATCTCCGCAGGGTGCACGGAGAGTCGGGCGGCACAGGCATCGATGCCCTGTGCCGTGAGAGGGGCTGCGGCTCCGGTAAACGGGTTCATACCCCCTTGGACCCGTGGCCCTTTTTTTCGGGCAAGGCGCCCGCCCGGCACGGTTCGGGCTCAGAAGCCGAGGGCCTTCCCCAGCTTCTTTCCCGCATTCCCCACGGAGTTGACGGCGTCCTTTGCCGTGTCCCCCACCTTGTCCATCGCGCCCTTCACGTCCTTGCTGGAGAAGCCCGCGCTGTTCAGGAGGCCCTCGACCTCCTTGCCCGTCTTGTTGAAGGCGCTGGTCATGGCCTTGCCTACATCCTCCGCGCCGTAGCCGACCTGCCTGAGCACACTCGAGGCCGCGTCGGCGCTGCTGGTGTAGACCGACTGCAATGCCCTGCCGACGTCTTCCACCACGTACCCGGCGTCCTTGAGGACGGCCGCGGCGTCCTTGGCGGCCAGGTTGTATCCCTTGCTCAAGGCCGAGCCGATCTGTTCGACCGAGTATCCGGCGCCCCGGAGGACCTCCGTGGCCTCCTTGGCGGTCTTGTTGTAGGCCTTGTTCAAGGTCGAGCCGATCTGTTCGACCGAGTATCCGGCGTCCTTCATCAGGGCCGTGGTCTCCGTGGCGGCCTTGTTGTAGGCCTTGTTCAAGGCTCGACCGACCTCCTCCGCCGCGTGCCCGGTGTCGCGGAGGAGGACCATGGCCTCCCTGGCCGCCTGGTTGTAGGCCTTGCTCAGGGCCGCGCCGACCTCTTCCGCCGCGTACCCGGCGCCCTTGAGGAGAGCCGTGGTCTCCCTGGCCGCCTGGTTGTAGGCCTTGCTCAGGGCCGCGCCGACCTCTTCCGCCGCGTACCCGGCGCCCTTGAGCAGGGCCGTGGCCTCCCTGGCCGCCTGGTTGTAGGCCTTGTTCAGGGCCGCGCCCACCTGTTCCGCCGCGTACCCGGCGCCCTTGAGCAGGGCCGTGGCCTCCCTGGCCGCCTGGTTGTAGGCCTTGTTCAGGGCCGCGCCGACCTGCTCGGCCGCGTACCCGGCGTTCTTCATCAACACCGTGGCGGCCTCCTTCGTCACCTTGAAGGCGGTGTTCAGGGCGGCGCCAATGGCCTCGCCGGACTCCTTGGCGAACTCGATCGTCCCCTCGCCCACGTTCTTGAGCCACGTGACCGCATCCGCGAAGAGGTGCGCGAGGTACTTCTCGGGCGCGTCGATGATCCGCTGCTGGAGCCACTGGAAGAGCTGCTCGAAGTCCGACGGCGCGACGTCGAAGCCCATGTGCAGGTCGAAGCCCTTGCCGTTGATCTTGAACCGGGCCGTGACGTCTCCGGCGAGCCCCTTGCGGGAGACGACGACGGACACATCCGCGGCGATGTCGAGCGACAGCCGGAAGTTGTCCGCGACCTTGACCCCGCCGATCCGGATGGCGCCGAACTGGAGGGTGCGCGACGCGCTGAAGCCCACCGAGCCCGCGAAGACCGGATCGTTCTTGTCCCACGACACGTCCAGCAGCAGGTAGGCGCCGAGCCACCGGCCCTCCAGCCGGAGCTGCTCGTTGGACAGGTACAGGCGCGACTGGGAGAGCACGAGGCCGAAGAGCGCGTTCTCGGTCTCGCCGCTCAGGTAGAAGCGCTGCTTGCTCACCATGCCCTCGACGTGGCCACGCACCTGCAGGGGCCACTCCTTGGGGAAGAGGTCGAGCTGGCCGGAGAACCAGAACTGGTCATCCACGAGCCGCAGGTCGCCTTGCATGACCTTGCGCCCCGCGACGGCCAGGTGGGTATGGCCTTGAATCTGGATCGCGGCCCGGGCGGGCTCCGCGGGGGCGACCGCGAGGGCCCAGGTCCCTCCCCGGACGACACCGTGGAGCTTGTTCGGCCCGAGGTCCACGAGCTGGGTGCCCGAGGTGTGGTCCATGGTGTAGCAGGCCACGAGCCCGGCCTCGCGCCCCGTCAGGGGCAGATCCTTGCCGCTGGCGATCTGCTCCGGCGTGCGGGCCACGGACCAGTAGCGCAGGTCGTCGATGCCGCCGCGGAACCAGGCCGGGTCGTTCGCATCCTCGCCGCGGCCCACGTAGACCCCCGCGGGCACGGAGCGGAGCTGGCCCGGCACGGCGCATTGGGCCTTCTGGACGCCATTGACGAAGACGGTGCACGTCCTGCCGTCGTTGGTGACGGCGATGT
Organism: Archangium sp.; assembly: GCF_045802675.1. Classification (GTDB taxonomy): domain Bacteria; phylum Myxococcota; class Myxococcia; order Myxococcales; family Myxococcaceae; genus Archangium. The sequence continues at coordinate 2,218 of NZ_JBJMQO010000131.1, read as the reverse complement.
GGTTCCACTCTCCCATCCGCACCTGGTCCACGTCCGTATTGAGGACGTTGCTCTTCATGACCGGCGTGGCGACGCTCTTCGTGCTCGGCACGGGGACGGTGGGGAGCTTCATGCCCGGTATGGAGAAGCCGCTGGTCTTCAGGACCGGCACGGAGGGGGCGTTGCTCGTCACGGTCGACGTGAAGCGGTGGGAGACGAGCCCCTTGTTGCTCACGTAGAGCGAGGGCGCATGGTCGGTGCCCGCCCAGATGCACTGCCACGAGCCCGCGGGCGCCTTGTCGGGGCGGACCCACGCCTCGAGGGTGTACTGGGGGGTGTTGAACTTGTCCGACGTGTCGATGGACGCGCAGTCCCCCAGGCCATTGAGGACGAGCCCATCGTGCCGCAGCTTCGCCGGCTCCACGATGGCGTCGTCCATGTGGATGCGGCCGGGGTTGCGGCCACAGGCGTCGGCGAGCGTGTCACCCGTCGCCTCGGAGAAGCGCCACAGGCTCACCAGACTCGCGTCCTTGCCGTCGAGCCGCCGGTACATGTTCCCGGAGAGCTCCTCGGGGGAGCGGACGCGCGACCAGAGACGGAGCTCGGAGATCTCCCCGGCGTAGGGCGCGTTGTCTCCATCCGGGCTCCGGCCGATGGAGAGGGCCTCGTTGTCGATGACGAGCGAGCCCGTGACGGGTCCCTCGGCCAGCTTGATGCCATTGACGTAGGTGCGCGCGACCTTGCCGTCATTGGTGATGGCGACGTGGTTCCACGTGTTCCACGCGATGGAGCCATTGGGCGTGTTGGGCGCCCCGTCGTTGGAGCCAGCGGCGGAGTGGAACCGGTGGTGGGCGTAGCCGGCCTTGTTGAGGAAGAGGGCGTAGTTGCGGCCCTTCTTGCCGAACACCCCACTCCACTCGCGCTGCTGTGCCGACGACGGCTTGAACCAGACCTCGGCGGTGTACGCGCCCAGGCGGAGGCTCTGCGAGTCCGGCACCTCGAGGTAGTCGTCCTTCCCGTCGAACTCGAGCCCCTCCATCATCAGGAGATCCGAGTCGACGAAGGTGCCGTTGCGCAGGGTGCCATGGTTGCGGCCGCACAGGTCGATTACCCGCTGGCCCGTGTCCTCGTCGAAGCGGTACAGCGAGACGAGGTCCTTCTCGTCGCCCTGGAGCACCTCGCGCATGCGGGACTCGATGTCGGCGGCACTCCGCGCGCGCTTCCAGATGCGGAGCTCGGCGATCTCGCCCTTCCAGAACTGGCCGCCCGGGATGCCCGGCGTCTTGCCGAGGGCGAGGGGCTGCTTGAAGAGCACGAGCTTCCCGTTCACCGGGCCGCTCGCGGCCTCCTTGCCGTCGACGTAGGTCTTCACGGTGACGCCGTCATTGGTCAGCGTCACATGCTGCCACGTGTCCCACTTCACGCTGCCGTTGGGCGTGTTCGGCGCGCCCGCGTTGCCACCCGAGGCGTCCGTGAAACGGTGGTGGTAGTAGGCGCCGTTCTGGTTGATGGCGAGCAGGTAGTTCCGCCACAGCCCACCGCCCTGCCGCGTGTCCACCCCGAACATGTCCATCCACTCCACCCCCGGAATCCGGTGGGGCCTGAGCCACAGCTCGATGGTGTACTCGGGCAGGAGGAGGCTGTCGGCCGCGGGGATTTCCACCCAGGTGTCCTTGCCGTTGAAGGACAGGACCTTGGCTCCGTGGGAGGCCTTGGGCGCGGCGGTGGTGGCCGTCGAGGCCCGCGGCACCGCGGCGGCGGTCTGCGTGGCGAGCGGCGCGTTCACCATGACGGCGCCGGAGAGCTCGAGCTCGTTGACGCCGAAGGCGCCCGTGAGCTTGAAGCCGGTGTTGAAGCCCATGGAGCCGGACGCGGCGAGCCCGAACGCCGCCTCCATGCGGAGGAACTCCAGGTCCGCCTTGCCGCGCACGAAGGCGACCAGGCCCTCCTCGTTGCCCTTCTGGCCCTGGCCCGGCGTGCTCGCCACCGAGGGCAGCACCGTCATGAAGTCGGTGCAGTCGCTCGCGCTGAGCTTCATCCGCTCGAAGGCGCCGGCCTTGAACTCGGCGGGCGTGGTGAGCATCCAGTCCGCGTCGAAGTTCAGGAAGGCGAACCTGTACCCCGCGCTCCCCACGCGGTTCTCGAGCGGGATGGCGCTGATGCAGTCGTTGAGGGAGAACGTCTTCCCGAAATTCATCATCGAGGCGACGTACTTCCAGGAGCCGACCTTGACGGTCTT
>NZ_JBJMQO010000130.1:0-100696 GCF_045802675.1 Archangium sp. | reverse complement strand
TGCGCGACACGGGCGGCACCTGCGTGGCCGTGCCCGACGCCGACACCCTGTGGGGCCTCGAGCGCATCAGCCGCCTGGAGGGCGCCTTCATCTGCCCCGAGGGCGCCGCGCTCGTGGGGGCCGCTCGCATGCTGCTGCGCGACGGCTGGCTCGACGCCGGCCAGCGCGTCCTCCTGCTCAACACCGGCGCCGGCATCAAGTACCCGGACGTCATGAGCCCCAAGCTCCCCGTGCTCGAGCTCAACGCGACCCTTTGAGCCGCGAACCTTTGAGCCTCAAGGTCCAGGGAAATCTTCCATTCTAGGATAACGGGATTTTCCAGCCGGATTGGGTTAGACTGCGCCTCCGTTCGACGTTCCTCACCGGAGGTGCAGTCCATGCAGCGCAATATCCTGACGCGTTCCGCCCTCGCTGGAGTCCTCGGCCTCTTCACGCTGTCCGCCTGTGGGGAGGCCCCCGCTGGAGAGGTGGATGACTCGCAGACGGCCGTCTCGGAGCTCCGGGCGGATGGAAAGCCCGCCAGCGCCTATGGCGTGCTCGCCAGCGGCTACGGACAGGCCTCGGAGGCCGCGGCCCGCGAGTTCCTCCGCACCTACGGCGGGCGCTACGGCGTGCAGGCCGTGGGGGACCTCGAGCTGGTGCGCTCCGTGGAGAGCCCCATGGGCGCGCACTACACCTTCCAGCAGGTGCACCGCGGCGTGCCCGTGGACGGCGCCGAGGTGCGGGTGCACTTCAACCGCGCCGGTGAGGTGGTGGGCCTCAACAACGACTCGGTGTCCGCGCCCGCGCTCGCCTCGGTGAAGCCGGCCCTCGGCGCCGAGCAGGCCCGCGCCAACGCCCGCACCGCCGTGGGCCTGGCCACCGCGAGCGCCAACGGCTCGGCCTCGCTCGTCGTCTCCGCGCGTGGCGCCGCCCCGCGCCTGGCGTGGAAGGTCGTGGAGCCCTCCGAGGACGGCCCCACCTGGGAGATGCTCGTGGACGCGGACTCGGGTGAGCTGCTCGCCAACCCGCGCGACACCAACCGCTACGCCACCGGCACCGGCCGCGTCTTCATCGGCACCAACGCCGTCGTCGCCACCCGCGACATCACCCTGCGCGACACCTCCACCGTCCCCAGCACCGCCTACCGCACCGAGTCGCTGCTCAACCTCGCGGGCAACGGCTTCCTGGACGGCACGTACGCCTCGAGCTCCAACACCAAGAAGCGCGTGTCCTCGGCCACCAATACGTTCAGCTACAGCCGCGGCCAGGCGGGCTTCACCGAGACGATGGGCTACTTCCACATCGACTACGCCGAGCGCTACATCCAGTCGCTCGGGTTCACCAACGTGAACAACCGCCAGCAGGTGTTCAGCGCCAACGGCACCACCCAGGACAACTCCTGGTACACGCCGAACACCAAAATCATCACCTACGGCACGGGCGGCGTGGATGACGCCGAGGACGCCGAGGTCATCCTCCACGAGCTGGGCCACTCCATCCAGGACAACCAGGTGCCCGGCTTCGGCTCGGGTGCGGAGTCCGGCGCGATGGGCGAGGGCTTCGGCGACTACTGGGGCGCCTCGCTGGGCACCGCCACCAGCGGCGGCTTCCAGGACGCCTGCGTGGCCGATTGGGACGCCGTCTCGTACAGCAGCGCGAACCCGCCCTGCCTGCGGCGGCTCGACACCACCAAGCACTACCCCGAGAGCGTCGCGGGCGAGGTCCACGCCGACGGCGAAATCTGGTCCGGCGCGCTGTGGAACATCCGCACGTCGCTCGGCGGCACGCGCGCGGACACGCTCATCCTCCAGCACCACTTCCTGCTGCCCACCAACCCGTCGTTCAACACCGCGGCCAACGCGCTCGTCACTGCGGCGAAGAACCTCGGCTACTCGTCCACCGACTGCACCACCGTGAAGACGCACCTGACGAACCGCGGCTTCACCGTGACGGCCACGTGCCCGTGAGTTGAGACGCATTGAGCCGGAGGTCCGTGTCTGGGTTTCACGGGCCTCCGGCACTTCTCCCTGCTGGGCCTGGAGCAGCACCCGCGAAGCATTGTCGGCTCGGGAACTGCTCGGCGCACTGGAGTGCCCTGGGTGGTCTGGTCACGTGCTGAAGTGTTGGCCGTGGATACCGGAGAGCAGAACCCCAGGCCCTCGATATGCCCGAACCGACAGCACGGCTGATATTGAGCGTCCTCCTGCTGTCAACGCTCGCGGGGTGCGTTTTCAACCGCCTGCAGCCCAGCCACTTCCAGTTCGTCACGGTCGTCGAGCAGACCGAGCCAGGAGCAGGCGGGTGGCGCGCAGCTTGTATCCATGCGCGCATGACGAACATGACGACCGAGGAATCGTTCGTCTGCAAGTTCGGCATCGAGATGCCGCTCGAAACCGACGAGGTGGGCCCCATCTCCACCATCCTCGCGCAACGCATCGCCGCGGATTGCGGCAACCAGGCCGCAGAGACCGTAATCGACTCCGCTACAGCTGCCACGACTCCTGGCCTCGCCTGTGAGGAGTTCAAGAACACGTTCAACATCATCTTGAACCGCGCTGTTATTGGTTCGCGTGTACTAACTCCATGTGACAAGAAGACAAAACCTGTGAAGTTCGGGTTCTGACCCCATGCCATTTACAGCGGAAGAACTGACCTCCATCGCGCGGAAATATTGGCGTCCGGATAAGGACTTCAATTTCAGGCTCGAAAACAGTCCGGAGGTCGAGCGGTTCCAGGCACTATGGGGGAAGGAACTCGAGAAGATGGATCAATGGAGGGCGTTCCTCCGCGAGCTCGGAGGTGCGCTGCCTGGGTTCACCCTCGGGAATGCCACGGCGACATGTGACGCCTGCTTCCGTTGCTCCGTGTACCTGAAATCGGAGAACCAGCCGCGACACTGGGTCGTCGTCGGATGTGTCAGCATCCTCGCGCCCGTCTACACCGTCTATGGCGTGCAGTACGACTACAGAGACGGCAAGCGCATCGGCGACAAGGTTTTTCTCGGACCCCTTCCGCCTGAAATGCAGGCTCCCGCGAGCGTCGTCGCCAGGAGCATCGAAGCGACGTTCGGAATCGAGGCACTGTCACGCGAACTCGCCGAGACACCTGTTCCGCTCATCGTGGAACCGAAGGAGCCCCCGAACACCACCCTGTTCCACGCGCTCTTCATCAGTCAACCTGAACGAGTGCCTTGAGAGGAAGAGCGGGGCTGCGCGAGCTGACTCGATCTCTAGAAAATGCCTCAGCCGCCATCCAATTCTCGCCGGAGGATTCGGCCGTCCACGCCAATGGCGTAGGTTGCGCCGTCATCGAGCATGCCGACGGTCCTGCCGCAATTCTCAGGCTTGAATTCAATCCGGACGAAGATGACATCCCCCTTCCGTTGGGCCCTGTAGCGATAGGAGACCTGATTCTCGCCACAGGGGAGCCCTGTTGGGTCGTCATTCAGGAGATCATCCGCCGCGATGCGAATGGCCTGGAGCGTATAGCCATCCACGTCCACGTCTGGCGTCAGGGTGTGATCGAAGACGGGAAGCTGGACGCTCATGTCCTGGGACTCCGGCTGCGGCCTCTTGCTGACACAGCTGCAGCCGAACAGGTCTCCCAGAACCTGGCAGGGCCGATGAGCACAGCCCGTGAAGACCACGCCGCAGAGCAGGAGGAGCCATCTTGGATTCATGTCCACCTGCCCCACACGGGGTAAGGAACTACTTGGGGTTGGAGCCCTCTTCGGGCTTCGTGAAGGGCACGTCGAGCACCGGCAGCTTCGTCGCTCCCGGCAGGTCGTAGTGCCACCACTCCATCGGGTTCCGCTTGAAGCCCGCTCCCTCCATCGCCTCGCGCAGGACTTCGCGGTGCTCGCGCGAAACCTGCGTGCCTCCCGCGTACCCGTGGTGCGCCGACTTCTCGAAGGAGTCGAACGCCGTCGGCATCTCCACCTCGCCGCCGTCCAGCGTCACCAGCGTCAGGTCCACCGCCGCCCCCCGGTTGTGATTGCCCCCCTTCTTCGGGTTCGCCACGTAGCCCGGGTGCGGGTAGATCTTCCACATCTCCCACTGCACCGCGATGGGCCGGTAGCAGTCGTACACCTTCAGCCGGTAGCCCTTCGGCCTCAGCGCGTCCGCCGCCTTCTTCAGCCGCTCGGCCGTCTCCGGCAGCATCAGGCACCGCGCCCCGTCCGGGTACACCTTGCGCTTCAGGAAGTTGTCCGGCGTGGCGTACTTCATCTCCACCACCAGGTCCTTCACCACCTCGGTGGCGTCCACCACCGGCGCGCCTCCCGCCGCCAGCCACAGTCCCAACGCCACGCTTGCTGGTCCCGCCATCGCTCAGGCTCCCTTCACGTAAGGCGTGGGGTCCGGCACCCCCGCCTGCTCGAATCCCCGGCGCCGCAGCACGCAGCTGTCGCACCGTCCGCACGCCCTGCCCTCCGCGTCCGGGTCGTAGCACGAGTGCGTCATCCCGTAGTCCACGCCCAGCTTCACCCCCGCCCGGATGATGTCCGCCTTGCTCATCCCCGACAGCGGCGCGTGCACCTGGAAGTGCGTCCCCTCCACCCCCGCCTTCGTCGCCAGCATCGCCATCTGCTCGAAGGCCCGGATGAACTCGGGCCGGCAGTCCGGGTACCCGCTGTAGTCCACCGCGTTCACGCCGATGTAGATGTCGCTCGCGCCCACCACCTCCGCCAGCCCCAACGCCAGCGACAGGAAGAGCGCGTTGCGCGCCGGTACGTAGGTAATCGGAATGCCGTGGGACAGCTCGTTCTCGGGCCGGTCCTTGGGCACCTCGATGTCCGCCGTCAGTGCCGAGCCGCCCACCTGCCGCAGGTCCACCGTGACTACCCGGAAGTCCTTCACGCCCATGGCCTGCGTCACCCGGAGCGCCCGCTCCAGTTCCACCGCGTGCCGCTGCCCGTAGGACACCGCCAGGCACACCGGCTCGAAACCGTCCGCCTTCGCCATTGCCAGACAGGTCGTCGAATCCAACCCACCCGACAGCAGCACCACCGCCTTCTTAGTTGCCGCCATTGAAGCGCCGCTTCCCTTCCACGCCGTACACCGCCGTGCACGACGTCACGCATTTGCAGTTCTCCTTCCCCGGAAGGAAGGTCACCTTCAATTCACCACAGGCCCGCTCGGCGTCGTAACCATTTACCGTGGGGCCCGGCACCGAGCCATCCGGCAGGCCCGCATCGGGCAGGTTGCCGCACCGGCTGCCAATGCTCTCGTCCTGGCTGTCGCTCAGCACCACCACCGAAATCGTCTCTTCGATCTCCGCGCCCTTGCAGCTCTCCCCGCAGCTCGGAATCTGCGCCGAGGCCCGGTGCGTGGACACGTAGCGCTGCGACGGCGCATCGAAGGTGGCCGTGCGCGAGAAGCCGTCGATGGAGAACCACACCCCACCGTCCACGCTGTCGCGCGAGAAGGTGCCCGAGAAGTCGAAGCCCCCATCCACGAGCCGGGTGAAGTCGCCACCGTCCGCTTTGCAGTCCGTCCGCGGCCAGTCCGCCTGGGCGTGGAAGTCGAACATGCCGATGACCAGGTCCCCCGGTAACACCGCTTCGGAAGCACACGCGATGGCGATGGCGACCACGGGGAGCGACACGAGGAGCAGGCGTCGACGGATGGGCATAGAGGGCGAGGGAGGTTACACGGTCTCCAGGGCAGCGAGGGCCACCGCGCGGAACGCGGAGCTGGTGCGCAGCACCGTGCCCACGTCCAGGCGCGAGGGGTCCGAGCCGCGGACCTCGGGTGAGAGGTGCGCCAGCACGCGCGACGCCGCGAGCGAGGCCGGCACCGCGCGGAAGGCCGCCACCGCCGCCTCGTCGAAGCCCGGCACCGCACCGGGCCGGCTCAGCGCCTCGCCGGATGCCCCCAGGCAGAGCGCCAGCGCGCAGAGGAAGCTCAGCTCCACCGGGCCGAAGCCGGCCAGTGCTCCCGCGCCCAGCACCAGCTCCTCCGGCGAGGCGAGGTACGCCTCCACGCCGCCCGTCGGGTTGATGAAGACACGCAGCTCACCGGCTCCCAGGCCCTTCAGCGTGGGCCGCAGGGCCGAGTGCAGGCGGGGCATGCTCTCGTCCGTCACGGGCACCGCGTGGGGCGGCAGCGGGTGGCGGAAGCCCTCGGGCAGGGCCACCGGGGAGAGCGTCGCGGCCGAGGCGCTCGCCGTGCTGGACACGAGCGCCGCGCCGAAGCCGTCCACGCGCGCCACCTCCATGGGCACGTCGTCGCTGGCCGCCAGCGCCTCGGCGTAGAGCGTCCACGCGTCCGCGTCCACCAGCTGCTGCCGCAACAGCTCGGGCCACAGGTAGATGGCCAGCGCCGAGCCCTCGTACGTGGGCGAGAGCCGCTCCGCCACCAGCCGCTTCGCCTCGAGCGAGAGCTGGCCCGCCTGGAAGAGCCGCTCGGCCAGGCGCACCGCGAACACCACCAGCTGCCCGTCCAGGTACTGGCGGAGGATGGCCTCCAGCTGGGCCGGGTCCTCCGTGAGACGCTCGCGCAGCTGCAGCGCCTCGCCCGTGAGGCCCTGCGCCTCGGCGATGCGCACGCGCCGCTCCAACCGCTCCGGCGTCTCCGGCAACAGCTTGAGCTGCTCGGCGGCTTCCGGCAGACGGCCGAGCGCCTCGTAGGCCTCCGCCAACCGCTCGCGCCACAGCCCCATCGCGGCCGGGCCGGCGAGGATGGAGGCGAGCTGCTCGGCCACCACCACGAAGCGCGCGTGGTTCTTCGTCTCGTCGTAGATGGGCAGCAGGAATTCCAGCGCGCGCACCGTGCCGGGAGCATCCTCGAGCGCCTTCTCGAAAGCCTCCAGCGCCCGCGCCTTGTCGCCCACCCACATCAGCATGTCGCCATGCTCCACGTGGAGGCTCGCACGAGCCTTGGGCTCCGTCTCCAGCAGGATGAGCAGACCCAGCGTGTCCGCCGCGTCCGACGTGCGGCCCGCGTCCCGCTGCAACCGGAAGCGCTCGCGCAGCAGCTTGCCGCGCCGCTCCGGCCAGCCATCCGCCGCGTCCGCCAGGGCCTCCACGCGCTCGTCCAGCGGCAGCTCCCGGACATGGTTGAGCAGCGTCTCGGCCACGGCCTCGGGGAAGCCGCCAATGCCAGACATCAGGCCGCGCAGGCGTTCGGTGAAGCCCGGCAGCGCCGCGAGCGATTCCAGGGCACGCAGGCGCAGCTCGGCCGACGCGGCCTCCGCGCGCAGCACCTCGTCGCGGAGACTCGTGGCCAGGGCCGCGTCCCACTGCGCGAGGAGCTCCGCCAACCGCAGCAGCCCCTCCCAGTCCCCTTCCGCGCGCAGGCCGGTGGACAGGTCCGTGACGTGCGCGGCATCCGCCTCCGGCAGCGCCACCAGCGCCCAGAGCGCCTGACGGGCACGAGCCACGTCTCCCGCGCGCTCGGCGAGCGCCAGGGCGCCCGTGAGATCTCCCGACTCGAGCGCCGGGCCGAAGCCCACCTCGACGGCGCGCGCGGGGGCGCCCAGCCGGTGGAAGCGCTCGGCCAGCTCCGATGGGGCCAGCGTGCCCGGGGCCTCCGTGGCCAGACGCTCGAGCACCTCGAGGGCCTCGGCGTTCTCACCCGCGGACTCCCAGAGGTCCGCCGCCTCCACCCACAGCGTGGGCCGCTGCGCGGAGTACGCGAGGCGGGCGGCCTGCAACAGCGCCTGGGCCGCGCGACCGGGCTCCTCCACGGCCTGATGCAGGCTGGCCACGTGCCGCAGCGACTCCACGTCGGGCTCGACGGCGACGGCGGACCGGGCCGCGCTCAACGCCTCCTGCATGCGGCCGGCGGCCGCGAACTCACGCGACGCGGACAGCAACAGCTCCCGGCGCTCCGCGTTGGCCAGCAGCTCGGCGCGAGCCAGACGCACCTCGGCCAGACGGCCCGGCTCCTGCGCGAGCAACGGCTCCAGGGCCTCCAGCGCGTCGGCGTAACCGGAACCCGAAGCACCCCGGGCCACCACCGCCTCCAGCGTCTCGCGGGCGAGCGGCTCGCGGCCGGCGGCGGCGGCGAGCGAGGCCAATTCCAGCCGCAGCAGGGAGGCCTCGTCGGCGTCCTCCGTCGCGGGCACCAGCCGCTCGAGCGCTTCCAGCAGCGCGGTCTGGTCGCCCCGCTTGCGCAGGCCGTCCACCCGGGCCTCGAGCGCGGCCGCGTTGGTCGGGTCCGCCTCGGCCGCGCGATCGCGGAGGGCCATGGCACGCCGCGGGTCGTCGAGCTGCTCCGCGGCGACGTCGGCGGCGGCCAGCAGCAGCTCCGCCGCGCGCGAGCCACCGGAGGCCTGGGCCCCGGCCTCGTAGACAGCGAGCAGGTCCGCGGGGCGGCCGAGGGCGCGCAGGCCCGTCACCGCCCGGTCGATGATGGTGGCATCCGCGGGACGCAGGCGCGTGAGGTGCAGCAGCGCGTCGATGGAGTCCTTCGGGTCCTCGAAGAGGTCCGCGGCGCGGCGGTACAGCACCTCGGCGGTGGTGGGGTCCGCCTTGCGCGCGAGCTTCAGCGAGGTGCGGTACAAGCCCTTGGAGTCGCCCGTGCGGTTGTACACCTCCGCGAGGAGCGACAGGGCCTCCTGGCCGCGCTCGCCCTCGGGCTCCAGCGCCACCACGGCCTCGAAGGACTCCGCCGCATCGCGGAACGCACCCGAGGACAGCGAGGCATGGCCGAGCCGCAGGTGCGTGCGCACGCGCACCGGCACGGGGAGCGACTCGCCCCCGGCGGACAGCAGGCGCCGGTCATACGGCTGGGCCGCGTTGGGGCCACCACCCGCGGCGGCCAGCTCCGCGCGCGTGGAGAGCGCGTCCACGTCATCGCCCGCCTTGGCCAGGTAGTCATCGAAGGCCTGGGCGGCGAGCAGCGACTCGCCCGCGTCGAGCAACAGGCCCGCGCGCTCGCGCAGCAGCGGCAGGGCCTGCTCGGCCGGCACGGCGGCGGCACGCAGGGAGAGCAGCTCCGCCAGACGGCGCACGTCCCCGCCAGCGCGGGCACGCAGGACGTTGAAGGCCTCGGCGCTGGCGGGCGCGAGCTCGAAGGCCTGGTCCTCGCACAGCAGCGCGCGCTCCAGCGCACCGGCCTCGCGGAAGGCCCTGGCGGCGGCGAGGTAGCTCTCCGCGGCCTGCGCGGGAGGCTGCTTCTGGGCGCGGCGCAGCATCAGCGCGGCGAGCGCCTGGGTGTCTCCCGAGCGGGCGAGGTATGCGCGGTGGCGCGAGTAGAGGGGCTCCAGGAAGGGGTCCGACTCCAGCAGGAGGGCGTCGAACTCGGAGGCGTCCTCCTCGCGGCCCAGCTCGTGGAGCAGGTCCGCCGTCTGCCGGGTGAGGCCCAGGTCATCCGGCTGCGCCGAGCGCGCGGCGAGCATCGCGAGGACGGCGGCCTCCGGGCGTCCGGCGTGCTCGCGGTAGAGGGTGGCGGCACGCAGCAGCCGCTGCACGCGGCGCTGGGCGTCCTCCTCGTGCGAGGCGGAGTCCTCGAAGAAGGCGGCCAGCTCGGCCACGCGGCCCTCGCGCTCGAGCAGCTCGCACAGGAGCGTCTCGGCCTCCTCGAGGGAACGGTCGTGGCGGAGCGCCTCGCGCAGGAAGCCCTCGGCCTTGGCGGAGTCCCCCAGCACGTCGAGGTGGAGCTTCGCCAGCCGCAGCTGCGACACGGCCCTCTCCCACGTCCCGGGGAGCAGCGGCAGGGCGCGCTCCAGCCAGCGGGCCTCGGCGGCGGAGTCGTCCCGGCGCACGGCGAGCTCAATCCCCATGCGCGCCGTGTCGAGCTGCTCGGAGAGCGCGAAGGCCCGCTCCAGCGCCAGCTCGGCGGCGGGCAGGTCCAGCTTCGCATCGCGCAGCATCTCCGCGCGGTGGCGCTCGTAGTCGGCGGCCTCGTCCTTCCGGTCCGCCTTCTCCAGGAGGAAGCACAGCGCCTCGAGCGAGCGCAGGGACTCGTCCACCCGGCCCGCTTCCTCGGCGAGGAGCGCGTGCTCGGAGCAGGCGTCAATGGCGCCGTCGAGGTCTCCCTCCTCCTGGCAGAGCGAGGCCACCACCTGGAGCTGGGCCATCAGCTCGGGCACGCGGCCGGTCTCGCGGTAGAGGTCGGCGAGCGACTGGTGCAGCGGCAGCGGCTCGTCGGCCATCTCCGCCGCGCGCGCCAGCAGGGACGCGGCGAGCTGGGCATCCGCCAGCGACTCGCGGGCCCGCTCCGACAGCGAGACGAGCCGCTTCGCGGTGTCCTCGGACGCAGGCAGGGCGCGCGCGTGGGTGACGAGCACCTCGAAGGCGGCGCGGGGCTCGTCCTTCTCCAGCAGCGAGGCGAGCCGGTGCACGGCCACCTCGTTCAGCGGGCGCTCGACGAGCAGACGCTTGTACGCGGACACCGCGCGGCGCGAGTCGCCCAGCTTCTCGGCGAGGGCGCCCAGGCGCAGCCAGGCCTTCTCGGCGCGCTCGGGCTCGGCGGAGAAGTCCGCGGCGGCGGCGAGCTGCTCCTGCAGGGGCAGCGCTTCCTTCACATCCCCGTGCAGGAAGAGGAGCTCGGCCAGCTCGGCGAGCTGCGCGTCGCGCGCGGGCACGAGGGCATGGGCACGGCGGGCCAGCTCGAGCGCCCGGGCCATGTCTCCAGCGGCGCGGGCATGGACGGCGCCCTCGCGCAGGAGGGAGGCGGCCTCGGCGGGAGGAATGCCGCGGGTGTCGACGTCGAGGAGCTTCGCGGCCTCGGCGGAGTCGCCCCGGCCGGCCACGAGGGCCACCAACCGGCGGCGCACGTCGACGTTCTCGGGAGCCAGACGCACGGCCTGCCGCAGCGCGGCCTCGGCGGCGTCCGGCTGCTCCAGGCGCTCCAGGTGGAGGGTGCCCAGCTCCGCGTAGAGGGCGGCGGCCTCGGCGGGAGGCGCATGCGGGGCCTCGGAGGCGAGCAGGCCCGCGAGGCGCGCCCAGTCCTCCAGCTCCCTCAGCACGCGCTGGAGCGCGGTGGTGGCCCCGGCATGGCGCGGGGCGAGGGAGAGCGCCGACTCCAGGCTGCTCGCGGCCTCCGGGAAGTCTTCACTCTTCTCGAGCAGGCTCGCGCGCGCCAGCAGGGCCTCCACGCGGCGGGGCACGGGCCCCTGGCGAGCGGCCTCGGCGAGCGCCTCCGCCTCGGCGTCCGTCTGCCCATCGCGCCGCGCGAGCGTGGCGAGGGCGAAGAAGGCATCACAGCGCTCGGCCGGGGACAGCGGCAGGGCCACGGCGGCGAGCAGGGCCTCTCGGGCCGGGGTGCGCGCGTCCTTCTCCACCAGCGTGGAGGCGAGCGAGAGGAGACGGGCGCGGGCGCGCTCGGCGAGGTCCGGCTCGGAGACGACGACGTTGCGCCAGGCCTCCAGCTCGTCCACGTCGTCCCCCGCCTCGCGGGCGAGCGCGGCGAGGGCGAGCCACAGGGGCGCGGGCCGGCGGGAGAGCTTCGTGGCGGTGAGGAAGTCCTCGCGCGCGGACTGGGAGCGGCCGGCGTTGCGGTGCAGCGCGGCGCGGCGGGCGAGCAGCTCGGCGCGGGCATCCCCCTCGGAAGCGGTGATGAGGGTGCCCAGCAGCGCGAGGCGCTCGGCCTCCTCCTGGGGCGTGCCGGTGCCCGGCGGGGGCAGCAGCTCCAGCAGGGACTGCGTGGCCCAGGTGTCGTGAGGCTCCTCGGCGAGGAGGCTGCGCAGGGCGTCGGCGGCCTCGGAGGAGCGGCCCAGGGTGAGGGACAGCTCGGTCAGCTCGCGGCGGGCGGAGCGGCGCGCGTCTCCCGCAAGATGCGGCCACAGCGAGGTGAGGAGGTCCGCCAGGGGCTCGCGAGCGCCCGCCTTGCGGTGCAGGCCCGCGAGCTCCACCTGGGCCTCGATGTCGTCGGGGGCCAGGGCGCAGTACTGCGCGAGCAGACGGCGGGCGGCATCCGCGCGGCCGGCGCGCACGGCGGCGGAGGAGGCGCGGCGGGTGAGCTCCAGCAGCTCGTCCTCGCCCAGCGCGTCCGCGTCCGTGGCGGGCAGGGCCAGCACGGCCTCGAAGTCCTCGAGCGCGGCGCGGGGGTCCGCCTGCAACCGCAGCTCGCCCCGGCGCACACGGGCGGGAGCGAAGGAGGCATCGCGCTCCAGGGCCTCGGCGAGGAACGTCTCCTCGCGGCTGGTGCCCATGGCGAGCACCGAGGCGCGGAAGAGGAGCTTCGCACCGGTGCGGGGCTCCGTGACGAGGGCGGCCTTGCGCGCGAAGAGGCGGGCGGCCTCCAGCTTCTCGCCGCGCTCCAATTCCAGCTCGGCGAGCGCGTCGAGGGCCTCGGCGGCCAGCGGCCCGGAGGGGCTCGCGTCGAGGGCGGCGGACAGGCGCAGGAGGGCGGGGCCCTTCTCGCCGCGCTCCAGGAGGACGCGGGCACTCTGCAGGAAGAGGGGCGCGGCCTCGGCGGCGCGCTCGGCGGTGACGAGGGCCTGGGCGCGCGTGGCCCACAGCTCGGCCAACTCCCGCGTCTCCCCGGCCTCGGTGTAGAGGGCCTCCAGGCGCGAGGCGAGCGCGTCGTCCAGGCGGCGCAGCGGGAAGGCCTGGGCGTAGGCGGCGATGGCGGCCTCGCGGTCTCCCATCAGCTCGCACGCGCGGCCCAGGCGCGAGCGCACGTCCGCGAGGCGCTCGGGGGCACTGGTGCGCGGCAGCGTGGACAGCAGCGTCTCCAGCGCGCGCCGGGCGTGCTCGGGGCGCTCGCAGCGCAGCGAGAGGTCGGCCAGCTCCAGCAGCACGGCCTGGTCCGGGGAGAGACGCGCGGCCTTCTCCAGGGCCACCAGCGCCTCGCCGAGCCGTCCCAGCCGGGCCTCCAGCACGTTGGCCAGCTCGCGCAACGCCGCCGCGGCGAGCCGCTTGTCACCCTGCGCCTCGGCCACGCGCGCCCGCTCCTCGAGGGCGTGGGCCAGGCCCGCCATGTCCGAGCGCTTGCGCTGCAGCGCGCACAGCTCGCCCAGGGTGGGCAGGTCATCCGGCTCGGCCTTCAGCACCTCCTGGAGGGCGGTGGCGGCGAGGTCCAAATCAAAGGCCAGGTCGCGCGCGGCCACGGCGAGGCGGCGGTACTTCTGCGCGCGCTCCTTGGGCTCGGGGGTGAGGCGCGCGAGCGAGGAGAGGCAGCGGGTGAGCAGGCCTCCATCGCGGCGGGCCTCGGCGAGCGCCAGCAGGGACTCGAGCGCGGGCTTGTGGTCGGCGTCGGCCTCCAGGGCGGAGGTGAGGAGGCGCTCGGCCTTCTCGGGCTGCTGCAGGCGGCCGCGGTACAGCTCACCGGCCTCGGCCCAGAGGGCGGCGCGGCGGGCGGGCTCCTCGTGGATGGCGGCGGCCTTCTCCAGCGCCTCGGCGAGCTCCTGGGAGCGGCCGGTGGCGCGGAAGTAGGGAATCAGCTCGTCGAGCGCGGTGGCGTCGCGCGGCTCCAGGGCGAGCGCGGCCTCCAGGTGCTCGCGGGCGCGGGCGGGGTCGCCGAGCCTGGTGCGGTACAGGCGCGCCAGGGCGTGGTGGCTCTGGTGCGCGGCCTGGCGGATGGCCTCGGAGCGCGGCGCGGGGCCGGCCAGCTCGAGGGCCTGCTGGTAGCCGGCGAGCGCCTCCTGGAGCTTGCCCAGCTTCTCGGCCATGCGCGCGGAGGCGAAGAGGGCCTCGGGCTCGCCGGGCAGCAGCGACACGGCCTCGCGGTAGCGCAGCAGCGCGTTGTCCGGCTGCTGGAGTCCCTCTTCCCAGATGCGGCCGGCGAGGAGGTTGGCGCGGCCCACGCGGTCCAACTCGTGGCGGGCCATGGCCACCTCGCGCAGACGGTCCAGGGCCTTGAGGGCGCGCAGGTGCTCGCCGCCGCGGTGGCACAGCTCACCGAGCAGCAGCAGCGCATCCGGCTGGTCCGGAGAGAGGCGCAGCGCGGCCTCGCAGTGCAGGCGGGCCCCGGCGACGTCATCCTCCGTCTGGGCGCACAGGCGCGCGAGGTGCACGTGCGCATCGGCGGCCTCGGCGGGGTCGCGGGCGAGCGCGGCGATGCGGCGGTAGGCGCGCACGGCGCCGGCACGGTCGCGGCTCTGATCCGAGGCGCGCGCGAGGGCCTTGAGGGAAGGCAGGTGGTCCGGCCTGAGGCCGAGCACCTCGTGAAGGGCCTTCACCGCCACCTGGGGCGCGTGGTCGCGGGCGGCGCGGGCGGCGGCCTCGGCGGAGAAGAAGGCGGCGGCCTCCTCGGAGGCGCGGCGCGACAGGGTGCACAGCGCGAGGTAGCGCTCGGCGGCGCGGGCGTGCTCTCCCCGGCGCTCGCGCACCACGGCCTCGCCCCAGAGGGCGGCGGGGCTCTTCTCGCGGCGGCGCAGCAGGGTGGAGGCCACGTCCAGGGCCAGGTCATGCGCCTGGGGGTCCGCCACGAGGAGCGACAGCAGGCGCTCGGCGGCGAAGGGGTGCGCGTCCTGGGCGTCCCCGGCCTGCAGGTACGCATCGCGCGCCTCGGCGAGCTTGCCCGCGGCGACGAGGGCCTCGGCATCGGCGAAGGCGCGGGCGCCCTCGAGGGCCAGCAGCAGCTCCTCGTCGGGCGGAGCGGGAGGCGGCAGGCCCCCGGCGGTGAAACGCAGACGCAGGCCCGCGCTGCTCACCTCGGCGGAGGACAGGCGCGCGGTGTCGAGCACGGGCATCTTGAAGCCCCGGCTCACGGCGGCCTTCTGGCAGAGCGCGGGCAGCACGCGGGTGGCGAAGCCGGTGGCGCCGCGCACCTCCACGTCGGGCAGGAGGCCCAGCTCGGCCACGGTGGCGGCGATCAGGCCCGGCACCTGCACCGAGGGCGTGGAGGAGAAGCCGTACAGCCGCACGTCGTAGAGGTAGAGCACGAGCCGCTCGCCGTCGGCGTCGAAGGCCACCTTGAAGGTGAGCGGGGTGCGCTCGGGGGCCTGGAGGAAGGCCTGGCCCTCCAGGTAACCGGGGCGGAAGTGCAGCTTCAGCCCCTCGAGGCCCGCCACGCGCCCGGCGAGCTCCGCCACCTTGCGCACCACCAGCCCCGCGTCGACGTGCAGCTCGAGGAAGCCGAAGAGGAGCTTCTTGCGCTGGTAGCGCGAGGCCCCGGCGCTGACGTTGAAGGGGAAGGTGACGTCGGGAATCTGCAGCGCGAAGTCGGCGATGGACAGCCCGGGTGCCAGCTCGAGGGGCGGAAACCCCACGAAGGCGCGCCTGTCCAACAGGCGCAGCTCGGGGGCGGCGGCTTGCGCTTCGGACGCGGGCTTGGGGCTGTCGCTATCGGTGGCCATCGCGGGGGCTGCTGAGGGGCGCCAGAGGGTATCACGTGGGCTAAGCCCTCGAAATTTTTGCTGTTCCCCCGCCCGGAGAGCAGGCGGCGGGGCTCCCGCTCCCGCCCCCGGAATGTCCTCGGCGCGTGTGCCCGCCGCGGCACCTTCTTCCGCGCGCCGGACTCTCGGGCGTGCGTCTCAACCCAACCAGGGGCGCAGCAGCGCTTCCGCCCGGGCCCGGTCCTTGAAGATGAGCGCCAGGCCCACGGGGGCGTCCGCACTCTCCTGGGGCGGGAACACCTGGACCACCTGCGCCTCCAGCTCCACGATGTTCCCGGCGAACTCCAGCACCAGGCTCAGCAGCGCCTCCGTGTTGAGGGAAATCCGCCGGGTGGTGGAGATGAAGGCCGCCCCCATGCGCAGCTCCCGCTCGTACGCCTGTTGGAAGGCCACGCGAGTGGCGTAGACGAGCTCGAAGCGCGGCGCGTTCAGCTCCTGGCCCAGCACCGAGGTGATGAGCTCCCTCGGCGTGAGCAGCCGCACCCCGAAACCGCTGCGCTCCAGGGTGCGCAGCTCGAGAGGCACCAGCTTGTGCCGGCGCACCTCTCCCTCGAAGTACAGGAACTGCTCCGGCGTCACGAAGAGCTGGAGATGCAGCCGGGTGTCCAGCCGGGGTATCACCGAGGCGACGATGAACACGCCGGTCGGAGACACGTCCGCCGTGAATCCGGACTGGGACAGGTCCCGCTCCCCGTACTTCACGATCAAACGGCGTTTGAGCCGGCGGTGCTGGCGCTTCTCGGCCATGGGCCGACTCTACCCAACCCCCGCCGCCCATCCCAGACACCCACCGGGCGGGTGGGTGTCCGGGGTGTAGCTCAGTTGCAGAACCAACCGTTCTGCACCCAGCCCCACTTGTTGACGTTGCCGTAGGCGAAGCCGTACGCCCATTCACCGCTCGGCGAGTACTTCGTCACATCCATCGACTGCCCGTAGTAGAGCGTGCCGATGAAGATGCCGGCCGGGGCATCGCGGACGTAGAGATCCTGGGCGCAGACGGTGCGGCGCGTGGCGGCGTAGGCCTTCTGCACCTGGAAGGCCTGGTAGGCCCCGACGGCACACAGCGCGGTCAGGCCGAGGCGCACGAGGTTGGTGCGCGGATTCTGGGAGAAGAACCGACGAGCGGACATGGAAGTGTTCTCCGTGGAAGACATGGGGCTCAGAAGCAGCCGGCGATGGGAGCGTTCACACCCGTGCAGCGCGTCATGCAGCTGCGCAGCAGGTAGCCCCAGTCATCCGGGCCGTAGTCGAGGATGACGGCCCAGGACGGATAGCCCGCGTCCTGCCGGATGCCGACCTTGTCGCCGTAGTAGAGGACGCGCATGGGGTTCTGCGGCCCCGCCGTCGTCGAGTAGTTGCCGTACATCGTCGCGCTCGAGCACGTCACGATGGCGTGGTCGGTGTAGATGGCCTGCTCGACCTCGTTGACGTCCGAGACGGCGCCCGTGTCAGCGCGCTCGCCGCCACAGGCGGGCAGCACACACAGCAATCCCGTGGCCCCCAACAGGAGGGCGTTCTTCTTCAGGTTCATGAAGGACTCCAGAGCGTTGAATCGAGGGAAGAAGCCCACGGCCCCCGCACGACACGGCCCCCCGCGGGACCGTCGCGCGCTCATCCGTGCGGCAACGCCAACCACCCTACGATTCCAGCCCTGTCCTGTCAAACAGGTTTTGCCGATTTAGGTATGATTCCTGGTATTCGCCTGGGATTGGAAGAAATGAAAGAAATTAGAACCCGCCAGGAGTCCGAGCGGCGAAGTGAGCCCTCCCCTTCCTCTGTTTCCTGGCGAACGTCCCGCGCACCCCACACGTCCGCACACCCTCGTCCGCTCCGGCGGGACAGATGCAGTGAGAGTCCACGCGACGAGCGGCGCGGGGAGGGGCACGCGGGTTTTGCTGTTCCGCTGGCCGGAGGGCGGGTAGAGGAGCGGCCCGCCTTCACGCGGAGCCACTGCCCGCGCCACCCGTTTCCGGCGAAGATGCTGCGCTCGTGATCGAAACCGGTACCCTCGTCCTCGATGGCCGCTTCCGCGTGCTCCAGCTCCTCGGCTCTGGCGGCATGGGCGAGGTGTATCTCGGTGAGCAGGTGTCGCTGGGGCGCAAGGTCGCCATCAAGGTCCTCCACGCGGACCTGATGGTGCACCCCAGCATGATCGAGCGCTTCAAGCGCGAGGCGCGCCTGCTGTCCGCGGTGGAGCACCCCGCCGTGGTGCACGTCATCGACTATGGCGAGGCCAGCGTCGGCGCCTGCCTGGTGATGGAGTACGTGGAGGGCGAGAACCTCTATGACGTGCTGCAGCAGGGGGCCCTGGCGCCCGCGCGCGCGCTGCCCCTGCTGTACCAGCTCGCCGAGGGCCTGGCGGCCATCCACGACAAGGGCATCATCCACCGGGACCTGAAGCCGGAGAACGTGCTCCTCACCAAGGGGCTGCGCGGCGAGCAGGCGCGGTTGCTGGACTTCGGCATCGCCCGGCTGGTGGAGCCGGACGCGGCGATGAGCAACCTCAGCCAGGTGGGGCTGGTGGTGGGCACGCCGGAGTACCTCTCGCCGGAGCAGGCGGTGGGAGCGCCGGTGGACCCGCGCAGCGACCTGTACTCCTTCGGGGTGCTCGCCTACCGCGTCCTCTCCGGCCAGCTGCCCTTCCCCGGGCCCGGCCCCACCCAGTACGTCGCCCAGCACGCGGCGGCCTCTCCCCTGCCCCTCATCGAGGCCGCGCCCACGCTCGCGGCCCATCCCGCGCTCGTCTCGCTGGTGATGCGCCTGATGGAGAAGGCCCCCGCCCACCGGCTGCAGCATGCGAGCGCGCTGGTGGATGCGCTCGGCGCCCTCGCCGCCGAGGCCCAGGTGGCGGCGGGCCACCCCCTGGCCATGGCCTCGGGTGCGCCCGCCCCCGGCCCGAGCATCTCCACCTTCCTCTTCCCCGAGCCGCCCTCGCGGCCCGGCAGCGGCACGGCCCCCTTCGCCGAGTCCGCGCCCGGGCCCGCCGAGTCCCC
The DNA here is from genome assembly GCF_045802675.1 of Archangium sp. Lineage (GTDB taxonomy): Bacteria > Myxococcota > Myxococcia > Myxococcales > Myxococcaceae > Archangium. Next base: position 82,493 of record NZ_JBJMQO010000130.1, on the reverse strand, counting down.
CGCCCCGGGCACGCATGCCTTCGGCCCGCCCGTGCCGGCCACGCCCGAGCCCGTGGGCCCCTCGCCCTCGCGCGCGCCCACGCGCTCGCAGGACATGGTGGTGCCCCCCAACGCCGCCTCGCCCTCGCGCGCCCTCACCCGCCCCGCCACCCCGCTGGCCGTGCGCCAGGCGGTGCGCGGCACCACGGGCGTGCTCGTCTCCAAGCCCTCGGGCACGCTCGTCCCCGTGGGCAGCGGGACGCTGTCGGGCAGCAAGGCGCAGAACCTCACGGTGATGCTCACCGACCTGGAGGGCTACACCGAGCGCACCTCGCGCCAGACGCACGAGCAGAACGCGCGCATGCTGGAGGCGCACGACGGGCTGCTGCTGCCCCTGGTGCGCAACTACGGCGGCCGGCTGGTGCAGAAGCGCGGCGACTCGCTGCTGGCCGTCTTCGCCTCGCCCACCCACGCGGTGCTCTGCGGCATGGCCATGCAGGACCGGCTGTGGCGGCACAACCAGCAGTGCGGCCCGGACGAGCAGCTGCCCGTGCGCGTCTGCCTCCACACCGGCGAGGTGCTCGTCTCGCACGACGCGGTGCTCGGCGAGCCGGTGGAGGTGACGAAGGCGGTGGAGCAGGTGGCCGAGCCCGGTGAGGTGGTTTTCACCGAGTCCGTCAACCTCGCGCGCAGCCGGGTGGAGGGCGACGCCGAGCCGTGTGGCAGCGTGCCCACGCCCCTCAACGGCGAGCCGCTGAATCTCTACCGTTGCCGCCGCGCCCCGGAGGGCCTGCCCTTCGGAGGCCAGGACGAGGTGACGCCGTCGCTGGGCGAGCCGCTCGAGTCGCGGCTGGGCCCGGTGGTGCGGGTGCTGCGGGCGGCCTGGGAGCCGGTGGCGCGGGTGGCGCGCTCGCTGGCGGAGCGGGGGGTGGGGCTCGTGCGCGCGCACCCGGGCCGCACCGCGGGGGTGAGCCTGGGGCTGGTGGCGGTGGTGGGCCTCACGTCGTACGAGGTGGCGCGCCACAATGATCCCGTCTACCAGGCGCGCGGGCTGCTGGAGGCGGGCAAGCCCGCGGACGCGCTCAAGCGGCTGTCGGAGGTCCCGGCGGGAGCGAAGAAGGACGCGCCGGTGCGGCAGACGCGCGCGAGGGCCCTGCACGAGCTCGACCGGCACGACGAGGAGCTCTCGGCGCTGACGGGGCTGGACGCGGAGGCGCGCGAGTCGCTCGAGCCCGCGGTGCTCGACGGGCTGGCCGAGGACTTCGGCAACGACGAGTCGAACGCGAAGCTGCGCAAGCTGCTGTCCTCGTTCCCCAAGGACAAGGTGAAGGAGCACCTCGAGGAGCTGGCGGACGAGCCGTTCTCTCCCCGGGAGTGGGGCGCGCTGCGCTACCTCGAGGCGGTGCAGTCCACCGACAAGCTCGACCTGGTGAAGCTGTACGCCCGGGCGCTCGAGTCGAAGAATTGCGGCATCCGGGTGCGCTCGGCGAAGCGGCTCGCGGGCCTGGGAGACGCGCAGGCGGTGCCCGCGCTCGAGAAGCTGGCCCGGGTGCCCCGGGAGAAGGCGCTGCTCGGCTCGAAGAACTGCGGCCAGGACGAGGCGCAGGACGCCCTCGAGACGCTGACGAAGAAGTGAGCGTCCCGGCCTCGCGCCGGCTCAGCGTCCGTCAGTCCTCCCACTTCGCATGGCCCTTCTTCTTCCCGTGGCCATGGCCGTGCCCGTGGTCATCGTCGTCGTCGTCGTCCCAATCCTTCTCCCGGCCCTTCACCTTGTCGTCGAGCGTGAGGATGGCGCGGCTGTAGGCGTCGTAGTCGATGTGCAGGTGGCCCTTGCCGCCGCCGGAGGCGAAGGCGCGGAACTTCACCTTCCACACGTCGTTGCCCGTCATGTGGGCTTCCTTGAGCTCGCACTGGTAGCCGCGCGAGCGGCACTGGCCCAGGCCGAGCGACACGGCCTCGTCATAGGACATGGCGCGCGGCCGGGGCGCGGGCTGGGGGCCAGGAAGTGGGTAGTGGCCATGGCCGGTGTGCAGCACGCAGCCCGGTGCGAGGCAGAGCACTCCGAGGAGCAGAAGATTTCGCATGCCGCTCATAACGCATGAGTGGCGTCTGTCTTCAAGTCTGTCTTCGAGCCCACACGGACGCCGCCCGTCCTACAGCGGTCCGGGAGAGGCGAAGCCGACGAGGAGCTCGCCCGTCAGCCAGGCGCGCTGGCCCTGGGACGCGGCGCGAAGAAAGTCATTGAGCACGGGCCCGTCCTGGCCGATGCGGTGGGTGCGCGGGAAGAAGAGGTTGAGGCGCGAGCGGGCAATGCCCTTGCTGCCCCGGTGGATGAAGGTGACGGTGCCGTCCCGCTCCACGCTCTCGACGACGGCGATGTGGGTCAACCCGTCGTTGCGCTTGCCATCGCGGTTGCGGTCATACGTCTCGCGGAAGAAGACGAGGTCCCCGGGGCGGGGGCGGTGGTGGTGGAGGGCGCCCCGGGTCTCGGCGCGGCGGTAGATGGCGGTGACGGCATTCTCCCCATTGAGGAAGCCGTGGTTGACCAGGTCGATGCCGCCCTCGAGGTAGGCGAGCCGCACGAGGCCGGAGCAATCATCCGGGACGCCCCGGTCCACGCGGCCGAGCTGCTTCACCCCCACCAGTCGCACCGCGCGCGCGACGATGAGGGACGCGACGCGCGAGGGAGCGCCCGCCCCCGCCGCGAGCGAGGCCCGGAGGCTGGTGGCCCCGGAGAGGGCCCGCGCGGCCTCCACCGTGGCGCTCAGCGCCCGCGCCGCGGCCTCCAGGGAGGCGGCCCGGCTCTCCATCGTCTCCATCCGCGAGGCCTCGGACACCGGCTCGGACGCGGGGGCCACCGGAGCGGGCGGCACCGGGCCGGTGGCCGGACGGCGCGCGGGCGCGGTGCCGGCACAGGCGGCGAGGAGACACACCGGAACGAGGAGCAGACGGCGCATGCGGACATCCCTGGGCGACGGAGGGGGGGCGACATTATCCACCCCCGCCCCCGCCTGCACCCTCTACGGCCAGGCGTTGGCATGGCCCCGCTGCCCGGCCGTCAGGACGGACGGAGCGCCAGGGGCAGCCGGAAGGTGAAGGCACTGCCCTCTCCCGGCTGGCTCTCCACGGCGAGGTCCCCGCCGTACTCCTGGAGGATGGTGCGCACCACGGGCAGCCCCAGGCCGGTGCCGCGGCCCGGGGGCTTGGTGGTGAACCACGGCTCGAAGATGGAGGCGAGCGTGTCCGGGGCCATGCCCACCCCGGTGTCCTCCACGCGGCAGCAGGCGAAACCCGCGGCGCTGTCCTCGAAGAGGCGCACGCGCACCTCCGCGGGCCGGCCGTGCACCGCCTCCACCGCGTCCGCGGCGTTGCTCACCAGGTTGAGCAGCACCTGCTCCACGCGCGTCCGGCTCGTCTCCACCCAGAGGGGAGCATCGGGCGCCGAGGACGACACCTGGAGGTGTTTGGTGATGCCCGCCGTGCGCAGCATGGCCAGCGTGCCCGACACCAGCTCGCGCAGATCCACCCGCTCCGGCGCGGCGCGTCCGGGCCGGCCCAGGTCCATCAGGTGCCGCCCGTGCGTGGCCACGTGCTCGCAGGCCCAGCCCAGCTCCTCGAGCTCCGCGGGCTCCGGCGGCACGCCACGCTGGGCGCACTCGGTGAAGTACGTCCTCAGGCTGTTGAGCACGGTGGAGATGTTGCGCAGCTCGTGCCCCACGCCGGCCGCCAGCGTGCCCAGCGTCGCCAGCCGCTCCACCTGCAGCAGCTGCGCGCGCGTGCGCTCCAATTCCCGCTCCAGCAGCTCGTGGTAGTGCACGCGCTCGGTGACATCCAACGCGAGGCCAATGGCGCCCGTCAGCGTGCCGGCCTCGTCGTACACCGGCGTGTAGCGCGTCTCGTAATGGAAGCCGGGGAAGGAGACGTAGCCGGTGAAGGACTCGCCCGCCAGCGCCCGCCGCACCTGCTCGGGGATGTCCGGATGCTCGCCGAACACTTCGAAGATGGACTGGCCCGCGAGGAAGCCCGGCTCCAGGCCCAGCGCCCCGAATGCCCCTCCATCCATGAAGGTGAAGGTGCCCGCCGCATCCAACGCCCAGATGGCCAGCTGCGCGCCGCGCACCGCCGTGCGCAGCCGCATCTCGCTCGTGGCCAGGGCCCGCTGCATGGCCTCGCGCTCGGCCACCTGCGCCTTCAACAGGCGGTTGGCCGCGTCCCCCGCGGCCAGCGCCACCTGGAGCTGCTCCTGCGCCTCGCGCCTCGCGGTGACGTCGATGAGGATGCCGAGCACCCCGAAGAGCGCGCCGTGCTCGTCGCGCAGCGGCACCTTGCTCGTCTGGGTCCAGCGCGGCCGGCCGTCGCCACCCCGGATGGGCTCCTCGCAATCCGACAGCGGCACGCCCGACTCCAGCACCTGCCGGTCACACGCCCGGTAGAAGTCCGAGTCCTCCTTGCGCCAGGGCAGCTCGTAGTCGCTCAGCCCCACCACCTCGTCGGGGTGCGCCCGGCCGGCCACCCGCGCGAACGCCGCGTTGCACCCGAGGTAGCGCAAGTCCCTCCCCTTCCAGAAGATGGGGTACGGCAGCGCGTCGAGGAGACGCCGGAACAGCTCCGCCTCCTGGCGCACTGGCGCCTGTACGACGACTTCGCGCCCCCGCATGGCTCTCCTCCCCGTCCGCGCGGCTCACAGCGGCTCATCGAACATACCGGCCCGCTGGAGGACGGCCCCGGAAGCGGCCCCCGAGATGTTCGCCGTCCGACGTCTGTGATTCGAGCCTTCTCGAGCCGTGAGACCATGACACTCAGGGTGCTGGCTGTGGCAGCACGCCCTCGGAGCGCAGCACGCGCACCACCTCCGAGGCCATCACCCGGTGGCCAGCGGCATTCGGGTGGATGCCATCCACAGCCAACCCGTCGATGAAGAGGTGCACGTTGTCGGGCGCGTGCGTCACCGCCTCGAAGTCGATGACGTCCGGCTGCCGGTGGGCCCGTATCCAGTCATTCAGCACCAGGCGGCTCGCCTTCACCTGCTCGTATTTGCCGTTGCTGGCGGACTCCTTGGGTAGCAGGGTGCCGACCCAGGTGCGGCAGAAGGGCTTCAGCCGCTCCGTCAGTTGCACCATGTCCTCCTGGAGCTTGCTGTCCGGGACGCCGCTCAAGTCATTGGTGCCCAGCAGGACGATGCAGTCGGTAATGCCAGACAACACGAGCGCCTCCCCGTCCAGCAACCGCAGCGCATCGTAGAAGCCCTGACCGGAGACACCCGCGTTGACGATGGGCACGCCGAGCTCGGCGCTGGCCCGGAAGGACCAGGTGTCGCGCAGGTCGTCGTGGCCGGTGATGTAGCCCTCGGTGATGCTGTCACCCAGGGCGACGAAGGCACGCGAGGGAGGGCCCTCCACGTCCACGGTGGCCAGCCCCACCGGCACCGCCCAGGGTGAGCCTCCCAGCGGCCCCGGCGTGGTGGCCCAGGCACCCGGGCGCATGGCGCTGCCGGGGAGCAGCTCGATGGCGCTCGCGGCGAGCTCGCCCTGCACCTCGAAGGACACCGCCAGCTCGTCCCCAAAGCGCACGGGGAAGGACACGGGGTCGGACACCACGCGCGTGCGCGTACCCACGGAGACGCCGGGCGCGCCGGAGAACGTCACCGGCACCGGCTCGGAGGCCAGCGAGGCCTCGGGGCCCGCCCGGGCGACGGTGACCCGGCGCAGCACCAGGGCCCCATCCCCCGAGCGGAAGGCGAGCCGCACCCGGGGCCCGGCCCGGTGCACCGGCACGCGCAGGCGGAACGTGGTGGTGCCGCCCACCGCGTGGGACCAGCGCAGCGCCAGGTGGAAGCCCGGTTGGAAGACGTAGGCCGCGGGAGGTGGCTCGGACGGTGGCGCGGACGGTGGCGGAGCCGGCTCGGGCTCGGAGCACACGGGGGCCACCTGGAGCCCACCGGGGCCCATGGCTTCGGCACAGGTGTCCGTGCCGGGGTCGGAGGGTGGGAAGGAAATTTCCCCCTCGTCACCGGTGGGTCCGCACCCGGCCACGAGGATTACCCCCAGACACACCAGCAGCGCCGCGCCTCGTCCCGTCCCCATTCTCTCCTCCCCCTCGGCGGAGAGGAATTGCACCTCGCGGGCCAGCGGACTCCAGCCGGCCCCATGGGACGATGCTTCAGCCCTCCCAGGTGGACATCATCGCGCGCACCCGCTCGTAGCGCTCCAGCAGCTCGGCGCGTTTGGCGGTGAAGAGCACCATGAAGCCCACCACGCCCACGCCGAGCAGCGAGAGGAAGGCCGCGCCCATGCGATGGTCTCGAATGCCGAAGCGCGCGAGGTTGGCCAGCACGCACGTCACCAGGAAGGCGCTGCCCAGGTACACGTAGGAGCGGATGCGCAGCGCCATGCCCGCGGCCACGCCCACCAGGCACAGCAGGACGCACAGCAGCATGGCCCCGCCGTCCTGGAACATGAGCGGCTTCCACGCCCCGGCCACGTAGACAAGCGTGATGGCCAGCGCGCGCAGCTTCGCCCGTGTGTCCGGCTCGAGCGCCTCGTGGAAGACGCGCAGCAGCACCAGCAGCGAGAGGCCCGCGGGGATGACGTAGAACTGCGGCTCCCCCGCGCCCGTCCCCTGCCAGACGAGGAAGAGCGCCGCGTTGAAGGCGGCCACCGACACCAGCGAGGACACGCCGCGCTGCGAGGGGTGCACGGAGAGCGCGGCGAAGTGCGCGGCATAGCCCACCAGCAGGGCCGCCACGTACAGCGGCTGCTCCCACGGCGCGGTGAGCAGGCCCGCCAGGGGGAAGAGGAAGGCGCCCCACAGCGCCGGCCTGCGGAAGGCGGGCAGCCCCGCGCCCTCGCGCTGCGCGAAGACGTAGAGGCCGGAGAAGAGGGCGCCACCCACGAGCGCCGCGATGCTGTCCGACGGGCCCAGCCCCGCGGCCAGCGCATGCAGCCGCACCGACAGGTAGCCCATCACCAGCACCGCCTGCGCGAGGAAGGCCGAGCCCTCGTCCTCCTCGCGCACGGCGCGGCGCACCAGCGCGAAGAAGAGCACCGCCAGGCACACGCAGTCGATGATGGCAGACAGCATGACTCCGGCCGACCCGGGCACCAGCACCAGCCCGAGCAACATCTCCGCCATGGCCACCACCGCGAAGGAGTGGCCCACGCCCCGGCGATCCCGCTCGTGCGCGAGGAAGAGGGCCGTGGTGGCCAGCAGCGCGCTGAGGGCGCCGAAGAGCGGGAGGATGAGCTCGGGCCCCTTGCCGGTGGAGAAGAGCGACCCCGCGTGCGCGAGCAGCCCGTGCAGCCCCAGCAGCGTCACCACCCACCCCACCACCGCGCGCTCGGGGCGCCGGTACACCACCGCCCAGGCCGTCGTCATGCCGGAGAGCAGGCAGACCGCGGTGCCCGGGTGCTTCAGGTCCCTCAAGCCGAAGATGGCGAGCAGCGCCAGCACCCAGCCCGCGTGGTGCAGCGCCGCGCCCACGTCCACGTCACGCTCGTCCAGCCACGTGCCCACCATGCACAGCACCAGGCCCGTGACGCTCACCACCGCGGGCGTCCAGAGCGGCGGCACCACCGCGACGAGCACCCCCGCCAGCAGCGCGGTGGCCACGTTGGCCATGGCCCGCTCGCGCGACACCATCAGCACCACCGAGGCGCCCCCCGCCAGCAGCGCCACCGGAAGCGGCAGTCCGCCCGGCCCCTGATTCAACAGGTGCTGCAGCACGGGCACCACCGTAGCCATGGCCCCCGCGCTCCACAGCGGCTCGCTCCACGTGTCGGGGAGCCCCGGCGACAGGCGCTCGGACCAGCGCGAGGCGGCCCGCTGGATGCGCCCCAGTTGGAAGAGCGCCGACAGCACCGCCGCGCCGAGCCCCACCGCCGCGAAGGCCAGCGCCGACTCCGCACGCCACTCGAGGAAGCCGTGCTCCGGCGTCTTGCCCAGCGAGGCCACGGCGAGCGTGAGCACCGAGGCCGTCAACATCCAGCGCCGCGACAGGAGGAAGGCCCCCACCAGCAGCACTCCGGCCAGCAGGGTGATGGCGCCGGGCGTGGGCGCCTCCAGCACGAGGCTCCATCCGCAGAGCGCGAGCGAGCCCACCACCGTGACGGGCCGCAGCGACGCGTCCGGCGGCGAGCGGAAGAAGGCCCACAGCGCGCCCGGAATGTGGTGCGTGAGGAAGCCGAGCGCCAGCAGCAGCCCGATGACCACCGGATGCAGCGGGAAGCAGAAGAGCAGCAGGCCCACGCCGATGGCGACGCGCACCGAGGGCTTCGGCCCGGGCAGCAGCACGAGCGAGGCCACCAGCGGCGAGAGCGCCCCCGGGTCGGCCTTCGTCTCGGGCACCAGCACCACGCCCACCAGCGTCAGCGAGGCCAGCATCCACCCGGACAGCTTGAGCGCGGCCGATTCATCCTCCTCGCCGAAGAGGAGGACGCGCGCGGCCGGCAGGTGCTCGGCGGCGCGCACCAGCGCGAGCGCGAGCAGCGGCAGCGCGGCCGCCCAGTGCATGGCGTAGGGCTTCTGGAGCGCGACCACCAGGGTGAAGAGCGGCGCGAGGGCCGCGAAGAAGGGCTGGCGGTTGGCACGCGTCCACACCAGGGGCAACAGTATCGTGCCGGCGAACACCAGCGGGACCAGCGCACCGTAGCCCTTCACGCTCGCGAGCAGCAGGAAGGGCATGGCGCACACGCTCGCCGCGAGCGCGAAACGGCGCTCCCCCGCGAGGACACGGAAGGCCCCGCGGTGCGACTCGAGCAGGGCGAGCAGGCTCAGCAGCGTGGCCGCGACGAGCCCCTCCTGCCCACTGAGGTGGTAGAACACATGGAAGCCGACCCACATCGCGGCGACGACGACGCTGACGGACGGGTGCAGCGCGCGCGCGGTGAGCAGGGCCCCGAGCGCCGCGCCGAGCGTGAGCGGGTACGGCTGCACCGAGGGGAACGTCTCCGATACCACCACCGCCCCGGTGAAGAGGAGCGACACGAGGCCCGCGGTGAGGGTGCTCGCACTGCGGCCCCAGCGCGCCGCGGCCAGGGACGCCCCCAGCGACCAGAGGGCGAAGAGGGCCACGGACAGGGCCGGCGTCATCCACGGCCAGACGATGACGTGGTCCACCTGGGGCAGGAGCGCGAAGCCGGCAAGGACGACGGCGAGCGGACGCACCACGGGGGTGAGTCGCGAGGCCACGGCCACTGCGGCGGCGGCCAGGAGGACGGTGACGCCGAACCAGGGCACTCCGATGGAGAAGCCCCAGCCGAACGCCAGGAGGGCATACGCGATGCCGGGCCAGCCGAGCAGCCGCGCCCGGCCCCCGAGCTCCCCGAGGCCCGCGAGCCCCAGCGCCGAGACGGCGAGCGCCACGGGCACCCACGAGGGATCGACGAGGCTGGCGAGCTTGGGCACCACGGCCGCGGCCGCGAAGGCGGCGACGGCGAGCAGGTAGGGATTGGCGAGGTTCCACGCCACGAGGAGCCCGGCGGCGCCGCAGAGCACCAGGCCCACCAGAGCGGACACCGTGGGGCCTGCGTTGAGGCCATACGCGAAGCCGATGAGCGAGAGCCACCCCACCGCGACGCTGAAGTTCAGGCGCGTGTCGCGGGTGCAGACGAGCGACAGCCCGGCGAAGGCGAGCGCCACCCCACCGCACACGAGGCAGGCCCCCGCATAGCCGAAGAGGGCATAGGCGGAGAACGACAGGGGAACGGTGAGCGCCGCGCCGACGATGGACAGATAGAGGCGCTCGTAGAGCAGCCCACTGGCCACGCACACGACCATGAGCCCGAGCGCGGTCCAGAAGCCCGGGCGCAAGTCAGCACCCGACGAGTGCCCGAGCAGGACGAAGAGCCCGCTGGCGATGGCGGTGGAGCGCAGGAGCACCTCGGCGCTCTGAGCGTCACGCTCCGAGCCGGTCCGCTCCTCTCGGGCGAGCAGCCTTCCGGCGAGGACGGAGCCCGCGAGCACGAAGGGCACGGCCGTGAGGGCCCCGTACTGGAACGGGAGCGCACCGGACACGGGGTAGCCGAGCGAGGCCTTGAGCGAGTCGATCAGGGCCTGCACGGCGCCGGGGACGAGCTGACCCGCGGAGGCATAGGCGAAGTACGCGCCGGCATAGACGGCATACAACCAGCTCACCCGGGGCAGCTCGCCACGGGAGAGGCCGAACACGGTCCAGGTGAAGACGGCGGCGGTGAAGAAGAAGGCCGGAGGCGAGCCCGTGGCCGCGAGCGCGAGGCAGGCCACCTGGAGCGAGGCGACGCTCACCGAGAGTGAATCCGCGGCCTCGTCCGGCGGGAGCTGGCGGAAGCCGAGGCACGCGGCGAGCAGGAAGGCGAGGAACGGGGCGTAACCCCCGAAGGAGGGAGCCACCCCGGCGGCGGAGAGCGCCACGTGCAGGCGCACCGCGTAGAGCAGCATCAGGTAGAGCGGCGCGGCCAGGACGAAGGCGAGCGCCTTGTTGTTCCGGGGCTCGGGCACGGCCCGGCGCGAGAGGACGAAGAAGAGGGCACAGGGCAGCACGTCGAGCCAGGACGCCAGGGCGCCTACACGCGCGAAGAGCGGGGCGAGCCCCATCATCAACGTGGTGCCCACCAACGCGAGCTGGACGAAGGGACGGGAGGGCGCGTCGAAGGACTCGGCGGGCTTGCGCACGAGGACGGCGGCGCCCACCGACCAACCGAGCAGCAAGGGAAGGAGGAGCGCGAGCGGAACGCCCTCGAGGCTGAGACTGTCGAGGGGCCCGAGCGCGACGCCCGCGAGCGGAGCCACGGCGGCGCCGATGAGGCCGAGGATGCGGCCCGCACCGGCGAGCGCCTCGCGGCGGGCGAGCAGGGAGCCGCAGATGGAGAAGGCGGCGGAGTAGCCCGCGGTCATGCCGAAGACGACGAGCGAGCGGGAGAAGGAGGTGAGGCCCGCCCAGCTATCGAAGGCGAGATAGAGGGAGCCGGCGACGATGAGGAAGGCGCCGATGAACCAGCCGATGCTCTCGTAGAGGAAGGGGCGCCAGACGGTGTCCCAGGTGGAGACCTCCTCGACGATGCGAGCGGTGACGGTGCGAGGAGGAGGAGCCTCGAAGAGGGGCTCGGTGACAATGGGAGGAAGCCGTGCCTCCACCCCCTCGCCCTCCGGGAGAGGGTCGGGGTGAGGGTACCGGGCCTCTCGAGCCGGATCCCCGTCAACGGACTCGGCCGAAGCTGGAGCCGAAGCCGGCTCCGAGGCCTCATCGAAGCCCCGGGCGACGCGAGCCGCGGCCTCCGAAGGAGCTTCGCGCTCCCCCGCCACTTCGAGGACGACCGGAGGACGCACCGGCTCTGGAGCGGGAGCGGGAGTCTCCACCTCTGGAGCCGGCTCGACCTCGGGCGCCTGCACCGTCTCAGCGCGCACGGGAGCGGGGGCCGCGGGGGACTCGGCGATCACGGAGAGCAGGATGCGGGCCTGCCGCTCGTAGCGCTGGCTGAGGTAGGTCCGGGCGCCCTTGGGGACGTAGGTGGAGTCCCACGCCTGCATTTCCCCGAGGAGGAAGTGGACGTGGGCGAGCTCTTGTTCGAGGACCTCGCGAGGGCGCGGGGCCATGGCCTTGCCGCATGCGGCGCAGAGCAGGCCGCCGAGACGCTCCTGGCGACAGGACGAGCAGTACATGGTGGGTGAAGACCCCTACAACGACCATGCCGGGGCCGAGGCCCAGGGAAATGAGGAACTTGGACTCGGGGTGCCACCCGCACGACGCAGTGCACCCGAAGTCCTGCGCAGCCTACTGCACAAGTGGACGCGAGTGCACGGAGGCCCCCAGGGAGCACGGGCCTCCGGGGACAAAGCTGGACGCGCCAGAACCCGCCGCGAGGCTCCGGGCGCCCAAGGAGGCACTCGAAGCATGAAAGCGATTCTTCTGATTCTCGCGTGTATGACTTTGCTCCCCGTCGCCGCGAACGGGGCAGAGAACACGAAGTATCGCGGCTCCATCGCCGTGAAGAAGTAGCGCGCGTCCCGCCCGCGCCCCGATGCGTCCTTCACGCTCGGAGCGCGGGCCCCCCTGCCCTGCTCCGCGTCCGCGACAGGCTCACTTCGGCCGCAGCCCGAACGAGGACAATCGGTCGTCTGGGGCGAGCGCCACGGTGAAGAGATAGGTCTTGGCACCGAAGGGCACGTCATACGTGTAGACCCGGTCATCGCCCCGCGTGATTCGCTCGACCAGCACCGGCGGCCCCGCGGGCCCCAGGGCGCGAAGCTTCTCCTGATAGACCTTCATCCGGTCCGGGAAGAACCCCGCGCGGGCATACGCGAAGTCGGCCGGCGTGAGGGTGCCCTCCCGCGCCTTCTCGAGCAGCGCCGAAATCCGAGCGGTGACCTGAGGCTCCTTGTCCTCGATGGGCTTGGGGACGGGCGCGGCGAGCGCGGGGCTCATGATGGCGGCGATCCCCTCCGCGAAGAACCTGGGGTTCTCGGTACCGGAGTTGGTCAGCACGATGATGGAGAGGGAGTCTCCGAGGTAGCGGGCGAAGTAGGTCGTGAAGCCCTGCCAACCCCCGCTGTGCTGGTGCAGCGGCTTTCCATTGCGCTCATCGAGCATCCAGCCAAAGCCATACGGAAAGGTGGCTCCGCTGTTGAGAGGAGCGGGGCGCAGGATTTCCTTCCAGCTCTCCGGCTCGAGGATGGCATGAGCCTGGACGGCCGCGTCCCAGGCGATCATGTCCCGCACGGACACGTAGAGCGAGCCATCGCCCGTGGTGTTGAGCGAGGGCGAGACCCACTCCTGGTTCTTCAGTTCCCCATTGACCAGACGGTAGCCAGCGGCGCGGTGCGGGATGATGTCGTCCTCGTTGATGGTCCGCGCCGTCGTCATGCCCGTGGGCTTGAAGACACGCTCGCGCAGGATGTCGCCGTAGAAGGTGCCCGCCACCCGGTTCACGATGATGCCCAGCAGGACATAGCCGGTGTTGCTGTAGCTCCAGCGAGAGCCCGGGGTAAACTCGAGCGTCAGCGCGTACGCGTAGCGCGCGAGATCCTCATCCGAATAGTCCTTCCGGTAATCGAGCTTGCCTTCCAGATCGGGAAGGCCCGAGGTGTGATTCAAGAGGTGGCGCACCGTGATGGTGCCCCAGGAAGTGGGAGCCTCGGGAAAGAACTTCGTCAGCGGATCCGCCAGCGAGAGCTTGCCCGCCTCCACCTGGAGCATCACCGCCATGGCGGTGAACTGCTTGCCCAGGGAGCCGGACTGGAAGAGGGTCTCGGGCCCGACGGGAACCTGATGCTCGAGGTTGGCGAAGCCATACCCCTTGGCCAGGAAGACCTTGCCCTGCTTCACGATGCCGATGCCGACGCCGGGCACCTTCTGGCGCTCCATCTCCGCGCGCATGAACGCGTCGATGCGCGTGCGGAGCGGGCCCTGTGCGGCGGCGGGGCTGACGGCGGCGAGGCTCAACAGGAAGACCGCGGCCGTCGCGAGACGGCGGACGAAGCTGCGCACGAGGGAGGACTCCTGGTCATGAGGGAAAGGCACAACAGCGTACTCCGCGCGAGGTGTGCCAGGATGCGGAAAGCTCGAGCCGTGCGAAGGCACGCGGGGCTCGGCGAGGGGGAACATGCAACAGATCGAACTGAGAGGCGATGACGAGCAGACGGCCCTGCATCCGTCGGAGCTGGAGGAGGAAATCCGGCGGGGACGGGTGCTCAGCTCGGCCGAGGTCCGCTACGCCCCCTGGACGGGGACAGGGTTCGCCCGCATCGAGACGATCCCCGCGCTGGCCAGCGCCGTGGATGCGCCCGCGGCCCGGGCGGCGGCGCGGCTGTCGGGGAAGCACATCCCGTGGGCCAGCGCGCTGGTGAGCGTGCTGATGCTCGCGGCCTTCGGCCTTCAGCTCTGGTTCGGCCTGCAAGGGATGGAGCCCGGACGGGTGGGCGCTGTCGGGTTCGAGCCGACCCTTCTCGAGGGCGCCTGGTGGAGTGCATGGACGGCGCCCTGGCTCCACGGCAATGCCTTGCACCTGATGACCAACCTGCCCCTCCTGGCCTACAGCTGCTTCCGGGTGGAGCGGGTGCTGGGCATGGCGGGCCTGCTGCTGGTGCTGCTCGGGGCGAGCCTCGGGGCGGCGCTGCTCATCGTGCCCTTCTCGGATCTGCCGGTCGTGGGCTCGTCCATCCTGGCCTACGGCGCCTGGGGCGCCCAGCTGGGTCTGGGGCTGCGCCTGGGGGACGCCATCCCGCGCGGGCAGCGCAGCGCCTACGGCTGGCGTTCGTACATCCTGTTCGCCTTCTTCCTGGTGTCTGGCTTCTCGGCCCAGAAGGTCTCGGTGCTGGGCCACCTGGGCGGCTATCTCGGAGGCCTGGCCGTGTCGCTGTGGACTCCCGCGGCGACGCTGGCGCCTCGCACGGGACGGGCCCTTACGCGGCTGCGCATGTTGGGCGTCGGCCTCGTCCTCCTGACGCTCCCGGCGGGACTGTCGTGGTGGCTGGCCTCCTCGCCAACGCGCCTGTGCTCGCTCGAGCGGAGCGCCGGAGAGCCCAAGGAGGGGCTGGAGCTGTCCATCTGCTGGCGCATGGCCAACCACCCGGGCACGTTCGTGGGGCTCGATGCGTGGCAGCCAGGTCCTGTCTCCGGCAGCGGCATCTACACGGCCTCGCACCTGCTCCGGCAGCCGGACCAGTTGGATCCCGAGCTGCTGCAGCAGGATTGGGAGCGGCGACTGCGAGGCCCCGTCACCCGCACCGAGGTCCCCGCCCTTCAGGAGGGCTGGAAGGCCTGGACGTTCACCGGTCAGGGCCGCAGCGTCTTCGAGCAGGCCCGCGTGGAGGGAACGCGCATCTACCGGATCGGCTGGTACTCGGAGAAGGCCGGGGTGGCGCCGCCCCGCCAGTCGTTCTACGAGACCGTGCTGAAGACCGTGCGACTGTCCGAGCCCGTCGAGCTGAAGAGCCGCCGGGAAGCGTGGTCGAAGCGCCAGGACTCTCCCGAGCGCACCTACGAGTACGCCGAGGCCTTGCAGGACATGGGGCACTACGAGGAGGCCCTGGCGCTCTTCGCGAAGCTGGAGACCCGTGAGGATGGCTATGAATGGGAGTCCACCCGGGCCCGCTTCCGCATCTGCGCCATGCATCCCCGCCTCGCGGCCTGCGGAGGCCCCTGGCGCGAGGAGTGGCTGAAGAAGGCGATGCAGGAGGACGTCGGGATGCGCGTGCCGGCCATCCAATGGCTGGCGGCCGAGGGCCAATGCCCCGAGGCCCAGAAGCAGGCGAAGCGGCTGCAAGCGCTGAAGGAGGTGGAGGTGGATCCCGACGAGCTCAAGCAGGCCCTGAGCGCCTGCGACGCGCCGTGACGGGCACGCCCGCGTGAGCCCCTCAGCTGGCGGATGATGGCTCAGCTCCTTCGTCGGATGCCGCGATGCCGTCCGGTGTAGCGAGGGAGCAGGTCTCCGAGCAATGCGAGCGCATCCTGGGGCGAGTCGACACCGTAGACGCGGTCATCCGGCACGTCGCGGTGCCGGATACGGTCGTCGAGCCGCGTGTCCGCGACCCGGCCGCTCCATCCCTCGACACGGAAGCCGACAATGAGTCGCTTGAGAAGCCAGGCGTGGGCTAGCTCCGCCATCGTACCGGCGCCACCTCCAATGGCCACCACCGCATCCGCGGTCGAAACCAGAGCATTCCTCATATGGTCCAGACCGGTCGGGAGCACCACGTCGACATAGGGGTTGGCCTCGTCCGGATCAAAGCCCGGAAGCAGGCCGACGGTGTCACCGGGCTGGAAGGACTCGGCGCCACGTGCACCCCGGCACGCGGCCTCCATGACCCCTCCAAGGCCCCCCGTGAGGACCCGGTACCCGGCCGTCACCAACAGCCCTCCCAACTGCTCCGCGAGCTGCTCCTTCCTCGAACCGGGTGCCACGACGGCATCTCCAATCACCGCCACCAAGGGCTTGCGCGTGCTCACGGGCCTGTCCTCCCGAGACGAGGTCTAGCCATCAGTCCGGCGATGATCCGCTCCCGCCTCTCCCTCTGCGGACCCTTGCCCACCCCAGAGGGCTCGTGGAGGTACAACGGCTCGGGGATGTACACGGGGTGCTCCGCCAACTCGATGATCGGCAGCATGACGGCCCAGTCGTTGGCCACCGCCACATAGCTCCCGTCCATTCGGAGGTAGTCATCCGGCACGGCATCGAAGAGCCTCTTCTTGAATGTACGCAGGTGCTGCCACACATTGCCTCCCCGGCAGGAGCGAGGGTCCTCGAGGACGGCCGGGTAGTGCACATGCTTGTCGGTGCGCAGCATCGAGCCAACCGTTGCATCCGCTCCCCGGTCGTACTCGCGCGCGAGCCGCTCCAACACCGAGGTACCGAGCAGTGCATCATCCGCATCGAGCGTGACGATGATGGACTCCGGATGGGACACCACATGCCGCACGGCCCATACGAAGTTGGCCAGTTTGCCGCGTCGCAGGCGCGGGCGGAGCAAGGTGAAACGATCCCGGTGGTCCTCGAGCACCTGAGCCAGGAACGCGGCATGCGCAGGCGAGGAGCCGTCATCGACGACGATTGCGCCCCAGTCGCGATGCCGCTGGCTCAGCAGGGAATCGAGACAGCGGAGGAGGCGGCCGGGAGGGACGTTGCGCCCCTGGATGAGGAAGACGAAACGCTCCCCCCGGTGCGGTCCCAGCCACGCCTCGACAGGCCCCACGAGGTCGACCGCTCCTCGCTGCGCCTCGGGAACCCAACCGTCCTCTACACGGTCGAGAAGTGCCATCCACACGCCCATGTCTCGCTTGCACGCATTGGGCGGGTGGATGAAAAAGGTGCTCGTGCTTCCACCCCGGTAGGAACGCCAGGGGCCACGGAGAAGCCGTTGATCCGCCGCGCGGTACCAGGAGTGGACGAGCGCTCCTTCTGAAACCTCATTGGGCAGCGGGCGGACGGCCAGGAACCTGTCCCGGTGGAACAGGGCGGCCCGCACCTCCACGCGCCAGGGCATGCCCTGCTGGGACGAGGTAAAGGGGTGCGCATCCTCCTGACAGATGTTGAGGGCGACAGTGAGGGCGTGCGGGTCCTGCCCGAAGAGCGCCAACGGTTCACCCAGGTAATCCCACCCGCGATCACGCCGGCAGACGAGAACATCGGAATCGACCTGGAGCACATACTCACCCGTGCACGCCTCGAAGCCGGCCAGCGTGGAGGCAACCTGAGAGCCATTCGACGCGTGGGTCGCGGGGGCGGAAACGCCGAACCAGCGCTCGTTCAGCGCCCTCACCTCCTCGTGAGTCGTGGGGCCTCGGACGACGCGGTCCACCCAGCCCTCGTGCAACAACCGCTCCACGGCCACTTCATGCGCACTGGCATCCGCGGGGGCATACGGGCGCGAGAATCCATTCGCGCGGGAGTCGACCACCAGGAGGCGCTCGCAGAAGACCCGGGGACCTTCGAGTTGTCCCACCAGGTGCCGGACCTGGTGTTCGAGGGTGGCCCACTCCATCACGCAGGTCTTCACCATCAGCGAGACGCGCGGGCCGCCAAGAGGCAGGGGACGCAGCCGGAGAACGAGGAAGTCGGACGAGGGTTCCAACCGGGAGAGGTCGACAGTCTCCGTCTGGGAGAGTGCCTCGAGGGCCAGCCCGGCTCGGAGCAGGTCTCTCCGTAGCCGCTCCAGCGGACGGTGCACGTCCCGGCGCCGCTCGCAGGAGCCGGTCACGACCTTTTCCCAGGAGAAGGTGTCCTCGAGCGTCACGCCAGCCGGCGCGTGCCGCTCCTGGAAGGGGGTGTTCCCCCCGAGCACGAAGAAGGGATTGCACACCGCGAGGAGTACACACCCGCTGCTGTCGTGCACGAGCGTCCTCAGGTGCCGGAGGACCTCATGGTAGGCCGGACCCTCCTCCAGCGTGCACAGGACCAGGGAGCAGAGCACCACCGGGAAAGGGGGCTCGGTACCGAGCCGTGCGGGAGTGGTGGTGAATTCGAGCCGCTCGCTTCCGCGCCACCGCTCCCAACTCGAGGCAAGCCCAGCATCCGGATCGTAGCCGAACACCTCCAGTCCCCGGGCGGCCAGCCGCGCAGCCAGTCTGCCCTTGCCACACCCGTAATCGAGCACCCTTCCCGCTCCGAGGCGCAGGACCTCCGCTTCGAGTAACTGGTCGAGTTGCTGGAGTGCTGGAGGTGCGTTCACAGCCTGGACGAGCCGCTCCATCCCACACAACTCAGGCATGTCCGCGTCCTGAACCGAACGGCGGAGGAGTTCCTTGAGGTCCGCCCGGTGGTGCCAGCGCCAGGTGAGCCAGGCCCGCCGGCACATCCTCTGGAATTCTTCCTCACTGAAGGGTTCCAGATCCGAGCCGTAGTCAATGAGCCGCAGTCCCTCCGCCGTGACGCGTAGGTTGGAGGGGGTGATGTTGCGGAAGACGATTCCCTGCTGGCGGCACTCCTGGAGCAGCCGGACGAAACCCTCCGCATGTCCTCCTTCGTAGGGAGTGCTCGGCTCATACGGGTACACGAGCGCGGCATGCACCCCCTCCTCGTGGAGGCGTAGGAGCGGGTAGAGAACGCGAGTCCCCCTCCAGCGCCCGACCAGGCCGCGAAGGAAGAGCCGTTTCTCGTGGGAGGCGCGGCTCTTCCAATAAGCGAAGTACTTGTAGACCCTGTTTCCCGCGGTGAAGACAACCCCCTCGTATCCCCAGCCCAGCAGGTGCGCATCCTTCGGAAGCGCACAGAGCCGCTCGAGTTGGGTCCGCGCGTTCTGCACCGACTGCTCCTCGAGCCAGGTTTCCATCCCATCGGAGCGCGCGCAGGCGCTACGGTAGGCCTCGGTGACGGCGCTCAGCCCCGCGAAGAAGGCACGGATGGCGGTGAGGTCGGTGCCCAGCAATTCCCGCCGCAGTGCCTCCAGACGGTCCGGATGAATCGCCACCTCGAGCGTGTCGAGAATGGAATGGATCGCGCGCACGACCTCACGCCCGCCTGGCTCCGAGTGCCAGCACGCCGAGGAGGATGGCTCGGAAACGAGCAGGGCCCGGAGGCCGCGAAGAACGCCCCGGATGCGCTCGAAGCCCGCCATGGCCGCGACGGTGCGGGCCTGGAGGTGTCTGGTGAAAGCGTTCACGGCTCGTTCGAGCTCCACCTCGGAGAAGCACGGAACGTCCCGAAGCCCACCCCCCTCGCACCTGGACTGGAGGAGCTCCTCGAGGGCGCAGTAGAGAGCCCCTCCACGCAGATCGCTGGCGAAGCCTTCCAGGTCGAGCCCACGCGCGGAGAGATCGCTCCGATCGTGCCGGACCGGCAGGGAGGCGCGAAGGATGCGGCGCCCCGCCGTGTGTACGTTGAGGAGCGCCCAGAGCATGTCGGACCGGCGCGTGGCGCGGCCATTCACCGTGGGCGCGACATTCGGGGCATCCCGTAGCGCCTCGATATCGAAGACGAAGGTGCTGCCGCCGCGGCGTACGGAGGGCGTGGCGTTGAGCACGGGATCTTCGTCCAGGTCATGCACCAGGGGACGGAAGAGCGGTTCCCCCGACAGGAGCAGCGGCAACCGGGAGGCGAGCCGCCGCAGGGCCTCCATCACCGTCTCGCCGGTGCGCTCCGGAACCAGCCAGAAGGGCGTCTCCGCGGCTCCGCCCTCGCGGGAGAGGTCATAATAGTAGTCGTGGAAGTGGCGCCTCGTCCGGGCGTTCTCTGCGGAGCGATCTGGCAGGGGCGCGTGGGGCTCGAGCCGGCTCATCCACCGCAGGTTGGAATGCAGGTCGACGAGTTGCCCTCGGAGCGTGCTCGCGGCTGGCAGGGGCGGAGCACCAGTGTCCTCCCCCAGTACCACGTGAGCGCCCAGCTCACGCAAGCGGTGCAGCCGTGGCACCAACGGGAGGCGGGCGGATTCGAGCTGGCCGTCGCTCCGGCCAACCAGGGCCTCGAGCCGTTTGTCATCATCGAGGATCCACACCACGGCCCGGATCCTCTGATGCGCGAACGAGTAGAGGTAGCGCTGGAGCAGCGTGCGGGCAGTGGCGATCTCCGCGCGCCCCTCACCGCGCTCGAAGGGGAAACCGAAGATGCCCCGTTCGGCATCGCGCCGTTGTTGCTCGAGGTCCACCAGCCAGCAGCGGAGCCCTTCGCGCCGCATGCTCCAGGTGAGTTCCTCCAGTGGGTGGGCGTCCTTCGGGCGCGGTCCGTTCTCCAGGAGCACCACATCGAGGCCCGCCACCTCCGGCTCATGGGAGAACGCGAGAAGGTCCTTCAGCAGCGGGAGGACACGCGCGGTAGCACCCGCATCGGCGATGATGCCGACGACGAAGGCCAATTCCGGCGGAGGAGCACGGGTTGGCTCGGGGGTGCCTTCTCCCAGGCGTTCAGCTCCTTCCGAGACGGATGGCTCCACTTGCATGGGAGCGGGCTCCCAGCCGAAGAACTCCCGGCCCCGCTTGAAAAAGGCCTGCCGCTGCTCGGGAGCCATCCTGCTGCCGTACTTGCGCCAGAAGCCCTCCAGGCCCGCCAGCTTCGCAGGAGAGCGAGGTGAGGACACCCGCTCCCGCCCCGGCTCGGCGTAGTGATGGACGGTATGCCGGGCGATGGCTCCGAAACGCACGTCCCCGAGGTCGGCCAGACGGATGCACAGGTCCCTGTCGGTCGTGCTGGGGAGAGCCTCGTCAAACAGGCCCGCCTCCAGCAGCGTGCGCAGGCGCACGAAGAGGTTGGAGCCCTGCACGTGGGGATTGCCGACGAGGAAGTCGTCCGCGAGCAGCCGTTCGGGGATGGACTGGGGTCTGCCCTCGGAGGTCGCCTCGTCGTGGCGGATGAGGCCCGCGACCACCATGTCGAGACCACGCTGCCCGGCCGCTCCGAGGCAGTGCTCCAGGTGATCTGGAGCCCAGGCATCGTCATCATCCAGCACGGCGACGAAGAGCGCCCGCGGGTCCTCCAGGAAGAAGAGCCGCAGCAGCCCCGTGTTCCAGGCTCCCGCGGGGCCCGGCGTGCGGGTGTTCTCCAGGTACTCCACCCGAGTCCCCGGAAGGTCCGCCGCGAAGTGGTGTACGAGCTCACGGTTCGTCGGACGCTGCCCGGGAGCCGAGTCGTCCACGAGCACGACCAGGTCCGGCCGCCGCGACTGCGCCGCGACCGAGCGCAGACTCCGGGTGGCGAGCAATTCCGGGCGTCCATGGGTGGCGATGAGGACGGCCACACGCGGCTCGCGCGCGGCCTCGGCCGGGACAGACGTCTCGTGGGTACGGGACATCTTCGGTTCTCCCGTAAGGGGTGATGAGGACAGCGGACCCTCCAACGAAGTGGAGGGCCCGTGTATGCCGAGGGTGCGCTACTTCCGGCTCCGCGATGGACGCGGGTGCCCGAACCAGCGCGAGGAAGCGCGCAGCATGCGCCTCCACATGCCGCCCAGGTGGCGGATGCGTCCGCGAGCCAGGCGCCGTGAAGCAGCGGGAGACCCGGCAGCCGACGGCTGCTCCACTGGCTTGGGAAGGACGGATTCGAGCGAAGGCTCGCTCGAGTAACAATGACGGTGACGCGATGACATGACGGCTCCCGGATACGTGTGGCCCACGCGGTACGTGCGTGGGAGGAGGGGGGCCTGTCGTGACTCCCAGGGGATTCAACCGGGACTTGGAGCCTTGAAGAGCTCCCTCGTTCGTAGGTCACGTTCCGGTAGACCCAAACGAAGAGAAAATCCCGACCGTCCTACCCGGTTCGCCGGTCGTCACCCATAGACCGGTTGAGGAACAACGAGCACCTGACTCCCAGAATCAAGATACCCAGGCGCTCTCACGACGACAATCCAGACCCGAGCGCATTTGACGGATGGTCTACCCATCGCGACGGGTTGCCCGGTCTCCACCCTTGCGGAGATGGGGTGCTTCGTCCGTAGGCGTATCATCCCCTTGAATGGAGAGGCTCCCGGCAGCTGTGTTGCCGAGGACCGAGGAGGGCGTGGATGCGCAGCATCGGTGTCGCGGATGTCATTCGTCACATGCAGGTGCCCGAGGAGCCCGGGCTCTACGTGCTCGGGTGCTTCGAGCGGCGGGTGACCCTGCGCTCGCAGCAGGTGCGTGCGCTCAACCTCGTCCATGCGCTCCGCGAGACGGGACGCATCCGGCAGGACAGCCACGTGGCCGTGATTGGAGGTGGGGCCGCGGGAATGACGCTCGCGGCCGCGGCGGCCCGGCTCGGGTGCGCAGTGACGCTGTTGGAGAAGCAGGCACAACTGCTCCCCCTGTTTCGCGGCAACCACACCCGCTGGCTGCATCCCCACATCTACGACTGGCCGGAGGATGAGTCCCTGTCCGATGAGGCCGGTCTGCCATTGCTCTCCTGGAGGGCCGCACTGGCGGGGGAGGTCGCCCGTCAGCTCGACGCGGAGTGGGACCGGTTGCCCGAGCGCTCCCGCCTCCGGGTCGTCTGCGGTGTCCGCTCCGTGGACCTCCCCCCGGCGAAGGGCACGCCACGCCGTGTCGCGTGGAACACCGCATCTGCCTACGTCCCGGACGAGTTCGATGCCGTGGTGCTCGCCGTGGGCTTCGGGCTCGAGCGCGAGGTCGAGGGAATCGAGTGGCTGTCGTACTGGGATGATGACCGGCTGCACCAACCGCATCGCCGGGGCGGCAAGCTCCGGTATCTCATCTCTGGCTGCGGAGATGGCGGCTTGGTGGACCTCCTCCGGGTCAAGCTGAGCGACTTCCGCCATGAGAAGCTCGTCGAGGAGTTGCTGAGCGCTCCCGGGCTCGACACCGTCAAACAGGAGTTGCTGTCCATCGAGCAGGAGGCCCTCGCACGGCGGGCCCGGGGAGAAGGATCGTCGGAGTTCCTGGAGAAGCGGTACAGGAAGCTCCAGGTCCCCGCCGGGGTCGACAGCGCGCTCGAGAAGCGGCTGCGCGCGGACACGGAGGCCGTGCTCAACGGGCTCGAGGCGTCTCCCTTGACGCTCGATGCCTCCATCCTCAACCGCTTCCTGGTCTCGCGCCTGCTCTCCCAACCGTGGGGCGTTGGGTATCGGGCTGGCGAGTTCAAGCACATCCGGGCCGGAGAGCAGTACCAGGTCACGTTCAACACCGGGGAGCCCGAACTGTTCGACCACGTTGTCTGCCGCCATGGGCCTCGCCCGGGAGCGCTCGAAACGGGGTTCCGGGGTGTCTGGGAGAAATGCGGCCCCCTGCGCTCCCGGAGCGAGTTGGACCAGACGCGCTGGCCCATCTGGCCCGAGGGGTACTTCGATGCACCCGGGAGCCCTGAAGCGAGCCCTCCGGCTCCCGCGGGCACGCCACCCGAGGCGAAGCCCACGGCGGGGGAGCCCTTCATCGGCGTGCCGAGTGAAAGCCTGGGAGAGGGCTTCAAGGGGCGAGCGGAAGACCTGGAACGGCTGCACAAGTCGCTTCGCGGCTCTGGAGGCGTCGTGCTGACAGGCGTGTGGGCGGGACGGGTCTTCGCCCATGGAAGTGGAGGCATCGGGAAGTCACGCCTCGCCATCGAGTATGCATGGCGTCATCGCCAGGACTACCCGGGTGGAGTCTTCTTCGTGGTGGCCGAGGAGCACGCCCCCGGAGCCATCTGGGCCCAGCTCGCCCGCCAGTTCTTCCCGGATGCGTCGGAGCTCCAGGATGAGGAGGCGGCCCTCCGTTTCGCGAAATGGCTCGCGGAGCCGAAGCCGGGCCGGCGCCTCCTCGTCCTCGATGACATCCAGGCCCGCGCTCCCGAAGAGCTCATGACGCGGTTCGACAGGCAGATCCAGCGGGGAGTCGTCCTCTGGCCCCCTCCGCCCGAGCACGTGAGCCTCCTCATCACGACCCGGATGCGTGAATTCCCAGGGGCCCAGGGGCTCGAGATCAAGCAACTTGAGGACACCGCGGCGCTGGAGCTCCTGACCGACAAGGCGGGGCGTCTGACCCTCACCCACGACGAGCTGCCCGTGGCCAGGGACATCGCCGTGCGCATCCTGGGAGGACACCCGCTGGCGCTCTCCCTCGCGGGCGCCTATGTGCGCCGGCTGGGGCTCTCCTTCGCGGAGTATCGGGACGCGGTGAGCCGGAAGGGATTGACGGATCGGCTCGAAGCGGCGGCGAAGGAGGTGGGATACACCGTCAGGGACCATGAGCGTTCGATCGTCGCCACCTATGAGTTGAGCCGGCGGCAACTCGACCTGGACATGCCGGTCGATGCGCTGGCGTGGCGCTCGTTGCGGATGGCGGCGTTCCTGGCACCCAACGTCCCCATCGACCGGAAGCTCCTTCAGCGCCTGCTGAAACGAGAGAGCCTCGACGTCGACGTCGACATGGAAGAGCTCGGCCGAGCCCTGGCGCGACTGGAGAAGGACCTGTCACTGCTCGACCCGGTTCGTGATGAACAGGGGTGTACGAGTGACGTGAGGATCCACCCGCTCGTCGCCGACTACACCCGCTGGAGCATGATGGAGAGTGAACGCGAGCAGGTGCAGCGGCTCCTAATCGAAGCAATCGCGCGGCTCTTCCCTGCTCATCCTGGCGATTTCCCGTTGGTTCTGGGAAAGGACCCGCACCCCCAATGGGAACGGCTCACGGGAGAGCGGGCCTCCCATGCGGATGAGCTCTGGAGAACAACCCACGGACTCAGGACCTATGGCCGATACAAATTGGGACTGGGCCTGGGCGATCTGTACTTCTCCCGCGGGAGCTTGAGGGATGCGTCTCGCTTCTACCAAGCCGTGGTGGATTTCGCCGCCGCCTGGACAGACAAGGTTCCCGACGGTGTCTCTCCCCAGCGGGACGCCTCCGTGGGATTGAACAGGCTGGGAGATGTGCTGCGGCAGCAGGGCGCCTTGGATGAAGCCTGGAAGGTCTATGCGCAAAGCCTCGCCATCGCCGAGGAACTGGCGCCGAAGGAGCCCCAGAACATCATGCGGCAGCGCGATGTTTGGGTGGGACAGACCAAGCTGGGAGACGTGTTGAAGGACAAGGAAGACTGGGTCGAGGCTCGGAAGGCCTACGAGCGAAGCCTGAGCACCGCGAGGGAGTTGGTACGCAAGCAGCCCGGAAGCCCATTGAGGCAGCGGGACTTGTCGGTGAGCCTGGAGAACCTGGGAGACGTACTGAAGGCGCAGGGGGAACTGGACACGGCGCTGAAGACCTATCAGGAAAGTCTGTCCATCCTCGATGCGCTGCTACAGGCGGATCCGGGGAACGTGGACTGGCTACGAGATGTCTCGATCTGCCTGGAGAAGCTGGGACATTTCCTGAACGCCCAGGGGGATCTGGACGCGGCGTTGAATGCCTTCAAGAGAAGCCTGGCTATCTCCGAGGACGCGGCGAACAGAGAGCCCGATTACATCATGTGGTGGTACGACGTCTCGATTGGCCAGCTCAACGTGGGGCGCGTGCTGATGGCCCGGCGAGAATGGGGAGAAGCACGAAAGGCTCTCGAAACAAGCCTGAAGCTCGCGGAGGAGCTGACGTCGAAGGACCCCGAACATCTCGAGTGGCGGAAGACCTTGATCGAAGCCAGCGTGGAGTTCGCCGAGCTGCTCCTGCCAGGAACACCGGATGAACGTTCGCGCGCTCGGGCGCTGCTCGAACGCGCGAAGCACATGCTCAAGCAACTCGCGGCAACCTCACGGCTGACGTCCGAGCAGCGGAACCAGTTGCTGCCACGTATCGACCAGCTGCTGAGCCAATTGAACCCGCCCCCCACCACCTCGGGGTAGCCACCAGAAGCACACGCCCGCGCCCCGGTGCTTCCTTCGCACTCGGGGCACAGGCGGGTGAAGCCTATCAGCCGCGCAGGAACGCGGTGCCGTGGCTGCCGGCCTTCTCGGCCTCGCGCAGCACCGCGTCGTTGGGCGAGATGCCCACGATGTGGATGGCCTCGATGCCCTCCTCGAGCATCTCCAGGCTCTCCTCCACCTTGGGAATCATCCCTCCCTGGATGACGCCGGAGGCGATCTTCGCGCGGGCCTCGGCGGGCGTCAGCGTGGGCAGGCGCGTGGACGGGTCGTCCTTGTTCGCGAGCACGCCGGGCACGTTGGACACGAGGAACAGCTTGGCCGCCCCCAGCTTCGCCGCCACGCGCGTGGCCACCGTGTCCGCGTTGATGTTGAACACGTTGCCCTGGCCATCTCCCGACAGCGAGCCGAGCACCGGCACGAAGCCCGCGTCGGCGATCCGCTGAAAGGCCTCGGTGTTCACGCCGGTGACGTCGCCCACCAGTCCGAGGTCCACCGGATCCGGTCCCGCGCCGCTCATGACCTTCGGCGGCCGGCGCTTCGCCTCGATGAGCCCGGCGGACATGCCGGTGGTGCACAGCGCGGGCACGCCCGCGATGCGGAAGGCCGAGGCCACGTCCACGGACACCTGGCCCGCGAGCGTCATCTTCATCACCTCGAGGGTGGCCTCGTCGGTGTAGCGCCGGCCCGCCACCATCTTCGGCTGCAGGCCGAGCTTCTTCTGCAGCTCCGTGGCCTGGGGCCCGCCGCCGTGGATGACGGCCACGCGGATACCCGCGTCGAGGAAGGCGCGCACGGCGGCGCCCACGCTGGCGGCCAGCTTCGGCCTGTCCATGGCCAGCTCGCCGCCAATCTTCACGACGAACCAGCGCCCTCGGAAGTCCGAGAGCCCGCTCACGGCCACAGCCCCGGCTCGGCGAGGGTGAGGCGCTCGTCCCAGCCCATCATCAGGTTGAAGCTCTGGATGGACTGGCCCGCGCCACCCTTCACCAGGTTGTCGAGCGCGGAGAAGCACACCACGCGCCGCGTGTTGCCCGTCACCGGGCCGAGCGTGAAGCCCACCTCCACGTAGTTGCTGCCGGACACCCCCACCACCTCGGGCTGGCGGCCGCCGCCGACAACCCGGATGAAGGGCTCACTGCCGTAGGCGCTCTTCCACGCCGCGGTGAGCTGCTCCTGCGTGACGGAGGCGGGCACCTCGGCGAACGAGGTGGAGAAGATGCCGCGCGGCAGCGGCGCCGACACCGGCACGAACTCCAGCGACATGTCCTCCTTGCCGCCCGCGTGGCGCAGCGTCTGGAGGATCTCCGGGATGTGCTGGTGCTCGAGCGGCTTGTACGTGCGCAGGTTCGCCGCGCGCAGCGGGTGGTGCGTCGTAATCTGCGGATTGGCGCCGCTGCCCGAGGAGCCCGTGGCGGCCACGGTGTGGATGGGGCCGGTGAGCAGGCCCGCCTTCGCCAGCGGCATCAGGCCGAGCGCGATGGTGGTGGCGAAGCAGCCGGGGCTGGCGAGGTAGCGCGCCTTGCGGATGGCCTCGCGGTTGAGCTCGGGCATGCCGTAGGTGAAGGTGCCGTCGGTGAGCATCTGCGGCGCCGGGTGGTCCACGCCGTAGTACTTCGCGTACGAGGCCGCGTCGCGCAGGCGGAAGTCGCCCGACAGGTCCACGATGCGCACGCCCGAGTCGATGATGTCCATCACCACCTTGGCGGTGGTCTTGTGGGGCATGGCCAGGAACACCACGTCCGCGCCGGCCACGGCCTGGGCGGGGGGCATCTCCTGGAAGGTGAGCTCGGTGAGCCCGGCGAGGTTGAAGTGGACGTCGCCCACCTTCTTGCCGATGTTGTCCACCGCGGTGATGCGCACCACCTCCACGTTCGGGTGGAAGAGGAGCCGGCGGAGGATTTCCGCTCCGCCGTAACCGGTACCGCCGATGAGGACTGCCTTGACCTTGTTGGCCATGTGCGATGTCTCCGGGAGGGACTTCCCGGGCGGGTGTATAGGGGCTCCCCGGCGGGGAAATCCACCACACCGCGACGCTGACGCAGCGGGCCATGCGGCCCTGTCTCCTCCCCTACACGCGCTCGCGCCGGTGTCACTCCCCGTATGGGCCCGCGCGCCGTCCGAGACAGCACTGGCCTCGAGGCGGCCGCTGTGGAACCGTGCCGCCACCATGAGCACGGAACTGAAGCTGCGCCCCATCGAGCCGCGGGACGACGCGGCGGTGGCGGCGATCATCCGCGAGGTGATGCCGGAGTTCGGAGCGGACGGGCCGGGGTTCGCCATCCATGACCCCGAGGTGAATGGCATGAGCGCGGCCTACTCGCGCCCGGGCCGGGCCTACTGGGTGGTGGAGGACGAGACGGGCCGGGTGGTGGGCGGAGGCGGCATCGCGCCGCTGGACGGAGACGTGCCGGGCGTGTGCGAGCTGCGGAAGATGTACTTCCTCCCCGAGGCGCGCGGACGCGGCGCGGGCGAGCGCATGCTGCGCCAGTGCCTGGCCTTCGCACGCGAGGCGGGCTACCGCATCTGCTACCTGGAGACGCTCGCGGGGATGGAGCAGGCGCAGAAGCTCTACCGCCGCCTGGGCTTCCAGCCGCTGCCGCGCCCCATGGGGGCCACCGGCCACTTCGGCTGCGACCGCTGGTTCGCGCTCGACCTGTGAGCTGAGACACCTCAACCCCGGGTCGCCGAGGCACCCCGCAAGCGGCGGCAGAGCGCGGACGCCGCGAGGAAGCCGTGGCTGAAGCCCTTGCGGAAGACGCTCGTGTAGAGGCGGCCCACCCCGGGAACGGCGGCGATCATGTCGCCCAGGCTCCACATCTCCTCGTGGGCATGCACGAGCGGCTTCACGTCCCCACCCGACACGGCGGAGCTCACGAGGGTGAAGTCGTAGACGAGGATGGTCCGGAGTGGATAGGTGTAGAGCCAGCTGAACTGCTTGAGGTTCATCACCCCGTCGACGATGGCGCGGCCCCCGGTGCCGCCCTCCTCCAGCTGGACGTTGAGCTGGAAGATGTCGAAGTCGAAGGAGAACATGCAGTGGAAGCCCGCCGCGCCGCGCCGATACGTCTCTCGGCCCTCGCCCTGCTGCCAGGGGTCCGTGAAGCGGACGTGCTCGGCCAGGTACGGCAGGAGTTCCTCATCCAGGACGTGGGAGGGCACGCGGGTGTCGTAGAGCAGCTCGGTCAACCACCGGAAACGCTCCTCCAGCTGCCGGATGAGTACCCGGTCTCCTTCTTGGACGAACGCCCGCTCTCCATTGCTCATGGGAATAAAGGTAGACATCGCCGAGCACCGGGACACCGAATCGCCAATCCCAGGTATGGCGAGCGGCACTTCCACCGTCCGTCCGCCTGCCCGCCCCTCGGAGCGGCAGAGTCCAGGAGCCAACTCCCCCCGGTCATCCCCATCTTCTCCGGGAAAGGGAGGTGCCCGAATGGCACAGGACCAGGACAGGAAGAACGTGCAGGCCGATGACAAGGAGAAGCTGCACCCGAAGGTCGACTCGGGTGACGTCTCGGGCCAGGGCCGCGAGCGCCGGGACGACGAGGAGTATCCCAAGCAGCGCAACGCGGGCGAGTTCGGCACGCACGGTGGCCCGAACAAGGGCGGCAAGGAAGACGCGAGAAAGGTTCATGCCCCGGGTAGTTCCAAGGCGGGCTCCCAGTAGTCTCCGGGCTCCGGCGAGCCGGAGCGGACGGACGGCCCGCGAGGCCCCGGAAGCGCCTCCCCGCGCGGACAAGGAACCCTTCGAGATCGACAGGGTGCTGGCGCGGGTGCGCGAGTCCATCCGGGGTTTCGCGGACGCCGCCATGTTCGAGCTGGCGGAGCGGGGCCACGCGAGCCTCTTCGAGCAACTGGTGGGCTGCATCCTGTCCATCCGCACGCGCGATGAGGTGACGCTGCCGGTGGCGCTGCGGCTGCTCACGCGGGCCCGTACACCCGAGGCCCTGCGCGCGCTGGGCCCCGAGCGCATCGACGCGCTCATCCGCCCGGTGACGTTCCACGAGCCCAAGGCGCGCACGCTCCACGCGCTCGCGGTGCGGACGGTGGAGGAGCTCGGCGGCGAGCTGCCGGCCGACGCGCAGGTGCTCCAGTCCTTCAAGGGCGTGGGGCCCAAGTGCGCGCACCTGGCGCTGGGCGTCGCCTGCGGGCAGGAGCGCATCAGCGTGGACATCCACGTGCACCGGGTGACGAACCGCTGGGGCTACGTGCGGGCGCGCACGCCCGAGCAGACACTGGCCGCGCTGGAGGAAAAGCTTCCCCGCGAGCACTGGGTGGAGCTCAACCGGCTGCTGGTGCCCTTCGGCAAGCACGTGTGCACGGGTACGGCGCCGAAGTGCTCCACGTGCCCCGTGCTGTCCATGTGCCGGCAGGTGGGCGTGCGCCAGCCGCGCTGAGCCGCGCCGGACACTCAGCGGTCCAGCGCGAGCACCTGCGAGTGCGCGAGGCCCTACCCGCCCCTACTGCACGGAGGACGGGGCCCGGAACACCTCGCCGTCGTGGCCCTCGAGCACGAGGCTCGCGTCGTTCTTGGGCGTCACGCGCAGGGTGGCCCGGGGCTGGCCCAGGCGATCCACCAACAGCAGCCCGGGCGAGCCGTGCTCGTCGGCGCCGAGGATGGCCCGCGGGCGCCCGTCCCCGTCCGCGAGCTCCAGGCGCGAGGAGCCATCCGCCATCATCGCCACGGTGAAGAACTCGGTGCCGCCGTTGTTGCCGAGCACCAGGCGCGGGGCCTCGTTCGCGTACACGGTGAGCTCCGCGAGCATGGCACCCTGGGCGGTGGCGAAGCGCAGCCGGGGCGAGCCGCTGGAGTCCACGCCCAGCAGGGCCCGGGGCCGGCCCTCGGTGTCGTGCAGCACCAGGCCGCCCTCGCCCCCTTCCGTGGCGGAGAGCGTGGCGCGGGTGCGGCCCTTCGCGTCCCGCAGGGTCAACCGCGAGGCCACCAGCTCCCCACCCTCCGCGGGCGTGCCCGGGCGCAGCACGGCCACCCCCACCCCCAGCACCCCGAGCGCGAGCGCGGCGAACGTGACGGACTGCAGGCGGCGGCAGCGGCGCTCCAGCCGCTCCAGGCGCGTGTCCAGGCTATCCATCCCGAGAGACCTCCAGATCCGGGCCCACCGGCCGGCACCGGCGCCCCCGAGGCTAACCGAGCCGGCCCTCGGATGGGGGCCGGTGCACGGGGGACCTGTGCGGGGAGGTTCACTCCCGGAAAACATGAAATTGCGGACGAACTAGGAAAATCCAGCGAGGCTTGACAGTCCGGCCCTTCTTGCTGTTCAATGAACTCATGAGTCGCTAGGAAGGCGACTGAGTCTGATTATTCTGGGTTTCCACCCGGACCCCTCGGAACGGAGGATGCGATGTCCCTCGAAGCATTCACGAAGGTGACCGAGGCCTCGAAGCTGCTCGTGGAGCAGGGGTTCACGTCCAAGGCGGTCCTGTCGGCCATCGAGATGGTGGGCAAGGCCATCGGCGTGGACCGGGCGGTGGTGTACGAGAACACCCTGGCGACGATGCCGGGCCGCCGGCAGGCGCCGATGCGTCACGTCTGGGGCGTGGCCCCGATGACGCCGCTGCTGCAGACGTTCCCGCTGAAGGATCAGATGGCCGGCTGGGTGGAGGTGCTCTCGCGCGGCCAGCCCGTCTGGGAGCTGGTGCGCAACATCCCGGGCCCGCTGCACGTGAACCTGGAGGCGCAGGGCGTGAAGTCGGTGCTCCTCAGCCCCATCAACGTGGGCAACCTCAACGGCCAGTGGTGGGGCTTCCTGCGGCTGGACGACTGCCAGAACGAGCGCCGCTGGTCCTCGGACGAGCTGGCCATCGTCCGCACCCTGTCGCGCTCGCTGTCGAACGCGCTGCGCCAGGATCTGCGCCGCGAGTCGCTCGCCCAGACGCGCATGGAGCTCGAGGCGATGATGCTGCGCTGCGCGGCCTCGGGCACGCGCTAATCCATTTCGCTGTCCCCTCCAAGAAGGCCTGGAACCGCGTGGGTCGCGGTCTCCGGGCCGTCGTCTTTTCTCAGCGGCGATCGCGGTGCAGCTCGGCGAGCACCTGGCGCAGGTACCACGCCTCGGACTTGCCCGGGTGGCGCTCCCGGATGCGGGCCAGGTGACGCGCGAGGGACTGCTCGGCCTCGGCGCGCGGCAGGTGGACGCTGCGCAGGTATTGGTCCTTCAGGCGGCCGACCTCGTTGCCGGCCAGCAGCCAGTAGACGACTCCGAGCGCCAGCAGCGCTCCAAGCACCAGGACGATGAGGTCCCCGGTGGCGACTTCTCCGTTCACGTTCACGGCCGGACCCTAACGCGAGTCCCGGCTCAGAACAGCTTCCACCACTTCTTCTTCGGAGGCTCGGCGGGCTTCTGCTCGCTCCCCGGGCTGGCGGCGGGAGCCACGGGCGGGGCGGCCGGAGCCTGCGCCGGAGCCACGGAGGACACGGACGCGGAGCCGGTGGCCACGGGGGCCGCCTTCGCGCGGGGGGGAGCGGTGGGACGGCGGCCGTAGCGCGCCTCGAGGGCCCGGGCCTTCTGCTGCAGCGCCTTGCCCTTCACCGGGTCCACCATGGCCACGTAGTTCGC
This sequence comes from Archangium sp., assembly GCF_045802675.1. GTDB lineage: Bacteria > Myxococcota > Myxococcia > Myxococcales > Myxococcaceae > Archangium. The sequence goes on along the minus strand of NZ_JBJMQO010000130.1, from coordinate 50,286 downwards.
GTAGCCCACGGCCGAGGCGATGACGTCCCCGCCCTGCCCCCACCGCTTGCCCTCGGGTCCGCTCTTCTCGAGCTGGTGCAGCAGGGCGCGGAAGCGCTTGAGCGTTTGGCGATCCACGCCGAGCTTGTCGTTGACGACGACGCCCGTCACCTCCTGCTGCCGGCCCCGGCGCAGCACGCGCGTCTTGTCGGGGTGCGGGGTGAAGTCCTCCTGGCCCACCACCCAGCGCACGAAGCGCAGCAGCTCGCCGGCGTCGTGCGGCCCCGGCCCATGGGCGGAGAACGTGAGGTCATCCGCGTAGCGCGTGTAGACGAAGCCCAGCTTGCGCGCCGCGCCCGCCAGCCGTCTGTCCAACCGCCGGCAAAGGAGGTTCGTCAGCGCGGGCGAGGTGGGCGCGCCCTGGGGCAGCCGCCGCCCACCCTGGGTGACGTAGAAGCGCTGCCCGTCCAGCTCCACCTCTTCCACGTCCGGCTCGGTGCACAACAACGCGAGCACCGTGGCGGTGGCCTCGCTGTAGCCCAGCCGCGCGAAGACGCCCTTCACCCGCGGGTAGCGCACCGAGGGGAAGAAGTCCTTCAAGTCCAGGTTCACCACCACGCCCGAGCCCACGTGTGGCCGCGCGTTGGTGACGATGGAGCGCCCGGCACGGAAGCCATGCGCCGCCTCGTGCACGGGCACCTTCTCGAGGATGTTCTCCAGCACCCACGCCTGCGCGGCCTTGAGCCGGGGCATGGGCGCGGAGATGAGCCGGGTGCCGCCCGTCTTCTTGGGCAGCAGGAAGCGCACGTAGTTCGTCGTGGTGGACGCGGTGCGCGTGAAGCACAGCGCCCGGAGCTTCCCCACGCTCAGCCCCAGCGCTCCCGCCAGCACCTCCGGCGTGGCCAGCACCGGCAATCCCAGACGCGAAAGCCTCGCCTCGTCCGGGGTGCGCTCGCTCAGGCCGCCGGACACGCCCCGGCCGAGGAAGAGCAGCTCCCCGCCCTTGCGCTCCTTCCAGGCCGCGGCCCGCGCCAGCCGCTCGCGCTCGCGCCGCTCCTTCGTCTCCTGCTGCTTGCGCCGGCTCTCCTCCAGCCGCCGCTTGCGCAGCTCGCGCTTCAGCGCCTCCAGGTTGCCCAGGCGGCTCTGCTCGGTGGCGAGCGCGCGGATTTCCCCCAGCAGCTCGTTGCGCCGGTGCAGCACGTCCACGGGGTCCCCGGGGATGCCACTGCGCGCGGGCCAGAAGCCCAGGCGCACCATCTCCTCGAGGATGACCTCCTCCTTGGAGGTGGCGCGGATGCGGTCGTACAGCTCCTGCCGGTTGCGAGGGGGCTGAGAGGACATGGTCGCTCTAGAGAGGCAGGGAGGGTCCGTCCACGCGGCGGTCAGAGAGCACCTTCGTACTGCTCTCGGGACTGGACCGTCTCAACTCAAGCGGTGCCCCCTCCCTGTGGCGCGCTGGACCTACGAGGTCGACAACGCTGCCGCCACAGGGAGGGAGGCACCGCACAGTAAAGAGCGGGCCAGTGAAGCATGACAGGCCATGAGGCATGGACGGCGAAACACCGTCCGGATTGCAAGGTACTGCCCCCTGACCGCCGCGTGCGCGGACCCTCTCCGCGCTCATGTGCGAGACACCCGTGAGTGCTGGAGCCGCAACGCGAGCAGGTGCTCGCACGGCCCCCGGAACAACTTGTTCTGCTGGAAGAAGTTGCACGTGCACTCGCCGAAAACCATACGCTGGTCCGCGTCGAGCCGCAAAGTGGGACGCAGCACCTTGTCCCCTTGGCGCACCGTGCCGCTCAGCTCCACCGAGCCGTCCGCGGGCGACACCCGCGCCTTCACCACCACCGCCCCCGCGTCCAGGAAGCGCGAGGCACGCTCCTCGCGCTCGTTGGCGAAGCGCAGCTTGTCCATGGGCAGGGGCTCACGGCTCAGCTCGCGCGCCCGGTACACGCCCTTGTTCAAATCCCAGATGGCCCGCCCCGCCTGCGTCCACGCCGACAGCGCGCCGAGCACCGTGCCGCGCTCCAGCCCCAGCTTCGCGGCCAGGGCCTCGGGCTTCGCGGACCACGTCTCCTTGAGGGCGTCGAACACGCGGCGGCGGGTGAAGTCGTCCACCTGCCCGCGCGGCGCCATCAGGTCGAAGTTGCCCGCGGTGGCCCAGTCATTGGCCGTCCACCCGGACAGGCCCAGCGTGAAGGACAGGTCCCCCAGGTCCGCCACGTAGAAGGACGGCAGCCCCGAGCCCAGCAGGTGCACGGTGAAGCGCCGGGCCACGGGAATCAGCCGCTCGAGCACGCCCAGGCGCCGGCGGCCCCACACGCGAAGGTCGTGCGAGCCCTCGCCCTCGAACACCGAGCGCCGGCACACCACCTCCGTGCCCCACGGCTCGAAGATGACCTTGACGGGCTGCCCCGGCGCCAGCACGTAGCGCATGGAGCGCGGCCCCTTCTTCTCCTTGTGACGCTTGAGCACGAAGAGGAAGTTGTGCACGTCCATGGGGTGCAGCGTGAAGCGCACCGCCGGCAGCGCCATCGCCGAGTTCACCTGGAGGAAGCCGCGCACCCACGAGTCCGGGAGGTCGATCTTCACCTCCTTGTACGCCGCGTCCGTGCCCGTCTTCGTGGTGAAGCCGCTCGGGTCCACCTCGAAGCGCGTGCGCTTGTAGGAGCGGATCTTCTGGAACTCGTCGTAGAGCGGCGTCGAGTAGTCGATGTTGGTGGTGCCGCAGGAGAACTCGCCGACGTTCTGGAACACCTCGTAGCTGGCGCCGAGCCGTCCATAGCTGGATTCGTCCTGGCTGAAGCACTCGAAGAAGCACTCGTCCGGGTGGACGGTGATGACCGGGTCGAACACGAACCACATGTCCCGGTTCTTCTCGTAGAGGTATTGGAAGTAGCGCGCGCGCGCCGAGTGGAAGCCGCTCATCCGCCGGGCGCTGTCCGTATCCAGCGCCTGGAGCTCCTCGCGCAGGGCCTTGAGGCGGCTGACCACCGACTGCTTCTGCGCGGCGATGGCCGCCAGGTCCACCTGCTCCTGCTGCGCGGCCCAGGCCTTGTAGGCCGTCTTGTCCTTGGGCTTGAAGCGCAGGTCCGACACCACCACGTCGTGGAGCGCGGAGATGGCCTCGCGGAAGGCCACGTTCTGGCGCAGCTCGCCGGAGAAGAAGGTGGGCTCGCGCTTGAGGTCCGGCGCGAAGGACAGCTCGGTGCTGTCGCCCCGGTTTTGCACCGTGGTGCTGCCCGCGTAGGAGTACTCAAACTGCACGGCGGACCTCCACCGGACGGATGTGGAAGGGAATGGGAATGGCCGGCTGCGCCCTGGCGATGGCCACCATGGCCTCCAGCGCCGCGGCCCGGTGCTCTATAGCGATGGTGGCTGACATCCGGTGCAGCACCTCCATGGCCACGCGGCCATTGGCCTCGGTGCCCCGGCCCTCGCGCTGGAGGAAGCCCAGCACCCGCTGGCGCGCGACGCGGCCCTTGTTCACCTGGCTCAGCACCCGGATGAAGTACGGCACCAGCTGCTCCACCAGCGCCGGTTTGCCACTGGCGAAGCGCTCCAGGTAGTTGGTGGCAAAGAGCTGCACCGCGGGCGAGGGGTGCTCGGACAGGCGCACCAGCAGCGTGGGCCCGTCCTCCTCGCGGAACGAGCGCGTGAGCAGCTCCCGCCCGAAGGCCTGCACGTCCTTGCGCACGCTGTCCGCCACGGAGACGAGCACCTCCAACGAGAAGTCCTCCGGGGTGAAGCGCTCGCGGAAGTAGCGGAAGCCGAAGGCGCGGGTGTCGTCCCAACGCGCGTCGAGCATCCCCACCGCCGTGGCCAGCTCCGCGCGCACCTCGGGCACATGGGCCTCCAGCCAGCGCCAGGCCCACTCGCGCACCGCGAGCACGTCCAGCCCGGCGAGCTTCACCGCGCGCGCCACATCCACCGTCAGCACCGTGCCATGGCGCTCGAGCAACGCCGCGCCCACCGTCTGCGCATCGGCGTCCTCGGAGTCGAGCAGCCGCCACGCCGTCTCCACCGGCAACGCGGCCAGCGCGGGCGCGAGCTCTCCGGACAGGAGCGCGGCCACATGGGCAGGTACGCCCTCGGGCAGGCGGCGGCGCAGCAGCGCGGCCAGCAGGGCCTCCACCACCCGCTCTCCCGCCGAGGGGCTCGCGGCCATGAGCCTCCCGAGCAACGGGCGCACCGCGGCGCGCACGTCCGGCACGCGGCTGGTGGCCAGGCGCGTGAGGAGCGCCTCCTGGGCGAGCAACGTGGCCTCGGTCTCGGAGAGGAGCACGAGCAGCCGCAGGCCCAGGGCCCGGAGCGGCGCGTGCTCGGACTGCACCAGCAGGAGGAGCAATTCCTCCGGCACGGGCTCGCCGCGCAAGTCCCAGCGCAGGAGCAGCTCACCGCCCAATTCCTGCACCTCGGGCAGCGGGTGGGTGAGCAGGTCGCGCACCACCTCCAGCCCCATGGCCCGGGGCGAGGGCCCCAGCGCGGCGAGCACCACGCGGGCCACGTCCGAGGCGATGGGCGCGTCCTCCGGCGTCTTCAGCGACAGCAGCGCCGCCACCAACCGGCCCACGAGCGCCTGCATCGCCTGCGCGGAGAGGACGGAGCCGCGCACGAGGGTGTGGGCATAGGCGCGGGTGTCCGAGTGCGGCGCGGTGGCCAGGCCCGCGAGGAAGCCGGAGTCCTCGAGAAGGGAGTGGCGCACCTCGTCCATCCAGCGGAAGGCCTGCTGACGGGCGGGGGCGTACGAGGAGCGGGCCACCGCGAGCAGCAGGGCCCGGGGCTCACGCCGCGCGTCCAGCCGCTGCGAGGCCAGCTCGAAGCCGAGGCGCGCGGTGGACTCGTAGGGGCGCTCGAGCAGCATGGCCACCGCGTCCACGTCCAGCCGCGCGAGGAAGTCCGGGCAGGCGCGCAGCGCGCGGGAGGCGAAGTCGTGCACCGGGGCGCAGCGGCTCTCGTCGAGCAGGTGCAGCAGTCCCGCCGGAGTGCGCTCCCACAGCCGGGGGAAGGCCTCCTCGCGGACCTCGGGCGCCCGCGCTCCGGGCCGGTACGCGCCCTTGCAAGCGAAGGCGAGCGCGTTCTCATAGGGCTCGTAGCGCGGGCTCTGCCGGTAGAGGAGCTGGTTGAAGGCCCAGTAGGGCCACCACGCGTCCCATTGCTTCTGGTAGCTGCCATAGCCGGAGGTGTGCACGGGGCAGGCGTCCGCGTCGCTGAAGGCGAGCAGCACGCCCACCGCCATCTTCACGAAGTCCGGGCTCTCCAGCTCGCCCAGGCGGCGCAGCGTGCGCCACACCCGGCGCCGCAGGTACTGGCGCGTGTCGCGGGTGTAACCGCGCGGCCGGCTGGCTCCGAGCGGGCGCTCCTTCTCGTAGCGCCAGGCGATGAGGCCGAACACCTCGCCGTCGTACCGGTACTCGGCGGCCTTGAAGAGGTGGCGCAGCACGCGCACCGAGCGCAGGGTGAAGGGCAGCGAGCGCAGCACCCGCAGGAGCGCGGGCCGCACCGTCTCCGAGTCCACCAGGTACAGGGGCTCGAGGACATCGGCCGCGTCCTCCTTCCCGGAGGCGAGGTGCGCATCGAGCGCCTTGCCGAAGGCCTCCGCGTCCGAGCCCCGGGCCGGCTCGCGCAGCGCGGGGGGCAGCTTCGCCAGCACGTCCCGGCGGAAGTCGGCGCGGGTGGACTCGTCGGACAGTTGCAGCAACGCCTCGGTGGCGATGCGGCGCACCATGTCCGGCGTGGAGGCGTCCCCATACAGCCGGCCGAGCGCGGACACGGACTTCTCCGAGCCCACGCGGCCCAGGGCGGCGGCGACGCAGTACGCACGCAGGGGCGTGGCCCGCTCGAGCAGGGGCAGCAACAGGGGCTCGGCGGCGCGCAGGCGCAGCTCGCCCACGCGCCAGATGACGCGCTCCAGGGCCCGGGGCTGGGCGCGCACGTTGGCGCGGCGGAACCACTGCCGGGCGGTGGCCTCCTGCTGGAGCTGCTCCAGGAGGGTGCGCTCGCGGGGCGAGGTATCCGACAGGGCCTCCACGGTGAGAGGCGGCGGCGCGGGCGCGCGGGGCGTGGGAGGCGACACCGGAGTCCCGGGCGCACCGCCGCGCAGGTAGCCCGAGTCCAGCTTGGACTGGACGAGCTTGTCGAAGACGCGTTTGGCCTCGGCCTGGGGCACGGGCACGGGCGTCTTCGAGCCGTCCTTGAGCGCGGTGCCCCTCCGGCCGTAGCGGAAGTTCACCACGCACTGGCCGGGGGAGACCTCCAGGAGGTCCACCTCGTACACCTTGTCGCTCTTCCCCTCCTGGAAGAGCAGCGTCACCTGCTCGAGCAGTTTCACGTCAGCTCACCAGCCTGCGGATGTCGCCATGGGCGCGGTAGAAGCCACCGCGCGCGGACTCGTGGACGCCCTCCACCACGTAGCGGCTGCCCGCCTGGCGGATGTCCTTGGGGAATTGCACGTACCACTCGGGGCGGTAGCCGGGGGACACCACGCGCACGCGCACGTGGGGGCCGTCCTGGTAGCACTCGACGATGACGCCCTTGCCCGCCTCGCGCGTGGTCTCCACGGTGCTGGTGGGCACGGCGGCCATGGGCGCGGGCGCCTTGATGTCGCGTGCCTTGGGCAGCGAGCCGGACTGCGCGGCCTGGATGGCCTTCTCGCTCGCGTCGATGCAGCCGAGCACGCCCTCGGTGGTGACGAGGTAGAGCCGGTCCTGGAAGAACTGCATGGAGAAGGCCGAGCCGCACCCGGTGGACAGCTTCCACAGCCGCTGGCCCTTGTCGTTGAAGCAGTAGACGCTGGACATGTTGTCGCCGGCGAAGACGTACCGGCCGTCATCCACGGCGGCGCAGGAGAACACGGCGGCATCGCACTGCATGATGGGCCCCACGTCGCCCTTCTTGGTGAAGCGGTGGACGAAGCCCAGGTTGGTGCAGGCGTAGAGCGAGGACTCCTCCTGCCAGCCGAACATGACGTTGCCCTGGGTGGGGCGGTGCCAGATTTCGCGGCCGTCCTCCCAGTCGTACATGGTCACGCCGCGCGCGTGGCCGTGGTACATGCCGAGCTCGTCGCAGCGCACCATCCACCCGTGGGTGCCGACGCTCTGCTTCTCCCACTGGGACTCGTCCTCGTGGTTGATGGCGGTGAGCTTGCCGCCCGCGTCGGACACGCCGAGGACACCGTCCTTGATGTCCAGCCAGTAGATGTCCAGGTCGTCGGAGATGTTGTACGCCACGCGCGGCACCTTGCCGCCTAGGTCGTAGACGCGGCCGTCGTCGCACCCGGCGTAGAGCCAGCGGTCATCGGCGACGATGCACTTCACCCCATCGAGGAGGCGGAACTGGGAGAGGGTGCGGCCCTCGTGGTCCACCGAGTAGATGGAGCCGCTCTCATTGCCGACCCAGCAGCGCGAGTCGTCCACGAAGACGCCGAAGGCGCGGTCGCCCGAGTTGAACTTCCACAGGAGCGGGGCCTGGGTGGCGTTGGAGCGGCCGCTGGTGATTTCGCGGCGGGTGACGGAGCGCTTCGTGCGAGCGCCCAGGACGGCGGGGGCGTAGCCCTTGCGGACCTTCTCGTTGATCTTCTTCCGGGCCTCGGCGAGGGCCTTATCGGGAGTGGGGAACTGGGAGACCTGGGTCTGGCCCTTGTCGCCGATGCGGCCGTAGCGAACGGTGAGGGAGTTGCCCTCGACCTTCACCTCGTAGAACTTGTGCGAGCCGCCTCCGTCTTCCGACAGCTCCAGGTACGTCCGCTCCTCGGCCATGCTCAGGTCCCCCTGCCAACGCAGTACGTGCAGAGTAGTCCGAGCCGCTGACATCGTGGAAGCCTTGACTCCGGACCAGCCCGGACAAGATGATTTTCACGCTGACGGTATCGACGGCCGGAGGAGACGGCGTGCTCACCAAGTCTTGCTGGCTGCTCGTGCTGCCACTGCTGGTGAGTGCCCTCGGTTGCGCAAGCACCAACCCCGATGTCCGGGTGCGGCTCTCTGGATTGATTCCACTACTGTTCGAGGAGTAGAAGCGACGCATGCGCTATTTGGGGTTGACGGCTCTTGTACTTGTGGCTTGCGCGACTGAACAACAGGGCTCATCCGCTCTGGCACGGAGAGATGCCATCTACGCGGCGAACCGAGCGCTCAATGAAGGAACCTACCGTAGTCGTGATGGCTTTCAGTCGACGCGCTGGGGAATGACGCGCGATGAAGTGGCATCGCTCTATCCTGCAGCCGAGTCTTTGCCACGAGGGGATCTTGCCCTCTCGATGAACGTCGCTGAGCATCCAGCGCGGGTGGTTTTCCTCTTTACGAAGGGACGCTTGGGTGTAGTTCACATCCGTTTTACGCAATTTGAAGATATTCGCATAGAACACAAAGCGCTCGCTGAACTGCTGACAACGAAATACGGAATCCCGTCAGAAGATGTTGATACAGCACAAGAAGCTGCGGAGCGTGTTGGCCAACATCGCCTCGCAGCCGATCTCGTGTGGTCGAGCGCCAAAATCAATGAAGCGCTTTCTGGGGCCCCAGCGGATACGTACAAGCAGTCTCGCATTGATGCATCTGCAGAACGAGCAGAGGCTGAGGCTCAACAGCAGGCCATCAGTGCCCAGAGTGATTTCATTCTGCAAAAGAAATGGGAAACTTCAGAAACAGGAATCAACCTCTTCGGGCGCCGCATCCCTGATGAGGACATGCTGTTTATTGATTATGAAAGCATAATGCTGGCGCCAAGGCTGCACCAAGAACTGGAAATGGAGCGCCTGGAGCACAAGAAAGAGCAGGCTAAAGACCTGTAGGCGCCTCTGCCTTGGCGGCTGTCACATGGATTTCCATCGGCTAACACTACCCGGTCACTTCCTGAGAGCCGCCATGGAATTACGAGGCGAAATCCTCCTCGGAGGGCGCGCGAAGTGAACGAGTAGCATTAGGGTGGGACGTGAGACCCAGACTCCACCGGGCCGGGCGCACGCAAGCAGAGTGCAGTCACCTCCTCCGTTCTTTCCCCTACGTATTCGTATCTTGAATCCATGACCTTGATGGAAGAGGATCACGGGTCATGGATACCAACGACAGCCTGCTCGGACACTTGGCCTCTCGTCTCAGCGCTCATCCCGAGAATGTGGCCACGGAAGCACTCGCGTTCATCCTGCGCCGAAACGAGTACCTGCGACAGGCGGTCCTGCGCTTTTTGGAGAGGCTGGGCGTTCCGCCGCCTCAGGTGGTTTCCTTCTCGGCGCAGCAAAGCGAAGAAAACGCCGCACGTCCGGATCTGCGTGGCGCCGACAAAAGCGGAGCTCCGGTTTTGTTCATCGAAGCAAAGTTCTGGGCGGGGCTGACCGATAACCAGCCGGTGACGTACCTTAACGCGCTCCCGCCTGATAAGCCCACGGCACTGCTTGTCATCGTACCGGAAGCACGACGCCAGTTGCTGTGGAGAGAACTCCTGCTGCGATGTAAGGACGGGCTCCTCGGTGCCACCACCGCATTCGGGCATGAGCGGCAGTCCGTTTCGCAAGTCGGTTCGAACAAGTTTCTGGCTATTGCCGCATGGAAGCCGTTCCTGGAGAGTCTCCAGAGCGCAGCCCTCTCGCAGGGGGATCACGTTTCCGCAGAGAACCTGAACCAGCTATTGGGGCTATGCACACGTGAGGATACGACGGCGTTCCTGCCGCTGCGCCAGGAAGAGCTGTCAGCTGGCATCGGCCAGCGTATCTACCAGTTTGGAGCACTCATCGAAGAAGTCAGTGAAGCCGCCGTTGCGCAAAATGTTTGCGCCAGGGGAACGAGTGGCGGCAGCAAAATGTCCTACTGGCGTACAGTTCGAATTGCTGGGCATGACTTCTACCTCTATTTGAGTCCCTGGCGCTGGCACACTATTGCCGAAACGCCTTTCTGGCTGGAATTCCCCAACAAGCCAGACGCCTGGCCTGACCTCCTACGTGCCTTGCAACCTCTTGCATTGAAGTCGCCACCGATGCTCCTACGAGATCCGAGCTGGCGGGACACTCCTGTCATTCCCCTCTACCCGAGATTGGGTGTGGAACATCATGAGGTCATCCAAGGACTGGTAGATACACTCCGCTACGTCAGAGACTTGGTTTCAGCGAAGTCACCCTGACAAGGTCAGTTTTTGCCGAAGTGTAATACAAGCCAATGCTCTCTTTATGAAGACCTCTGCGGGGAAGATACCGAAGCAGGCCGACATGAAATTTCTCTTCCCCGCCGTCCTTTTGTGCTCCTGCGCTCTTTCGGGCTGTGTGATGCTCGAGCGCTTCGGCTATCACAGATATCAGAAGGCGGAGATGGCTCCTCCCGAGGAGTCGGCCCAGATCAATTTTCCAAACTCATATGAGGGTGGCACCCGCCTCGACGGAGCCATGATGAAGGCCCTCTCGGTGGCCATGAATGACTACCTGCCTCCTTACATCCAGGCAGAGAAGCAGGAGGGCCCCGAGTTCCAATGTCTCGCCCGTTGGGACACGTATCGGACCGTCGTGATGCAGGCTAACGAGAACCTCTTCTTCGTGCTGCTCTCCCCGGACCTGTCGAAATGCGCCCCGGGATTCATCGTCCCTGACGCGGGAGCGGAGTACGCCATCGACGCGCAAGGGCGCATCCTGTCGAAGCGGTGAACTCCCCGCTCAGAAGACCCAGCCGAGCCGCAGCAGGTCGAGATTGAGGTTCCACGCAACGCCCCTGTTCGCTTCCCCCGGCTGCCCCCTGGCAATCCACAGCCAGTCCGGTCCCGTCCCGAGCAGCGCCAGCGGGCTGTAACCCACGCTCGCTCCAATCAAGGGCGTCAGCGTGAAGTTCCCCCACCGGAAGCCGTAGCCCACGTCCAGGCCCGCTTCGAACACGACCGTGGACATCCCCCACCTGTCCACGACGTTGCGGCCGCCCTCGTGCAGAAGGGTCTCCTCGTATTTGTAGACGAACATCGCCGTCACCAGCGGCTGCACGAAGAATCCCTCGTAGGGGCGCTCTCCCGAGAGTTGGAAGACAGGCCCCACCGAGACGCGCACCGCATCCGCGCGGTGGTCCAGCGTCGTCCCCTCCTCCGTCGGCATCCACCGGCGGTGCAGATACGACAGCTCCACCCCGAGCGCGCTCCGCTCGCCCAGCGGCACGTTCATGCCCACCGGCACGTAGAGCACCGTCCCCGGCAGCGGCCCGCTGGAGGCGAGCCCCACCACGGGCAGCAAGGCCCCCCACGCCGGCTCCAGCCAGAGCTGCTTCTCGTGCTCGTGCTCCCCAGCCCACGCCGCTCCACCCACGAGACACACTCCCAGCGCAAGCGCACTCCACCCCTGTCCCTTCATGATCGTTCCCCCTCTTCAAATGGTGCCCAGCGCCTGAGCAACACGCGGGCCAGAGGGACTCCGGACCCCGCCCCTCGGGGCCGTGCACGGAAGCGAGACCCACGCGCCTTGGCGCTCTCAGAATTCCAAGGCCCACGAGCCCCGGCCCCGGTGCGCTGGCTCGGAGCGGCCATGTATCATCCGCCGCCATGGCCTCTCCCCTCTACCTCGGCATCGACCTGGGGACCACCAACTCCACCGCCGCGGCCTTCGACGGAGAGCAACTCACGCTCCTCCGCAACGCCCAGGGCGCCAACCTCACCCCCTCCGTGGTGCGCATCGACGCTCGCGGCGCCGTCACCGTCGGAGAGCGCGCCCGCCGCCTCCTCGACTCGGATCCCCAGAACACCCGCTCCGAGTTCAAGCGCCTCATGGGCACCGCCCAGTCCCTCGACTTCGCCGCCGCGAAGCTCTCGCGCAAGCCCGAGGAGCTCGCCGCCGAGGTCCTCAAGTCCCTGCGCAAGGACGTGGAGCAGCAGCTCGGCGTGGCCCCCACCTGCGCCGTCATCTCCGTCCCCGCCCTCTTCGAGCTGCCCCAGAACGCCGCCACCTCCGAGGCCGCCCGTCTCGCCGGCTTCTCCCGCGTCGAGCTCATCCAGGAGCCCGTCGCCTCGGCGCTCGCCGCTGGCTGGAGCGCCGACTCGGACGAGGGCAGCTGGCTCGTCTACGACCTCGGCGGCGGCACCTTCGACGTGTCCCTCCTCGAGACGCGCGATGGGCTGCTGCGCGTCGTGGGCCATGACGGGGACAACTTCCTCGGCGGCCGCGACTTCGACCAGGCCATCGTCGACGACGTGCTCGCCGAGCTCCTGCGCACCCAGGGCGCCGACATCCGCCGCGCCGACCCCCGCCACGCCACCGCCCTGCGCAAGCTCAAGCGCGCCGTGGAGGAGGCGAAGATTGAATTGTCCCGCTCCGACGAGGTCCCCCTCCTCGTGCCCGCCGCCTTCGAGACCGACAGCGGCCCGGTGGACGTGGACGTGCTCCTCTCCCGCTCGCGCGTCGAGGCCGCCTGCGCTCCTCTGGTGCAGCGCTCCATCCAGGTGTGTCTGCGATTGCTCGCCTCGCACGGGCTGGAGCCCTCGCAGCTCGGCAAGGTGGTGCTCGTCGGCGGCCCCACCGCCATGCCCTTCCTCCGCTCCCAGGTGCAGAGCGCGCTTGGCGCTCCCTTCGCCGAGGGGTTGGATCCCATGACGCTCGTGGCCCAGGGTGCCGCGCTCTACGCCGCCTCCGCCGGGCTCGATGGCCGCCCCGCCTCCAGCGCCCCGCCCGCGCCCTCCGGCCGCAAGGTGTGGCTCCAGTACCCCGCCATGAGCTCGGACCTGTCCCCGCATGTCGTGGGCCGGCTCGTGGAGGGCGACTCGGGCCCCAAACCCTCTCACATCCGGCTTGTCCGGGCCGACGGTGGCTGGAGCAGCCCCGAGTCCCCGCTCTCCGCCGAGGGCGCCTTCGTCCTCTCCGTGCAGCTCGTCCCGCGCAAGCCCAATGTCTTCCGCCTCGAGGGACGCGGCGCGGACGGCAAGCCGGTGGCGCTGTCTCCCACCACGTTCACCATCGTCCAGGGCCTCACCCTGAGCGACCCGCCCCTGTCGCGCAGCATCGGCGTGGCGCTCGCCAACAACGCCGTGCGCGTCTACTTCGAGCGCGGCGCTCCCCTCCCCGCCCGCCGCACCTTCCGCCAGCGCACCGTCGAGGCCGTCGCCCGCGGCTCCACCGGCAACGTGCTGCGCATCCCCATCGTCCAAGGCGAGCTCGAGTGGGCCCACCTGTGCCGGCTCGTCGGCGCGCTGGAGATTCGCGGAGAGCAGCTCAACGCCTCGCTGCCCGCGGACTCCGAGGTGGAGCTGACGCTGGAGCTGGACCGTGGCGGCCGGCTGTCGGCCCGTGCGCTGGTGCCCGCGCTCGGACAGGTCTTCGAGCAGGTGGCCCAGCTCCTCGTGCCCGACGCCACGCCCGAGTCCCTCCAGGAGGGCCTCACTACGGCGCGCGAGCGGGTGGCGATGCTGCGCAGCTCGGCCTTCCGCCGCGGGGCCTCCGAGGTGGTGTCCCTGCTGGGCTACGCGGACCCGGCGCTCGCGGAGATAGAGCGGGACGTGGAGGCGGCGCGCGGCGGGGACGCGGACGCGGGGCAGAAGGCCCGGCGCGGGCTGTTGGACCTGGACGCGCAGCTCGAGCAGGCCGAGTCGGGCCTGCGCTGGCCGGAGCTGGAGGAGACGGTGCGCGAGGAGCTCGCCGTCGCGTCCTCCTGGGTGTCGCAGTTCGGCAGCCCCACCGAGCAGAAGCTGCTCGAGGACGCCATGCGGGCCTGTGAGCGGGCGCACGCCGGCCGTCAGGCGGTGGAGCTGCAGCGGCATCTGCGCAGCGTCCGCAAGCTGGGCAACGCCGCCTTCTACCGTCACCCCTCGGCGTGGGAGTGGCAGTTCGATTCCGCCTCCAGCCGCGTGTCCGAGGCCTCCGACGTGGCCCGCGCCGAGGAGCTGGTCCAGAAGGGCCGGCGCGCCCTGGAGCAGCAGCGCCGCGAGGAATTGCGCCAGGTGGTGGAGCAGCTCTGGCGGCTGCTGCCCGAGGACGCGCAGGAGCGCCGAATGGCGCACGACTCGGGGGTCCGATGAGCCTGTCCGAAAAGGACGTCTTCGCGCGGTTGAGGGAGAACGCCTTCCACGTGCTCGGACTGCGCCCCTCGTGCACCCGCATGGAGGTGGAGCGCGAGGGCCAGAAGCTGCTCGCCATGCTGGAGCTGGGGCTCGCCGAGGCCGCGCACTACGACACGCCCGTGGGCCGCATGCCGCGCACCGCCGAGACCGTCCGCTCCGCCATGGCCACCCTGCGCGACCCCGACACCCGGCTCCTGCACGCGCTCTGGGCTCAGCTTCCCCCCGGTGACGCGCTTCCCCAGCAGGCGTCCCCGGCACAGGAGGCCGCGCCCTGGCCCGAGGCCGCGGCACGGCTCGGCTGGCGGAGGCAAACATGATTCCCGTCGGAGCCATCGTCGGTGCCGTCATGGCGCTCCGGGCCCTGAACGGCGCGAAGGGGGCGAAGGGACAGCCCAACCCCTATGCGGCAGATGCGGGCTACTTCGTCCTCAGCCTCATCTTCATCCTCCCGGCCACGCTGGTCTGCTTCGCGGCGCTGCTGGAGGGAGCGTGGTGGTGCGCCCCGCTCGTCCTGCTCGGGCTCGCGCTGTTCTTCCCCTGGACCACCGTCCGGTGGGTGTTCATCCCGCTGGGCTGGACTCGCGCGGCGTACCGCTTCGGCTCCCTGGCCGCGTTGAGCTGGGGCGCGGACCCCAAGGGCGGGCGGGTGCTCGCTGGCGCCTGGGCGCTCCTGCGCTCGAAGAACCCCTCCGCCGAGGACCGGGACTGGCTGGAGCAACAGCTGGCGGACACGTGCGTCCCGATGCGGGGCGCGGCCCTCGTCGCGAGCGGACTGCTGGCCGCCTCGCGTGGAGACCTGGAGACCGCGCGCGCCCTGTGCCGGAGCGTGAGCCACCTGGACCGGCGCGTCGCGCCCCGGCTGGCCCGGAAGGCCGCGCTGGAGTGGAGCCTCGCCGATGCCGCCGCCCACGGCCGCTGGCGCGACGTGCTCGAGCTCTCTCAACGCGGCAGTGGCTCCTACTCGCTCGCCGCCTTCTTCCAGGCCGCGGCCCGGCGCCTGCTGCGCGAGCCTCGCGCGGGACGCTTCGCCCTGGGGGCGTGGTGGGTGCTCGCCCGGCGCTGGTGGGCCACCTGGCCCCTGCTGAAGCGCGCCTGGCAGCAGACGCCCGCCCCGTCCCTGCTGCTGGCCATGGGCGAGCTGGCGGGCAGCACGCCGGAGCCCCTGGCCCGGGCGCTGGAGCTCCACGCGGCGCTCGCGCGGGTGCCTCCGGGACAGGAGGCGATGGTGCTCGCCCTGGCGACGGAGGCATGGGAGCAGGCGCTGTCCTCGTTCACGGTGAAGGACCTCGTGGCGGAGCGCGCGAAGGGGCTCGCGCCCGGGGCCGGAGCACGGGCGCTGGAGATGCTCGGCGAGCAGGTGACGGAGGAGCTCGCGGCCTGGGTGCTGGCGCGGGAGGTGCCGCTGTACCGGCTCGAGCCCAGCGGCCAACTCTTCGAGAGTGTCGAGTACCGGGCGCGCAACGAGCTCCTGGAGCGCATCGAAGCCGCCGCCGAGGACGTGGAACGCCGGTTGGCGGAGCGGCGCCCCCTCGAGGCCGAGGAGGAGTGGCGGGGCTTCCTGTCGCTCCAGCGGCAGTGCACCCTGGCCGCGGCCATCGGCGGAGGGGAGGCGCGGCGGCTCGCCTTCGAGGCGGTGAACATTCCCCTGTGCAACCTCGGCGCGTGGCTGTTCAACGAGCGGCAGGAGCGGGCCATCGCCAACGGGATGTTCCAATGGCTGCTCGCCGAGTCGCTCGAGCTGGGCAGCGACGAGGACCGGCGTCGGTATCGGAACAACGTGGGTTGCGGACCGTAGTCGAGCCGCTTGCCAGGGCCTATGGTGCGCTCCCATATGAGCGGCAGCGCGCAGACGAAGGAGATGGCGGGTCAGGGACAGGTCACGCTCGCACCGGATGCACACCTGCTCCAACCCCTGCTGAAGCACGCACGCGAGACACCGGACAAGCCCCTGTTCTCGCGTCGTGTCGGTGACACGTTCGAGCCCCTCACCGCCGGGGAAATCGCCCGGACGGTGCGCCGGGTGGCCCGGGGATTGATAGCGCTCGGCGTCGAGCCGGGCCAGCGCGTGGCTGTCATGTCGAAGACGCGCGTCGAGTGGGTGCTGCTCGACTACGCCATCCTCGCCATCGGGGCCACCACGGTGCCCATCTACGAGACGTCCTCCGCCGACCAGGTGGAGTGGATTCTCAAGGACAGCGAGGCGGTGGCCGCCTTCTTCGAGACGGACGCCCTGCACGCGCTCTACCGCCAGTCCGCGGAGCGGCTCCCGGCCTGCCGCAACACCTTCGTCATCGACCAGGCGGCGCTCGAGCACCTGCAGAAGCGCGGGGACGAGGTCGACGAGGCCCGGCTGGACGAGCGGCTGTCGCGGCTGCGCACGGACGGGCTGGCCACGCTCATCTACACCTCGGGCACCACGGGGCGGCCCCGGGGCTGCGAGCTGTCGCACGCCAACATCCGGATGAACGCCCTGCAGGTGCTCACCTACGCGGGCAACCTGATTACCGAGCAGGACCGGACGATGCTCTTCCTGCCGCTCGCCCACGCCCTGGCCAAGATGCTCTTCCTGGCCGCGGTGGAGCGGGGTTGCACGGTGGCCTTCGCCACCAGCGCGGGCCGGCTTCCCGAGGAGCTCGGCATGGTGCGGCCCACGTGGTTCGGCACCGTGCCCCGCGTGCTGGAGAAGTTCTACCAGACGGCGCAGCAGAAGGCGGACCAGGCGGGCAAGGTGCGCGTGTTCGACCTCGCCACGGAGGTGGCCATCCAGGCCTCGCGCAACCGCGCCGAGGGCCGCTTCGGCCTCTTCACGCGGCTGCAGCACGCGGTGCTCGATCGACTCCTGTACCGCAACATCCGCCAGGCCTTCGGAGGGCAGCTGCGCTTCGTCGTGTCGGGCGGCGGACCCCTGGCGGAGCGGCTGAACCACTTCTACAACGGCATGGGCCTGAGGGTGCTCGAGGGCTACGGCATGACCGAGACGAGCCCGGTGCTCACCATCAACTCCGACACGGCCAACCGGATTGGCACGGTGGGCAAGCCGCTGCCGGGCACCACCATCCGCATCGCGGACGACGGGGAAATCCTCGCGAAGGGCCCGCAGATCTTCCATGGCTACTGGCACAACGCCGAGGCCACCCAGCGCACCTTCACGCAGGACGGGTGGCTACAGACGGGAGACCTGGGCAGCCTGGATGACGCGGGCTTCCTGCGCATCACCGGCCGCAAGAAGGAGATCCTCGTCACCGCGGCGGGCAAGAACGTGGCGCCGGGGCCGCTGGAGGACCGCATCCGCGAGCACCCGCTCGTCAGTCAGGCCATGGTGGTGGGCGAGGGCAAACCCTTCGTGGCGGCGCTCGTCACGCTCGACCCCGGGGCCTTCGCCAACTGGGCGCGGAAGCATGACAAGGCGGGGCAGCCGCTCGAGTCACTCACGGAAGACGCCGCGCTGCGCGCCGAGATCAGCCAGGCCATCGACTCGGCCAACCGCTCGGTGTCGCGTGCGGAGTCCATCCGCAAGTTCGTCATCCTCCCGCATGACTTCACCATCGAGCGCAACGAGCTCACGCCCTCGCTCAAGGTGCGCCGCCACATCGTCAGCACCCACTATGCCCAGGTCATCGAGAACCTCTTCGGGCACGCGGGTGCTGGCGACTGAGGACGGCTCTCAGGCGATGATGCCCGGTATCCCCGGCGGCTGCTGGTACGGGTCCGGCGCCTCGTGGATGCCCGGCGGATTGCTCTCCGGCTCCGTCTGACGGCCGGGCTCCTCCATCGGGGGCTCGCGCCGCGAGGGCGGTTCAATCTCCGGGGGCTGGCGCGTGGGCGGTTCAATCTCCGGCGCGTGCCTCCGCGTGGGCGGTTCGATTTCCGGTGGACGTTGCGGCTCCGGCTCGCGCTGGGGCGACGTCCGCGGCTCCGGCTCCTTCACCGGCCCTCCCGGTCTGTTCGGCGGCAGTTCAGGCATGCTCTCCCCTCCTTCGTCCCACCAATCTGTGCATGCAGGTGGGTCCAGGTACGAGACAGCCAGGGAGGAGAGCCCTCGCCCGCCTGCTGCCGAGCGGATTACCCGGACCCAGCTTGGGGCACTGGAGTTCCAAGGAGGGCAGGGAAATGAGAGCTACCTGGTGGCTGGTGGGGGGCATGGGGTTGGGCGCGAGCGTCATGTACCTGTCGGATCCGCGCGCGGGGCGGCGCCGCCGTGCCGTGGCCCAGGACAAGGCCCTTCACGTGGTGCACGCGGCGGGGGATGCGGCGGGCGTGGTGGCGAGGGATCTCGTCCACCGCACCCGGGGCTTCTTCTTCAACTCCATGGGCCGGGTGCGCCGCGAGGAAGTCGACGACCGGACCATCGAGGCGCGCATCCGCTCGGCACTGGGCCGCGTGTGCTCGCACCCGGCTGCCATCCACGTGAACGTCGAGCAGGGCCGCGTGCATCTGCACGGCGTCGCGCTCAAGGCCGAGCATCCTCGCATCCTCTCGCGCGTGAGGCGGGTGCGCGGCGTGCTGGACGTGACGGACAACCTACAGGTCTTCAAACAACCCGGCAGCCACCCGGAGTTGCAGGGAGGCGCGATACGGCCCGGCGCCCGGCCCGAGTTCCTCCAGCACAACTGGTCTCCCGCGGCGCGCTTCGTGGCGGGGCTCGGCGGCGCGAGCCTGCTCACGTGGGGCGCGAGGAACCGGAGCGTGCCCGGCGTGGTGTCCACGTGCCTCGGCTCGCTGCTCACCCTGCGCAGCATCACCAACATCGAGCTCAAGCGTCTCACGGGCCTGGGTGGCGGGCGGCTGGCCATCGAAATCCACAAGGACATCATGGTCCACGCGCCGGTGGAGGAGGTGTTCGCCTTCTGGCGGGCGATGGAGAACTTCTCGCGCTTCATGAGCCACGTGGAGTCGGTGCGCACCAGTGGCGAGGACCGCTCGCACTGGCGGGTGCGGGGCCCGGCGGGCATGGCCTTCGAGTGGGACGCGCTCATCACCCGGCTCATCCCCAACCAGGTGCTCGCCTGGAAGAGCGTGGAGGGCTCCACGGTGGAGAACGCGGGCATCATCCACTTCGAGCCCTTCCACGGCGGGCGCTCCACGCGGCTGGACATCCGCATGTCCTACAACCCGCCCGCGGGCGCGCTCGGCCACGCCTTCGCCCGGCTGCTGGGAGCGGACCCCAAGCGGCAGATGGACGATGACCTGCTGCGCTTCAAGTCGCTCATCGAGCTGGGCAAGGCCACGGGCAACGAGACGGTGTCGCGCGAGCAGCTCTCGCCTCCGGTGACGCCGCCGCCCGGGAGCCGGGTGCACTGACGGTGCTCAGGCGTTGCTGCGCTGGACGAGCTCGGCGTACTCGGGGCCGGGCACCTCGAGCGTGATGAGGTCCGACTCCTCGTCGTAGTGGCGCACCTTGAAGGCCTTGTGCGCCTGGCGCGCATGGGCCTCGCAGACGGGCACCTGGATGGTGACGTCGCCGTCATCCCGCATCACGCCACCCACGTGGAAGCGCGTCTCCACGTGGCGGGCGAGGGTGCCCCGGCACAGCGCGCAGCACAGCGGCAGGCCCATGCGCTCGAAGGGGGCGCGCACCGTCACCACGTCCCCCACCCGCAGCACCGTCACCACCGCCAGCGGCGCGAGCGCCCTCGCCCGCTCCTCCTCGCGCACGCTCCACGTGGCCCCGGGTGCCACCCCGAGCCGCTCGCGCAGGCGCTCCAGCGCCTCGGGCCCGAGCGTCCCCGCGAGCAGTCCCTCCACCAGGGCCGTGGGCTCCACCCGCTCCCCGTCGCGCTCCAACGTCAGCGGCTCGCCGGGGGACGTCCGCCACGTCATGCCGTGCCGGCCGAGGATGCTCGCCACGTACGCGCTCACCGCGTGGCTCACCACCTCGTGCACCCGCTCGTCGCGGTCCGGCGCCCGGTAGCCCACCAGCCGCGGGTCGATGACCTCCGCGAAGGCCTCGCGCGCGGCGGCGTCCTTCAGCAGCCCCGGCACCCGCGCCAGCGAGAAGTCCGGCACCCGCGCCTGCACCCGCGTGGCCGTCTCGTTCCACAGCACGCTCCAGCGCGCGCCGGCCTCGGCCCAGGGCACCAGCTCCACCGCGTTCGGCCACAGCTCCGCGGTGAAGCGCCGCTCCAGCGCCTCCGCGTCCGAGAGCAGCGTGTACGCGGGCGTCGGGTCCTCGGGCACGTCCGGCACCCGCACCGCCTCCGCGAAGGCGATGCGCTCCTCCATGCCCGGGTGCGAGTCGTAGGGCCGGGCGTCGCGCGCGGGCCCGGCCCCAGCCAGCTCGCACCGGGCCTCCTCCCAGGCGGGGCTCGCGAGGTAGCGGCGGAAGCCCTCGAAGAGGTTGTCCGGCACCACGTCCCGGTGCGCCAGCGGGTACACCTCGTGCTCCAGGAAGCGGCGGTAGCCCTGGGCGTGGAGCGCCTCGCAGCGCAGGCCGGAGACGTGCGCCCGCTTGCCGGCGATGCGCAGGCTCCACTCGTCCGCCACCAGCTCCTGCTGCCGGGAGATGGACTGGGTGATGCGCAGGAAGAGCTTGGGCACCCAGGTAAAGGGCTTGCGCAGCGGCAGCTCGTGCTGGCCGAGCAACGCCAGGGCGCGGCTCATCGCCGAGCGCGTGGAGTAGACGAGCCCCGCCAGCTTCGTCTCCCCGCCCTTGAAGTGCCCGAGCTCGTGCGCCACGGCGGCGCGGAACTGCGAGAGGTCATCCACCGCCAGCAGCCCCAGGCCGATGCAGAGAATCCGCCGGCCGCCGAAGCCGAGGAAGCCGCCCACCTGGGACACGTACGCGTTGACGTCCTCGACGAGGTACACCTCCGCGGGCAGCGCCATGTCCATGCGCCCGGCCACGTCCTGGAGGGTGGCGAACAGCCGCGGGTGCTCGTCCGCGGTGAGCCGGGGGCCGGGGGGAACGAAGCGCTCGCGCTGCGGCAGCAGGCTCCAGAGGATGGCCCCCGCGCCCGCGAGGCACAGCGCGGAGAACAGCGCATGGAAGCGGTGCGTCGTGTCCAGGAAGAACGGGAGGGCCAGCAGCCCGAGCGCCACGCCCAGCGTCACCGTGTAGAAAAGGAGCAGGAACCCCACCGCGAAGAGCGCGCGGACTGTGTACGAGCGGGCCCACATGACGTTTCCCTTCACGGTCCTCCGAAGCTTAGGGCGAACTCGCACGCACGCGCCAACGCACGGGGTGAGGGTGATAGGAACCCCCGCATGCACCCTCCCTCGCCGTCCCGGCCCTCGCCGCTCCACGCGCTCCTGCTCGCCACCACGCTCCTCGCCGCCTGCGCCCACCCGGGCCCGGGCCCGGGCACAGCGACGGCACGGGGCACAACGCCCCGCCAGGTCCATGCGCGCCTGCTGGCCATCAATGACTTCCACGGGAACCTCCTGCCGCCCCAGGGCTCCTCCGGAGAAATCCGCACCGGCACCAACCCCGACGGCAGCGCCCAGAAGGTGAAGGTGGGCGGCGCGAGCTTCCTCGCCCGCCATCTGGCCGAGCTGCGCGCCCGGGATCCGCAAAACACCCTGGTGGTGGCGGCGGGAGACCTCATCGGGGCCAGCCCGCTCGTCTCCGCGCTCTTCCACGACGAGCCCACCATCGAGGCGATGAACCTCGCGGGGCTGAATCTCACCTCCGTGGGCAACCACGAGTTCGACGAGGGCACCACCGAGCTGCGGCGCATGCAGACCGGAGGCTGCCACCCGGTGGACGGCTGCCAGGACGGCACGCCCTTCGAGGGGGCGCGCTTCCAGTACCTCTCCGCCAACGTTGTGGACGCCCAGGGCCACACGCTCTTCCCGGCCTACGCGGTGCGCGAGCTCGGGGGCGTGAAGGTGGCCTTCATCGGCATGACGCTCGAGGGCACGCCGGAGATCGTCGAGGCCGCGGGCATCCAGGGCTACCAGTTCCGCGACGAGGCCGACACGGTCAACGCGCTCGTCCCCGAGCTGAAACGGCAGGGCATCCGCGCCATCGTGGTGCTGATTCACGAAGGCGCCGCGCAGAACCCCGCGCCGGGCCCGTATGACGGGTGCGAGGGCATCTCCGGCGCCATCGTGGACATCGTCCACCGGTTCGACCCCGAGGTGGACGCCGTCATCAGCGGCCACACCCACCAGGCCTACAACTGCGTCATCGACGGCAAGCCCGTCACCAGCGCGGCCTCCTATGGGCGCGTCATCACCGACCTGGAGCTCGTGCTGGACACCTCCACCGGCGACGTGGTGGGCAGCTCCGCGCACAACGTGCTCGTCACCCAGGACGTGGAGGGCGTGCCCGACGTGCAGGCGCTGGTGGAGCGCTACGACAGGCTGGCCGCCCCGCTGCGCGACCGCGTCCTCGGCAAGGTGACGGCACCGCTCCAGCAGCCGGGCGCCCGGCGTTGGCCCTCGGGCGAGTCCACGCTGGGCAATCTGATCGCCGACTCGCAGCTCGAGGCGACGAAGGACGCGGGCGCCCAGGTGGCCTTCATGAACCCGGGCGGCGTCCGCGCGGACCTCGACGCGGGCGACGTCACCTACGGCGAGTCCTTCACCATCCAGCCCTTCGGCAACTCACTGGTGACGCTCACGCTCACCGGCGCGCAGCTGCACTCGCTGCTGGAGGCGCAGTGGGAGGGCAACACCGTGCGCATCCTCCAGCCCTCGCGGGGCTTCTCCTATACGTGGAAGGCCTCGGCACCCGTGGGCCAGAAGGTGGACCCGGCCAGCCTCCGGCTCAACGGCGCGCCGGTGGACCCGGCGGGCCGCTACCGCGTGACGGTGAACAACTTCCTCGCGGGCGGCGGCGACGGCTTCCGCGTGCTCGCCGAGGGCACCGAGCGCCGCGGCGGCCCGGTGGACCTGGACGCACTGGAGGCGTACCTGAAGACGCACTCCCCGCTCGCCCCGCCGGAGACGAACCGCATCACCCGGACGGAATAGCCACCACCCGACAGTCGCGCCGGACAGCGGGCGACACTTGCCGCCCGTGGCACGGGCAACCCGGGGCCGGAGATGACACACATACGGGCCATGCGAACCTCGCGTCTTGGACTCCTGGGTTGTGCCGTCCTGTGCGCGCTGGTGGCCGCCTGTACGCACCACGCGCCGCTCGCCCTCAACACCGAGCCGCCGCTGGCCGCGGGCGAGCACCAGCGCGTCCTCAATGGGGTGAGGCTGTACTACCGCATCGCCGGCGAGGCACCGGCGGAGCGCGCCCCGGTGCTCTTCCTCCACGGGGGCCCCGGCTACAACAGCTACAGCTTCGCCCGCCTAATGGGCCCGCGCCTGGAGAAGAAGCGGCGCATGGTGTACCTCGACCAGCGCGGCTGCGGCCGCTCCGAGCGCCCGTGGGACGCCCGCTACTCGCTGGAGGTGCTGGTGGCGGACCTCGAGGCGCTGCGTCAGGACCTGGGCCTGGAGCGCTGGGTGCTGATGGGCCACTCCTTCGGCGGCACGCTCGCGCTGGAGTACGCGGCGCGCTACCCCGAGCACGTGGCGGGCGTGGTGTACGTGAGCGGCTTCTCCGACGCGGCGAGCTCCTTCGCCACCTGGAAGCGCGAGCTCGAGCGCCTGTACCCCGAGCGTCTGGCTTCGGCCCCGGCCACCCCCGCGGAGGACAAGGACACCTCGGACTACGCGCGGGTGATGCGGGCGCTGCGGGGCGTGGACGCGCAGGCCTTCTTCAACCAGCTGCAATTCCACAACACCACGTCCCTCCAGATGCAGGAGGCGGTGGACGCGGAGAGCGGCCTGCGCAACACGGGGGAGATGTCCCGGGCCCTCTTCTCCACCGAGCTGCCCAACTACCGCTTCTCCGCCCCGGAGCGCGTCTCCGCGCCGGTGCTCGTCGTGGGCGGCCGGTACGACAACTCCATCGGCCTGGAGAGCATGAAGGCCCTGGCGACGACGCTGCCGCACGCCACCTTCCTCGAGTACGAGCAGAGCGGGCACTTCCCCTACCTGGAGGAGGCGGACCGCTTCGAGCAGGACGTGACGCGCTTCCTGTCGGCCGTGCCCTGAGCGGACGGCCTACCGCACCCCCCGGCCCGCCGCCTCGCTGCCCACCACGGTGGTGCCCACGACGCGGCCCTGGGTCTGGTCGAAGTCCACGTCCAGCATCTTCCCCGAGCCCTCGGGCGCCAGGCCGAAGCGGATGCGCCAGTAGTTGGGGCGCACCTGCACGGCCTCGGCCACCTCCGTCACCTCGTAGCCCGAGGTGAGGGCATAGTCCTGACTGAGCTTGACGACGTCGGTGTAGCCCAGCTCGTTCTGGACGGTGTGGGAGGACTCCGGGACCATGCGCCCCTCCTGGGTCGGACCGGTGCAGGCGCTGCCGAGGAGGGCGGAGGAGACGATGAGGGCGAGGGCGGAGCGAAGAGGGACCATGACAGCTTGAAAATGAGCACGGTCCGTGCCACGGGGGGCTCCCTCGCGACGCGACGAGAGCCCCAAAGCCCGGCACGCAAGCGTTGCAGCCGTGGGAATCCCGGGCCGCGGCGCTTGCGCGCGAAAGTGGCGAGGTGCGGCGGCTCAGCCCTTGTTGGGCGTGGGGACCGCGGCCGACAGCGTCTGCTTGGTGACCACCTCGTCGATGAGGCCGTACTGGCGGGCCTCCTCGGCGCTCATGAAGTAGTCGCGCTCGGTGTCCTTCTCGATGCGCTCGATGGTGTGGCCGGTGTGCTTCACGATGAGGCCGTTGATGTAGGAGCGCAGCCGGAGGATTTCCTTGGCCTGGATGTCGATGTCCGAGGCCTGGCCCTGGGCGCCACCGAGCGGCTGGTGAATCATGATGCGCGCGTTGGGGAGGGCGTAGCGCTTGCCCGTCGCCCCGGCGAGCAGCAGGAGCGCGCCCATGGAGGCCGCCTGCCCCACGCAGATGGTGGACACGGGGCACTTGACGTACTGCATCGTGTCATAGATGCCCAGGCCCGCCGTCACCGAGCCCCCCGGCGAGTTGATGTAGAGGTTGATGCCCTTGTCGGGGTCCTCGGACTCGAGGAAGAGCAGCTGGGCGATGATGACGTTGGCCACATCATCGGTCACCGGAGTGCCGAGCATGACGATCCGGTCCTTGAGGAGCCGGCTGTAGAGGTCGTAGGCACGCTCGCCCCGGTGGGTGGTCTCGATGACAAAGGGGATGTTCATGGCCCCCCAACACTAATGCGCCCTCCGGCCGGGCGCCCCTCCGTTCTTTCCGATTCGTGCTCCAGGTTACGCTCGGGGCCCTTCCCGGGTGAGCCCATGAACGCCTCCGACATCGACGCCATCCTCGCCGCCACGCTGGAGGACCGGACCCTCAGCCGCACCGAGCGCCAGGCGCTCCAGGCCGTCCTCGACGACCGCAAGGCCGGGGAGGCGGTGCTGGCCCTGTTCCGCTCGCGGGCCTTCGAGCTGGCGCGCGGCTCGGTAACGGACCCCCGGGCCCGGGAGGTCATCTGCTGGCTGGAGGACACGGTGAAGGCGCTGTTGCCCTCGCGGGAGCTGCGGGAGACGAGCCGGGTGGAGGCCTGGTTCAGCCCCGGGGAGGAGCCCCTGCGGGCCATCGTGCGGCTCATCGGCGAGGCCCGGGGCAGCGCGGACGTGTGTGTCTTCACCCTGACGGATGACCGGATTGCGCGGGCCCTGCTGGAGGCCCACGCGCGGGGCGTGCGGCTGCGGGTGGTGTCGGACGGGGACAAGGCGATGGACCCGGGCTCGGACATCCACCGGCTGCGGCGGGAGGGCGTGGCCGTCCGGGTGGACCGGACGGAGGCGCACATGCACCACAAGTTCGCCGTGTTCGACCGGATGCGCCTGCTCACCGGCAGCTACAACTGGACGCGCGCGGCGGCGGACGTGAATCACGAGAACGTGCTCGTGTCGGACGACCCGCGGCTGGTGCTCCCCTTCTGCCGGGCCTTCGACGGCCTCTGGGCGGCCCTGGAGTAGGGCGGAGCCAGCGCGAAGCCGCTCCCCCGCTCGCCCTGCGTCCGGACGGGGAGCCGGAATTGGGCGGAGGAGCCGGGGGCACCCCACCCTGTGCTCCCGGAGGTGGTGCGCATGGGCCTGCTGGAGACGGTCGGACGGGCAGTGGGGACGCTGGGAGGGCCGCCCTTCCGAGCCATCTCGGAGCGGAGGCACGCCCGGTCGCTGCACGCCGAGGGCATCTGCCTGCTGGCCGAAGTCGTGCCGATACAGACGGATCCCCCCTTCACGGCCGTGGCCGAGCGCCTCGCGGGTCCGGCGCTGGTGCGGCTCTCCACGGCAACGTGGCGGGGCGGACGCGAGTGGCCGGACATTCTCGGGGCCTCGGTGCGCTTCCGGCGCGACTCACGGATTACCGCGGAGGCGGCGCCCGGGGACCAGGACGTGCTCTTCGCCACCCTGCGCCACGTGTGGACGCTGGCGCCCGCGTTCCTCTCCACGCACGTGCACGACTGGCTCCAGAACGACTACTACGGCCTGGCGCCCTTCACGGTGCAAGGGATTGGGAGGGCGAAGCTGCGGCTCACCACGCTGCGAGGCATGCCCCAGCGGCACGGCTCGCGGGTGCAACGGTTGAGGGACGCCATCTTCGAGGGCCGCGCCCTGCTCACCTTCGAGATATTGCCGAGGGAGCACGGGCTGCCGCACACCTGGACGCCACTGGCGGACCTCTTCCTGCGGGACGAGGTGCGGTTGGACCCCGAGCGGCTGCGCTTCAATCCCTTCCGGGACGGGCTCGGCATCATCCCCCGCGGTTTCCTGCACGCCACGCGGCTCTCCGTCTACAAGCAGAGCCAGGAGGGCCGCACCGAGCACTGAGCGGTTGGAGAACCCCAGCGGGAGACGGCACCCCCCCCGGCGCGTTTTCCCGCAACTGGTCCGATGGTCGTACCAGTCCGCGAAAAACGCGGCCGGAGGGCTCCCGGGCCTATGTCTTCTTCACGACCCGCTTGCGCGCCGGAGGCTTCTTTCGGGCGGGAGCAGGTGCGGATTGCGCCTCCTTCCGGGTGGCCTTCTTCTTCGTGGCCGCCCTGACGGGCTTCTTCGCGGCCGTGACCGCACGAGTGGCGCTCTTGGCCCGTGGACGCGGCGCCGCACCGCTGGCGAGCCGGCCCCACGCCAGGCCGGGTTTGGATGAGGATTCCTCCTCCCCCGGCTCGCGCGGTTCCATGGCGGCCTCGACGGTGTCGCCCGGTGACAGCTTCGCCGCCCGCTGAAGCTCCTCGTCCAGGAGCATGTAGAACTTCCTCCGTCGGAAGCCGATCTCCCCCTCGAAGGAGCATCCGTTCAGGCGGCCCCGGACGAAGTGGCGGGTCCGTACATCCCACGTCACCGACGGATCGAACGGAATCCGGATGTAGACCAGACCCTTGTGACCGGCCTCTACCGCTGTCGCGAACTTCTCCTGGCGCATTCGCTCTCGACCTCGAAGGCCACGGGCGTAACACCCTGCCCGCCTCCTGTCATGGTCCCCGAGCGACGCACTCAGTGACCGGCCGCGTTCGCGCGCAGCTCCGCCTCGCGCCGGTACACCTCGGGCATGCCCACGCGGAGGAACACCTCGAGGCTCAGCTCCGGGTAGGCCGCCTTCACCTTCTGCACGGCCTCGGCCACCGCCTCGTCCCGCACCGGCAGCGTGGGATTCAGGGCCCGCACCAGCTCGATGACCTTCTCCAGGTAGGCCCGCTGCCGCGTCAGCAACTCCGGACCCGCGGACTCGCCCCGCCCCGGGTGCACCTGGCGGGGATTCATCCGCGCCAGCTCGTCCAGCCGCTGAATCCACTCGTGCTGATGCCCGAGCTCCAGCCACGCGTGCGTGCCGTTGGCCACCATGTCGCCCGTGAACAGGTGCCCCTCCCACTCCACCACCACCTGCGAGTCGCTGCACGCCGGCCCCAGCACGTGCGCCTTCAGCTTCAGCCCCGCCGCCTCCAGCACCGTCGTCTCCGCGCCGAACACCTCCGGCCGGGGCTCCACTTCCGGCCAGTCCGGCGCATACCGGCTCT
The DNA here is from genome assembly GCF_045802675.1 of Archangium sp. Lineage (GTDB taxonomy): Bacteria > Myxococcota > Myxococcia > Myxococcales > Myxococcaceae > Archangium. The sequence continues at coordinate 22,354 of NZ_JBJMQO010000130.1, read as the reverse complement.
TGAACCAGCGCGTGCGCAGCTCGAAGACCGAGGGAATCCGCTCGCTCACCTGCCGCGCCGTCACCACCCGGATGCCCCGCTCCTGGAACACCGGCGTCCCGTTGAACTTGTCCGGGTTGGCGTGCAGCACCACCGCCAGCACCACCTTCTTCCCCGTCTCGCGCTCGGCCAGCTCGATGAGCTCGCGCGCCGCCGAGGTCAGGAATTGGGTGTCCATGACGACCACCCCCTCCGGGCCTTCAATCCAGAAGGAGTTCGTCGAGAAGCCCCAGGGCTTCGACGTGTACACGCCCACCCGGGGGTCTTCCTTCAACCGGTGGGCGGAGCCCTCGTAGCGGCGCTCGGAGGAGGCGGAGGGAGCTGTGGTGGCACAGCCGGTCAGGATTGCCAGCAACAGGCTCGTCATCAGTGTGAGGTGTTTCATGGCGGGTATCGTGCCCCAACCCGCCCCGGACGTCTTTCGTGGGTCGGACGAGTTTTTGTTCGAATCCGCCACGGTCCCCGAGGGGCGCTACGCCGGGCCGCGTCCCCGCCCCGTCACATCCCAGCGGCCCACCACCTGGCCTGCGCGCACGGCCCACAGCTCTTCCTGCAGGTTCACCGAAACACAGACATGGTTGGGCACCACCCGCACCCGCTCGCCCACGCGCGGCCTCCACGCCGTGCGCGACAAGTCCAACAGCCCGTGCTCCTCGGACAGCGCGTGCACCACCACCTCCGGCCGCTCCAGCAGCGCGCCATACCCGCCCACCGGCAGTTCCTCCTTGGCCAGCGCCTTCGAGCCCGCGTCGATGACGGCCTGCCCCGGCACCGCCGTGCTCACCACCGTCGCGAGCACCGAGTAGGCCACCTCCTCCCAACCGCACACGCCCATCCACGCGCTCGCCCGGTCGAAGAAGGGCGTAATCCCCGGCCGCACCTCGTTCATCCCCACCACCTCGTGCGAGCGCCACAGCGTCGGCGTCGAGCCCCCGCTCACCACCTCCGGCTTCAACCCCGCCGCCTCCAGCGCCTCCAGGAACGGGGCCAGCCGCCTCGACACCTCCGCGAGCGCCGGGCCCTGCTCGGCCATCGGCATGCGGATGTGCCCCGGGTAGAACATCACGCCCCGGTACTCGAGCCCCTGCGCCCCGGCGGCCTCACGCGCCAGCGCCACGGTCTCCTCCGGCGTCTGCACGCCCACGCGGCGCATCCCCATATCCAGTTCCACCAGCACCCCCACCGTCCGCCCCGCCCCCCGGGCCGCTCCGGCCAGCCCCGCCAGTGCCTCGCGCGAGTCCAGCCCCACCGAGAGCCGCACCTTCCGGGGCAGCGCCATCAGCCGCGCCAGCTTCGAGTCCCCCACGGGCGAGTACGCCAGCAGCACGTCCTCGGCCACCGTGCCCATCACCTCCGCCTCGCGCGGCGTGGCCACCGTGATGCCCGCGGCACCGGCGCGCAATTGCCTCGCCGCCAGCTCCGGCACCTTGTGCGTCTTCGTGTGCGGCCGCCACCGCAACCCGCGCTCGCGCATGTACGCGGCGGCCTTGTGCAGGTTGCTCTCCAGGCGGTCCTCGTCCACGAGCGCCGCCGGGGTCTCGATGCTGTCCAGGTTGGGAAGGTTCATCCGGGTCCGGGACGGTACTCCTGGAGCCACACCGCCTCGAAGCCCCAGGTGAAGAGTCTCCGGTACCGGCCGAGCAGCACGAAGTCCGGACCCTCGATGGGCCGCGTCACCACGACGAAGCGCGTTCCCGGGCGGCAGGTCCGGAAGCGCTCGGTGAGCCGGGCCTTCGTCTCGGGGCTCAGCGCCGTCCAGTTCACGAAGACATGGGTGGCATCCCCGAGCTCCTCCCGCATCGCGTCCCCCACGGCGAGGGTAACGCCCGCGGGCTTCAACTGTCCCGCCACGCTCGCCACGTGGTCCGCCAACAACTCCACCCCGCGCGCCTCCGCGCCCAGCCACCGCGCCGCGAGCAGCACCCGCCCCCGTCCCGCCCCGAGGTCCACCACCCGGCTGCCCCGCCCCACTCCCGCCCTCCGGAAGAGCCCCACCGCGGTGAACAGCGGCGTCTCGCCATAGATGAGCTCGCGCATCCCCTGGCCGCTGGAGCGCAGCACCCGGACGACTTCGAAGGAGCGCCGGAAGCGGTAGGGCGAGTGCATCAGCCCGGCCAGCCAGATGCCCAGGTAGGGCCGCAGCAACCGGGGACGCGCCAGCAGCACGAGCACATCCGCGGTGCGCGTGAGGACGCTCAGGATGAGCGCGTACACCTGCACCACCACGGCCTGGAGCCACGGCAGCTCGAGATCCTCCAGTGAATCTTCCGGGCGCTCCGTCATGCACCCGCGAGGCTCTCCGGAACCCCGCCCGCGCGCAATGCTCACGGGTGATCAAAGTCAGACAGGGCCGCTTTGCCTTCCATGTCAGCGCCCCGTGACACTTCCAGTCATTCCGCGCACCGAGGGGGCGCGCGGAGCTCCGCTCCCACTCGCCGAAGGGGAACACCCATGAAGACGATGCACAAGGTCCGGCCTCGCCGGGGGACAGCACACGGCTTCACTCCACCCTCTCCCCACCCACTCCTTCAACCGGTGAGCATGCGCCGCCGCACGTTCATGCGCTCGGTGATGTTCGGCGCCTCGGCACTGGCGCTGGCGGGCTGCAAGGAGGACACGCCGCCCCAGACGACCCCGCCCCCCGGCGTGTACATCCCCGACGCGCGGCCCACGGACGACCTCTTCCGCTACCTCGAGCGCAAGAAGGGCGGCTTCGATCAGACGCTCTACAAGCAGCTCCTCGGCGCGGCCAACGCGTACAAGGAGGGGGACGAAGCCGTGGGCCTGGCCGCCGCGGATGAGCGCTCGCGAGCCAACGCGCGCCTGCTGCTCGCCAACACCCGCATCGGGGATCTGCGCGCCCACCCCGTCTTCGAGGACGGCATCTACGCGCTCATCGAGCAGAGCGCGGACCCCACCGCCGCGGACACCCTGAAGGGCTGGAGGATGGGCGAGCTCAAGCGCTTCCTGCTCGAGCGGAGTGAGGCCGACATCAAGGCCCTCATGCCTGGGCTGACGAGCGACATCATCGGCTGCCTCGTGAAGCTGATGAGCAATGAGGAGCTCATCGCGGTGGGCAGCAAGATCTTCAACCCGCTGCCCGGCAGCAAGATTGGCTCCAAGGGCTACCTGGGCGCGCGCATCCAGCCCAACTCGCCCACCGACCACCCGGACGACATCCGCTGGCAGGTGTTCAACGGCTGGGCCTACGCCGTGGGCGACGTGGTGCTCGGCACCAACCCCGTCTCCAGCGAGGTGGAGTCGGTGCGCACCGTGGAGAACGCGCTCAAGGATGTGCTGGAGACATTCGGCATCCTGGACGTGATGCCCCACTGCGTGCTGGCCCACATCGACATCCAGGCCCAGGTGGAGGAGCTCGACCCCGGCTCCACGGCGCTCTGGTTCCAGAGCCTCGGCAGCACCGAGGCCGCCAACCAGACGTTCGACGTCACCCTCGCCAAGATGCTGGCGCACGCGGCGAAGCGCACCGGCCGCTACGGCCTCTACTTCGAGACGGGCCAGGGCGCCGACGCCACCAACGGCCACGCCGAGGGCTTCGACATGGTGGTGCACGAGTCGCGCAAGTACGGCTTCGCGCGCGTGCTCGGGCAGCGCGTGGCCCAGGCGCAGCTCGGGGCGGGCAGGGCCGCCGCGCCCTGGGTGCACCTCAACGACGTGGCGGGCTTCATCGGCCCCGAGGTGTTCCGCACCCGCGAGCAGCTCGTGCGCTGCTGCCTCGAGGACATCGTCATGGGCAAGCTGCACGGCATTACCATTGGCCTCGACGTCTGCTCCACGCTGCACATGGAGGTCAATCTGGATGACCTCGACTGGTGCCTGGATCAGATCATGCCGGCCAACCCCGCCTACCTCATGGCGCTGCCCACGAAGAATGATCCGATGCTCAGCTACCTGACCACGGCGTTCCAGGACCACGTCCGCATCCGCGAGAAGTTCGGCTACAAGGTGGATGACGCGCTGTGGGCCTTCTACCAGGAGCTCGGCGTCATCGACGCGCAGGGCCGGCCCACCGAGCACTTCGGCGACCCCACCTGGGTGTACCTCCAGTACCGGCGGCGCAAGGGGGACGCGCGCTCGGACGAGGAGGTGCTCGCCGAGGCCCGGGCGCAGATGGCGCAGGTGCGCGAGCGCGGCGTGTGGCTCGCCGAGGGCCACGGCGTCAACACGTGGGACCTCGAGCCCACGCTGGACCAGGAGATCCGCTACCTCTACGACGACGCGAAGAAGAGCATCTGGGCCGAGCTGCCCACCACCTTCACGAGCGCGCTGCCGGGTGCCGTCACGGTGGCCACCGGCTCCAAGGACCGGGAGGACTACATCCTCCACCCGCCCTCGGGAGAGCAGGTCGCCGAGCCATCGGTGGACACCCTGCGGCTCCTACGCGACGCGCACGCGGGCCAGTACGACGTGCAGCTCGTCCTCTCGGATGGGCTCAACGCGCTGGCGCTCACGGACGAAGGACACCTGGGGCCGTACCTGGAGCGGGTGCGCGCGGAGCTGACGGCGGCGGGCTACGAGGTGGCACCACAGCCCATCGTGGTGACCGCGGGACGCGTGCGCGCCGGCTACCACATCGGCGAGGTGCTGTACGGCTCGCTGCCGGACAAGGACTCGCACCGGGCCATCCTGCACCTCATCGGCGAGCGGCCCGGCTCGGGACACCACGCCTACTCCGTCTACATCACCGCGCCCACGGTGGACACCTGGGCGAAGGCGGGCACGGTGGACCATGACATCACCCGCGTGGTGTCTGGCATTGCCGACACGGCGCTCCCGCCGGCCCAGGCTGCGGTGGACACGGTAACCATCCTCAAGCGGCTCGCTCCGCGCTGAAGCAGCACCCCCGGACGCCTGGAGAGCAGGCGGCCCGGTACGGACAAAACCCCACGGCCCTTGTCACGGAAGGGCCGGACCCCCGAGGCCCTGGCGCTCGCCCCGCAGCGTCGGGGCCTCGACGCAATGGACCCCTTCCCGGGCGGATGCCCTGGCTCTCCGCACCTCCCATCTTCTCCGGGTCGCACGATCCAGGGAGGGGTGTGCATGATGGGCAGACAGAGGGGAAAATCTTTCCCATGGCTCCTGGCGGGGTGCCTGTGTGTGCTCGCGGCGCTGCCGGCGCGGGCCTTCGATGACGCGACGGCGGACCGGGCCCTGCAAGTCGCCCAGCAGAAGCTGCGTGCCACGGCCACCAACCCAGCCATTCCGACGACTCAGTACCCCAAGGCCACGACGGATGACGTCAGCTGGAGGCTCGTCCCCAACACCGCCAACATCGACTGGGTCCAGGGCTTCTTCCCCGGCCAGCTCTGGCTCATGTACGACCAGGGAAGGGACCCCTTCTGGCGCGGCAAGGCGGATGCCTGGACGCGCAGCCTCGAGGTCCAGAAGACCCAGAGCGATATCCGGCAGATCACCCACGATATCGGCTTCAAGTTCATGACCAGCTACGGCCAGGCGTACCGGCTGACGGGGGATGAGTACTACCACCAGGTGATGCTCACGGCCGCGGACACGCTGGCCCGGCGCTACAACTCCACGGTGGGCGTCATCGATTGCTGTGATTGGAATGACCCGGTCTGGCACGTGCCCATGGTGACGGACACGATGATGGACCTGGAGCTGCTCTTCTGGGCGGCGCGCAACGGCGGAGACCCCGCATGGAACAACATGGCGCTGAGCCATGCGCTGAAGACCGCGGCGGACATGGTCCGCGCCGACGGCGGCACCTTCCACGTGGTGGACTACAACACCTCGGGCGGCGTCATCAGCAAGAGCACCTTCCAGGGGTTCTCCAACAGCTCCACGTGGTCCCGGGGCCAGGCGTGGGCCATCTACGGCTTCACCATGGCGTACCGGTACACGCGCGACGCGCGCATGCTGCAGGCCGCCCAGAAGGTCACCGAGTACTGGCTGTCCCATCTGCCCGCGGACTTCGTCCCCAACTGGGACTTCAACGCGCCCTCGCAGCAGAAGGACTCCTCGGCCGCCGCCGCCGTCGCCTCGGCGCTCCTGGAGCTGAGCCAGTACGTCACGGATCCGGCCACGGCCCAGCGCTACCGCAACGCCGCGCTCTCGACGCTCGACAGCCTCAGCTCCACGGCCTACTTGAACCCGGCCACCAGCGGCGGCCCCGGCATCCTCCTGCACGGCACGGCGTTCTACAAAACGCCCATCAAGCCTTCGGGTGAGGACATCGACAAGAGCCTCATCTACGGGGACTACTACTTCGTCGAGGCGCTGAGCCGCTTCAAGCTGTGGAATGTGACCGGCTGGCGCTCGACGCTCGGCTTCCCCGAGAGTGTGCAGAGCCTGGGCACGGGCAACACCGGGGTGCGCATCATCGAGTACGACGTCACCCCGCTGAGCAAGGTCATCGACGGTGTCGTCGGCTACACGGGGAGCTCCGTCAGCGTCACCGCGTACTCCAGCCTGCCCATGGCGGTGCGCATGAACCCGAGCGGCTTCCTCGACGTGCGCCGGGGTGGGGAATACGCCGCGCTCGCGAGCGTGCCCTACGAGGCCAAGGCCACCTACCACGTGCGCATCCGCGCGGACCTGGGCGCCAGGAACTACAGCGTCTGGGTGACGCCCCAGGGCGGGGCCGAGGTGCTCCTGGCGGACCGCTTCGCCTTCCGCTCGGATGCGCCCGCCATCAGCGACATTGGCAAGGTGTCGCTCAAGAGCGGCCACTTCAACGACGAGTTCCGGGTGACGAACCACTCCATCCGGTCCGAGACCCAGACCCCGCAGCAATGGACCTCCACGCTCAATTGGGCCCAGAGCGTGCACGACCTGGGAACGGGCAACACCGGGCTGCGGGAGACCGAGTTCGACGTGACGCCGCTTGCCAAGCCCATCGACGGCGTCATCGGCTACGCGGACACTTCCACCACCGTCACCGGCTACCCCAGCCTGGCCATGGCGGTGCGCATGAACAACTCCGGCTTCTTCGACGTGCGCAATGGGGCGAACTACGCCGCGCTCGTGAGCCAGCCCTACGTGGCCAACACCACCTACCACGTGCGCATGCGCACGGACCTGAACGCCAAGACGTACAGCGTCTGGGTGCGGCCTCCGGGCGGGACCGAGGTGCTCCTGGCGGACCGCTTCGCCTTCCGCTCGGATGCGCCTCCCACCGATGACCTCGGCAAGGTGGCGCTCAAGAGCGGCGTCACCGAGACCGAGTTCAGGGTGACGGGACACCTCGTGCGCATCCCGACGACGCCCGCGCCGAGCCCCGCTCCCTCCGAGCCGATTGAAGCTCCGGCCCCGGACGACAGCTCGCGGTTGACGCCCCAGGGTGACTCGGAGGGCGGGGGTTGCAGCTCGGTGCCGGGCGCCACGTTCGCGGCCACGGGACTGTTGCTGTGGCTGCTGCGGCCGGGCCGCCCTTCCCGCGCTCCCCGGCGCCAGCGGTAGGCGGGTGACGCTCTGCTCCCTCGGGGCCGCGCTTCGGCCCCGGGGAAGTGGGCCCCGGGTGCACCGGAGCTACAGGTTGCCGATCATCTTCTCCGGGCGCACCCACTGGTCGAACTGCTCGGCGGTGAGCAGGCCCAGCTCCACCGCCACCTCCTTGAGCGTCTTGCCCTCCTTGTGCGCCTTCTTGGCAATCCTGGCGGCGTTGTCGTAGCCGATGTGCGGGTTGAGCGCGGTGACGAGCATCAGCGAGCGCTCCAGGTTCTCCTTGAGGCGCACGGGGTTCGGCTCGATGCCCACCGCGCAGTGCAGCCGGAAGCTGCGCATCCCGTCCGCCAGCAGCCGGCAGCTCTGCAGGAAGTTGTGGGCGAGCAGCGGCTTGAAGACGTTCAGCTCGAAGTTGCCGGACGCGCCGCCCAGCGAAATGGCCACGTCGTTGCCCATCACCTGCGCGCACAGCATGGTGAGCGCCTCGGACTGCGTGGGGTTCACCTTGCCCGGCATGATGGAGCTGCCCGGCTCGTTCTCGGGGATGGTGATTTCGCCGATGCCCGAGCGCGGCCCCGACGCCAGCCAGCGCACGTCGTTCGCTATCTTGAAGAGCGAGGCGGCCAGGCCCTTGAGCGCGCCGTGCGCGTGCACCAGCGCATCATTGGCCGCGAGCGCCTCGAACTTGTTGGGCGCGGTGACGAAGGACAGACCGGTGAGGCGGGCGAGCTCCTGGGCCACACGCTCGGCGAAGCCCTTGGGGGCGTTGAGGCCCGTGCCCACCGCGGTGCCCCCGAGCGCCAGCTCGAACAGGTGCGGCAGCGCGGCCTCCAGGTGCCGGCGCGCGTGCTCGAGCTGCGCCACGTAGCCGCTGAACTCCTGGCCCAGCGTGAGCGGCGTGGCGTCCTGCAGGTGCGTGCGCCCAATCTTCACGATGTCCCGGAACTTCTCCGAGCGCTCCGCGAGCACGTCGCGCAGGGCGTGCAGCTCGGGGAGCACGTTGCGCACCACGGACTCGGCGGCGGCCACGCTCATGGCGGTGGGGAAGACGTCGTTGGAGCTCTGCCCCTTGTTGACGTCGTCGTTGGGGTGCACCTTGCGGCCCTCACCGCGCTCGCCGCCGAGCAGCTCCGAGGCCCGGTTGGCCAGCACCTCGTTGACGTTCATGTTCGTCTGGGTGCCGCTGCCCGTCTGCCACACCAGCAGGGGGAACTCCTCGTCGTGCTGGCCGTCGAGCACCTCGTTGGCGGCCTTCACGAGGGCCTCGCCCTTGTCTCGGGGCAGCGAGCCATTCTCCATGTTGACGAGTGCCGCGGCCTTCTTCACGAGCACCAGGGCGCGGATGAGGGCCAGCGGCATGCGCTCGGTGGAGATGGCGAAGTTCTGCCGGCTGCGCTGCGTCTGCGCGCCCCACAGGCGATCGGCCGGGACCTCGATGGGACCGAACGTGTCCTTCTCGATGCGGACGTTCTGGTTGCTCACGGTGGTTGCCTCCTCGGCGGGAGCCGGTGCGATAACACGGGCCCGCTCGCCCCGCGCCCGGGCCCCCCCGCATCCGTCTTGCGGTGGGAGGAGCCCCCGCGCAGGATTCAGGAAGTGGACACTCCCACCGGCACCATCCGCGCATTGCTGCTCGCCCAGGAGCGGGGCACCCCCATGAAGCGTGTCCCGGAGGCCGAGGCCCTCGAGGGCCGGGGCTTCCAGGGGGACCGGCATGGGAAGAAGAAGCCGAACGGCAAGCGGCAGCTCCTGCTGCTGGACGAGGCCTCTCATGCCGCGCTGCGGCTCGGGGCGGGCGAGCTGAAGGAGAACGTGGTCATCGCCGGGCTGCCGCTGGAGTCCCTGCCGGCGGGGCAGCGCCTGGCGTTGGGCGTCGAGGTGGTGGTGGAGCTGACCGAGCCCTGCGTGCCCTGCTCGAAGCTCGAGCGCCTCCGCCCGGGCCTGCTCAAGGAGTCGTGGGGCCAGCGGGGGCAGCTGGCGAAGGTGCTGCGCGGAGGCACGGTGCGAGAGGGAGACGGCGTGCGCCTGCTCGACGTCAACCCGGACGCGCCCCGCCCCATCCGCCCCAAGCTGCCCTGATCAACGCCTCCAGAGGCGGCCCAGCTTCAGGCCCAGGGCCTCGAAGGGCTCGGCCTGCACCGTCACCTCGCCCACGTGCGTGCCCAGCAGCACCCAGCGGCCGTTCTCCAGCCGGTACGTATCCAACGATTGCAGCGCGGGGTCCACGAGCCACAGGTGCTTCACGCCCTCGCGCGCGTAGGAGCCCATCTTCCGGCCCTTGTCGATCGCCGCCGTCGAAGGTGACAGCACCTCGCAGACCCAGTCCGGAGCGAGCTCGATTCCCACGGGCTCGGGCAGCTCGAGCATCCGTTCCCGGCGCCACCCGGCCAGGTCCGGCACCAGCACCTCGTCTCCCAGGTGCAGTTCGGGCTCGAAGAGAAGCACCCAGCCTCCGGGCCCCTCCTCTCCCGGATCGCGGTCGAACGGATCCAGCACGATCAATAGCCGACCGGCTGCCCGCATGTGCCTGGGCCGCAGCTGCGGACTCGCGTACAGCTCGCCCCCGAGAATCTCACCCACCAAGTTGGGTGGGAGCGTCTCCAGCTGCGCATAGAGGGCATCGCGCCGGGCCCGCTCGTCGCTCATGCCCTCAGAATGCAGTCCCAGCTCGACAGCCGCAAGCCGCCCCGCCCACTCCCCACCGGTTTCCTGAGTCATGCGCCCAGAGTATACCTGACCTCTGACGTCATGTCGCCCCACGGGCAGGGAGGCGCGTTGACAAACCCGGGCACCCACCCCGGGAACACATCGCGCCCCCACCCCGCCCGGCTTTTACGAACTCACGGAGGGCAGGCGGCCCTCAGACGCGGCGCTCGTAGCGGGGCTCCTCCACGGGCGTGCCCGCCACCTTCCCCACCCACCCCATCACCCGCTGCACCGGCGCCCGGCTCCCCGCCGCCGCCGGCGTGAGCAGCCACAGCAGCAGGTAGACGCCCAGCGCCGTGCCGCCCGTCACCACCAGGGCCACCACGAATGCCAGACGCACCAGCGCCACGTCCACGCCCAGCGAGCGCGCCAGCATCGTGCACACCCCGCCCAGCACCCGTCCCGGGCCCCCCCGGTTCATCGGCTCCCCCGGCTGCCGCTCGCGGCAGTGCGGGCACTTCGTGGCATCCGCCCGGATGTCCATCTTGCACGCCGCGCACTGCTTCATCTCGTCCATGGCTCCGCTCCTCGTGGAGGCGCGCCGAACCCGCCGGCCTCATTCCTCCCTACGCGCCAGGTCCCGCCCCATTGCATCGCCCGCTCGCCGAGCGTTTTTCACGTCGGTCAATTTACAAGTTTAATCCCGACCGTGTTGACATCCTTACAAAGCTATCGACTTCTGAACGCGAGCACTTCACACTGCCTCTGACAGGACACAGATTGGAGCCCGTTGGGGGCTTTTACAACGCACCCCGTCAAGGAGCTTTGAATGGACGCGGCCGTCCCCTCCTCCTCGTCTCCGCAACGTACCGAAGGGCATGGGACCCTGGGCCAGGGCATCACCCTGCGCGGCGCCTGGCTGCCCGAGTACGCGACGGTGCTCACCCCCGCGGCGCTCGAGTTCGTGGCGAAGCTGGCCCGGACCTTCGGCGCCCGCCGCGAGTCGCTCCTGGAGCGGCGCAAGGCCGTGCAGGCCGCCTACGACAAGGGCGAGCGTCCCCACTTCCTCCCCGACACGCGCGACATCCGGGAATCGGAGTGGACCGTCTCCCCGCTGCCCAACGACTTGCTCGACCGGCGGGTGGAGATCACCGGCCCGGTGGAGCGCAAGATGATCATCAACGCGCTCAACTCGGGGGCGAGCGTCTTCATGGCGGACTTCGAGGACGCCAACAGCCCGACCTGGGACAACGTGGTGCGCGGGCAGCTCAACCTGCGCGACGCGGTGCGCGGCACCATCAGCTACACGGCCGACAACGGCAAGCACTACGCGCTCCACGAGAAGACGGCGGTGCTCTTCGCCCGCCCGCGCGGCTGGCACCTGCTGGAGCGCCACCTGGAGGTGGACGGCAAGCCGGTGTCCGCGTCCCTCTTCGACTTCGGCCTCTACTTCTTCCACAACGCCAAGGCGCTGCTGGAGAAGGGCAGCGGGCCGTACTTCTACCTGCCGAAGATGGAGAGCCACCTGGAGGCCCGGCTGTGGAACGACGTGTTCCACCTGGCCCAGAGCGAGCTGGGCATCGCGCGCGGCTCCATCAAGGCCACCGTCCTCATCGAGACGCTGCCGGCCGCCTTCGAGATGGACGAAATCCTCTACGAGCTGCGCGAGCACTCGGCGGGGCTCAACTGCGGCCGCTGGGACTACATCTTCAGCTTCATCAAGAAGCTGCAGGCGGACCCCCAGTTCGTCCTGCCCGACCGCGGGCAGGTGACGATGGACAAGGCCTTCCTGCACAACTACTCGCTGCGCCTCATCCAGGTGTGCCACCGCCGCAACGTGCACGCCATGGGCGGCATGGCGGCCTTCATCCCCATCAAGAGCGACCCGGCCGCCAACGAGACGGCGCTCGCCAAGGTGCGCGCGGACAAGGAGCGCGAGGTGCGCGACGGCCATGACGGCACCTGGGTGGCCCACCCGGGCCTCGTGCCGGTGGCCCGCGCCCTCTTCGACAAGCACATGCCCGGGCCGAACCAGCTGTCCAACAAGCGCCCGGACGTGCGCATCTCGGAAGCGGACCTCATCGCCATGCCCCAGGGCACGCGCAGCGAGGAGGGCCTGCGCCACAACATCCGCGTGGGCGTGCAGTACATGGCCGCCTGGCTCGGGGGCCTGGGCTGCGTGCCGCTCTACAACCTCATGGAGGACGCGGCCACCGCGGAAATCTCCCGCGCCCAGGTGTGGCAGTGGCTCCACCACCGCGTGCCGCTCACCGACGGCAAGCCCGTCACCGCGGAGCGCTTCCGCCAGGTGCTCGCCGAGGAGATGAAGCACATGGAAGCCGAGGGCGCCGCCGAGCGCTACGGCGCCGAGCGCCTGAAGGAGGCGCGGGAGCTCTTCGAGAAGCTCTCCACCGCGCCGCGCTTCGAGGACTTCCTCACCCTGCCCGCTTACGAGGCCCTGATGTCCCACGGCTGAGAGGCCGTCCTACCGGAACCGCAGTCCCGTTTCGCTTCACACGTACCTACCTTCTGACTTCGAGGAGCCCAGACATGTACGACGCCGTGACGACGACGAATGACGCCTCTCCCCACGCCAAGCTCCACGCCCAGCGCTTCGAGGGCATCAAGCGCAACTACTCGGAGGCGGACGTGGAGAAGCTGCGCGGCTCCATCCGCATCAGCTACACGCTGGCCGAGATGGGCTCCAAGCGGCTGTGGGAGCTGCTGAACACGAAGGGCTACGTGCACGCGCTCGGCGCCCTCACCGGCAACCAGGCGGTGCAGATGGTGCGAGCGGGCCTCGAGGCCATCTACCTCTCGGGCTGGCAGGTGGCGGCCGACGCCAACACCGCCGGGCAGATGTACCCGGACCAGAGCCTCTATCCGGTGGACAGCGTCCCCAACGTGGTGCGCCGCATCAACGCCTCCCTGCGCCGCGCGGACCAGATTGACTGCGCCGAGGGCAAGCGCGAGCGCTACTGGTTCGCCCCCATCATGGCGGACGCGGAGGCGGGCTTCGGCGGGCCGCTCAACGCCTACGAGCTGATGAAGTCCATGATTGAAGCGGGCGCCGCCGGCGTGCACTTCGAGGACCAGCTCGCCAGCGAGAAGAAGTGCGGCCACATGGGCGGCAAGGTGCTGGTGCCCACCAACAACTTCATCCGCACGCTGACGGCGGCGCGCCTCGCGGCGGACGTGATGGGCGTGCCCACCATCCTCGTGGCCCGCACGGACGCCGACAGCGCCAAGCTGCTGATGAGCGACGCGGACGAGTACGACCACGCCTTCATCGACCGCAAGGCGGGCCGCTCGGCCGAGGGCTTCTACCGCCTCAGGGGCGGCGTGGAGTGCGCCATCGCCCGCGGCCTGGCCTACGCGCCGTTCGCGGACCTCATCTGGTGCGAGACGAGCACCCCGGACCTCGCCCAGGCCAGGAAGTTCGCCGAGGGCATCCGCGCGAAGTTCCCCAACAAGCTGCTGGCCTACAACTGCTCGCCGTCCTTCAACTGGAAGAAGAACCTGGACGACAAGACCATCGCGAAGTTCCAGCGCGAGCTGGGCGCCATGGGCTACAAGTTCCAGTTCGTCACCCTGGCCGGCTTCCACGCGCTCAACTACTCGATGTACGAGCTGGCGCGGAACTACAAGGACCGCGGCATGGCGGCCTACTCCGAGCTGCAGCAGAAGGAGTTCGGCTCGGAGAAGGACGGCTACACCGCCACGCGCCACCAGCGCGAGGTGGGCACCGGCTACTTCGACAAGGTGGCCGAGGTCATCTCCGGCGGCTGCTCCAGCACGCTCGCCCTCAACGACTCCACCGAGGCGCACCAGTTCTGATTCCGGCTCCAGGGGGGCAACCCGGGTAAGGCCCGGTACCCTCACCGGTGACGCATCGACGCGGCCACGGCTCCCTTCTCGGGGGTCGTGGCCTCTGTCTTTGCCTGCACCCCGGACGCCAGCTCCACCACCCGCGCGCCCTCGGCCTCGAAGAGCTCGCGCAGCCACGGGTGGCAGGTGAAGGCGATGACCTGGTGGCGCTCGGAGAGCTCGGCCAGCAGCCGCAACGTGCCGCGCGTGCGCTCCAGGTCGAAGTTCACCAGGATGTCGTCCACGATGAGCGGCAGCGCCCCGCGCGTCTCCCCGAAGTCCTGGATGACCGCCAGACGGAACGCCAGGTAGAGCTGCTCCCGCGTGCCTCGTGAGAGCTGCTCGGCGCTCCAGTCCCCGCGCCCATCGCTCACCCGCAGCTCCCGCTTGCCTCCCGCGGGGATGAACGCGCGCCGGTACCGGCCCTGGGTGAGCGTCGCGAAGTGCTCCGAGGCCAGTTGGATGACCCGGGGCTGCTGCTCCTCCTCGAAGCGTCTGCGCGCCCGCGCCAGCAACGTCAGCGCCAGCTTGTCCGTGGCGTAGCGTGTGGCCAGCTCCGCGGCCTGGGCCCGCAGCCGCTCCTCTTGAATCCGCAGCTCCGCCACCCGCTCGTCGCCCTCCCACTGCGCGAGCAGACTCCGGGCCTCACCGTACTCGGTGTGCAGGGCCTCGAGGCGCTTCGCACAGGCGGGCGCCTGCATCCGCAGCTGCCCCAGCTTCTCCTTCAGCCGCTCCTCGCCGCCCGCCGCCTGGATGGCCTCGCGCGCCGCCGCCACCTCCTGGCCCGTGGCCGCTTCGATGCGCCCCGTCAGCTCCCTCACGCGGCGGGTGAGCACCTCGAAGCGCTCCGCCTGACGGGCCCGGTGACGGAAGGACTCCTCGGAGTCACTCCCGCCCTGGGCCAGCAGCGCCGCCACCGCCTGCTCCTCGGACTCGCGGAGGCGCACGAGCCGGGCCCGCTCCGCCGCCCATCCGTCCGCTCGCGCCCGCAGGGCCCGTGCTTCCGCTTCCCGCTCCTTCAGCGACTCCAACGCCGAGGCCACGCCGGTCGCCACCGACTCCGCCGTCCCCTCCGGGAGCCCCGCGGCCCGGGCCTCCTCGAGCAACCGGACGCTGACCGCTTCACAGGCGGCCTCGTCCGCGGCCAGGGCCTGCTCCTCCGCCCTCAAAGCCACCAATCGTTGCCGCTGCTCGGCCGCGTCGCGCCACAGCGCCAGCGCCCGCTGTGGAGAGAGCTCCACCGGAAAGCCCCGCGCCTCCAGCAACGTGGCCAGCTCGGCCCGGAGCGTCCGCGCCTGAAGCTCGGCCCGCCGTCCCGCCAGCTCCGCGGCCTGCGTCTCGCGCACCACGCCGTCCCGCTCCGCCTCGCGGGCTTCACGGTCTCGCTCGAGGTGCTCCACGCGCTCGGCCTGCCGCAACGCCTCCGCCAGCGCCGCGTCCGCCCCGGCGAGCGAGGCCACCGTCGCCTGCGCCGCCACCCCCGCCTCACTCGCGGCCGCCGCCAGCTCGCGCTCCAGCCCCACCAGCCGCCCCGTCAGGGTGTCCAGCGTCGACTGCAGCCGGGCCACCTCCTGCGCTCGCTGCCGCTGGCGCGCCGCGTGGGCCTCCACCGCCTGCTGGTGGCTCCGCAACGAGCGCACATAGCCGAGCGCCAACGTCACGACGAGCAGCAGCGCCCCCAGCAGGGCCATGGCCGTCGCCATTCCTCCCGCGTGGAGCCACTGCGCGCCCACCCACACCACCGCCACGCCCACCGCGAGCAGCACCGTCCAGGGCGCGGGGGCCGCTCCGGGCTCGGACTCACTCCGCGCTCGCAGGGCCTGGAGCCGCTGCTGGAATTCCGTGCGCTGCGCCGACACCTGGTCCCGCTCCACGCGCAGGAGCCTCGCGCGGCCCAGCGCCGCCTGCCGCTGGCGAAGCTCCGCCGCGGACACGTCCGGCAGCTTCGCGCGCTCCTCCTCGAGCCGGGCCAGGGACGCCTCGAGCCGCTCCCGCTCCACCCGTGCCCTCCCGAGCGCCACCTCCGCCTCGCGCCGCTCGGCCTCCGCCCTCGACAGCCGGTCCGCCAGCGACTCCAGGGTGCCTCGCGCCGCGGGGCCCAGCTCCAGCGCCAGCAGGCCCGCCGCGTCCACCTCCAGCCCCAACCCACCGAGCGCCTGCTCCACCTCCCAGCGCCTCGCCTCGAGCGCCGCGCGCCGGCCCGGCAGTGCCCGCAGGAGCTCCGCCCTCACCGTGAAGGCGCCCAGTGCCGAGCGCAGCCGCTCCTCGCGCTCGCGCACCGCCGAGGCCTCCGACAGCCGGGCCAGCTCCGCCCCGGCCCCGGACAACAGCTCCTCGACGCGGGCCTGCTGGGCGTGCGCTTCCGTCCTCCGGTGGAGCAGTTCCTCCAGCCGGTCCTCTCCGCCCACGGGGAAGGCCGACAGCTCCGGCAGTGTGGCCAGCTCGCCTCGCACCCGCGCCAGCTCTCCCAGGTCTCCGAGCGCCGACTCCAACCGCGACAGCCGCTCCAGCTCGCGGGCGATGTTCTCCTGGAGGGCCCGCGCCTCCTCCTGCTCGCGCCCGAGGGACGCCAGCCGCTCGCGCTCCTGGAGGTACTTCTCCGGTCGGTCCTTCAGCGCGTCGAGCTGCGCCCGTACCTCCTCCAGCTGGAGGAGCACCTGGTTGAGCACGGGTCTCTGCGCGCCCTTCTTGAAGAGCTCCCCGGTCCGCTTCTCCAGGTGCTTCTCCACCTCCGGCAACCGGCGCGCGCCTCGCAGCCCGGCGGCGAACAGCGCCCGGGAGACACCGTCCTCCTCGGCCAGGTTCTCGAAGCTGGACAGCTCGTCCAGGCTGAAGGCGAACACCTCGCAGAACAGCTCCCGGGACACATGCGCGAGCGCCTCGTCCAGCCGCGAGGGGAGCAGCTCATGTCCCTCGGGGCTCAGCACCGTCAGCGGCGCCCGGCCGCGCCGGTCCGCCACGCGCCGCACCACCAGCGGGCCCGCGTCCGAGCGCACCCACAGCTCGCCCCCGAAGGTGCCCGACGCGGGCTCGTACCGCGCCTCCGAGCGGCCCCGCTTCTCGAGGCCGAAGAGCATGGTGCGGATGAACGCGAGCAGCGTGCTCTTGCCCGCCTCGTTCGGCCCGTACAGCAGGTTGAGCCCCGGCCCCAGCTCCAGCGAATGCTCGGAGAAGTGGCCGAAGCCGAGGACGCGCAGCACGTCGATGCGAAAGCCCCCGCTCACGTCCCCTCCTCCTCGTGCAGCTGCTCCACGCCCCGCACCGCCGCCTGCTCCACCCACTCGGGCCGGGGCGTCTCCAGGGCGTCCACGCCCAGCCTCTGCAAGCGCTGACTCAACGCGCGCAGCTCCGCGTCCTCCGCCCACAGCGCGGCCAGGGCCTCGGGGTCCTTCACCACCGCCTCGGCCTCGGCCAGCAGCGTCCCGGAGAAACCTCCCGACAGGCGCACCGTCTCGAGCTCCAACTCGGGCCGGCTCGCGTCGCGCAGGGACTCCACCAGCACGGGCGGGTGACGCCGGGCGAGTTGCTCGCGCAACTCCGCTTCCAACTGCCCGAGCGCCTCCGGACGGGCCAGCTCGCGGTGCAGCGGCCCCCGGCCCGTGAGCGTGAGGCGCACGGCGTGGCCCTCCAGCTCGTCCGAGCAGCTCGCGTCCACCTGCTCCGTCACCGCGGCCACGAGCGCATCCAGCGACGAGAGCCCCGACAGCGGCACCTCCAGCCGGTGCCAGCGCACCCGGTCCACCGGCACGAAGCGGCGCCGCGTCCCGCCGTCCTCGACCTCGACGAGCACGCAGCCGCGCTCGCCCGGCTCGTTCACGTGCCGCCCCTGCGGATTGCCCGGGTACACCGCCACCGCGCCACTGGCGAGCCCGTACTCGGCCCGGGTGTGCACGTGGCCCAGTGCCCAGTAGTCCAGCCCGCGCGCGCTCAAATCCTCCACCGAGCAGGGCGCGTAGTTGGCGTGGCCCTCCGCTCCGCCGAGGTTCGCGTGCAGCAGGCCCACCGTGAAGTCCGGCGCCGTCCGGCGGAAGCGCGCCGACAGGTTCTCGCGCACCTCCACCTCGGGATAGGAGATGCCCTGCACGCGGCACAGGAGCTTCCCCTCGCGGCGGACCTCCACCTCCTCCCAGTCGGGGCCGAACACCTTCACCGAGCCGGGCAACCCGAGCGCGCCCGTGTCCCCGCTCAGCGGATCATGATTCCCGTGGACGATGAAGGCGGGGATGCCGGCCACGTGCAGCCGCTCCAGCTCTCGCCGCAGCGCCAGGCGCGCGCGCACCGAGCGGTCCTTCGCGTCGAAGAGGTCCCCCGCCAGCAGCAGGAAGGCCACGTGCTCGCGCAAGCACAGGTCCACGATGCGCGAGAAGGCCCGGAAGGTGGCCTGCTGGAAGGTGCCCAGCAGTCCGGAATCGACGGGCACGCCCCGGAAGGGCGTATCCAGGTGCAGGTCGGCGGCGTGGACGAACTTGAAGCGCATCTCGGGTCCGCACAGTAGCCCCCGGGGAAGCGGGCCACGAATCCCCGGCGGCCCCCCCTCCCCCGAGGCGACACCACCCCGTAAACCCGGAGGTCTCCGGAAGTCCATCACCCACCGAGAGAGGGGAACTTGCGGCGAAGTGTCGGCCAGTGAAAGGCTGCGCCCGCCGTAAATATGCATTCTGGGGGTATCGATTTGTTCTCCACGTCTTCCTGGTCGAGCCGGCTCGTCCTGGTGCTGCTCGCGCTCCCGCTCGCGAGCGCCTGCAAACCCGATCCCACGCCTCCTCCCTCCGGGAACCCGGACACGACGCCGCCGTCGACGCGGGCCAATCCCGTGGGTGGCAACTTCACCGCGAGCCTCACGGTGACGCTGACGTGCGAGGACGGCACGGGCAGCGGGTGCGCGGCCACGTTCTTCACCACCGACGGCACCGCGCCCTCGGCGAGCTCGACGCGCTACACGAGCCCGGTGGCCGTCGCCAGGAACACCACCCTGAAGTTCTTCTCGGTGGACGCGGCGGGCAACGTGGAGACGGCCCAGACGCAGAGCTACGTGGTGGACACGGTGCCACCCCTCACCGTCGCCTCTCCTGAAGGAGGAATCATCAACTCCGCGCGCACCGTGGCGCTGCTGTGCACGGACACGGATGGCCTGGGCACCGGGTGCGCCGCCACGTACTACACCACCGACGGCACCGCGCCCACGACGGGCTCGCCCCGCTACACCGCGCCCCTGCTCGTGTCCGCCAGCACCACGCTGCGCTTCTTCTCGGTGGACGGGGTGGGCAACACGGAGGGGGCGAAGATGGCGCAGTACACGCTCGACGCCACGGCGCCCACCGTGGTGGCCTCTCCCGCCGCGGGCAACTACAACACGCCCCAGACGGTGACGCTCTCGTGCGATGACGGCCTGGGCACCGGCTGCGGCCCCATCCGCTACACCACCAATGGCACGCTGCCCTCGAGCAACTCTCCGGCGTACTCGGCCCCCCTGCTGGTGAGCGCCAACACCACGCTGCGCTTCTTCGCCACGGACGGCGCGGGCAACACCTCGCCGATCGTGAGCGCGGTGTACGTCATCGACGAGACCGGCCCCACCACCACGGCCACCCCGCCGGGCGGCATCTCCAACACGCCCGTCTCGGTGGTGCTCGCGTGCGATGACGGCACGGGCACCGGCTGCGCGGGCACGTACTACACCACCGACGGCTCGCCCCCCACCACGGGCTCGGCCCGCTACACCACGGCCCTCTCCATCACCTCCAGCACCACGCTGAAGTTCTTCTCCGTGGACACGCTGGGCAACCCGGGGCCGACGGGCACCGCGCAGTACACGCTCGACTTCACCGCACCCATCACCACCGCCAACCCACCCGGCGGCACCTACTCGGGTGAGCGGACCGTGGTGCTGGAGTGCAAGGACGGCACGGGCGCCGGCTGCGCCGCCACGTACTACACCCTGGACGGCACCACCCCCACCCACGGCTCGTCGCGCTACACCACGGCCCTCTCCATCACCGCCAACACCACGCTGCGCTTCTTCTCCGTGGACAAGGCCAACAACACCGAGTCCGTCCGCACCGAGGAGTACGACCTGGACTCCGTGGCGCCTGGCACCCGGGCCACTCCGGCGGGAGGCATCTACAAGAGCAACCAGAGCGTGGTGCTCAGCTGCGATGACGGCGTGGGCAGCGGCTGCGTCGAGACGCATTACACCGTCGACGGCTCCATGCCGACGATGGCCTCCGCGAAGTACACCAGCGCCCTCGTCCTCACCGGCAACACCCCGCTGAGGTTCTTCTCCGTGGACCTGGCCGGCAATCAGGAGGCCGTGCAGACGGAGACGTACACCATCGACACGGTGGCCCCCAGCACCACGGCCACCCCCGCGGCGGGCACGTACGGGAGCACCGTGAGCGTGACGCTGGCCTGCGACGACGGTGCCTCGGGCAGCGGCTGCGCCGAGACGCACTACACCGTGGACGGCTCCGCGCCCGCCCTCAGCTCGCCGCTCTACTCCGGCGCCCTGTCCCTCACGGCCACCACCACGCTGCGCTACTTCTCCACGGACAAGGCCGGCAACAAGGAGCCCACCCGCGTGGCGCTCTACACGCTCGACCAGGTGGCGCCGACGGTCTCCGCCTCGCCCAGGGGCGGCCTCTTCAACAAGGCCCAGAGCATCACCCTCACCTGCTCGGACACCGGTGGCAGCTCGTGTGCCGCCATCCACTACACCACCGACGGCACCGTGCCGACGACGGCCTCGGCCACCTACAGCGCGCCCCTCACCGTCTCCGCCACCACCCCGCTCAAGTTCCTCGCGACGGACAAGGTGGGCAACGCGAGCGACGTGCAGACCGAGCTCTATCGCCTCGACGACGTGGCGCCCACGACGACGGCCACGCCTCCGGGCGGCCCCTACGCGGACTCGCAGTCCGTCACGCTGCTGTGCACCGACGGCGCGGGCAGCGGCTGCGCGGCCACGTACTACACGCTCGATGGCAGCACGCCCACGTCCTCCTCGAGCACGTACTCCGCGCCCTTCACCCTCACCGCCACCACCTCGCTCAAGTTCTTCTCCGTGGACGCGGCCGGCAATGCCGAGCCGGTGAAGACCGTCACCTACGTCATCGACCGGGACAAGCCCACCGTGGCCGCGGCTCCGCCGGGTGGCACCTACCGCACCGCGCAGAGCGTCACCCTCACCTGCTCGGACACCGGCGGCAGCACGTGTGCCTCCATCCACTACACGCTCGATGGCAGCACGCCCACCCTCTCCTCGCTCACCTACAGCGCGCCCCTCACCATCGCCACCAGCACCACCCTCAAGTTCCTCGCGGCGGACAAGGTGGGCAACGTGAGCGGCGTCTCGACCGAGAGCTACGTCCTCGACACGGTGGCCCCGGTGACGACGGCCGTCCGCGCCGGTGGCGCCTACGGGAGCGCCCAGTCCGTCACGCTGCTCTGCGCCGATGGCTCGGGAAGCGGCTGCTCGGCCACGTACTACACCCTCGACGGCTCCCTCCCGACGACGGGCTCTCCGCGGTACACCGCTCCCTTCTCCATCACCGCCAATGCCACGCTGCGGTTCTTCTCCGTGGACACGGCCGGCAACGCCGAGTCCCCCAGGACCGAGACGTACCTCATCGACACGGAGAGCCCCACGGTGTCCGCGGACCCCGCGAGCGGCACGTACAACAGCGCGCAGAGCGTCACCCTGAGCTGCACGGACAACACCGGCGGCAGCGGGTGCGCCGCCATCCACTACACCACCGACGGCTCCTCTCCGACGATGGACTCGCCCCTGTACACCGAGCCCATTGCCGTCTCCACCAGCACGGCCCTCGCCTTCTTCGCGGTGGACACGGTGGGCAACGTGAGCGCCACCCAGTACGCGTGGTACTTCCTGGACATGGTGGCGCCGTACACCGGGGTCTACCCGCCCGGTGGCACGTACAACGGGACCGTGTACGTCTACCTGTATTGCTCGGATGACACCGGCAGCGGTTGCGCGGCCATCCACTACACCACCGACGGCTCCACGCCCACCACGAGCTCGCCCGTCACCAGCGGCTACATCTCCCTGACCGCCACCACCACGCTCAAGTTCTTCTCCGTGGACGTGGCCGGCAACGCCGAGCCGGTGCACACCGAGGCGTACGTCATCATTCCCGACACGACGCCCCCCTTTACCTACGCCTCGCCAGCGGGCGGCACGTACTCCTCGGGGCAGTACGTCTACCTCTACTGCGCCGACAACACCTGGTGCGCCAACACGTACTACACGCTCGATGGCAGCGAGCCGACCACGGCCTCCACGCCCTACTACGGCAGCTACCTCTACATTTCCAGCGACACCACGCTGAAGTTCTTCTCCGTGGATGGGTCCGGCAACGCC
>NZ_JBJMQO010000006.1:0-58814 GCF_045802675.1 Archangium sp. | reverse complement strand
GGTGCCGAGCACGCCCGCGCCGAGGTACTCGGGCGCCTGCAGGAACTCGTCATGGAAGACGAAACCGAGGTCCACGCCTCCGGGAGGCGTCTTTGGATCCATCAGCGCCTTGCGATCGCTGAAGAACGCGTCGAAGGCCTTGAACAGCGCCATCGCGGCGGACCCATCGAGGTGCGGCTTGGGGAAGCCCACGTGGGCCTGGAGGCCCAACCCCTCGATGCCCAGGTACTCGAAGCCGAGCTCGTCATAGAAGATCGGAATGGGGATGGGCAGGCCCTGCGAGACGGGGATGACGCAGAAGACGTCGTCGAGGATGATCCGGCGCCGCAGTTGATCCGACGTGGGCAGCGGGAAGTCCTGATCCGTCGGGAGCAGGAGCGAGAGCGCGAGCGACGGCAGATCATACTGGTCGATGAGGGCATCGACCTCGCCGTAGAAGAGCGTGCCGGCCATGAGCGTGCCGATGGAGATCTTCCGCAGCTCGATGCCGGTGAGCCCGGGCATGGGCACGTAGCTGGCCACGACGGACGGGAAGAGCACGCGCACGGGCGTCTCGGGGGCGAGCAGCGCCAGGCTGATGCGGCCCGCGGGCGAGAAGCCGAACTTGAACTCGAGGTGCTTGGGGATCTCCAGCCGCAGGTAGGACTTGAAGCCATCCGGGAGGCGGTCGAGCACCTTGTCGGTCTTCTTCAGCACGGAGATGACCTCGCCCGGCACGTCCCCGGACTTCTTCAGGAAGGTGGCGAGGTCGTCGATCTTCAGGTCCCCCTTGTCATCCACGAGCGACAGGGCGTCGATGGGGAGCTTGTCGGGGAAGACGTCGGCCATGCCCTTTCCGCCGCAGGCCTCGAGGAACAGCTTGAGCGGCGCGAGGGGCAGCGCGAGCGGCCGCGTCACCTCGCACCCGCCGCCGGCCTCGAAGTACTGCGACACGCCGTCGTAGCGGAACGTGGGCATCTTCAGGCGGAGCGCGCCGTACTGGCCGAAGTCGACGTCGAACCAGGAGTCACCGTTGATCATCACGGTGTTGGCGGCGGCGAACGGCGAGCTGACGAACTGCACGGCGACGCCGGTCCCGGAGATGGTGAACCGGGTGCGCGACAGGGTGAGGGGGTTGCCCTTCTGGTAGACGCGGAAGAGCTGCGCGCCCAGGTACGTGTTGAGCTCCGCGGGCAGGCCGAGGCCCGCCTCCAGCACCAGCCCGAGCTGGGGCTTGATGGAGATGCCGACCTCGGTGAGCTGCACGGTGGCCTTGCCGAGGCTCTTCCCCTTGACGGTGGGCAGCGCGAGCTCGAGGGGATCGCTGACGTTGAGCGCCGAGAGGCGCACGTCCGTCTTCCCCGCGACGAGCTTCGCGGTGACCTTGGAGGGGAGCATGTCCCCGAGGCCGCCCGGGAAGCCGGTGAAGCCGAGCACCGTGGTACCCGTGAAGGTCCACCCGGCGCTGGCGGACTCCTTGACCAGGCCCACCTCGAAGAGCTCGCCCTTGAAGCCCATCCCCTCCCCCGTCGGGAAGTCCACGTGGAAGGCGGTGGAACCCGGGTTGGGCTTGAAGGTGAGGCCCTTCTTCCCCTCGGCGGTGTTGCCGAGGCCCAGGTAGCCACCCAGCGAGAAGACCTCCGCGATCTCCAGGGTCGAGGCCAGACGGAGGTCGAAGAACGTCTGCTTCTTGCCGTCCGCGGTGGGGCGGCGATCCAGCAGGAGGTCGAACTGCGAGAAGGAATAGGCGCCGGCATCCCCCAGGTCGATGAGCTTCGCCGCCGGCCTGGCCATGGTCTGGAGCTTGATCTTCTTGCCGGCCGGGCTCGTCTCGTAGCCGGCGGTGAGGGAGAGCTTCGTGTCGAGGAGCTCGACGGTCACGCCGCCCGAGAGCTTCCAGCTGCCGCCCGTCTGGTAGTCGAAGAGGAGGTTGAATGCCCCCAGGGAGAAGCCCTCGGCGACCTCCACCGGCCCCTGGCCCTGGAGACTCAGGCTCGCGCTGAACGCGGAGCTCCGGGCGCCTCCGGAACCGGAGACGTTGCGCGTCAGGGTGAACTGCGCGTTCGTCTGAAGCGCCCCGTCTGCGCCCAGGTGGTCCCACGCGACGCTCGCATTGCCCATCACCGAGAAGGCGCCTGTCCTGGTATCGACCAGGACATTGAGCGTCTGGAAGAGGATGTCGGGGACCTCGTCCGGCAGGGACTCGCCATTCGTGACGAGGGACCAGAACTTCCTGAGCTCGAAGTGCTCGAGGGCACCGGAGAGGGTGAGGCCATCCCCGGCGTCTCCGGACAGCAGGACGCTGGCCTCCCCCATGCGCAGCCGGGCCGAGACGGTGCCCCTGGCGCCGCCCGCCTTGCTCCCACTGGCGAGCAGGGCGAACTCGCTCACCTCGAAGGCCGTCGCGCCCACGGGAATGGAGAGCAGGTCCTCCATGGCCGCGTTCAGCGCGAAGGTCCCCGCCCGGGGCGACGCCTGCATGAAGAGCCGCGTGACGGTGAGCTCCGGCAGCCCGGTGGCGCCCGGAATGAGCGACTCGAAGACATCCCCGAGCGGAAGCGTGCGCCCCCCGGGAAGGCCGGCGCCGAAGTCGAGCGAGGGCAGCTCGACGAACGCCACCGCGTCGAACTTCTGGAACGCCAGCAGTCCGCTGAAGGTCGTCGAGAGGGCTCGGCCCTTGCCGAACGGCTCCGTCACGGAGAGCGAGAGGCCCACCTGCTGGAGCGTCGCCACGCCCGGGAACAGCTCCCAGTGCGTCTGGAGCGCCACGCCCACCATCAGGTGCGTCACCTCGTGACGGGTGAAGTCGAGCGCGAGTCCGAGCTCCGTGAGGGCCAGGCCCGTGGGGGGCGGCATGTCCTCGGGCAACTGCGCGTCCAGGCCGTCCACGCCCAGGGTCTGCTGGAGGCTGGAGAAGCCCGAGAGCCCGAAGTCCTCGAAGCGGCCGTAGAGGCGCAGCGCCTCCCGCGTGCCGTCGGCGGCATAGGTGCCGATGAGCTGGAGCGGGCGCCCCCCGAGCTCCGCGGACACGAGGAGGTAGACACCCGGCTGCTGGGTGGCGCTGGGGACCTTGTCGTACTGGGACGCGGTGCGCCCGGACTTGATGAAGAGGCGCGTGCCCTGGACCTTCACGGGCCCCAGGCTCGAGATGCTCGAGGCCAGGGCGCCCGTGAGCCGGATGCCGGTGAAGGCCAGGGGATCGCTGTCGAACCGGTACTCGTGGACGGGGCCGGTGACGCGGATGGGCGTGTACTGCTCGAGCAGGGAGCCGATGGGGAGGAGATCGCCCGTGAGGTAGAGCTCACCGACGAAGTTGAGCCCGGGCAGCAGCTCGGCGCCGAGCGTCTCGTCGGCGTACGCCGCGCTCGAGAACACGAGCCTGCACGCGCCCAGGCCGAGCCGGGCCAGGAAGGCGGGCGCCTGGGGGTAGAGCGTGCCGAAGGACCACCCCGGCGGGAGCGTCACCTCCAGCGTGACGAGCAGCTGGCCCTCCCGCTCCCGGGCCAGGAACCGGACCTGGGCATCCGTCAGCCCCAACAGGGAGGCCGTCCCCACGAGCTCGAGCGACGTGTCGCTCCGCACGGTCGCGCCGGTGACGGCGTTGATGCTCACAGACGCGGTGCCGAGCACCGTGCGGAACTGGGTGATGAGCTCGGTGGAGCCCGTGAAGGCCTGGTCGATCAGGATGGAAGCGCGGGGCCCCATCGGACCGAGGGCATCGAATTGCTGGAGGAGGTGGGCAATGGGCATGGTGGCAACCCATTGGACCCGTGGCGCGGAAATCCGGGCAACGCGGCCCGGATTTCTCGCGAGCCGCGCTCAGGGAAGGCCCGTCACCAGAGCGCCCTTGAACCACTTGTGGCCGGCATTGGCGCCCTTGAACCCCGTGTAGAGATGCGTCTCCTTGTCCATCCACCCACTGGGGGCCAGGAAGACGGGAGCGCCGCGCTTCTCGCTGAAGAGGGAGGCCCCGTAGGTGGAGATGTTCCAGAGGGTCTTCTGGTGCGTGGCGAAGTCGGCGCCATGCCGGTAGCCCGCGGCGAGGACCTTGTGCCGGTACTCGTACTTCCCCAACCCGAACATGTTCTTGCCGGGGCGCCAGCCCTCCATCTGGAAGAAGGAGTTGTGGTCCTTCACGCCGGTGGTCGTGTCGCTGAGCACCACGGGCAACAGGACGGCCTGCTCCCCGTCCGTGAACTCGTCGAGCGTGTTGCCCTCCTCCTCGACCAGCTCCAACGTGGGGTAGTTGACGCCCGTGAGGGCGATGCCGTCGGTGTAGTGGCTGTGCCCCGTGTACTTCGTGCCCAGGTTCGAGAACTCCTTGAAGAAGCTGGGGATGTTCAGGTTGTTGCCCACGTCGGTGGCGCTGTGCACGGCCACGAAATGGGCACCGGCCAGGAGCAGCTCGAGGAAACGGCGCACCGTGGCCGAGTTCCACGTGCCGTCATTGTTCTTGAACGAGGAGACGGTGTCCGCCGTCCACTCGTAGGTGGAGGGCTCGTCGTCGCGCCTGGTCTCGCATTGGAAGGAGGGGACCCGCATCCGCAGGTCGTTGGTGTTGATGTAGTCCCGGATGCAGTGGATGAACGCCTCGTCCTTCGCGAGGGTCCGAGGGCGGGGATTGGTGCGGATGTCGCGGCCCATCCAATAGCCCTCGAGCACATCCAGCAGGAGGGTGACGGTGTTGGCGTTGATCAGCCAGCAGAGCGGCGAGACGGCCTGGTTGTTGGTCTCCTTCGCCTTGATCTCCGCCACCAGATTGGCCCGGAAGAGCCCTGCCGCGTTGTAGGCGAAGGGACCGGGCCAGGGATCGAAGAGGCTGTTGAGGAAGTCGTCGAGGTTGGCGAAGGCGTCGTCGTCGTCGTCGTCGTCGTCGGCTGCGGTGATGTTGTACTGCGCCAGCGTCAGATTCTTGGGAACGAAGGGCATGGTGGGGATCCGGGTCGGAGAAAGGGCGGTTGCCCCTTGGACCCGTGACCCCTTTTTCCGGGCAACCCGAGGGGATTACGCGGTGCCCAGGCGCAGCAGCTCGCGGGCCTGCTGGGGCGTGGCCAGCGTGCGGCCCTTGGCCTTCGCCCGCTTCGCCGCCTCGGCCACCAGCTCCCAGTTGCCCTTGGCCAGCACGCCCTTGGACACGTAGATGTTGTCCTCGAGCCCCACGCGCGCGTTACCGCCCCGCTCCGCCGCCAGCTCCACGAAGGGCAGCTGGTGCCGCCCCACCCCCGCCACCGTCCACGTGCTGTTCTCCGGCAGGGACTTGATCATGAAGTCCAGCGCGTCCTCGCGTGCCGTCAGCGCCCCCGGCACCCCGAGCACGAAGTCGAAGTGGCCCGGCAGGTCCGCCACCCCCTCCTTCGCCAGCGCCCGCGCCTCGTCGACCATGCCCACGTCGAAGCACTCGAACTCCGGCCGCAGGCCCAGCGCCTTGATCCGCCGCGCGATGTCGCGCACCAGCGGACGCGGATTCCAGAAGACCTCGTCGCCGAAGTTCACCGTGCCCGTCGTCAGCGTGGCCATGTCCGGGCGGTCCTCGCCCGTCAGCCGCAGCCCGCCGCACCGCTCGTCCACGTTCATGCCCACCGCGCCGCCCGTGGACACCTGGACGAGGATGTCCGTGCGCTTGCGGATGGCCCGGATGGCCGCCCGGAACAGCTCCGTGTCCTGCGAGGGCTTGCCGTCCGCCGTGCGCACGTGCAGGTGCACCATGGCCGCGCCGGCCTCGCGGCACTTCGCCGCGTCCTCGGCGATCTCCTCGGCGGAGATGGGCAGGTAGGGCGTCTGCTCGCGCGTCGTCTCCGCGCCGACCATCGCCGCGGTAATCACCATGGGCGTGCTCATCGCTGACCTCGCTGTTTGTCCTTCGGCACCACGCACGTGCCCGTCGCCCGGCACACCACCACCGGCTCCGGCAACACGTCCGCCGCCGAGTCGTTCACGTCCGGCCGGGGCCGGATGACCTTGCGCGCCTCGAAGCGCATCTTCCGGGAGCTGTTGCCCACCTGGGTGATTTCACCCTCGGCCTCGATGAAGTCCCCGGCGTACACCGGCGCGAGGAACTCCACCGAGTCATAGGCGCGGAACAGTCCCTCGTCCCCATCCAGGCGGATGCACAGCTCGGTGGCCACGTCGCCGAACAGCCCGAGCATCCTCGCGCCGTCCACCAGGTTGCCGCCGTAGTGCGCGTCGTGGCTGCTCATGCGCAGCCGGATGACAGCCTTCACGTTGCTCACTTGGGCTCCCCCTCCCAGTGCACGTCCTTCGCCTCCTTGCCTTCCTTCTGGAGGACCTGGTGCACGATGTAATTGGCCACGTCCGAGGGCTTGGTGCCGGGGCCGAAGCCCGCGTCGAAGCCCAGCTCCAGCGCCAGCTTGTGGTCCACGCGCGGCCCGCCGAGCAGCAGCAGCATCTTGCCGTGGAGGCCCGCGGCCTTGGCCGCGTCGATGAACTGGCGCGAGTTGTCCTTGTGCACGTCGCGCTGGGTGACCACTTGCGACACGAGGATGGCGTCCGCGCTGCGCGCCAGGGCCTTTTTGATCAGCTCCTCGTTGGGCACCTGGCTGCCGAGGTTGAAGGCCTCGAACCCGGGGTAGCGCTCCAGGCCGTAGTCGCCCGCGTAGCCCTTCATGTTGAGGATGGCGTCGATGCCCACCGTGTGCGTGTCCGTGCCCGTGCAGGCGCCGAACACGACGATGCGCCGGCCCACCTTGTCCTTGATGAGGGCATTGAGCTCGTCGAAGCCCTGCTTCTTGACGACGACCTCGGGCACGTCGATTTCCGAGTAGTCGAGCGAGTGCGGGGTACGCGCGTAGACGATGAAGAAGGTGTACGTGTCGGCGGCGCGCTCGGCGGCGGCGACCTTCACGTCGGTGAAGCCCATTTTGCGCGCCATCACGGCGGCGGCTTCCTTGGCCTTCTCCGACAGGGGCACCGGCAGCGTGAACGACAGCTGCACCACGCCGTCATCCCGGCGGTCGCCATAGGGGCGGATGAGCTGCTTGGTTGGCTTGGTCGCCATGGCGGTCACTTCCCCTTCTTGGGCTTCACGTACGCGACGCTGCCGGCCACCACATCCGCGAGCGCCTCGAAACGGTCCTTCCTCTTGGCATCCATGTGGAAGACGAGCGACCAGGTGGTCTTCCCGTCACAGCCCACGTACGTCACCGTCTGCACGGACTCGGCGCGGTCGGGCGTGGTGTCCGAGTCCACGCGCCGCGCGGCCGGAGCCTTGCCCAGCTTGAGCTGCTTCCAGCCCTGGGCGCCGCCCATGGCGCCGAGAATCTTGTTCAGGCACACCTGGGGCTTCATGCCCGCCGTCTGCACGGCGCCCACGTCCAGCAGCAGGTACGCATCGCCGGACGGATCCTCGAAGCGCTGGGTGCCATCCGCCTCGGACTGGCGCCAGTCGGAGGGCACCTGGAGCGCGAGCGTCTTCACCTCGTACTTCGCCAGCGCCGCCGAGGGCTCTCCGGCCGCGAGCACCATCACCAACAAGGAGCCGAGCATCACGGAGCCTCCAGCATGTCCTGGAACGGGTTGAAGTAATCCGGCGCCTTCTCCAGCACGCCGTCCAGGCCCTTGCCGCCCGTCTCCGTGCGCTTCACGTCGCCGAAGCGGCCCCGGCCGATGGCCGCCACCATGCCGTCCTTCTGGCACTCCTGCAGCAGCTCCATGGCCTGGCCGAACACCTCGCGCGCGCGCTTGGCGATCTTCCCGTCCTCGCGCACGGTGAACTCCTCGTCGATGCCGGCCGCGGCCCGGTAGATGTAGCTGGCCGCCTTGAGCGCCACGTACCGGTCCGCGAGCAGCGGCGTGTGCATGGCTTCCGTCATCATGCCGAGCAGTTGAATCCCCTGCCGCGTCCAGATGGCCACCAGGTCCGCCATCACGTCGTACGCGTGGCTGAAGAAGATGTCCGTCTCCTTGTGCTTGGTGGGCGGCATGTACTTCAGCGGCGCGTTGGGGAAGCACCGGCGGATGAGCATGGCCTGCGACAGCTCGAGCAGGAGCGTCTCGGGGCGGTACGGATCGATCTCGTACGAGTGCCCCAGGCCCAGCTGCCAGTCCTCGAGGCCCGCGCGCCTGGCGAAGCTCTCGTTGATGAACTGGCTGGCGATGACGGTGTGCGCGGCCTCGTAGGCGTCCGCGGTGGTGATGTAGTTGTCCTCGCCGGTGTTGATGATGATGCCGGCGCGGGCGCAGATGCGGCGGCTGAAGTACTGGTCGATGAACGTGCGCCGCATGTTGATGTCGCGGAAGAGGATTCCGTACATCGCGTCGTTGAGCAGCATGTCCAGCCGCTCGTAGGCGGCGGCGAAGGCGATCTCCGCCATGCACAGGCCCGACGAGTAGTTGGTGAGCTGGATGTAGCGCTTGAGCTTGCGGCTCTCGTCATCCAGGGCCTCGCGCATGATGCGGAAGTTCTCCTGGGTGGCGTAGGTGCCGCCGTAGCCCTCGGTGGTGGCGCCGTGGGGCACGTAGTCCAGCAGCGACTGGGCCGTGGAGCGGATGACGGCGATGATGTCCGCACCCGCCTGGGCCGCGGCCCGGGCCTGGTCCACGTCGTCGTAGATGTTGCCCGTGGCGACGATGACGTACTTGTGCGGCGCCGGAGAGTTCCCCAGCTCCTTGCGCAGCGCGTCACGCTGGGCGATACGGGACGTGAAGTCGTCCATGGCGGCGCGGGCCTCGTCCTGGACGGCCTCGCGCAGGTTCTGCTCCATCTCCGCAGAGAGGGGCCCCAGCTTCTCCACCGGCAGCGCGGTCAGGCGCTCCACGGCTTCCAGGGGGCTGCGGGCGCCCATCTGCAGGGCGCGGCCGTACCAGTACGCCGCTCCCCTGTTGAGCACACCGGCGGCCTTGAGCCGGTCGACCATCAGGTTGGCGAGTGGCACGCCTCCAGGGCCGGCATCGGCGATGCCGAAGAAGCGCAGCACGGTGCGCTCCACGGAGACGGTGGTGTGACGGCGGATGAGCTCGAAGATGGGCTCGGTGATGTCTTCCGCCAGCTTGCGCGCCTGGGTGAGTCGCGCGTCTTCGATGAACGGACCTGGCATGTGGGCACCTTACCTGACTACACGTAACGCGTTTCGAAGAGGCGGCGCAGCGCCGGTTCGGCGCGCAACAATTCCAGCGTGAGCTCGGCGTGGCCGGGCACGTACCCATTGCCCACGAGCATGGTGACGTCCTTGCCCACGCCCTCGGCGCCGAGCGCCGCCGCGGTGAAGCTCGTGGCCATGGAGAAGAAGATGACCGCTCCCCCCTCCTTCACGCTCAGGATGGAGGCCATCTCCGTGTTGCCCACCGAGGCGCAATTGATCACCAGATCACACAGCGCCCCGCCGGTGGCACGGGACACGGCCTCCATCACGTCCACGGCCTGGGTGGCGTCCACCTTGAGCGAGACGTCGCACAGCTCCAGGCCCTTCAGGGTGGCGAGCGCCTGCTCGGAGATGTCCATGGCGAGCAGCCGGCCCTGGCCCTTCAAGTCCCTGCGGGCCTGGGCGAGGCACAGCGCGCCGCTCTTGCCGGCGCCGAGCACGGCCACCGTCATGCCGGGGCGCACGTAGCGGGCCACGAGGGCCGGAGCGCCGCACACGTCCAGGGCCGCCAGGGCCAGCGTGTCCGGCATGTCCGTGGGCAGCTTCGCGTAGAGGCCGGTGGCGAAGAGGAGGGCGTGGCCGCGGATGTCCACCCGGTCGATGGAGGGGTGCACGGCCTTCACCTCGTCGATGACGAGCGGCGTGAGGCTGAGGCTCACCAGGGTGGCGATGCGGTCGCCCGGCTGGAGCACGCCGCGCGCCGGGTGCTGGGGGCCAATCTCCTTCACCCGGCCAATCAGCATGCCGCCCGAGCCCGTCACCGGGTTCTGCATCTTGCCGCGCTCGCGGACGATCTCCTGCACGCGGGCGGCGATGCGCGCGGGCTCGGCGCCCACGTCGTCCTTGATCTGCTTGAAGGAGGCGGCGTCGATATTGAGGCTCTCCACGTCGATGAGGAGCTCGGCCTCCCGGCAGGGCAGCGCCGGATCCAACTGGCGCGCCCGCTGGGGCAGCACGCCCTTCTCCCCGACGACGCGGGACAGTCCGTAGCGGTCATGGCTCATGGCACGCTCTCCAATCAGCGGGGGCACAGGGCCCGCCCCCCACGCGAATGCACGGGTAGCCTCTAACCCGGGCAAACGTGGAGGCGCTAGCGGGTTCGTGCCAACGCTCCGCGTCATCGAGAGCGGCACCCGCCGGCCCCTCTCTCTTTCCGAGAATGAGAGCGCGCGGCGGGGATGTTCCGGAAGGCCGGGGCCGAGCGCCCCGGAGCCCACCGGCTACTCGAGCACGAGCCGGGGACCAATCACCGCCAGCGAGCGCTCGAAGCGGTAGTTGACGCCGGTGTGGCCGTCCTCGAACTCCTCGTGGAGGACCTCGACGCCGCCGGTCTTGAGGTCCTCGGCGATCATCCGGGCGCCCCAGCGCAGGTTGAACTCGTCGCGGGTGCCGCAGTCGATGAAGACGGTCTTCTGCTTGCGGAAGGCGTCCACGAACTTGGGCGCGAAACGGACCGGGTCGTGCACCAGCCAGCGGTTCCACACGTCGAGCCGCAAGCGGCCCGTCTGCGCGTCGAAGGGGAGCTCCAGGTTGAGCGGCTCACCCTTCTTCGGCGAGTAGGCCGCCGCCATGGCGAGCACGTTGATGACGGTGAAGTCATCGCCGCGGGCCTTGGTCTCGCGGGCGCGCTGGATGAAGTCCTGGTACCAGGCCTCCACCCCACCCGCCTTGAGCAGCGCCGTGGCCGCCTTGGGCAGGTCCGGCAGGTAGCAGTACTCGAAGTAGGCGTCCGGGGACTGGGCGCTCAGGTGCGAGAAGATTTCCGGGTGGTAGCGGCCCATCACCAGCGCGCCGTAGCCGCCGGAGCTGTGCCCCACCACCGCGCGCGCCGCCGGCTTGGGCAGCGTGCGGTAGGTGCGGTCCACGAAGCCCACCACGTCCTTGGCCAGGAAGTCGCGGTAGCGGCCGATGGCGTCGCTGTTCACCCACTGGCTGCCACCCAGCGACGTCCAGCCGTCCGGGAACACGCCGATGACGGGAGGAATGGCGCCCGAGGCGATGAGCGCGTCCAGCCGCTCGGGCACGCTCACCGAGAAGGCGGAGAAGTTCGTCCAGGACTTGCCGCTGTTGGAGAACGCGTTGAGGAAGTACACCGCCGGGTAGCGGCGGGCTCCCTCCGTGTAGCCGGGGGGCAGGTACACCAGCAGCTGCCGCCGCGCGGGGTCTCCCAGCGGGTTGGACTCCAGCGCCGGCGAGTGCATCTCCTGCGTCTCGAGGACTCCCTTCATCGCGTATCCCCCTCCCAGGGGAGCCCGGTCAGCCGCGCTGTCCGGGTTGCCTACCGAAGAACTTCATCACCTGCTGCAGGTCCTCCCACGCCTTCTTCTTCTCCGCCGGTTGGCGCAGCAGGTAGGCCGGGTGGAAGGTGGGCATCAGCTTGACGCCCTCGTACTCGCGCCAGTTGCCCCGCATCTTCGTGATGGGCGTGCTGTCGCGCAGCAGCGTCTGCGCCGCGAACTTGCCCAGCGCGACGATGGCCTTGGGCTGCAGCGCCTGGAGCTGCGCGCGCAGGAACGGCTCGCACGCCGCCACCTCGTCGGGCTCGGGGTTGCGGTTGTTGGGCGGCCGGCACTTCACCACGTTGCAGATGTAGACGTCGTCGCGGCGGAACCCCATCGCTTCGATCATCTTCGTCAGCAGCTGGCCCGCCGCGCCCACGAAGGGCACGCCCTGCGCGTCCTCGTCCGCTCCGGGGCCCTCGCCCACGAAGACGAGCTCGGCGCGCGGGTTGCCCGAACCGAAGACGATGTTCTTCCGCCCGTCGCACAGCTTGCAGCGGCGGCAGTCCCCCAGCTCGCGGCGGATGTCGTCCAGCATCGGCCGCTCACCGTCCACCACCCCGGGCAGCGGGCCCGCGGAGGGACGCACCCGCGGAGGCACCTCGATGAGGGACTCCGGCGGAGCCTCGCGGCGGGCGGGCATCTGCTGCGGCGCGCGTGCGGCCAGGGGACGCTCGGGTGCCGGAGCCGGGGCACTCGAGGCCATCGGGCGCGCGGCCGGGGCTGCCGCGGCCGGGGCTGCCGCGGGAGGGGACGCGGCCGGGGCTGGGGCGGCCTTGGCGGCCGGGGCTCGCGCCATCTGGGCACGCAGGGCCGAGCCTCTCAGCTCGGCGGCCAGACGTGCGTCCACCTGGAGCACCCGCCCACCGTCCTCCTCCTGCCAGAGAAGGTGGCGGCGCAGATCCTCCAGCACTTCGCTCAACTCCTGCGAGGTTTCGGGGGCTTCGCTCACGATGACTCTGGGTTTATGGGTCCCGGGGACCCGGTTCAACCGCCTGGCGGGTAGGCCGCCCGTACGCTTACCCCAGGGACGGGTACAGCGCCATTCAGGAAATCCACGAAGGACGGAGGGGCCCCTACGGAGAGGGAGGAAGGGGCGGCAGGTAGTCCTTGACGAGTTCCAGGATGGAGCGGGCCACCTCGCGCTTGGTGCCGGCCAGGTCCCGCTGCTGACCGTCCTTCGTCAGCACCGTCACCTGATTGGTGTCCACCCCGAAGCCCGCCCCCGGCGCCGACACGTCGTTGGCGACGATGGCGTCCAGCCCCTTGCGCTCCAACTTCCCGCGCGCGTACTCCACCACGCGCTGCGTCTCCGCCGCGAACCCCACCAGCGCCGGCCGCCTCGCCCGTCCCGACACCCGCCGCGAGGCCTCGGCCAGCACGTCCGGCGTGCGCACCAGCGTCAACGTCTCCGGCCCGTCCGACTTCTTCACCTTCTGCGCCTCGCGCGTCGGCGGCTTCCAGTCGCTCACCGCCGCCGAGGCGATGAAGCAGTCCACCTCCTCCACCCGCGCTAGCACCTCGCGCGCCATGTCCTCGGCGCTCACCACGTCCACCACCTCCAGGCCGCCGCGCTCCACCTCCCCCACCGGGCCGAGCACCACCGTCACCCGCGCCCCCATCGCCCGCGCCGCCTCCGCCAGCGCCATCCCCATCTTCCCCGTCGAGGGATTGGAGATGAAGCGCACCGGATCCAGGTACTCGCGCGTGGGCCCCGCGGTGATGAGCACCCGCCGGCCCGCCAGCGGCCCCTCGGCGAAGAGGCGCGCCGCCGCCTCGACAATGGCCCCCACCTCCGCGAGCCGCCCCGCGCCCACGTCGCCGCACGCGAGCATTCCCGCCCCGGGCCCCACGAAGTGGAAGCGCGGCGACGAGCGCAGTGCCGCGAGGTTCTCCTGGGTCCGCTCGTTGTCCCACATGGCCACGTTCATCGCGGGCGCGAGCAGCACCGGCCCCCGGAAGGCCAGCAGCGACGTCGTCACCGCGTCATTGCCCATGCCCG
The DNA here is from genome assembly GCF_045802675.1 of Archangium sp. Lineage (GTDB taxonomy): Bacteria > Myxococcota > Myxococcia > Myxococcales > Myxococcaceae > Archangium. Next base: position 45,456 of record NZ_JBJMQO010000006.1, on the reverse strand, counting down.
CCCGGAGGCGCGCCAGCAGGTCCGCCGTTACCGGCGCCACCACGTACAGGTCCGCCCAGCGCGCCAGGTCCAGGTGCCCGAAGTTCCCCTCCTGCGAGGGGTCGAAGTAGTCCGTCAGCACCGGGTGCCCGCTGAGGGCCTGGAAGGTGAGCGGCGTGACGAACTCCTTGGCCGCCGCCGTCATCGCCACCCGGACCTGAGCCCCGGCGCGCCCCAGCTCGCGCACCAGCTCGCACGCCTTGTATGCCGCGATGCCGCCGCCTACTCCGACGATCACCCGGCGACCCTGAAGAGCCGAAGCCACCATGCGGGCTTCCTTATGCGCGCGAGGGCGGGCTCGCAACCACCGTGGGCCCTTCCCGCCGCCTTTGACGAATGTCGGAGCGGGGCGTACCGTCGGCGATCCACGAGCGCGGGCGGAGGGCCATGCGATGACTGCTGCGATGCCGGCCCGGCGGCACCTGCCGAAGGACGCCTGAACAGGCCCCGGCGCCTCGCCGTCGAGGCCCTCGGCTGCGGGCTGCTGGTGGTGGCACTCGAGGGAGCGCACCATGGGGCCGAGCACCTGGGCGTGAGCGCCACCGACGGACGGCTCTTCATGTCGCTGGCGGCCGGTGCCGTCCTCGCCTGCCTCACGCTGGTGCTCCAACCGCTCTCGGGTGCGCACTTCAACCCGGCACTCACGTTCGCCGACGCGCTGGAGGACGGCACGCCCTGGCGCGACGTACCCCGCTACGTGCTCGCCCAGCTGCTCGGCGGTCTTGCGGGCAGGCTGGTGGCACACCTCATGTGCGGCGAGCCCCTGCTCATCGCCACGCGCACGCCGGCGGCCAACTCGGCGCAGTTCCTCACGGAGCTGGTGTCCACCTTCGGCCTGCTGGTGGTGGTGCGGGGCTGCGTGCGGCTCCGCCCGTCCGCCACGCCGCTCGCCGTGGCGGGCTACGTGGCCGCCACCGTGTGGTTCACCGACTCGCGCTCCCTGGCCAACCCGGCACTGGTGCTCGCGCGCGCGGTCAGCACCCGCGCCGGGGCCGTGCACCCGCTCGACGTCGAGTCGTTCGTCGCCGCCCAGCTGCTCGGGGCCGCGCTCGCGGTGTGCCTCTTCCGCTGGCTGCTGGTGAAGGACGTGAAGCCCTCGCGGCCCCGGCTGGTCGTCTTCCACTGCACGCAGGCGGGCGTCGCCGGGCTGGCGGCCCATCTCTTCAACGGCCTGGCCTCCGCCGAGCGCGCACGGGCGATCCCCAGTCCCCTGTCCACGGGGAACGCGCGGGAGCTGCCGGCCCCGCATGAGCCGCCCCCGCTCGTGGTGCGGCTGGTGGCGGCGGGTGAAGCCCCGGGCGACCTGGGCTCCCAGGGGGAGTGCTGGAGCCTGCCCCTGCACGAGAGCGCCACGCCGGATGGGGAGCGCCGGTTGCGCGCGGCGCTGCGGGCGCCCCTGCAGCGGTTGCTGCGCGCCCATGGCTGGCTGCGCCTGTACGCCGTGGGAGACACGGTCCACGAGGAAGCCCCGGAGACCACCTGAGGGCTCCACCGCGCCTTTTGGGATGGAGAGCATGCACATGGAAGGGATTCCTCCGGCCGTCGCCTGGCCGCCGTTGCAGACGTTGATGCGGTTGATGCTCGCGCTGGCGGTGGGGCTGTTCGTCGGCCTGGAGCGGGAGTGGCGTGGGAAGGAGGCGGGCCTGCGCACCTTCGGCTTCGCCTCGCTGCTCGGAGGGCTGGGAGGACTGCTGGGCCCACCGTTCGCGATCGTGGCCATCGCGCTGCTGGGCGTCCTGGTCTGCTTCCTCAACTGGCAGTCGCTGCGCGCCAACCAGGGCGCGGAGCTCACCACGTCCGCGGCGCTGCTGGTGATGGGCTTCACGGGCGTGCTGTGCGGGCTCGGGCACGTGGTGACGCCGGCGGCCGTGGCCGTCACCAGCGCCGGGCTGCTCACGTGGAAGGAGCGGCTCGCGGGCTTCAGCCATCAAATCACCGCCGAGGAGCTCCGCTCGGCCATCCTGCTGGCCATCCTCGCGTTCGCCATCTACCCGGTGCTGCCTGCGGACCCCGTGGACCCGTGGGGCCTCATCGCCCCGCGCGCGGCCTGGGTGACGGTCATCCTCATCGCGGCGATGGGCTTCGTGAACTACCTGCTGCTCAAGCTCTTCGGCACCCGGGGCGTGGAGGTGACGGGTTTCCTGGGCGGGCTCGTCAACAGCACCGTCACCGTGACGGAGCTATCCAACCGCGTCCGCGAGACGGAGGGGCGGCTGCAGGAGGTGGCCTACCGGGGCGTGCTGTTGGCCACGGCCGCGATGGCGCTGCGCAACGCGGTGCTGCTCGGGCTGCTGTCGTACAAGGCGCTGGTGAATTCCGCCGTGCCGCTCGCGCTCATCCTGCTGTCGAGCATCGGCCTGGCGCTGGTGCGCACGCTGGCGGGGCCCCCGGCGCCCGAGGCCTCCACGCCCACCCTGCCCCTCAAGAGCCCCTTCTCACTGTCGTCGGCGCTCAAGTTCGGCGCCTTCCTGCTGCTCTTCCAGGTCGTGGGCACGGTGGGCCAGAGCCTGCTGGGACATGTGGGCTTCTACGCGGTGAGCGCCCTGGGGGGCCTGGTGTCCAGCGCGTCCGCGGTGGCCTCGGCGGCCTCGCTGTGCGCCCACGGAATGCTGTCGCCGACCACCGCCGGAGTGGGCGCCATCATCGCGTCGCTGGCGAGCGCGGCCGTCAACTTCGTGCTGGTGGCGCGCGTGTCCAAGCAGCGGGCCCTGACGCTGCGGCTGGGCTGGGCCCTGGGCGTGGTGTTCACCATGGGCGTGGTGGGCGCCATCGTCCAGACGCGGCTCGAGGGCCTCATGCACTGAGCGGTTTCACTTCTACGTGCGTAGAACCGGATCCGACCCCCTCGGTTTCACTTCTACGTGCGTAGAACCGGATCCGACCCCCTCCGTTTCACTTCTACGTGCGTAGAAGTGGATGGGCTCGAAGAGGGCTGCTGTCCCGAAGCGCGGATGGCCTGTCCTGAGGGGAGACCCATTCGGCCCACCCCCGCCGCGCAAGTGCGCGAATTCGCAGGTCGCCGCGCATGGTCCGGACGTTGCTCCTGGCCGGCCCAGTGCCGCGATTCCCGCGGCCAGCTCCGATTGAGGGGGCAATCATGAGTGAAACGAACGCAAGCAACACCCTGCCCGATCTGACGCTCGAGCAGGTTCGCAGCTCCATCCGCACCTACCTGACCCAGGGCAATGCCGGGAACTACGGCATCGGCCGACTCTACAACTACACGGTGACCACCCAACTGGCGGAGAAGAACGGCTACGGGAGCGCCCAGGCGTTCTTCAGCCAGAACTTCAAGGAGCTGGCGCAGTCCACGCTGAGCCGGTACGGCGCCGTGGCGAGGCAGTTCACCGAGGAGGCGTGCAAGACGTACGGCGTGGCCAAGCTGGCGTCGCTGAGCGCCTACGCGAAGTTGACGGAGCTCGTGCTCCCGCACAACGACCTGGGCAGTCTGTCCATCGACGTCCCGCAGGACGGTGGCGCCGTGATCCAGAAGTCCTTCGACGAGTGCAACCTGGACGACCTGCTCCAGGCCCTGAAGCACAAGCGCAAGCCGCAGAAGCCCATGTCCGCGACGGACACGGCCCGCGTCAACTTCATGCAGGAGAGCTTCTCCCGGCACTTCGCCAAGGGCGCCCGCGTGGAGCTCAAGGCGAGCGTCAAAGACGGAAAGACGCTGCTCACCATCCAGGGCGTCCCGGTGGAGGACGTGGAGCGGCTCGTGGAGGCGCTCATGGACGGCCTCCAGCCGCAGCTCGTGCGCGCGGCGGTGTAGCGCGCACTTACGGCCTCGGGCTCACGGGCCGAGCACCACGTCGCCCGAGGCCGGCAGTTCCACCGAGCGCACCACCGGCCCGTCTTCCGTGTCCGTGTGGAAGTGCGACCACACCAGCGTGTAGCGCCCCGGAGGGAAGCCCTGCAGGGTGACGCGATCGCCTCGGGGCTGGTAGAGCAACTGCCCGTAGCGCGCCTGCATCAGCTCCTTGGGCGGATTGCCCACCACCCCCGCGTCACCGGCGATCACCCACAGCGCCTTGCCCCGCTCGGACTTGAGCTGCACCGAGAGCGAGGCCGTTCCGGGGGCGGGCCCGAAGTCCAACCGCTTCTCGCTGCCTTCCACCTGCACCAGCAGCGCCGGCTCGCCGGAGAACTCGCGCGCCGAGCCCAGCGAGAAACGGTAGTGGCCCGGGGACACGTCCACGCTGTACTGGCCATCCGGGCCCGTCACGATGCTGATGGGCTCGGCGCGGTCCGAGTTGATGCCCTCCAGCTGGAAACCCGCCGACGGGGTGCCGTCGGGCCGGTACACCGTGCCGGACAGGTGCGTGGCCGGCTTCAGCACCAGCTCCACCGTCTTCGGCCCCTCGCGCGAGGCCTGCGCCGACGCGCTCAACCGCCCCTTGCGCGCCGACACGGAGAACTTCGCCACGAAGGGCGGGCTCGGCAGGGTGAAGCGTCCGTCCGGCCCCGTCATCACCGAGTCCTCGCACGCATCGCACCCCACCACCGCGTCCGCCACCGGCGTGCCGCTCTCGTCCCGCACCAGCCCCGCCACCGAGGGCGCCCGCTCGAGCACCAGGTCCCCCAGCTCGCTCGGCTGCGCCGGCTTGTCCACCATCAGCGGCTCGAAGCCCGGCGCCTCCACCGACACGATGACCCGCTCTCCCGCCGTGGGCAGCGCCACCTCGAAACGTCCGTCCGGGCTCGTCACGTCGTGCTCGTCCAACCGGAAGCGCCGCACCGGCTCGCCGTCGTCGGCCACCACCCGGCCGCGGAACGTCGTGCGCGCCTCCATCACCACCCGCACCGGCTCGCCGCCGGGAGAGCCCTGGACGCGCTCGCGCTGGTCGTACCCCGGGTGCCGCGCCTCCACCAGGTAGGGCCGGCCGGGCTTGAGTGCGCGCATCTCGAAATGGCCCTGCGCGTCCGTCGTCGCCGGCTCGGTCATGTTGGGCAGCACCACCACGGAAGCCCCGGCCACCGGCGCGCCCCGCGCGTCCACCACGTCACCCCGGAGCGCCGCCCCCGGCTCGAGCGTCACCGTCACCCGCTGCGTCTGCCCGTCCTCCACCACCACCTTCTGCCGCTCCGAGGCGAGGTAGTCGCGGTGCGTGGCCACCAGGGAGTAGGTGCCCGGCGGCAGCCCGCGCATGGGCACCACGCCGTCCGGCCCGGAGGAGCTGTCGCTGCGGAAGATGTTCTCGTTGTCCACCCACAGCACCACGTCCGCGCCCTCCAGGCGCCGCCCCTCCCCCATCACCGTCACCTCCAGCGCGGCCCGGGGCTCCAGCTCCAGCTTCACCCCTTCGGCCGGGGCCGTCACCTTCACCTGCCCGCCGCCCCATTCGGAGTGGTGCGCATGCAGCGTGTACAGGCCCGGCGTGGGCACCGCGGCCGTGAAGTGGCCCTCGGCGTCCGACGCCACCGCGTCGCCCGTGGGCTGCACCAGCACCGACACGTTGGGCGCGGGCCTCCCGTACTGATCCAACACCTGCCCGGAGATGAGCGTGGCGCGGGCCAGCTCCAGCTCCAGCGTCGTCTCGCCCGGCTTCACCCGCGCCGGCAGCTGCGCGTCCCGGTAGCCCTGCGCGTGCCCCTCCAGCACGTAGTCCCCCACGCCCAGCGGGCCGAACTGAACCAGCGCTCCCGTGGAGGGCTTCTGCGTCTGGACGGGCTTGCCGCGCACGGTGCGCAGCACCAGCTCCGGCGAGGGCACCGGCTGCCCGGCCTCGTCCACCACCGTGACGAGCAGCGTGCCCGCGTCCTCCAGCTCGAGCGTCACCTGCGTGAGGCGCTCGCTCAGCGTGAGGGTGCGCGGCGTGGCGCCCAGCTTTCCGGCCTCGGCCGACACCACCAGCTCGTCCGGGTACAGGTCCTCGAAACGTGCCACCCCGCCCTCGGCCCGCGCCTCGCGCGCGAGGTGGTCCGCCGACAGCCGTACCGTGGCCGTCACCGGCGCGCCGTTGCGGGTGACGTGAACCTCCAGCGTCCGCGAGGGCTCCAGCCTCAGCCGCAGCGGCTGCGGGCCCGCCTCCACCAGGGGCTCCGCCGACGGGAGGAAACCGCTCGCGGTGGCCAGCACGTAGAAGGGACCCTCGCCCAGCCCGGACAGCGTGAAGGAGCCATCCGGCCCCGCCACCGCCTCGGACGGCAGGGGCACCTTGCGGGACACCGCGTACACGTGCGCCCCCGGGAGCCCCCGGCCCGCGTCATCCACCACCTGCCCGCCAATGCCGCGCAGCGGGGGCAGGAACAAATCCACCGGCTCGCCCGGGGCCGCGCGCTCGCGCATGGCCGCGCCGAAACCCGGGGCCCGGGCCCAGACGGAGAAGGACACCCCGGCCAGGTGCTCGAAGCGGAAGCGCCCCTGCGCGTCCGTGCGCGCCGTGGCCTTGGGTTGGAGGAAGCCGCGCGCCTGCTCGAAGAAGGCCAGCGCGTGCAGGCCACTCTCCCGCGCCGGACAGGCCAGCAGCGCCTGCCCGCACTCGTCACAGCGCACCGAGGTGAGTGTCTTCTGCGCGCTGGCGGACAGGAAGACGTCCGCCCCCGCCACGGGCTTGCCCGCCGCGTCCAGCACCCGCCCGGTGAGGGCGAGGCCCTCGGAGGCTCCGGAGGACACCTCCACGGACTCGAAATCGGGGAGCGCCCGCGCCACGAGCGCGCCCGCCACCGGTGCCGGAGGTGGCTCGTTCCGAGGCCACAACACCGCCACCGCCACCGCGACCAGGGCGGCTGCCGCCCCTATGACGAGCCATTTGCGCATCGGACGGCGCGGGACGTTACCCCCGCGACCGGCCTGCCAACCGACATTCTCGGCCGTTCATTCCGGCCGAGTCCTCCGCCCGACGTCTGCTCGCCGCCCTGTGCTCACTCCTCGGCGAACGGCTGGATGGCCTGCGCCACCGCCAGCTCCTGCCGGGCCTCGCTCAGCTCCGAGTTCGTGGCCCTCAGCCGGTCCGACAGCACCTGCACGAAGCTCCAGAGCATCTTCACCGCGAGGATGGACTCGCGCTTCATGAGGCCCATCAGGTCCGAGCGGGAGATGACCATGGTGCGCGTGGGCTCGACCGCTCGCACGGTGGCCGAGCGGGGGGCGTTGTCGATGAGGCCCATCTCGCCGAAGTGTCCGCCGGGCCGCAGCTCGGCGATCTCCACCCCGCTCTTCTCGATGACCACCCGGCCGCGGATGACCACGAAGAGCTCCTCGCCCGGCTGGCCCTCCACCACGATTTCCCTCCCGGCCGGGAAGGTGCGCGTGGTGGCGATGGACAGCACCGCCGTCTGCTCCTTGTAGGTGAGGTGACGGAAGAGCGGAATCTTGCGCAGGGCCTCCATGCGGCTCTGGGCCTCGGAGGTCTCCGCCTCCATGGTGCCCTCGCCGGAGACCTTCACCACCACGGCGGTGATGTTGTCCTTGCCGCCGCGCTCGTTGGCCAGGTCCACGAAGCGCTTGGGCAGCTCCCCCGGCTGCGTGCCCTGCACCAGCGGCAGCACCTCGTCGTCGTCCAGGTAGCCGTGCAGACCGTCCGAGCACAGCAGGAAGAGGTCGCCCGGGAAGAGGTCGACAATCAGCGTGTCGACCTGGACGGACTCCTGGATGCCCACCGCGCGCGTAATCACGTTGCGGTACTGCGAGGTGGCGGCCTGCTCCTTGGTGATGGTGCCGGCCTTGAGCTGCGCGGCGACGAGGGTGTGGTCCTCGGTGAGCCGGTGGCACTGGCCGTGGCGCACCAGGTAGATGCGCGAGTCACCCACATGGCCGATGACGCCCTTGTTCCCGCTCACCGCGAGGCACACGAAGGTGGTGCCCATGCCGCGCTTGGTGGGGTCGGCCAGGGCCATGCGGAAGATGTCCGCGCACGCGCGCTGGATGGCCACCTCCATCAGGGCCTGGGCCGCGTTGCGCGCATCCTGGCTCGTGTTGGTGCTCAGGTCCTTGAGCAGGTGCCGGTTGGACACCATGTGCTGGCGCACCACCTCGGTGGCGCGGTTGCTGGCCACCTCACCGGCCGCATGACCCCCCATGCCGTCGGCCACGATGAACAGGCCGAGCGAGGCGTCCACGAGCATCGCATCTTCATTGTGCTGCCGCTTCCGGCCCACGTCGGTCAGGCCGAACGCCTCTGTCATCAATGGCACCGCGAACGCTCCCTGTTCCCTGAAGAGGGGTGAATCACACGTTACGAAGCCCGTGGAAGGGCTGGCAAGCCTACGTCCCCGTCCCCGTCCCCAACCGGCGCGCGAGCACCTTGGTGAAACCGCTCGCCAGATAGAAGGTCAGCTCCACCTGGCCGAAGCGCAGGCGGGTGCCGTCCGCGATGGGCGACGGGCGCCGGGGCGTCAAGCGCACCCCGGCCACGAAAGAACCATTCTTGGAGCCCGCGTCCGTCAGCGTGTAGCGGCCATCCGTCTCCCGCTGGAACCAGGCGTGGAAGCGCGACACGGTGCCATCATCCAGCACCACGTCGTTGTTCCCCGTGCGCCCCACGGTGATGCCGCGGCCGAACGCGTTCTCCTGGTTCTTCACCACGGGGAAGACGATGGGCTCGCCCACCCCCAGCATCGGCGTGGACACGTTGGTGAGGGTGCGGAAGTGATGATGCGTCTCGTCGTCCTCATCCAGCGACGGCGAAGCCGCGGACGCGGGCGTGAAGACGAGCACCGCCGGCGGCAGTTTCCGCTCGTACTCCGCCCGCTCTCGCTGGAAGCGGCCGATATGGAGGCTGAGAAGCTCGACCATTACGAGTACGCACTTCACCCCACCCGGGGGGTCAGGGTCCAGAGGCGCCTAGCGCCAGTCCGCATACAATCCCAGTTGCAGTCCGCCTACATAGGGACGGGCCAGGCTGGCCCGCTTGTAGTTGTAGGGGTCACCATACCCCACCGCCACGCCCACGCCCACCTTACCGCCCAGTCGGTAGCCGAGCCGCAGGCGCCCGTCCAGCAGGCCCACCCAGTAGGACTCCGCGTCCTTGGAGCCGCCCTCGAAGCGCGCCCGGAACCAGGCGGGGCCGGTGCCCAACTGGAAGCCCCACTCGAGGCCCCCCTCGCGCCGGGCGGTGTACCCCACGGCGAACTGGAGCGAGTAGAGCTGGAGCTGCGTCAGGGGGACGGTGGCGCCCTCGACGACGGTGTCCGGCTTGACGGCGGCGAAGGCGGCCATGGGCTCGATGAACAGCCCCAGCGTGTCCCGGCGGCCCTGGTAGAAGAGGAGCTGCCAGTGCAGGCGCACCTCGGGGACGATGGCCCCGTCCCGGATGAAGGTGCCCACGAAGGCCCCCCGGGGCAGCCAGGGCGGCGTCATCGACTCCGACAGGAGGGCAGGCCGGCCCGGCCGGGCGGACGGCGCCGGCGAGGCGGACTGGGCCCCGGCGACACCGCTCAGACACAGAGTGAACAGGATCCAAGGGAGGAAGCGACGATTCATGACGCTTCCTTACCTCTCTTCCAGGCGGCCCGTGTCAAGCGCTTGTCAACGAAGTCTTCCGTTGGCTATGACACGTTACTCCCTCGCTGTATGTGAGGGCTCCAAGGAGTCGTTCCCCACATGCCCAGTGCGTCAACACGTACAGGCAACACCAAGAAGCGCCCCGCGAGGACCGACAACCTCGTCCGCAAGGCGGAAGCAGCCGCCACGGGCCTGTTGGACCAGAGCGAGCGCGTGCTGGTCGTCTACGACGAGGGAGGGGCCACCCTCTACTACGAGTCGGACGACGCGGAGGATGGAATAGGCCGCCGCAAACTGCCGCGCGCCAGCTGAAAGCTTCTGGGTTTGCCGTCTTTGCGACATCTACCCGGGTGTCTGTGTAGCCCTGGACATCCGGGAAGCGACCGGGCCATGCTATGTCGGGATGAGCTACGAGCTTTCACACCTGCAGGCCCTAGAAGCGGAGTCCCTCTTCATCATTCGGGAAGTGGTGGCCGAGTTCTCCCGGCCCGTGCTCCTGTTCTCCGGAGGCAAGGACTCGGCGGTGATGCTGTGGTTGGCGGAGAAGGCCTTCGCCCCGGCGCCGCTGCCGTTTCCTCTCATGCACGTGGACACCGGGCACAACTTCCCCGAGGTGCTCGAGTACCGGGATGCCCGCGCGACCGCGCTGGGGGCCCGGCTGGAAGTGGCCTCGGTGCAGGCCTTCATCGACTCGGGCCGCCTGGTGGAGGAGAAGGGCCCGCGCGCCTCGCGCAACCGGCTGCAGACGGCGCCGCTGCTGGACGCCATCGAGAAGCACCAGTTCGACTCCGTCTTCGGTGGCGCCCGCCGCGACGAGGAGAAGGCCCGCGCCAAGGAGCGCGTCTTCTCCTTCCGCGACGAGTTCGGCCAGTGGGACCCCAAGAACCAGCGCCCCGAGCTGTGGAGCCTCTACAACGGCCGCCACCGGCGCGGGGAGCACATCCGCGTCTTCCCCCTGTCCAACTGGACCGAGATGGACATCTGGCAATACATCGCCCAGGAGCGCATTCCGCTGCCCTCCATCTACTTCAGCCACCGGCGCGAGGTGTTCCGCCGCGACGGCATGCTGATGGCGTGCTCGCCCTACCTGCCGCTGCTTCCGGGCGAGCGGGCCACGACGGCCCAGGTGCGCTTCCGCACCGTGGGCGACATGACGTGCACCGCCTGCGTCGAGTCCACCGCCACCACGGTGGAGGACGTCATCGCCGAGGTCTCCGCCTCGCGCGTCACCGAGCGCGGCGCCAGCCGCGCGGATGACAAGTTCAGCGAGACGGCCATGGAAGACCGCAAGCGCGAGGGATACTTCTAATGGAACTGCTCCGATTCGCCACCGCGGGCTCGGTCGACGACGGCAAGAGCACCCTCATCGGGCGGCTGCTCTACGACACCAAGTCCATCTTCGAGGACCAGCTCTCCTCGGTGGAGCGCACCAGCAAGGCGCGCGGGGACGAGTACGTCAACCTGGCGCTGCTCATGGACGGCCTGCGCGCCGAGCGCGAGCAGGGCATCACCATCGACGTGGCCTACCGCTACTTCGCCACGCCGAGGCGCAAGTTCATCATCGCGGACACCCCGGGCCACACCCAATACACGCGCAACATGGTGACGGGCGCCTCCACCGCGGACCTCGCCCTCATCCTCGTGGACGCGCGCAAGGGCCTTCTCGAGCAGACGCGGCGCCATGCCTTCATCGCCTCGCTGCTGCGCGTGCCCCACGTGGTGCTCTGCATCAACAAGATGGACCTGGTGGACTACAGCGAGTCCGTCTTCGAATCCATCAAGGACGAGTTCCGCAAGTTCTCCACGAAGCTGGAGCTCACGGACCTCTCCTTCATCCCCATCTCCGCCCTCAACGGCGACAACGTGGTGACGCGCTCGGAGAAGATGCCCTGGTACCAGGGGCCCGTGCTCCTGCACCACCTGGAGCACGTGCACATCGCCTCGGATCGCAACCTCATCCAGGTGCGCTTCCCCGTGCAGTACGTGTCCCGGCCCATCTCCAAGAAGCTGCATGACTACCGGGCCTACTCGGGGCAGCTCCTGGGCGGCGTGGTGAAGCCCGGGGACGAGGTGGTGGTGCTGCCCTCGGGCTTCACCTCGCGCATCCGCTCCATCGAGTTCGCGGGCAAGCCCGTGGACGAGGCCTTTCCGCCCATGTCCGTCAACCTCTGCCTGACGGACGAGCTCGACATCAGCCGCGGCGACATGCTCTGCCGGCCGGGCAACCCGCCCACCGTGTCCCAGGACATCGACGCCATGGTGTGCTGGATGGTGGAGCAGCCGCTGCGGCCCGGGGCGAAGCTCGCCCTCAAGCACACCACGCGCTCGGCGCGCGCGCTGGTGAAGGACATCCAGTACCGCATCGACGTGAATACGCTTCACCGGGATGAGTCGTGCGGCGCCCTCGCGCTCAACGAGGTGGGCCGCGTGCGGCTGCGCACCACCGTCCCGCTCTTCTTCGATGAATACCGGCGCAACCGCCACACGGGCAGCTTCATCCTCATCGACGAGGGGACGAACGCCACCGTGGGCGCCGGGATGATCAACGGCCCGGTAACGGGTGAAGCGAAATGAGGAAGGAAGTAGCTCGCAGCGAATCGCGGTCATTGGGGGTCACAGGGGGCAGTTCGTGAATCAGAGTGCTACAGCAGCAGCGGTACGTCCGCCCGAGGTGAACACCGCCCCGTCCAGGGGTTTCATCGTCTGGTTCACCGGCATGTCCGGTGCGGGCAAGAGCACGCTCTCGTCGGCGATCCGCCGTCAGCTGGAGTCCACCCATCCGGTGGAGGTGCTCGACGGGGATGAGATCCGCACGTTCCTCTCCAAGGGCCTGGGCTTCACCCGGCCCGATCGCGAGGAGAACATCCGCCGCATCGGCTACGTGGCGCGGATGCTCGCCAAGCACCGCGTGGCCGTCATCTCCGCGGCCATCTCGCCCTACCGCGAGTCGCGCGACGAGGTGCGCCACCTGGCCACCCAGGCCGGCATTGCCTTCATCGAGGTGTACGCGAAGGCCAGTCTGGACTCGCTCGTCCACCGGGACGTGAAGGGGCTCTACAAGAAGGCCCTGGCGGGGGAGATCGCCCACTTCACCGGCATCTCCGATCCGTACGAACCACCCGAGGCCCCCGAGGTCACGGTGCACACGGACTCCGAGACGATCGAACAGAGCATGGAGCGCATCCTCTCCGTCCTGCGCGAGCGCGGACTCCTGCTCGAAGCCTCCAGGTAACCCCAGCCCCCGCCCCCCCCCACATATCCCCTCATCATGCACACTCATCTCTCAAGATGGATGGTCCTGGGCGCATGGCTCATGGCCTCGGTGGCCCTGGCACAGCCGGTGGACTCCCCCGCTCCCGGCGAGCCCGTGGCCCAAGGCGTCTCCGTCGGTGTCTCGGACTTCCGCCACCTCGGCATGCAGCGCCCCTCCGAGGAAGTGACGAGCCTGGAGGCCGCATACCTGCGCGCGCTGGGCACCAGCGGCTTGCGGCGCCACCTGTACGTGGGCGGCGGCCTGCGCTTCGCCCTGCCCACCAGCAAGACGACGTTTCCGCTCGAGGCCTTCGCCCGCACGGAGCTGCGCGCGCGCCTGGGCCTGTGGGAGCCCGGTATGGGCTTCGAGGTGGGCTACAGCCGCGTCGCCCTGCCCTGGCAGCGGGTGCGGCTCCCCTTCGCCACCGAGTGGTTCGGGAACGATGACGCGCTGACGGGTCCGTTCTACGCCGCCATCCACGCCGCGCCCCTGCGGTTCCACTTCGGCCGCTTCATCGTGGGAGGCCCCGAGGTGCAGTGGGGTCCCGTGGGCCCCCCCTTCGGCTCGGTGCAGCGGCTGCAGATCGGCCTGGCCCGTGTGGAGATGCAACTATGAGACTCCCGGTTCGTTCCTCCGTCCTCCTGCTCACCGCGGGCCTCGGACTCGCCGGCGGCGCCTCGTGCGCCCCCACCCAGGTCCTCGAAGGAGCAGACCTCCCCGCCCTCAAGACGATCACCGAGGAGGTGGATCCGCAGCGCGTCTGGAGCAACCTCCTCACGCTCACGGAGAAGCACGGCGCGGACATGTCGATCGACTGCGAGCCGCTCTTCTCCGGGGATCCGGCCCTGGTCAAGATCTTCCCCGAGCTGTGCCACCTCTCCAACAGCGCGTCGGGCAACTGGGTCCGCTCTCAACTGCAGGCGCTGGATGTGCCGGTCACCGACGACGTGTCGGGCGAGGGACTGCTGCGCACCAACAACATCGTCGCGGAGCTCAAGGGCACCACGAAGCCCGACGAGGTCATCCTGGTGGGCGCCCACTTCGATGCCTTCTGGCAGGGCGCCGATGACAACAGCAGCGGCGTGGCGGCGATGCTGGAGATCGCCCGGGTGCTCTCCCACTACCGCTTCGAGCGCACCATCCGCTTCGTCGGCTTCGATCTCGAGGAGTACGGGATCAAGGGCAGCCACCACTACGTCGCGGAAGGCAAGAGCGAGAAGGTCCTCAACGCGCTCATCTTCGACTGCATCGGGTACTACTCCGACGAGGAGGGCTCGCAGCAGTCGCTGCCCGGCCTGCCCTCGCCCACCCGGGGCGACTTCCTGGCCGTCATCGCCAACGACGAGTCCAGTCACGAGGCGGCCGAGCTCTACGCGCTCAACGACTCGCTGAAGCTGATGAGCACCGTGCCGCTCATCTCCCCGGGCCATGGGATGCCCACCGTGGGTGAGCCGCTCACGCGCAGCGATCACGTGCCCTTCTGGTACGCCCACCAGAAGGCCGTGTTCCTCACCGACACCGCCAGCTTCCGCAACCAGCACTACCACAAGGAGACCGACACGCCGGACAAGCTGGATCCCGTGCGGCTCGGGCAGGCCGCCCGCGTGGCCGCCGCCGCCATCGCCTACTGGGCGGGAGGACCGCAGCAATGAAGCTCGCACAGCACCCGTTCCTCCAGACCGGCGCGCTCGCGCTGGGGCTCCTGGCCGTCCCCACGAACGCTCGCGCCGAGGAGGCGCCGGCCTCGCGTCACCAGCTCAGCGTCTATGCCACGGCGGGAGCGCAGGTGTACCTGTCCAGCGCCCGGACGATGGGCGGCATCGGCGGTGGCATCGGCCTCCGGGACACCCTCGACGAGCGCTTCATCCTCCAGGCGGACCTCAGCTACCTGTCGATGCTCGGCAACGCGGCGTCGCTGCGCGTGGGTGCCGGCATCCAGCGCCAGGGCACGTGGGCTCCCGCGGCCCTCCTCACGGTGTCCACCCTGTTCGGTGATCGCCTGAGCTTCCTCACGCCCGGGCACCCCAGCCGCCTCACGGGCCCGGGCATGGCCCTGGGCGTCTCGCTCGCCCCCGTGCGCTTCTCCCTGCCCTCGGTGCAGCTCTCCCTGCTCCAGCTCGGAGTGGGCGCCGGCTCGGACCTGCCAGGCCTCGGCCTGTACTACTCGGTCGGCCTGATGGAAGTCGGAGCCACTTTCTAGAATCCACCCTCACCGCCCTGTGTGAGTCGAACCCCACGTGCCGTGGGCGAAAGCCCACGCGCCGAGGAGCCCCTCCATGACCTCCGGTACCATCTCCGGTTCCCCCGCCGTCCCCGATGTGCGCTGTGACACGCTCGTCGAGCTGCTGCGCACGCGCGCCCGGCAGGAGCCCGACACTCGTGGCTACACGTTCCTCGTCGACGGCGAGAGCGAGGAGGCCCACCTCACCTACGCGGAGCTGGATGCGAAGGCCCGCGCCATCGCCGCCTCGCTGCAGCGCATGGGCGCCCAGGGCCAGCGCGCCCTGCTGCTCTACCCGCCGGGGCTCGACTACATCGCGGGCTTCTTCGGTTGTCTCTACGCCGGCGTCACCGCCGTCCCCATCTACCCGCCGGACCCGATGCGGCTGGGACGCACCCTGCCCCGGCTGCTCGCCATCAGCAACGACGCCCAGGCCACGGTGGCCCTCACCACCGACTTCATCCTCGGCATGGCCGAGATGCTCTTCGAGCAGGCCCCCGAGCTGAAGGAGCTCCAGTGGATGGCCACCGACACGCTGGAGCCCTCGGCCGCCGAGGGCTGGAAGGATCCGGGCAGCCGCCCCGACACGCTGTCCTTCCTCCAGTACACCTCGGGCTCCACCAGCACGCCCAAGGGCGTGATGCTCACGCACGCCAACCTGCTGCACAACCTGGCCCTCATCCACGCGTGCTTCGGGCACTCGCGCAAGAGCCAGGGCGTCATCTGGCTGCCGCCCTACCACGACATGGGCCTCATCGGCGGCATCCTCCAGCCGCTCTACGGCGGCTTCCCCGTGGTGCTCCTGTCGCCCGTGGACTTCCTCAAGAAGCCCCTGCGCTGGCTCCAGGCCATCTCCAAGTACAAGGCCACCACCAGCGGCGGCCCCAACTTCGCGTATGACCTGTGCACCCGGAAGGTGACGCCCGAGGAGCTCGCCGCGCTCGACCTGAGCCACTGGGACCTGGCCTTCAACGGCGCCGAGCCCATCCGCCCCGAGACGCTCGACCGCTTCGTGGAGACCTTCGGGCCGCGCGGCTTCCGCCGGGAGGCCTACTACCCGTGCTACGGCCTCGCCGAGGCCACGCTCATCGCCACCGGTGGCGCCAAGGCCGAGCCGCCCATCCTGCGCACCTTCGACACCGTGGCGCTGCAGAAGAGCAAGGCGGAGCAGGTGCCCACCTCGCACCCCACCGCGCAGACGCAGGTGGGCTCGGGCCGCTGCCTCACGGACCAGAAGCTGCTCATCGTCCACCCCGAGACGGGCGCCCCCTGCGCCCCGGGCGAGGTGGGTGAAATCTGGGTGTCCGGCCCCAGCGTGGCCCAGGGCTACTGGGGCAACCCCGAGGCCTCCGCCCGCGCCTTCCACGGCGTGCCCCAGGGCGCGAAGGACGGCCTGCGCTACCTGCGCACCGGGGACCTCGGCTTCCTGCTCGACGGCGAGCTGTTCGTCTCCGGGCGCCTCAAGGATCTCATCATCATCCGCGGCCGCAACCACTACCCGCAGGACCTGGAGCTGACGGTGGAGAAGACCCACCCGGCCCTGCGTCCCGGCTGCGGCGCCGCGTTCGCCGTGGAGCTCCACGGCGAGGAGCGCCTGGTGGTGGCGCATGAAATCGACCGCCGCGCCGTCGAGTCCGGCAGCGTGGACCTGGACGCACTCGCGCAGGGCATCCGCCAGGCCATCGCGGACCAGCACGAGGTGCAGGCCCACGGCGTGCTCCTGCTCCAGGCGGGCAGCATCCCCAAGACGTCGAGCGGGAAGATCCAGCGCCACGCGACCAGGAAGGACTTCCTCTCCGACAGCCTGGAGATCGTCCACAAGAGCGTGCTGGACGCGCCGCCCGCGCCCAAGGAGCAGGCCGCCGCCCCCCAGCGCGAGCCGAGCTTCATCCAGAAGGCGCTCGCCGCCGTGCAGGATCCCCAGGCGCGCCACTCGCTGCTGCTGCTGCACCTGCAGGAGCAGGCCGCGCGCGTGCTGCGCATCCCCTCCCACCAGTTGGATCCGAACAAGTCGCTCTACGCCTTCGGCATGGACTCGCTGATGGCGGTGGACCTGAAGAGCACCGTCGAGTCGAGCCTCGGCCTCGAGGTGCCGCTCCAGGACGTCATGCAGGGCCCCACGCTCACGAAGTTCGCCGAGCTGGTGCTCGGCTACCTCGCCGCGCCCGCGCCCGTGAAGCAGGAGAAGGCGCCGAGCGCCGGGGGAGACGCGCCGCTGTCCGGCGGCCAGCAGGCCCTGTGGTTCCTGCACCAGCTCGCGCCCACCAGCTCCGCGTACCACGTGCCCATCGCCGTGCGCATCCGCTCCGCCCTGGACGTGGCCGCGCTGCGCCGCTGCTTCGACACGCTCGTCGCCCGCCACCCCGCGCTGCGCACCACCTTCACCATGACGGCCTCGGGCCCCGTGCAGCACGTGCACGAGCACCTGGCGCTCGACTTCCAGGCCGTGGAGGCCGCCGCGCTCGCCGACGCGGGGCTTGACGCGCGCCTGAATGACGAGGCGAAGCAGCCCTTCGACCTGGAGCATGGCCCGCTGCTGCGCGTGCGCGTCTTCACCCGCTCGCCCCAGGAGCACGTGCTCCTCATGACGATGCACCACATCGTCACCGACTTCTGGTCCATCGCCGTGCTCGCCGAGGAGCTCGACGCGCTCTACCCCGCCGAGTGCGCGGGCCGGAAGGCCGAGCTGCCGCCGCTCGAGGCCACCGCCGCCGACGCCGCGCGCGCCCAGGCCACGATGCTCGCCGGGCCCCGGGGCCAGGCGCTCGAGGCGTACTGGCGCCAGCAGCTGTCCGGGGAGCTGCCCGTGCTGGACCTGCCCACGGACCACCCGCGCCCGCCCGTGCAGACCTTCGTGGGCCGCGTCCACACCTCGCGGCTGGACGCGAAGCTGGTGGAGCAGCTCAAGGCGCTCGCCCAGGCCCGGGGCTCCACGCTCGCCATGGTGCTGCAGACGGCCTTCCAGGTGCTGCTGCACCGCTACACCGGCCAGCAGGACTTCACCCTCGGCGTGGTGAGCGCCGGCCGCGGCAGGGCCGAGCTGTCGCGCGTGGCCGGCTACTTCGTCAACCCGCTCGTCCTGCGCACCCGGCCCTCTCCGGAGCAGAGCTTCGAGGCCTTCCTCGCCCGCACGCGCCAGACGACGCTGGAGGCCTTCGAGCACCAGGACTACCCCTTCAACACGCTCGTCGAGCGGCTGCAGCCGGTGCGCGACCCCAGCCGCTCGCCGCTCTTCCAGGTGATGTTCTCCTACCAGCGCGCCTACAAGCTGGATGAGCGCGGCCTCACGCCCTTCGCCCTCGACATCCCCGGCGCACGGGCCGAGCTGGCCGGGCTGAAGCTCGAGTCGCTCGCGCTGGAGCACTCCGTCGCCCAGTTCGACCTCTCGCTCACCCTGGGCGAGGCGGACGGCGGCATGGTGGCCTCCTTCGAGTACAACACCGACCTCTTCGAGGCGGACTCCATCGCCCGCATGGCGGGGCACCTGCGCACGCTGCTCTCGGGCATCGCCGCCAACCCGCGCCAGCCGCTCGCCGCGCTGCCCCTGCTCACCGACGCCGAGCGCCAGCAGCTCCTCGTGGACTGGCAGGGCGCGCACGTGCCCCTCACCGCGGACATGAACGTGCCCGCGCTGTTCTCCGCCCAGGCCGAGCGCACCCCCGACGCCACCGCCGTGCTCTTCAAGGACGAGCGGCTGTCCTACCGCGAGCTGAAGCAGCGCGCGGGCCGGCTCGCCGCGTGGCTGCGCTCCGAGGGCGTGGGCCCCGGCTCCATCGTCGGCCTGTGCCTGGAGCGCTCGCTGGAGACCCTCGTTTCCGTGCTCGGTGTGCTGCAGACGGGCGCCGCCTACGTGCCGCTCGACCCGGCCTACCCCGGCGAGCGTCTGGCCTACGTCCTCTCCGATGCCCAGGCCCCCCTGCTCCTCACCCAGTCCTGGCTGCGCGCGCAGCTCGGCCAGCTCACGCAGAAGGACGGCGCGCTGCGCATCCTCTGCCTGGACACGGACCTGGACTGGGGCTCCAGCGGCGAGGAGGCCCCGGCCCGTGTGGCGCCCGTCGCTCCCGGTGCCCTGGCGTGCCTCATCTACACCTCCGGCTCCACCGGCCAGCCCAAGGGCGTCATGTTGGAGCACGGCGGCATCACCAACCTGGTGCGCTCGTTCATCGACTCGTACCAGCCCGGCGCGCAAGACCGAATCCTCCCGCTCACCTCGCTCGCCTCGGCCAGCTTCGTGGGAGAGATCCTCCCGCTGCTGTGCGCCGGGGGCACGCTCGTGCTGCCCACCGAGGAGGAGATCCTCGACCTGGAGAAGCTCTTCGGGCTGATTTCCCGCCACGCCATCTCCATCCTCAGCACCGTGCCCGCCGTGCTCACCGGGCTCAACGCGCGCAAGGACGAGCTGCCCCCCATCCGCCTCGTCCTCAGTGGCGGCGAGGCGCTCGTGGCCAGCGACATGGAGCGCCTGCTGGAGAGCACCCAGGTGGTCAACGGCTACGGCCTCACCGAGACCACCGTCTGCTCCACGTACCACCCCATCCGCGCCGAGGACCTGCGGGCCCACACCTGGGTGCCCATCGGCCGGCCCGTCATCAACACCACCGTGTACGTGCTCGATGCCCAGCACAACCCGCTGCCCGTGGGCTGCCGGGGCGAGCTGTACGTGGGAGGCCTGGGCCTGGCGCGCGGCTACTGGCGCCGCCCGGAGCTGTCCTCCGAGCGCTTCATCCCCCACCCGTTCCGTCCCGGCGAGCGCCTGTACCGCACCGGCGACCTGGCCCGCTGGCTGCCCGACGGCGTGCTCGAGTACCTGCAGCGCGTGGATGATCAGGTGAAGATCCGCGGCTTCCGGATCGAGCTGGGCGAGGTGGAGGCGGCCCTCAAGCAGCATGCGGCGGTGCGCGATGCGCTCGTCATGGCGCGCGAGGACTCGCCGGGGGACAAGCGGCTGGTGGCGTACGTGGTGCTCTCCGACGCCGAGCAGACGACGGCCGGGCTGCATGCGTGGCTGTCCGAGCGGCTGCCGCCCTACATGCTGCCCTCCCTCTTCATGCCGCTGCCGGCGCTGCCGCTCTCGCCCAACGGCAAGGTGGACACCCGCGCCCTGCCCGTCCCCGAGGGCGAGCGCCCCGCCCTGGCCGCCGCCTACGCCGCGCCCACCAGCTCGCTCGAGCGCGACATCGCCGCCGTGTTGCAGGACATCCTCAAGCTCGACCGCGTGGGCCTGCACGACAACTTCTTCGAGCTGGGTGGCAACTCCATGCTGCTCGCCCGGGTGCACCGCCGCCTGCGCGAGGAGCTGAAGCTCGAGCTCGCCCTCGTGGACATGTTCAAGTACTCGACCGTCAGCGCGCTGGCGCAGTTCCTCACGCGCACGCCGGACGACGCCACCGCCACCGCCTCCGCCCAGAAGCTCAAGGACGAGGCCGACAAGCGCAAGAGCGCCATGGGCAAGCGCCAGCAGCAGGCCCAGGCCCGTTTGCGCAAGCCCGGTTCCAAGTAGCCGACGACCCCCCACCCCATTTCCACTGACACCACGGAACGCCCCATGACCACCGAGAACACGCCCGAGCTGGAAGGGATCGCCATCGTCGGCCTGGCCGCCCACCTCCCCGGCTCGCGCACCATCGCCGAGTTCTGGAAGAAGCTGCGCGAGGGCGTCGAGTCCATCTCGTTCTTCACCGACGAGGAGCTGATCTCCAGCGGCATCGACCCGGCGCTGGTGCGCGCGCCCAACTACGTGAAGGCGTGCGGGGTGCTGGGGGACACGGACCAGTTCGACGCGGCCTTCTTCGGGCTCAACCCGCGCGAGGCGGCGTTGATGGATCCGCAGCACCGCGTCTTCCTGCAGTGCGCCTGGGAGGCGATGGAGACGGCGGGCTACAGCCCGGACCGGCAGCCGGGCCGCACGGGCGTGTTCGGCGGCATGAGCATGAACACGTACCTGCTCACCAACGTATACCCGCACCTGTCGCACGTGGCCTCGGTGGAGAGCCTCCAGGCCGCCATCGGCAACGACAAGGACGCGCTCACCACGGAGGTGGCCTACCGGCTCAACCTCAAGGGCCCGGCCGTCACCATCCAGTCCTCCTCCTCCACGTCGCTCACCGCCATCCACTTCGCCTGCCAGAGCCTGCTCGGCTACGAGTGCGACATGGCCCTGGCCGGCGGCGTGTCCATCCACTTCCCGGAGATGCAGGGCTACCTGTACTACGAGGGCGGAACCACCGCGTCCGACGGCCACTGCCGCCCCTTCGACGCCAAGGGAGAGGGCTTCGTCTCCGGACACGGCGCGGGCGTGGTGGCGCTGCGGCGGCTCGCGGATGCCGTGGCCGACGGGGACACCATCTACGCCGTGGTGAAGGCCACGGCCGTCAACAACGACGGCTCGCAGAAGGTCAGCTACATGGCCCCCAGCGTCGAGGGCCAGGCCGAAGTGGTCTCCCTGGCGCAGGCGCTCGCGGGCGTGGAGCCGGACAGCATCGGCTACATCGAGTGCCATGGCACCGCGACCCACATGGGAGATCCCATCGAGATCGCCGGCCTCACGCAGGCCTTCCGCACCGGCACGGACCGCAAGGGCTTCTGCGCGATCGGCTCGGTGAAGAGCAACATCGGCCACCTGGACTCGGCCGCGGGCGCGGTGGGCCTCATCAAGGCCGCGCTGGTGCTGCACCACAAGCAGATTCCGGCCACGCTCCACTTCCAGACGCCCAACCCCGCCATCGACTTCGCCAACAGCCCCTTCTACGTGAACGCGAAGCTGTCCGACTGGCCCGAGGGCCAGACGCCGCGCCGCGCGGGCGTCACGTCGCTGGGCATGGGCGGCACCAACGCGCACGCCATCCTCGAGGAGACCCCCGTCCTGCCCGCCTCGGACAAGCCCCGCCGCCCGGCCCAGGTGCTGGTGCTCTCGGCGCGCTCCAAGGCGTCGCTCGAGGCCGCCACGGACCGGCTCGCCGGCCACCTGCGGGACAACCCCGGGCTGAACCTCGCGGACGTGGCCCACACGCTCCAGGTGGGCCGCAAGCGCTTCAGCCACCGCCGCATCGTGGTGGCCCGCACCGTGGCCGAGGCCGCCGAGGCCCTGGCCTCGAGAGATCCCGCCCGCGTCTTCACCGACGGCCAGGAGTCCGGGGGCCGCCCCGTCCTGTTCATGTTCTCCGGCCAGGGCGCCCAGTACGTGGACATGGGCCGGCACCTCTACGAGTCCGAGCCCGTCTTCCGCGACGAGGTGGACGCCTGCGCGAAGAAGCTCGAGAAGCACCTGGGCGTCGACCTGCGCACCGTGCTCTACCCGCCCGAGGCCCAGCGCGAGGCCGCCACCGAGCGCCTCAAGCAGACGTCGCTCACCCAGCCCGCGCTCTTCGTCCTCGAGTACGCGCTCGCCAGGCTGTGGATGTCCTGGGGTGTGAAGCCCCGGGCGATGATTGGCCACAGCATCGGCGAGTACGTGGCCGCGTGCCTCGCGGGGGTGTTCTCGCTGGAGGACGCGCTGGCGCTCGTGGCCGCGCGCGGCCGGCTCATGCAGCAGATGCCCGCGGGCGCCATGCTCGCCGTGCCCTGGACGGAGGCACAGGTGCTGCCGCTGCTCGGCGCGGAGCTGTCGCTCGCGGCCGTCAACAACCCCGGCACGTGCGTGGTCGCCGGCCCCATTCCCGCCATCGACGCGCTCGCGCAGAAGCTCACGGCCGAGGGCGTCACCACCACCCGCCTGCACACCTCGCACGCGTTCCACTCGTCCATGATGGACCCCATCCTGGACGCCTTCCGCGAGCAGGTACGGCGCGTGGCGCGGCAGGTGCCCCAGCTGCCCTACCTGTCCAACGTGACGGGCAAGTGGATTACCTCCGAGGAGGCCACCAGCCCCGACTACTGGGCGAAGCACCTGCGCCAGGCCGTGCGCTTCGCCGAGGGGCTGGGCGTGCTGCTCGAGGACGCCGACGCGCTCCTGCTCGAGGTGGGCCCGGGCCAGACGCTCACGACGCTCGCCCGGCAGCACCCGGCCAAGGGCGCGCGGCACGCGGTCATCAACTCCGTGCGCCACCCCCGCGAGCAGAGGAACGACGTCGACTTCCTGCTCAGCGCGCTCGGCCGCGTGTGGCTCGCCGGTATCGAGCCGGACTGGGAGGCCCTGCACGGCGGAGACAAGCGCCGCCGCATCCCGCTGCCCACCTCGCCCTTCGAGCGCCAGCGCCACTGGGTGGATCCGCCCGCGGACGGCGGCCACGGCAAGAAGTCCCACGGCGCGTCCGCGGACACGAAGCAGGACGTGTCGCGGTGGTTCTACCTGCCCTCGTGGCAGCGCGCGCTTCCGCCCTCCAGCGCGTGGGCCGAGCAGAAGGCGTGCTGGTGGCTGTTCGTCCCCGAGGCGCACGGGCAGGACGGGCTGGGGGCCCGGCTGGCGCGGCGCCTCGCCGAGGCCGGCCAGCGGGTCGTCACCGTCTCGCCGGGCTCGCACCTGGCGCAGCTCGGTGAGCGCCACTGGTCCCTCAACCCCCGCGGGGTGGCGGACTTCGCGTCCCTGTATGAGCAGCTCACGGCCCAGGGGCTCGCGCCCGACCGCATCCTCCACCTGTGGAGCGCGGTGCCCGAGAGCACCTTCGGGGCGCAGGGGGCCTCGTTCGACACGGCCCAGGAGCACGGCTTCCACGGCCTGCTGTTCCTCGCCCAGGTGCTCGGCCGCCACGAGGCGAAGCCCGTGTCGCTCACCGTGGTCACCCACCGGATGCAGGCGCTCGGCGAGGAGAGCCCCCGCCCCGAGACGGCCACCGTGCTCGGCCCCGTGCGCGTCATTCCGCAGGAGTACCCGCACCTCTCCGCGCGCTCGGTGGACGTGAGCCTGCCCGCGCCGGGTAGCTGGCAGGAGGCACAGCTCATCGAGCGGCTCCTCGCCGAGGGCGCCGACGGCTCGCGCGGCCAGAATGTCATCGCGTACCGCGGCCAGCAGCGCCACGCGCAGGTCTTCGAGTCCGTCGACGTCTCCGCCGACGCGACGGGCCGGCCGCCGCTGCGTGAGCAGGGCGTCTACCTCGTCCTCGGCGGCTTCGGCACCATCGGCTACAGCCACGCCGAGACGCTCGCCAGGCGCGTGAAGGCCCGGCTCGTGCTCGTGGGCCGCTCCACCCTGCCCGAGCGCTCCACCTGGGACACCTGGCTCGCGAGCCACGAGGAGAAGGAGCCCATTGGCCAGCGCATCCGCAAGGTGCGGGCGCTCGAGGCGCTCGGCGCCGAGGTGCTCGTGGCCAACGCGGACGTGGCCGACCGGGCGCAGCTCCAGGCCGTCGTCGAGCAGACGCTCTCGCGCTTCGGCGCGCTGCACGGCGTGGTGTTCTCCGCGGGTAGCGTGGACGCCTCGCTCTTCCGGAGCCTCGCGGACGTGACGACCGCCGACGCGCACCTGCTCTTCCAGAGCCGGGTGCTCGGGCTCTACGCGCTCGAGGCGGTGCTGCGCGGCCGGCCGCTGGACTTCTGCCTGCTGGCCTCGTCGGTGGCCTCGGTGCTCGGTGGCGTCGGACGCGCTTCCTACGCCGCCGCCATGAGCTTCATGGACGCCTTCGCCCTGCGTCAGACGCAGCAGTCCCCCACCCCATGGCTGAGCGTGGGCTGGGACGCCTGGGCGAGCGACGCGGGGCCCCAGCCCTTCGGTGCGCTGTCCATCTCCGCCACCGAGGGCGCCGAGGCCTTCGAGCACGTGCTCGCGCTGGGCCCCGTGGCCCACGTGGCCGTGTCCACCACGCCCCTGCCCGCGCGCCTCGAGCGCACCGCCCGGCCCGAGTCCCCGAATCAGGCCGGGCAGGCCCGGGCCGAGCACGTGGTGCCCGACGCGCAGAGCCAGCAGGCCGCGGCCCGCCCGGCGCTGCAGAACGCCTACGTGGCCCCGCGCGACGAGCTGGAGGAGTCCGTCGCGAAGCTCTGGGAGTCCATGCTGGGCATCTCCCAGGTGGGCGTCCACGACAACTTCTTCGAGCTGGGTGGCAACTCGCTCGTGGGCATCAAGCTGATCGTCCGCGTGCGTGAGCAGTTCGGCGTGCCGGTGCCCGCCGTCACCCTCTACGAGGGCCCCACGGTGGAGGCCCTGGCGAAGCTGCTCAAGGCCGCCACCGGTGCCACCGAGGAGCAGGAGTCCGAGGACTCCGCCAACCGCGGCCGCGGAGAGCGCCGCCGCGCCCGGAGACAGCGCCGCGACGACGGCGCCTCCGAGGAATAGCCCCCCACCTTCCTTTCCAGTTCCAGGAAACACCTACCCATGCCTCCCGAGACCTTCATCGACGAGCAGGACATCGCCATCATCGGAATGACCGGCCGCTTCCCCGGCGCGAAAGACGTCGACGCGCTGTGGAAGAACGTGTGCAACGGCGTCGAGTCCATCCGCCCCGTGAGTGACGCCGAGCTGGAGAAGCTCGGGGTGGACAAGGCGCGGCGCGAGGATGCGCGCCACGTGAAGGCCGCCGCGGTGATGGACGGCACGGACCTGTTCGACGCGGGCTTCTTCGGCTACACGCCCCGCGAGGCGGAGCTGATGGATCCTCAGCACCGCGTCTTCCTGGAGTGCGCCTGGGAGGCGCTCGAGCACGCTGGCTACGCGCCGGACCGCTACCCCGGGGCCATCAGCGTGTACGCGGGCGCGTCCACGAACACGTACCTCATCTACAACATCGTGCCCAACGCGGACCGGCTCGGCGCGGTGGACCTGATGCAGTTGGACGTGAACAACGGCACGGACTTCCTGAGCACCCGCGTGGCCTACAAGCTCGACCTGCGCGGCCCGAGCTACTCGATGCTCAGCGGCTGCTCCACGTCGCTGGTGGCCACCCACGTGGCCTGCCAGAGCCTCCTCAACCAGGAGTGCGACATGGCGTTGGCCGGTGGCATCTCCATCCAGGTCAAGCACCCCGAGGGCTACACCTACGTCCCCGGCGGCGTCGGCTCTCCCGACGGCCACTGCCGCGCCTTCGACGCGAAGGCGGAGGGCACCGTCTTCGGTAGCGGCGTGGGCGTGGTGGTGCTCAAGCGGCTCGCGGATGCGCTGAAGGACGGCGACTTCATCCATGCCGTCATCAAGGGCTCGGCCATCAACAACGACGGCTCGCACAAGGTGGGCTTCACCGCCCCCAGCGTGGAGGGCCAGGCCGCCGTCATCGAGGAGGCGCTCGCCGCCGCCGGCGTGGAGCCCGAGTCCATCGGCTACATCGAGGCCCATGGCACCGGCACGAGCCTGGGAGACCCGATCGAGATCCGCGCCCTCACCAAGGCGTTCCGCTACAAGCCCGGCTCCCCGCGCGCGGCGAAGATGCGCTGCGCCGTGGGCGCGCTCAAGAGCAACATCGGCCACCTGTCCGGCGCCTCGGGCGTCGCCAGCCTCATCAAGGCCGTGATGGCCCTGGAGTACCAGAAGCTGCCGCCCAGCCTGCACTTCGAGAAGCCGAGCCCGGAGATCGACTTCGCCAACAGCCCCTTCTACGTGAACACCGCGCTGGAGGACTGGAAGGCGTCCGGGGGTGCGCCGCGCCGCGCGGGGGTGAGCTCGTTCGGCGTGGGCGGGACGAACGCCCACGTGGTGCTCCAGGAGGCGCCCGCCCGGGCGGCCTCGAGCGTGTCGCGGCCCGTGCAGCTGCTCGTGCTGTCGGCGAAGTCCGAGGCGGCGCTCGAGGCGGCCACGGACAACCTGGCGCGGCACCTCGAGGAGAACCCCGGGCTGAATCTGGCCGACGTGGCCCACACGCTCCAGGTGGGACGGCAGGCCATGGCCGTGCGCCGCGTGGTGCTGTGCCGTGAGCGCGACGAGGCCGTGCGCGCGCTGAAGACGCGGGATGCGCAGCGCGTGTGGACGGGCTCGCCCGGCGCGCAGGACCGGCCGGTGGCCTTCGTGTTCTCCGGCCAGGGCGCGCCGTCCCTGGACCTGGCGCGCGCGCTGTACGCCTCCGAGCCCGTCTTCCGCGAGCATCTGGACGCGTGCGCCACGCAGCTGCAGCCGCTGCTCGGGGTGGACGTGCGCCAGCTGCTCAACGCCGGGACGGCCCCGAGCGAGGCCCTCGCCGGGCCGGTGCGCTTCTGCCTCGAGTACGCCCAGGCGCAGCTGTGGATGTCCTGGGGGGTGAAGCCCAAGGCGCTGCTCGGTGGCGGCGCCGGGGAGTACGTGGCCGCGAGCCTCGCCGGAGTGCTCGAGCCGCGCGATGCGCTGACCCTCGTGGCCGGCCGCGGGCAGCCCACGGGCCTGAAGCTGAACGCGCCGAGGATTCCCCTCGTCTCCAGCGTCACCGGCACGTGGATGGAGGACTCCCAGGCCACCCGCGCCGAGTACTGGACCACGCTCCCGCGCCAGTCCGCGCGCTTCGAAGACGGGCGGAAGACGCTCGCGCAGAAGCCGCAGCAGGTGCAGCTCGAGGTGGGCTCGGGTGACACGCTCTCCACGTTGGGCCGGCTGTGGCTCGACGGCGTCTCCCCCGACTGGTCCGGCTTCTACGCCCGCGAGAAGCGCCTGCGCGTCCCGCTGCCCACCTACCCCTTCGAGCGCAAGCGCTACTGGCTCGACGCCCGCCCCGCGGGCACGGCGCCGCGCCCGGCCGCCTCCGCCGAGAAGAAGAGCGACATCGCCGATTGGTTCTACGTGCCCTCGTGGAAGCGCACGCCGCCGCGCGCCGCCCAGGGGGCGAAGGCTCCCGGCCGGGGCTGGCTGCTCTTCGCGGACGCGGGCGGTGTGGCCGAGGCGCTCGCGCCGAAGCTCGCCCAGACGGGCGCGCCCGTCATCCGCGTCATCGCCGGTGACGCGTTCGGCCGCCGCGCCGATGGCACCTATACGCTCAACCCCCGCAGGGGCGAGGACTACACCGCGCTGCTCCAGGCGCTCCAGACGCAGGGCCAGCCCTTCGACGGCGTGGTGCACCTGTGGGGCGTGACGGCCGAGCCCGTGTCGCTCGAGCGCGCGCTGGACACCGGCTTCTACAGCCAGCTCTTCCTCGCGCGGGCGCTGGGGACCCAGGGGCGCACGGAGCCGCTCGCGTGGTGGGTGGCGGCCAACGGCGCCTGCAAGGTGGAGAGCGCGGACGTGCCCTCGCCCGAGAAGGCGATGCTGCTCGGCCCGTGCCGCGTCGTGCCCCAGGAGTACCCGCACATCACCTGCCGCTTCGTGGACGTGGCGGCGAGGGGCCAGGGTGGCGCCGAGGCCGTGGCGGCCTGGCTGCTCACGGAGCTCCAGGCCGGTGCGTCCGACGCCGTCGTCGCCTGGCGCGGCCGTCAGCGCTGGGTGCAGACCTTCGAGCCGGTGCGCTTGGAGGCCCAGGCCGCCCCCGTGCGCACGCTGAAGGAGCAGGGCGTGTACCTCGTCACCGGGGGACTCACGGGGCTCGGCCACGCGCTGGCCGGTGAGCTGGCGCGTGCGTCGCGCGCGCGGCTGGTGCTCGTGGAGGGCCAGGAGCTCCCCGCCCGCGAGCAGTGGACGCAGTGGCTGTCCTCCAAGGGCGAGCAGGACGCCACGAGCCGGAAGATCAAGGCCGCCCAGGCGCTGGAGGCCGCGGGCGCCTCGGTGCTGGTGCTCGGCGCGGACCTGACGGACGAGGCGCGCATGCGCCAGGTGGTGGCCCGGACGGTGGAGCACTTCGGCCGGCTCGACGGCGTCATCCACGCCGCGGGAGCGCTGGGCCAGGGCTCCACGCTGGGCACCATCCAGGAGACGGACGCGAGCGCGTGCGCCTCGCACTTCGCGCCGCAGGTGCAGGGGCTGTGCGTCCTGCGCCAGGTGCTCCCGGCGGAGGGCCCCGCTTTCTGTCTGATCGTCTCGTCGCTGTCGTCCATCCTCGGCGGCTTCGGGCAGGTGGCGCACGCGGCGGCGGCGCAGTTCATGGACACCTTCGCCGAGCGCCAGAGCGAGGCGGGCTCCTTCCCGTGGATCAGCGTGGACTGGGACGCGATGCGCTTCGAGGAGAGCGCCAACCTGTCGGCGCTGAGCCCGGCGATCGCGCGCTACGCCCTGCAGCCGCAGGAGGGGCTCGAGGTCATCCGCCGCGTGCTCACCCAGGCCCCGGGCGGGCAGCTCGTCCTGTCCACGGGCGACCTGGAGGCCCGCCGCAACCAGGGCCCGCGCGAGTCCTCCACGTCCCCGGGTGACGCGAAGAAGAAGGCCGCGGCGGGCCACGCCCGGCCCGCGCTGGCCACCCGGTACGTGGAGCCGCGCACGGAGCTCGAGCGCAGCGTCGCCGCGGTGTGGCAGCAGGTGCTGGGCATCGGGAAGATCGGCGTCAACGACGACTTCTTCGAGCTGGGCGGCCACTCGCTGCTGGCCACGCAGCTGCGCAATCAGATCCACGCCGAGCTGAAGGTGGACCTGCCGCTGCGCGGCCTCTTCGAGACGCCCACCGTGGCGGCCACCGCCGCGAAGATCGAGCAGGAGCTGCGCAAGAGCGCGCAGGCCTCGGAGCAGCCCATCGCCGAGCGGCTGCGCTCCGCCTTCCCCACCGAGCGCCAGTCCCTCATGGAGGACTACCTGCGGCGGAAGATCGCCGCGGGGCTGCGCCTCACGGTGGAGCAGCTGCCCCTGGGCGGCTCGCTCGCGGGGCATGATTCGAAGATGCTGGGCGCGGAGCTGTCGTACAACCTGCTGCAGGACTTCAAGTTCCAGTTCTACGTGCACGAGGTCCAGGAGTTCCCCACCATCCCCGAGCTGGCCCGCTACCTGCTGTCGGAGATGGAGCGCCTGGCCAACCCGGTGAAGCAGGCCTCCGACAAGCCGCTGTCGGCCTGGCCGCTCAAGCCCTACCGCCCCCAGCGCGTGGAGGGGACGGCTCCGGCGAAGGGTCGGCGCAAGAACCCGCCCATGGTGTTCGTGCACTCGAGCCCCCGCGCCGGCTCCACGCTCTTCCGCGTCATGCTCGCCGGGCACCCGAAGCTCTTCTGCCCGCCCGAGGTCAACCTCCTCTTCTTCGAGAACATGAAGGAGTGGCGCGAGAACATCGGCTTCGGCAACGAGATGGAGTGGACCACGGGCGGCCTGCAGTGGGCCTTCATGGAGCTGCTGGGGCTGGACTCGGCGGCGGGCCAGGCGCTCATCGATCGCTTCGTGGCGGAGAACACCCCCGCCCAGGACATCTTCGCGAAGCTCCAGGAGCTGTCCGGCCCGCGGCTGCTGGTGGACAAGACGCCCTCGTACGCGCTGGATCCGGAGACGCTCTGGCGCTCGGAGGAGATGTTCGATCAGCCGAAGTACATCTTCCTCTACCGCCACCCGTACACGGTGATGGAGTCGCTGGTGCGCCTGCGCTTCAACCGGCTCTTCGGCCCCAGCCTCTTCGGTGACGGCAACGTGGATCCCCACGTGATGGCCGAGACCGTCTGGGCGCTGTGCAACCGCAACCTGCTCGACTTCACCTCCCGCGTGGACAAGGAGCGCGTGCACTGGGTGCAGTACGAGCAGCTCGTGAAGGATCCCACCGCGGTGATGACCCGGGTGTGCGACTTCCTCGGCCTGCCCTTCGACGAGCGCGTGGTCCAGCCGTACGACGGCAAGCGCGAGCGCATGATGGGTGGCCTGGGTGACCCCAACATCATGCAGCACAAGGGGATCGACAAGGGGCTCGGAGAGAGCTGGAAGAAGATCAAGTGGCCGCGTCCGCTCGATCCCACCACGCTGGAGATCGTCGCCCGGCTCGGCTACGAGGTGGAGCAGTCGGCCGCCGCCGTGAAGCCCGCCGCCGCCCCCGCCGCGAAGCCCGCTCCCACCAAGGAGGAGGCCGAGCGGTTGCTGGCGAACCTCGATCAGCTGTCGGACGAGCAGGTCGCGGAGCTGCTGGCCGTGCTGGAAGCCGACAAGGAGAATGCCTGACCCATGGCGTCGTCCGCGAATGACAAGCGTGCCCTGCTCGCGCAGCTGCTGCGTGAGAAGGCCCAGAAGGCGAAGCCGGCCTCCCCGTCCCTGCACGTGCTGACGCTGTCGGCGCGCGGCGAGGCCGAGCTCGACGAGGCCACCGCGCGGTTGGCCACGTACCTGGAGCACCACCCCGAGGTGGACGTCGCGGACGTGGCGTACACGCTGCGGACGGACCGGCGCACGGACGAGTACCGCCGCGCCGTGATCTGCCGGGATGTCGCCGACGCCCGGGCCGCGCTGAAGGATGAGACGCGCGTGCTCGACGGCTCGGGGACGAACACGCGGCGGCCGGTGGTGTTCCTGTGCTCGGGACAGGGCACGCAGCACGTGGGCATGGGCCGGACCCTGTACGAGTCCGCGCCCGTCTTCCGCGAGGCCATGGATGCGTGCGCGGACACGCTCGAGCCGCACCTCGGCCGGGACCTGCGCGAGATCATCTACCCCGCCCCGGGCCGCGAGGAAGAGGCCGAGGCGCTGATCAACCAGATCGAGTGGGCGCAGCCCGCGCAGTTCGCGGTGGAGTACGCGCTGGCGAAGTGGTGGATGGCGCTGGGCGTGGAGCCCGAGGCGATGATCGGCCACAGCCTGGGCGAGTACGTGGCCGCGTGCCTGGCGGGGGTGTTCCCGCTGGAGGACGCGCTGAGGCTGGTGTCGGTGCGCGGCAGGCTGATGCAGTCGCTGCCGCCGGGGGCGATGCTGTCGGTGAACCTGCCGGAGGCGGAGCTCACGCCGCTGCTGCCGCCCGGGGCCAACATTGGCGCGATGAACGGCCCGGCCCTGCAGATGGTGTCCGGGACGCGCGAGGCGGTGGCGGCCCTGGAGGAGCTGCTCGCCGGGCGCGGAGTGGAGACGCGCCGGCTGTTCGTCTCGCACGCCTCGCACTCGGCGATGATGGATCCGGTGCTGGAGACGTTCACCCAGGAGGTGTCGCGCCTGCGCCTGTCCCCGCCGAAGCTGTCCTACGTGTCCACGCTGACGGGCACCTGGGTGACGGCCGAGCAGGCCACGGACCCCAAGGCCTGGACGAGGCACCTGCGCCAGCCGGTGCGCTTCGCCGAGGGCGCCACGGTGCTGCTGCGCGACCCGGAGCGCGTCTTCCTGGAGGTGGGCCCGGGCAACGCCCTGGGGACGCTGATGCGCGGCAACGCACCGGCCGGTGTCCCCCCCACGGTGCTCACGTCGCTGCCCCGGCCCAAGGAGCCCCGGGACGCCGCCTGGCACGCCCTGGAGACCGCCGCGCGCCTGTGGCTGGCCGGCGCGAAGGTGGAGCTGTCGAAGCTGTACGGCCAGGAGCCGCGCCGCCGCGTGCAGCTCCCGGACTCCCTCTCCCCGGGGCAGGAGGCCTCATGAGCGCGCCCCAGTCCAACGCCGCCGGCAATCCTTTGCGCGCCTTCGGCGTCACCCTGGCCGGACAACTCCTGTCGCTGATCGGCTCGGGGCTGACGAGCTTCGCGCTCGGCATCGAGGTGTTCCGGCGCACCGGCTCCATCACCAAGCTGTCGCTGGTGACCTTCTTCTCCACCGTGCCGGCCCTGCTGCTGACGCCCGTCGCGGGCGTGCTGGTGGACCGGTGGAACCGCCGCACGGCCATCCTGCTGAGCGATCTGGGCGCGGGCGTCTGCACGCTGCTCATCTGGGCGCTGATCGCCGCGGGACAGGCGGGCCTCTGGCCCCTGGAGACGTGGCACTTCTACCTGCCGTTCGCGGTGAGCTCGTTCTTCACGGCGCTCCGCGCGCCGGCCCTGTCGGCGGCCACGGCGCAGCTCGTCCCCAAGCAGCATCTGGGCCGGGCCAATGGAATGATCGAGCTGGCCAACGGGGCCAGCCAGCTCGTCGCCCCCGTGCTGGCCGGAGCGCTGGTGCTGCATATCGGGCTGCAGGGCATCGTGCTGATCGACCTGGCGACCTTCGCCTTCGCCGTGGGGAGCCTGCTGCTCGTCCGCTTCCCTCCCCTGCCCCTCTCCGAGCAGACCGCGCGCCGCAACTCGCTGATGCAGGACATGGCCCTGGGCTGGAGCTTCATCCAGACGCGGCCGGCGTTGATGAGGCTGCTGCTGTACTCCATCCTCCCCAACCTGGTGCTCGGCCTGGTGGTGGTGCTGATCACCCCGCTGGTCCTGAGCTTCGGAGACGAGGCCACCCTGGGGTTGGTCCTGTCGCTCTCCGGGCTGGGCATGGTGGTGGGTGGCGTGGTGATGAGCATCTGGGGCGGCCCCAAGCGCCTGGTGCGGGGAATGTTCCTCATCCAGATCCTGGGAGGCCTCACGCTGTTCGGAGGAGCCCTGCCCGCCACCATGCTGGTCATCACGCTGTGCGCGGGGATGTACCTCTTCACCATGCCGCTCTCCATGGGCACCAGCCAGAGTCTCTGGCAGCGCAAGACGCCCCTGGGCGTGCAGGGGCGGGTCTTCGCCGTGCGGCGGATGCTCGCCCGGGCCTCGACACCGGTGGCCTCCCTGCTGGCGGGCCCGCTGGCGGACCGCGTCTTCGAGCCCTGGCTGGCGCCGGACGGCGCGCTCGCCGGGAGTGTCGGGCTCGTGGTGGGAACCGGCCGCGGCCGGGGCATCGGCTTCCTGTTCGTCGTGATGGGGGTGGTCGTGATGCTCAACACGTTCATCACCTGGCTGTCCCCGCGCGTGCGCCACGCGGAGGAGGAGCTGCCAGACGCCCTCCCGGACGCCGCGCCCAACAACGTCACCCAGCTGCCCGCGACCCCCGCCAACACCGGGGACGCGCCGGCGCTCGCCCCTGTTTCTGGAGGCTCGAAGTCATGAAGAAGCTGCAACGGTTCAAGCAGTTGATGAGGCTCCTGCCCCCGCTGCTGGCCGCCGCGACTCCTGGCGTGGGCCCCCGGCTGGCCCGTGGCCGCTGGCCGCGCACCCAGGGGAAGCTCTCGGCTCCGGGCCTCGAGGGGCCCGTGGAGCTCATCCGCGACACGTGGGGCGTGCCCCACATCTTCGCCAAGAACGAGCGCGACCTGTTCTTCGCCCAGGGCTACGTGCAGGCTCAGGACCGGCTCTGGCAGATGGAGCTGAGCCGCCAGATCTCCAATGGCACGCTGGCGACCATGCTGGGTCCCAACGGGGTGCCGGTGGATCGCTTCCTGCGCACCCTGGGCCTGCGCCGGGCCGCCGAGCGCGGCTGGAGCCAGGTGACGGGCGAGGCGCGCGCCTTCGCGGAAGCCTTCTGCGCGGGCGTGAACGCGCGCATGAAGGCCGAGCCGCTGCCGCTCGAGTGCTCCATCTTCGGCGTCACCCCGGAGCCCTGGACGCCCGTGGACACGCTGACGCGCGGCAACATGCTGGCGTACGCGCTGGGCGGCAACCACCGGCTGGAGCTGTTCCGGGCCCAGCTGCTGGCGGAGGTGGGCGAGGAGCTCACCGCGATGATCCTCCCCTCGCACGGTCCGCAGTC
Source organism: Archangium sp. (assembly GCF_045802675.1). Taxonomy (GTDB): domain Bacteria; phylum Myxococcota; class Myxococcia; order Myxococcales; family Myxococcaceae; genus Archangium. The sequence goes on along the minus strand of NZ_JBJMQO010000006.1, from coordinate 11,225 downwards.
GCCGCTCATCGTGCCGCCCGAGTCCATGAACCTCCGGGGCCTGGCCGGCGTGACGAAGCTGGAGGGCCTGGACGCGGTGGACGGGGTGATGGGCGACCCGAACATCGTCTCGGGCAGCAACAACTGGGTGGTGCACGGCCAGCGCACGGCGAGCGGCAAGCCGCTGCTGTGCAATGACGTGCACATCGGCCTGACGCTCCCCTCCACGTGGTACGAGACCGGCCTGCACGGCGGCCGGTTCGACGTGGTGGGCTTCACGCTGCCGGGCGTGCCCATGGTGCTCATCGGCCACAACGGGCGCGTGGCCTGGGGCATGAGCAACCTGGGCCCCGACACCCAGGACTTCTACCTCGAGAAGCTGGACGATCCGAAGGCCCCCAAGCGCTACGAGTTCAAGGGCGAGTGGCACGACCTGGAAGTCATCCGCGAGGAGATCACCGTCCGGGACAGCGCGCCGGTGCCGTTCGAGGTGCGCCTCACCCGGCACGGCCCCCTCATGAATGGGGTGCTGGGCAACCAGGTGAAGCCCGACTCCGCGCCCCTGTCGATGCGCTGGGCGCTGCACGACAGCGCGCCGCTGATGCAGACGCTGGTGGGGATGAACCTGGCGGGCTCGTGCAAGGAGTTCCGCGCGGCGCTCGAGCAGTGGGAGAGCCCGGGCCAGAACTTCGTGTTCGCGGACGCCGAGGGGAACATCGGCTACCAGGCCACGGGGAAGATTCCCATTCGCGCCGCGGCGCACCAGGGAACGGTGCCGGTGCCGGGCTGGACCGGGGAGTACGAGTGGCAGGGCTGGATTCCCTTCCAGGATCTCCCGGCCACGCTCAACCCGCCCGCGGGCTTCGTGGCCACGGCCAACAACAAGGTCACCGCGGACGACTACCCCTACGTGCTCGCGACCAACTGGTTCCCGGGCTACCGGGCCCGGCGCATCACGGATCTGCTGGCGGCGGGCACGAAGCACACCGTCGAGGACATGCGCCGCATCCAGTCCGAGACGTACTCGCTGCCCGCCGAGGCCCTGCGGCCCCACCTGCTGGCGGCGGCGAAGCCGGCGGATGCGCTGGAGACGAAGGCGCTCGAGGAGCTGAAGTCGTGGGACCTGCGCTACGAGACGGACCGCATCGGCGCGACGGTGTTCCAGACCTGGTACATCACCGTGCTGCGCAACCTGCTGAGCAACAAGCTGAGCAAGGAGATGGTGGAGCGCTACCTGGCGAGCGAGTACGAGCGCCACGGCAGCATGCACATGCCCTGGGTGATCGGCCTGATGGAGACGCCCGAGCACGAGTGGTTCTCCGACGCGAAGAAGCCCCAGAAGGAGACGCGGGACGACCTCCTGCGCCGCAGCTTCGGCGAGGCCGTGAAGTGGCTGAGCGCGAAGTACGGGCCGGACGTGGCCGGCTGGCAGTGGGGCCGGGTGCACACGCTGACCTTCATCAACGGCCCGCTGGGGAGGCTCGGCCCGGCGTTCGTCCGGCGCGTCTTCAACAGCCCGACGCTGCCCGCGCGCGGTGACAACTACACGGTGGACGGCGCTTCCTTCCTCTGGAACAAGCCGTACGACGTGGTGCACGGCACGGCGCTGCGGATGATCATCGACCTGAGCGACTTCTCGAAGTCGATGGGCGTCCACACCCCGGGCCAGAGCGAGCACCTGTACCACCCGCACCGGTTGGATTTGATGGAGCTGAGCCGGAAGGTGGAGTTCCACCCGCTGCTGTTCACGCGGCAGCAGGTGGAGGCCCACGCCAAGGACACCCTGACGCTCCAGCCCACCAGCGCGCTCGCGAAGTAGGACCGACCTCGAGCCGCCGCCGCTCCAAGGCCCCCTCGTCGGAGGGGGCTGAGAAGCTATTCGTGAATTCGAAGCCACTCTCGGAGGAGCAAGCCCCCGCGCCACGCGCGACCCTCCCCTCCGAGAAGGAGAACGTCTGAATCATGGCCCCCCCGTCCAACGACAAGCGCGCCCTGCTGGCACAACTGCTTCGCGACAAGACCCAGAAGGCGAAGCAGGCGCCCATGTCCTTCGCGCAGGAGCGCATGTGGTTCCTCTACCAGTGGAACCCCACCAGCGCGGCCTTCAACATGCCGGGCGCCGTCCGGATGTCGGGTGAGGTCGACACGGAGGCGCTGCGGAAGGCCCTGCAGGAGCTCGCGCGCCGCCACGAGACGCTGCGCACCACCTTCTCGGAGCAGGACGGGCGCCTGATCCAGACCGTCGCGCCCACGCTGGAGCTGCCCCTGGCCCTGGTGGACCTGCGGGACGTGCCGGAGGCGCAGCGCGAGCAGCGGGTCCGCGAGCACATCACCGCCGAGGCGACGCGGCCCTTCGACCTGACCCGGGGCCCCCTGCTGCGCGCCGGGCTGCTGCGGCTGGCCGAGCGCGAGCACGTGCTGGTGCTGTGCCTGCATCACATCATCGGGGATGGCTGGTCCCAGGGCGTGTTCATCCACGAGATGGCGACGCTCTACGCGGCCTTCGTGCGGGGAGAGCCCTCGCCGCTGAAGCCCCTGCCCCTGCAGTACGCGGAGTTCTCCTCCTGGCAGCGCGAGTGGCTCCAGGGTGACAGGTTCGAGACGCAACTCTCCTGGTGGCGCGAGCAGTTGGATGCCAACGCCGTCCTGGAGCTGCCGACGGATCGGCCCCGTCCCGCGGCGCTCAGCCCCTCCGGCGCGCGCCAGAAGGTGGTGCTGCCGCCCGCGCTCTCCCAGGCGCTCAAGGCGCTGAGCCAGCACGAGGGCAAGACGCTCTTCGTCACCCTCCTGTCCGCCTTCAACGTTCTCCTCCACCGCTACAGCGGGCAGGAGGACATCGTGGTGGGCACGCCCATCGCCGGCCGCACCCGCTCGGAGCTCGAGGGGATGATCGGCCTGTTCATCAACACGCTGGCGCTGCGCACGCCGCTGTCGGGCGCGCTCCGGTTCCGCGAGCTGATGGGCCAGGTGCACCAGACGACGGTGGAGGCCTTCGCCCACCAGGAGGTGCCCTTCGAGCGGCTGGTGGACGCGCTCAAGCCCGAGCGCCGGCTGAGCCACAGCCCGCTGTTCCAGGTGATGTTCATCCTGCAGAACGCCCCCATGCCCCCGCTGCAGGCGCCGGGCCTGGTGATGGAGTACCAGCAGCCGGAGACGGGGACGGCGAAGATCGACCTGACGCTCATCGCCGCCGAGCTGCCGGAGGGCCTGCGGCTCGTGGTCGAGTACAGCACGGACCTCTTCGATGCCGCGACCATGTCCCGGCTGCTGGAGCACTACCAGACGCTGCTGGCCGGCATCGTGGCGAACCCCGAGTCGCCCATCGCCCACCTGCCGCTGCTCCCCGAGCCGGAGCGGCGCACCGTGCTCGCCGAGGGCAACGGGCCCGCGGTCCAGTACCCGCGCGAGGCCTGCGTTCACGAGCTCATCCAGGCCCAGGTGGAGCGCACGCCCGAGGCCGTCGCGCTCGTCAACGGCACCCACTCGCTCACCTACGCGGAGCTGAATACCCGCGCCAACCAGCTCGCCCACGCCTTGCGCGAGCGCGGCGTGGGGCCCGACAGCCCCGTGGGCGTCTGCACCACGCGCTCGCTGGACATGGTGGTGGCCCTGCTCGGCATCCACAAGGCCGGCGGCGCCTACGTGCCGCTCGACCCCGCCTACCCGCGCGAGCGCCTGGAGTACATGCTGCGCGACTCGGGCGCACGCGTGCTCGTCACCCAGTCCCACGTGGACGCTCCGCTCCAGCCCGGCGACTCCGTCACGCGCCTGGACGTGGACACGCTGGCCCCGGCGCCCGAGGGGGCGAGCAACCCCTCCGCCCGGGCCGCGTCCGACAACGTGGCATACGTCATCTACACCTCGGGCAGCACCGGCCGGCCCAAGGGCGTGCAGGTGCCCCACCGCACCGTGGCCAACTTCTTCACCGCCATGGACGCGGCCCTGGAGAGGCCCGAGCGCGGCGTGTGGCTGGCCGTCACCAGCATCTCCTTCGACATCTCCGTGCTGGAGCTGCTCTGGACACTCTCGCGCGGCTTCACCGTGGTGGTGCAGTCCGACACCCTGGGCACCAACTGGCTACCCGAAGCCGTACGCCAGCACGCCGTCACCCACCTGCAGTGCACGCCCTCCATGGCCCGGGCCCTGCTGCTCGACGCCCCCTCCAGCGAGGCCCTGCGCTCCCTGAAGCAGATGCTCGTGGGCGGCGAAGCCATGTCCACCGAGCTGGCGCGCGAGCTGCGTCAGCGCGTGCCCTCGCTGCTCAACATGTACGGGCCCACCGAGACCACCGTCTGGTCCTCCACCCACCCCGTGCCCGCCGGGCACGAGGGCCCCGTCCCCCTGGGCACGCCCATCGTCAACACGCAGCTGCACGTGCTGGATGAGCAGATGCAGCCGGTGCTCCTGGGCGTCGCTGGCGAGCTCTACATCGGCGGCGACGGCGTGGTGCGTGGCTACCTCGGCCGCCCCGAGCTCACCGCCGAGCGCTTCGTGCCCGACCCCTTCAGCACCACGCCCGGTGCCCGGCTCTACCGCACGGGAGACCGGGTGCGCCGCCGCTCCGATGGTGCCCTGGACTTCCTGGGCCGCATCGACTTCCAGGTGAAGGTGCGCGGCTTCCGCATCGAGCTGGGTGAAATCGAGAGCGCACTCGACAAGCACCCGGGCGTGCGTCAGTCCGTCGTCCTCGCCCGCGAGAGCAAGTCCGGCGACCCGCGGCTGGTGGCCTACCTCACGTCCTCGGGACAGCAGGCGCCCACCCCGGCCGAGCTGCGTACATTCCTCAAGCAGCACCTGCCCGAGTACATGGTGCCCTCCGCCTTCATGGTGCTCGAGCAGCTGCCGCTCACGCCCAACGGCAAGGTCAACCGCAAGGCCCTCCCCGCCCCCGAGGCCCCCACCGACTCCGCCGCATACATCGCCCCGCGCACCCCCACCGAGGAGAAGCTCGCCGCCCTCTGGGCCGAGGTGTTGTCGGTGCCGCGCGTCGGCGCCGAGGACAATTTCTTCGAGCTGGGCGGCCACTCGCTGCTGGCCATGCGCGCCCTGTCGCGCCTGCGCGCCACCCTCCAGGTGGAGCTGTCCGTCCGCGCCCTCTTCGAGGCTCCCACCCTCTCCGCGTTCGCACTCAAGGTCGACGAGAGCCTCAAGCAGGCCCGGGAGGGATCGCGGCCTCCGCCGGTGCGGCCCATGCCGCGCACGGGCGACATCCCGCTGGCCTTCGCCCAGCAGCGGCTGTGGTTCCTCGACCAGCTCGAGCCCGGTAACCCCGTCTACAACACCCCCGTCGCGCTGAGGCTCTCGGGCCCGGTGGACCCCGAGGCGCTGCGACGCGCCTTCGAGGAGCTCGTGCGCCGTCACGAGTCCCTGCGCACCACCTACTCCTCTCGGGATGGCCAGCCCCTCCAGGTCATCTCGCCCTCGCTCTCCCTCCCGCTCGAGTTGCTGGATGTGCGGGACACTCCCGCTTCCGCGCGCGAGGCCCGGGCCAAGGAGCTGATACGCCAGGAGATCCTCCGTCCCTTCGAGCTGGCCCGTGGTCCGCTCCTGAGGGCCACGCTGCTGCGTCTGGACTCCAATGACCACGTGCTGCTGCTGGTCATCCACCACATCATTTCCGATGGCTGGTCCATGGGCGTGCTCGTGCGCGACATGGCCGCGCTCTACTCCGCCATCGCCGCTGGCCAGCAGCCGTCCCTGCCGCCCCTGCCCATCCAGTACGCCGACTTCGCCCTCTGGCAGCACAAGTGGCTGCAGGGCGAGGTGCTCGACTCGCAACTGCGTTACTGGAAGCAGCAGCTCTCCGGAGCGCCCGCGCACCTGGAGCTGCCCACCGACAAGCCGCGCCCCGCCGTGCAGTCCTTCCGGGGTGACACCCTGCCCGTGGCCATTCCCCGGGAGCTCTCCGAGTCCATCAAGACGCTCTCCAAGCGCCTGGGCGTCACGCCCTTCATGACGCTGCTGGCGGGCCTCCAGGTGGTGCTGCACCGCTACACCGGACAGGACGACATCTCGGTGGGCACGTCCATCGCCGGCCGCCGTGGCACGGAGCTGGAAGGCCTCGTCGGCTTCCTCATCAACACGCTCGTCCTGCGCTCACGCCTCTCCTCCAAGGCCTCCTTCCGCGAGCTGCTGCTCCAGGTGCGCGACACCACGCTCGCCGCCCACGAGCACCAGGACGTCCCCTTCGAGAAGCTCGTCGAGCACCTCCAGCCCCAGCGCGACCTCAGCCGCACGCCCTTGTTCCAGGTGATGTTCATCCTGCACAACGCGCCGACCGAGACGATGACGCTGCCGGGCGGCCTCACCCTGCGCCCGCTGGAGCTGACGAACAGCGTCTCCAAGTTCGACTGGATGCTGTCGCTCGGCGACACGTCTGGCGGCTTCACGGGAGGCCTGGAGTACAGCACCGATCTCTTCGAGCGCGACACCATGGCGCGGGCCATGGAGCACCTGCGGGTGGTGCTCGAGGCCGCTGTCGCCCAGCCGGAGACCCCGCTCTCCGAGTTGCCCCTGCTCACGCGGGCCGAGAAGCACCAGCTCCTCACCGGCTTCAACGGCCCCAGAGCGGACTACCCGCGCGACGTGTGCCTCCACCAGCTCATCCAGGCTCAGGTGGAACGCACCCCCGACGCCCTGGCCCTCACCTTCGAGGGCCAGTCGCTCACCTACCGGGAGCTCGACTCGCGCGCCAACCAGCTCGCCTGGCACCTGCGCTCGCTGGGCGTTGGCCCCGAGTCCCGCGTCGGACTGTGCCTGGAGCGCTCCCCGGAGATGGTCGTCGCCCTGCTGGCCACCCTCAAGGCCGGTGGTGCCTACGTGCCGCTCGACCCCGCCTACCCCCAGGAGCGCCTGGGCTGGATGCTCGAGGACGCCAGCCCCACCGTGCTCCTGGTGCAGGAGCGGCTCCTCTCGCGTCTGCCCGCTCAAGGCGCCCACGTCGTGTGTCTGGATTCCGGCTGGGATGAGATTGCCTCGCGGCCGAGCCACACGCCGCCGCTCCAGTCCACGGCCAACGGCCTCGCCTACATCATCTTCACCTCCGGCAGCACCGGCCGCCCCAAGGGCGCCATGAACGAGCACCACCCCGTGGTGAATCGTCTGCTGTGGATGCAGGAGGAGTACAAGCTGGAGGCGCGGGACGTCGTCCTGCAGAAGACGCCCTTCAGCTTCGACGTCTCCGTCTGGGAGTTCTTCTGGCCTCTCATGCAGGGCGCGCGGCTGGTGCTCGCGAAGCCCGGCGGACACCAGGACCCCAACTACCTGGCCAATCTCATCGCCCAGGAGCGCGTCACCACCCTGCACTTCGTCCCCTCCATGTTGAAGGTCTTCCTGGAGGAGCCGAACCTCGAGCAGCGGTGCGTCTCCCTGCGGCGCGTGGTGTGCAGCGGCGAGGCCCTGCCCGTGGAGTTCCAGGACCAGTGCCTGCAACGGCTACCCCACGCCGAGCTGCACAACCTCTACGGCCCCACCGAGGCCGCCGTCGACGTCACCTACTACGCGTGCAAGCCCGGCCAGTCCCTTCGCTCCGTCCCCATTGGCCGCCCGGTCGCCAACACCCAGATTCACATCTTGGACGCGCGCCTCCAGCCCGTGCCCGTGGGCGTGCACGGCGAGCTCTACATCGGTGGCGTGCAGGTAGGCCGCGGCTACCGGGCCCGTCCCCACCTCACCGCCGAGCGCTTCATCCCCGACCCGTTCAGCTCCACCCCGGGCGCGCGCATGTACCGCACCGGCGACGTGGCCCGCTGGCTGCCCGACGGCAACATCGAATACATGGGCCGCGCCGACTTCCAGGTGAAGATTCGCGGCCTGCGCATCGAGCTGGGTGAAATCGAAGCGCACCTGGCCCAGCACCCCGCGGTGCGCCAGGTGGTGGTGGTGGCTCGCGAGGACCGGCCCGGCGACAAGCGCCTGGTCGCCTACGTCGTGGCCCCGCCCGAGCAGGCCTCCGCCGCCGAGCTGCGCTCCTTCCTCCAGCCGCGTCTGCCCGAGCACATGGTGCCCTCGGCCTTCGTGTGCCTGGAGCAGTTGCCCCTCAGCCCCAACGGCAAGCTCGAGCGCCGCGCCCTCCCAGCGCCCGAGGCCACCACCTCCGCCGCCGGGTACATCGCCCCGCGCACCCCCACCGAGGAGAAGCTCGCCGCCATCTGGGCCAAGGTGCTCTCGGTGCCCCGCGTCGGCGCCGAGGACCACTTCTTCGAGCTGGGCGGCCACTCGCTGCTGGCCACCCAGGTCATCTCCCGCCTGCGCTCCACCTTCCAGGTGGAGCTGCCCGTGCGCGCCTTCTTCGAGGCCACCACCCTCTCCGCGCTCGCGCGCAAGGTCGACGAGGCCCTCGCGCGGCAGGCCCGGAACGGACCCCAGACGCCCGCGCTCAGGCCCGTGCCGCGCACGGGGGACCTGCCGCTGTCCTTCTCCCAGCAACGGCTGTGGTTCCTCGATCAGCTCGAGCCCGGCAGCTCCGTCTACAACATGCCCGTGGCCTTGCGGTTCTCGGGCAAGGCGGACCCCGAGGCACTGCGGCGAGCCCTCGATGAGCTCGTGCGCCGTCACGAGTCCCTGCGCACCCTCTTCACCTCCCGCAACGGCGAGCCCGCGCAGCTCATCCTGCCCTCGCTCACCCTTCCGCTCGAGGTGGTGGACCTCCAGGACGTGCCCGCCGCCGAGCGTGAGGCCCGGGCCCAGGAGCTGGCCCGTCAGGAGGCGCAGCGCCCCTTCGACCTGGCGCGGGGTCCGCTCCTGCGTGCCGCCCTGCTGCGCCTGGGCGCGGAGGACCATGTGCTGCTCGTCACCCTGCACCACATCGTCTCCGACGGTTGGTCCATGGGTGTGCTCGTGCGCGAGGTGGCTTCGCTCTATGCCGCCTTCGCCGCGGGTCAGCAGCCGTCCCTGCCGCCCCTGCCCATCCAGTACGCGGACTTCGCCGTCTGGCAGCGCGAGTGGCTCCAGGGCGAGGTGCTCGATTCGCAGCTGGGCTACTGGAAACAGCAGCTCTCCGGCGCGGCGCACCTGGAGCTGGCCACCGACAAGCCTCGTCCTCCCGTGCAGACATTCCGGGGTGACAGTCTGCCCGTCGTCCTCCCCAAGGAGCTCTCCGAGTCCCTCAAGGCCCTCTCCACGCGTCTGGGCGTCACGCCCTTCATGACGTTGTTGGCCGGCCTGCAGGTGCTGCTGCACCGCTACTCCGGACAGGATGACATCTCGGTGGGCTCGCCCATCGCCGGCCGCCGTGGCACCGAGCTCGAAAGCCTCATCGGCTTCTTCGTCAACACGCTCGTCCTGCGCTCGCGCTTCTCGCCCGACACGTCCTTCCGGGGCCTGCTCGAGCAGGTGCGCGACACCACCCTGGCCGCCTACGAGCACCAGGACGTCCCCTTCGAGAAGCTCGTCGAGCAGCTCCAGCCCCAGCGCGACCTCAGCCGCTCGCCCTTCTTCCAGGTGGCGTTCGTCCTGCAGAACGCTCCGGTCGAAGCGCTGCGCCTGCCGGACCTCACCCTGCGCCCGCTGCAGCAGTCGAGCACCACGGCCAAGTTCGAGTGGACGCTCTCGCTCACCGACATGCCGGGCGGCTTCACGGGAAGCCTCGAGTACAACACCGACCTCTTCGAGCCGGGCACCGTGGCCCGGGCCATGGAGCACCTGCGCATCCTGCTCGAGGGCGCTGTCGCCAACCCCGAGGCCCGGCTCTCCGAGCTGCCGCTGCTCTCCGAGGCCGAGCGGCGCAAGGTGTTGGTGGAGTGGAACGACACGCGCGTGGACTACCCGCGTGACTCCTCCATCCACGCGCTCTTCGAGGCCCAGGCCGCTCGCACGCCCGACGCCATCGCCGTCGAGTTCGAGGGCCAGTCGCTCACCTACCGCCAGCTCGACGCGCGCTCCAACCAGCTCGCCCACGCCCTGCTCCGCCTGGGCATGCGGCCCGGCCTCTGCGTCGCGTTGTGCGCCGAGCGCTCCCTGGAGATGGTGGTCTCCACCCTCGCCATCCTCAAGGCCGGCGGCGCCTACGTGCCGCTGGACCCGGCCTACCCGCGTGAGCGCCTGGACTTCATGCTCCGGGACGTGGGCGCCCCGCTGCTGCTGGCCCAGCGCCACCTCGCCGAGCGCCTGCCCTCGGGTGAGGCCCGGGTGGTGCTGCTCGACTCCGACTTCTCCCAGGAGGCCGAGACGTCTCCGGACGTCCACGTTCCTCCCGAGGCGCTCGCGTACGTCATGTACACGTCGGGCTCCACCGGCCGACCCAAGGGCGTGTGCATTCCGCACCGGGGCGTGGTCCGCCTCGTCATCGGCGCGCGCTACGCCGACCTCGGCCCCAGCGAGGTCATGCTGCAGCTGGCACCCATCTCCTTCGACGCCTCCACCTTCGAGCTGTGGGGCTGCCTGCTGCACGGCGGCAAGCTCGTCGTCCTCCCCCCCCACCCCCCCTCCCTCGAGGAGCTGGGTCAGGCCTTCAAGCAGCACCGCATCACCACGCAGTTCATCACCACCGCCCTCTTCGACCAGGTGGTGTCCACGCAGTTGGAGGCCCTCTCGCACGTGCGTCTGGTGCTCGCGGGAGGCGACACGCTCCCCCCCGAGCGCGTGAAGGCGCGGCTTGCTCACGGCGGCCTGTTCGCCAACGTTTACGGCCCCACCGAGAGCACCACCTTCGCCACCTGCAACATCCTCACGCGCCCGGAGCAGGTGGGCCACAACGTCTCCATCGGCCGCCCCATCTCCAACACCCAGGTGTACGTGCTCGACGCGCACCTGCGTCCCGCGCCCACCGGCGTGCCCGGCGAGCTGTACATCGGCGGCGACGGCCTGGCCTGGGGCTACCTCCACCGCCCGGAGCTCACCGCCGAGCGCTTCGTCCCCAACCCCTTCGCCCTCGTCCCGGGCGAGCGCCTCTACCGCACCGGTGACAAGGTGCGCTGGCTGGCCGACGGCACCCTCGAGTTCCTCGGCCGCCTCGACTCCCAGGTGAAGCTGCGCGGCTTCCGCATCGAGCTGGGCGAGGTGGAGTCCGCGCTCGACAAGTGCCCCGGCGTGCGCCAGTCCGCCGTCCTCGCTCGCGAGGACAGGCCCGGCGACAAGCGCCTGGTGGCCTATGTCGTGCCCTCGGCCCCGCAGGCCCCCACCTCGGCCGAGCTGCGCTCCTTCCTCAAGGAGCACCTGCCCGAGTACATGGTGCCGGCGGCGTACCTGCTGCTGGACCACCTGCCGCGCATGCCCAGCGGCAAGGTCAACCGCCGCGCCCTGCCGGT
>NZ_JBJMQO010000129.1:0-203579 GCF_045802675.1 Archangium sp. | reverse complement strand
CACCCCCGCCAGCAGCGCCACCCACAGCTTGCGCTGCACCGCCGCCACCTCCTCCTCGATGTCCTCCACGTACACGCCCGTGCCCAGCACCCAGCCCCAGGGCGCGAAGAGCTTCACGTAGGACACCTTCGGAATGGGCTCGGGCGCGTGCGGGCGCGTGGCCAGGTACTCCACCGCGCCCTCGCCCCGCTGGCGCGCCAGCTCGACAATGTCCACGAACACCCGCTTGCCCGTCGCGTCCTGGTACCCCTTCATGTCCTCGCCGATGCGCCCCGGCAGGTAGGGGTGCATCACCAGGCGCGTGTCCAGGTCGTTGAGCCAGTAGTACTCGCTCCGGGAGTAGCGCAGGCCCTCCAGCAGCTTCGCGGCCGCCTGGTGCGCCTGCTCGGGGGTGAGCTCGCCCGCGCGCACCCGCGCCTCGTAGGACTCGAGGATTCCATGGCCCGCCTCCACCAGCTGGCGCACCGCGCGGATGCGGTCCTCGCGCAATTGCTGGCGGATGGCCGGCAACACGTACCACTGCTGCAACAAGAGCAGCGGCAGCACGGCGATCAGCAGTGCCACGTAGAACTTCGTCAGCAGGCTGCGCCGTCGTCCAAACCCGAACGCCATCACCGCCCAGCCTAGGTCAAACCCGGGCGGATGTTCAGGAACCCACGCTCCGCACGTGCATTCCCCCGGCTGGCCGCGGGCTCAGCACCGGGGCAGGGTGGCGTCGGGCGGGCAGTTCCACTCGGCGTGGCAACACTCGCCGCCCTCGCGGGCGCAGGGCAGCTGGCACGTCTCCACCCAGTCGCACGGGTGGTGGTCCGAGCCCGAGGCCTGGGGCGTGGCGTCGTCCAGGTGCCGCTCCGGCGCCCCGCAGTCCCTCGCGCCCGGCTCGCACAGGGCCCCCGGCCGTGCCTTCTCGCTGGAGAGCGACGCCACCACTCCCACCGGTGCCCCGGTGAGCATGCCCGCCACCACCAGACTGACCATCGTCGCCTTCACGACCACACCCCCGCGCTGATCGCGCTTCCGCGGCCTCTGATGTGTCCATGGCGCGGCGCGGTGCGAAGGGGCCTGACCGGGGAATTCACGATCTCGTCGCCGAACAGGCGAAGCGGCTGTCCGGCCGGTGGCACTCACCCGGGCCGCCAGGGTGGGGCGGGCGGCGGCGGGGGTGGGGCGGCGGTGCAGGGCGAGCACCTGGCGTGGGCACCGGGCACTCCCCCTCCCGCGAGGCGCCACAGGATTTCCCGGTGCAGGTGAGCATCCGGAAGAGCTCGTCCGCCATGCGCCGGCCATGCCGCGCCAGGTTCGGCTCCGTGCCGGAGAGAATCTCGCCTGCCTCAATAGACGATGCCGTCGAACTGCTCGATGACGGCCCGGAGTTCTTCCTCGGTGGTCTCGCGGCGTTTGGCGACGGTCGGGGCGTAGAACGTGACGGCCCTCGTGGAGGGAGGATCCCTGTAGCGCCCCTCCACATAGACTGGGCGAAAGCCTCCCGGCCACTGGACGCTGTTGAGCTCGCGGCTTCTGCGGATGGGGTCCAGGATGGTGAAGCAGGGCCACCTGGGAAAGCGAAGGGTGGCGGGGTCACACCCCATGATGCGGCAGCCATCCAGACGGGCCTCGGTGAAGTCGCAGTCCTCGATGGAGCCCAGTTGGTACTCCGGGTCGCTGCCGTACTCGGGCCAGTAGCCGAAATCGCATCCCCACAGCCGCCCCTTGAACCGGCAGCCCTTGAGCGAAGCACCTATCCATTGCTGGTAGTTCTTCAGCTCCTGCTTCACCTCGAAGGTGCAGTCGATGAAGCGGACACCGTGGATGAACAACTGCCGGGCGGGCACCTTCAGCACGAGGGTGCAGTTCTTCAGTGTCAGGTTGTGGCCCAGGAAGTACATGGAGCCCTTGTCCGTCAGCTCCAGCCGCTCGTTTTCGAGTTGCTGGTCTTCGTAGAAGACCTTCTTGGCGAGCATCCGTCGGTCCTTTCAGAAGGTGAGCATGCGGAAGAACTCGCCCGCCATGCGCCGACCATGACGTGCCAGGTTCGACTCCGTTCCGGAGAGAATCTCGTACTTGTAGCCGGTTGCCGGGTCAATCACGTCGACGCCCTTGTTCAGGTTGAAGTCGTAGAGATGCTTGAATTGTTGGCTCACCCTTTGTTGCACGAAGCGCCCCCGGGCCTCGCGCTCCAACAGGCGCGCCAGCCAATACTCGCCCTCATCCAGAGCCTTCTGGATGGCTTCCGTCTCCTGCTTCGAGAGCCTATCGGGCCCCCACTCCTCAGCGGCCCGGGTGACGGCCTCCTGGAGCGTGTCCCCGACCTTGTCCTCGGCGGGGATGTCCGCGAGCGATTGGCCCCGGCGCAGATGCCAGCGCTGGTGGTCGCTGAGCTCCACCTGCTGGTTGCCGCCCCGGTGGCGGAGGACGGTGCGGGCCGTGCGGCCTCCCGGAGCCTGTGCCGTTGCACCGCCCGTCTTCTTGAGCATCACCACGGCCAGGGGGCCCTGGGGAGATGTCGCCACCGTCTCCGCCGCCGCCACCGCCCGGGCCAACGCTGGCTCCTGCGCCAGGGCCGTCTCCTCCACCACCTCGGGCGCCAGCGCCGCGGCTCCACCCTGCGCCTCCCACTGCAGCTCGGCGAGGCGGAAACCCGGCAGCGACTTCACCTTCGCCGCCACCTCGCCCAACGTACGCCCGGCCAGTGTTGAGACGGCCAGAATCATGGCGCGCGCCGCGTCATCGCCCAGCACCCGGCCAAACTCCTCGCCCGCCGTGCGCAGCTCCTCGAAGGTGGTGGCCTCTCCGGCCGCAATCACCAGGCGGGCCCAGCCGTCCATCAATCCATACACCGTCTCCAATCCCAGCCAGCTCATCAGAATGACTGTCAGGCTGGCGGCCACCAGCTTCGTCGTCGGCTCGGGTACCACCCACAGCATGCAGTACAAGGCCACCGTCCAGACGACCATGGACACGAGCGCCTGTGCGTTGAGCTGGCGGCCCAGCGCTGCCTGCGTCTCCTCCAGCACCCGGCCAAAGGCCAGGGCCAGGGCAAAGGTGCGCCGATCATCCGTGCGCAGGGAGGGCCCATCGTCCAGCAAACCCAGACAGTCGCTCCCGCCCTGGGGCTCGCACCAGTGCAGGTATTGCTGCTCGAGCGTTTCCTCCGCCTCGGGGGTGAGGACTACCGGGCCCGTCTGTCGCTCGGGCACCAGCGTGTAGCCCCGGCCCGCGTACGTCTCCAGGTTCCACTCGCCCGCGCTCTCCACCGTCTCCACCACCGGCGCCTGCCGCTGGCTCAGACGCAGCAGCTCCATCGCGGCCTGGCGTGGCGTGCGGCGTCCCAGGCGCACGTCCTGGCTGAGTCGTTGGAAGGACCGCTGGAACTCCGCCGTGCGGATGGGCACTGGCCGGGTGGCGACCCCCTGGGGCTCCACGAAGCCCACCTCGTACATGGTGGCCGCCCCGAGGCCCGGCTCCCCCGTGCGCTCCCGGGGCGCCGGTGGCGGCGTGAGTGAGGCGTAGCGGTAGCCCGCCGTGAGGCTGCCCCACGGAGCCCTCGTGGCACAGGCCGCCTGGGTGAAGAAGAAGAGCAGCACCCAGGCGCCCAGCGGATGGCGCCACCGTGCCCAGAAGAGGCGTACGCGGGGAAGGCAGGGGGGCACGACGCACCTCCAGCGGCCAGCCGGAACGAAAACGGGATTTCGAAAATGTACAGGAATCGCTCGGGGGGGCCCAAACGTCAGGTAGGCCCGCCATCAGGGGACCCATCAGGCAACGCGAGAGTGCACGAGCACCAGGGCAGGTGCTACGTACCCTTCTTCAGCGCGTAGTCGGCGCCCCCGCAATTGCTCGAGCAGTAAGTGGCGCGGGGCTCCTCGCTCGGGGCCCCGGGCTCACAGCTCCGACAGGAGGCGGCTGAGCTCGTCTGGCTTCACCGGCTTGACGAGGTGCAGGTCGAAGCCCGCCTGGCGCGCGCGGCCCGGGTCCTCCGAGCCGTCGTGGCCCGTGAGCGCCACCAGCCGGATGCCGTGGCCCATCCTCGCCCGCAGCTGCTCGGCCACGCGGTAGCCGTCGAGCCCCGGCAGCCCGAGGTCCACCAGCGCCAGCTCCGGCGTGCGCTGCACCGCCAGCTCCAGCCCGCGCAGCCCGTCCGCCGCCACCTCCACCTTGTGGCCCCACGTCTCCAGCAGCACCTGGAGCGCCTGCCGCGCGTCCGCGTTGTCCTCCACCAGCAGGATGTGCCGCCGCCGCTTCACCAGCTCCGGCAGCACCACGTCCTGCTCGGACTCGGGCACCTGCGGCAGCAGCGGCAGCCACACCACGAACTCGCTGCCCCGGCCCGGGCCGTCGCTGTGCGCCTCCACCCGGCCCTCGTGCATCTCCACCAGGTTGCGCACCAGCGTCAGGCCAATCCCCAGGCCCCCGCGCGCGCGCTCCAGCGACTCGTCCGCCTGCGCGAACAGGTCGAACACCGAGGGCAGCACCTCCGCCCGGATGCCGATGCCCGTGTCCTTCACCCGCACCACCGCCCCCGGCCGGCCGTCGTCCGCCGGGTGGGGCTCCACGCGCACCCAGATGGATCCGTCCGCGTCCGTGTACTTCATCGCGTTGTCCAGCAGGTTGGTGAAGACCTGCTCCAGCCGTGTCGTGTCCGCCTCCATCCACAGCGGCAGCGGCGTCAGGCGCGACTCCAGCTTCAGCCCGCGGCTCTGCGCCTGCGGACGCAGCGCCGTCAGCACCTGCTCCACCACGCCCCGCACGTCCACCCGCCCCTGGCGCAGGCTCACCTTGCCGCGCGTGAGCCGGCTCACGTCCAGCAGGTCATCCACCAGCCGCGCCAGGTGGTTCGTCTGGCGCTGGATGATGGCCACCATCTTCCCGTCCTTGGGGTCCACCGACGCGCGGCGCTCGAGGATGCCCACCGCGGTGGTGATGGCGGCCAGGGGGTTGCGCAGCTCGTGGGCGAGCATCGCCAGGAACAAGTCCTTGCGCCGGTCCGCTTCCGTGAGCTGCTCGGCACGGCGGCGCAGCTCCTGCTCGGCGCGGCGCATGCGCAGGAGCGAGCGCACCGTGGCGATGAGCTCCTCGCGCTCGAAGGGCTCGGTGAGGTAGGCGTCCGCGCCGCCCTCCAGGCCGCGCACCTTCTTGTCCGGCGTCACGTAGGTGGCCGAGGTGTGCATCACCGCGATGGAGGCCGTCTCCGGCCGGGCGCGCAATCGCTTGCAGACCTCGTAGCCGTTGAGGTCCGGCAGCTTCACGTCGAGCACCACCACGTCGGGCCGCGCCTGCTCGGCCAGCCGCAGCGCCTCGTGGCCCGTGGAGGCCTCCAGCACCTGGTAGCCCGCCAGCTTCAGCGTGCGCGTGGTGAGGTAGCGCGTGGCCTCGTCGTCGTTGACGTTGAGGATGGTCGCGGAAACGGTGAGCTCAGCCACGGCGGCCCTCCACCTTGTCGGTGCCAATGCCCGTCTTGTGCAGGGCGTCGCGGATGCGGGTGATGGCGACCTCGCGGCTGAGCGTGTGCTTGGCCAGGATGGTCGCGGTCTCCTTCGCCAGGCGCTGGCGCTCCTCGTCCTGGAGCTGGCGCGAGGTGTGGAGGATGACGGGGATGTCGCGCGTGCGCGGATCCGCCTTGAGCGCGTCCAGCACGTCGAAGGCCGTCATGTCCGGCAGGACGAAGTCCAGGAAGATGAGGTCCGGCGCCGTGTCGCGCGCCAGGCGGAGGCCGTCGGGCCCGTTGGCCGCCTCCTCCAGCACGTAGGGCGTGTCCCGGAGCAGCTGGCGCAGCAGGTAGCGGTGCACGTCGTCGTCGTCGATGATGAGCAGCTTCTGCACCGGGCCGGCGCGCGCCATGGAGGCGAGCTTGCGCAAGAGCTGATCCTCGGCCACCGGCTTGAGCCAGAACTCGTCGGCGCCCAGGGCGCGCGCCTTCTGCTCGCGGTCCATGAGCGTCACCACCATGATGGGGATGTCGCGCGTGGCCTCGTTCGTCTTGAGCTCGGAGAGGAAGCTCCAGCTCGTCTCGCCTTCCAGCATGACGTCCATCACCACCGCGGCCGGACGCACCCGCTGCAGGGTGCGCCGCGCCTCGTCCACCGTGCGCACCGGCAGCACCTGGAAGCCCGAGCGCGACAGGTACTTCTCGTAGAGGAAGAGCGTCTGCCGGTCGTCCTCGAGCACCAGCACCGGCGCGCGGCCCGGCTCCAGGTGCTGGCTGCGCGCGCTGAGGTCCACCATCTCCCGCACCTCGGGGTGCACCCGGGGAAGGGAGAACGTGAAGGTGGAGCCCCGGCCCGGCACGCTGTGCACCGTGAGGCCGCCGCCGAGGAACTCCGCCAGCCGCCGCGACAGTGCCAGCCCCAGGCCCGTGCCCTTCACCTTCTTCTGAAGCGGGCTCTCCACCTGGGTGAACTCCTCGAAGATGCGCTCGTGGTGCTCCGGGGGGATGCCGATGCCCGTGTCGCGCACCCGGAAGCACACCGTGCCCTCGGGGCCGTGCCCGGCGGACACCACCACCTCGCCCTTCTCGGTGAACTTCAGCGCGTTGGACACCAGGTTGCGCAGCACCTGGCTCACCTTGGCCTCGTCCGTCTCCAGCGAGAGGTCCGCCGGCGGCTCCTCGAAGCGCAGCTCCACCTGCGAGTCCGCCGTCACCAGCGGCCGCATCATCCCGCGCAGCGCTCCCAGGATGTCCGGGGCGCCAAAGCGCGTGGGCCGCAGCGTCGTCTTGCCGGACTCCATCTTGGACAGGTCGAGCAGGTCGTTCACCAGCTCGAAGAGCGCCTCGGCCGAGGTGCGCACGAACTGCACCTGCTTCTGCTGCTCGCTGGAGAGGGGGCCGTTGGCGGGGTTGAGCAGCAGCCGGGCCAGGCCGAGGATGGAGTGCAGGGGCGTGCGGAACTCGTGGCTCACGTTGGCCACCACGCGGCTCTTGATTTCCGCCGCGCGCACCAGGCTCTCCGTCTTCTCGTCCAGCTCGGCGTGCAGGGTGATCACGCCGCGGTTGGACTCCTCCAGCTCGCGGTTGAGGCGCAGGAGCTCGTCCGCGCGGCGCTTGAGCTCGCGCTGGTGACGCTCCGCCTCGCGGTGCATGGCGGCCAGCTCGCTCATCGTCTCGCTCACCTGCGAGAGCGACTCGGCGTAGTCCGCGGGCACGAGGCTGCCCACCAGGGCCACGCTCCCCTCGAGCGGGGCGCCCCGGAAGGCGAAGGTGCGCGGTATGCCGCCCACGCACAGGATGACCTCCCAGCGCTCCACCCGCTCGTCGCGCGCCAGGGCGATGAGCCGGTCCACCTTGTCCTCGGTGCCCTGGGCCGCCAGCGCTCGCAGCGCCTGCCCCGGTACCGCCTCCAGCATCCGCCCCGCCCGGTCATCCGCCCAGGTGAGCGTGCCAGACGCATCGCATACCAGCGCCACCTCGCGGCTCAGGAAGTGCCACAGGGACGCCGGTACGGGCGTCGTCATGACTGCTCCTTTTCCAGGGCGGTGAGCCCTGTGGCCACCGTCACGCGGGGCAGCTCCGACACGGAGGGGTTGCGCGCCAGGGCCGCTTCCAGCGCCCGCAGCAGCCCGCGGTAGCTGTACCGCGAGTCGCGCTTCGGCCAGAAGCCCGCGTACCAGCGCGCCTGCTCCGGGAAGAGCCCCGGCCGCTTCGCCCCCAGCGCGTCCATCAAGTAGGACAGTTGCAACAGCAACTCGTCTTTCAGTCGGATTTCCTGCCCAGGCGTGGGGGCGCCCTCGCGCTCGGACAGCTCGCGCAGGGCCTCGCGCACCAGCTCGCTCTGGAGGGCGTGCACGGCGCGCGCGGGCTCGTCGGGCCATTGCAGGGCGGCCTCGGCCGCGCGCAGGTACTCGAGCGCCAGGGGCGGCTGGGTGAGGCCCTCGCGCACCAGCGCGTCGTACAGCCCCTGGAAGTGCGCGGCGATGTGGCGCGAGCTCATGCCTCGCGGCACCAGCAGCCCCTGCAGCCAGCGCGCGTAGCGCTCCATCACGCCCGCGTCCTTCGCGTCCAGCGCCTGCACCAGGTAGCGCACGTGGAAGACGGCGTCCTCGCCGCCGAAGCGCCGCGCCCGCTCCTCGCCATAGCGGGCGAACCAGAAGGGATCGTCGTAGAGGTGCGCGACGGACGCCTCGGCCAGGCGCTGGGTGCGGCCCTCCACCTCTCTCGCCAGGGACCGCATGCCTAGACCTCGAACATCCTGCAGGCCGCCGCCACCAGCTCGCGCGCGTCCTTGCCGAAGAAGGGGACTCCCAGATCCGCCTCCAGCCCGGGCATCCAGGTGAAGGCCAACCCCCCTACGACCATGGGCAGCAGCGGCAACGTCTCGCGCACCGCCACCACCGCCTTGCGCAACGCGGGCACGTGGTACGTCATGGTGACCGAGAGCGCCAGCAAATCAGGCCTCGTCCCCACCACCTCGCGCACCAGGTGTTCGGTGGGCACGTTGGCCCCGAGGAAGCGCACGTCGAAGCCCGCCATCTCCAGGAAGTCGCTGGCCATGCGCGCCCCCAGCTCGTGCAGCTCCCCCTCCACGCACGAGAGCAGCACCGTGCGTCCGTTGGGCGGGTCTCTCTGCAGGTGCCGGTAGAGGTGCGAGAGGGCGAGCTGGGAGATGGCCGTGGCCAGGTGCTCCTGCGCCACCGAGATGTGGTTCTCCTGCCACAGCCGGCCGATCTCCCACTGCGCCTTCTGGATGACCTCCAGGTGCAGGGAGGGAACGGGAACGCCGCGCAGCAGGCCCTCGTCCACGAGGAGGCGGAGGGCCTCGCGGCGGTTACCCGCGAGCTGGGCGGAGAGGTACGAGTCGCGGAGCGCGACGAGGGTGTCTGTGTTCACGGGGAAGCGGGCAAGGCGCTGGGGGGGCGGCGCGGGTGGGCAGGCTATCCGGGTCGTCCTCTCCATAGAAGTGGAAGCCTGGGAGCGCCATGTGAACTCAACACCGCATCGGGCCGGAGTAGGCCCGGCGGGTGTGAATCCCCACTCGGAGTCCGGGCGCGCAGGGACGAAAGAAGGGGCAGCCGGTAAAAACGACCGGGTGCGGGAATGGGCGGTGACAGTCCGGCGCGGGGCCGGTGTTCCCTTCCGCGTAGGAGGCCTCATGCGTTTCCCCTCTCGCATCCCCCACTGGCTTCTCGAGCGCATCGCCCTGGGTGAGCTGCCCGCCGCGGAGCTCGCCTCGGCTCGGACCCGCCTCCTCCAGGAGCCGGACGGCGCGGCCCGGCTCGCCGCGCTCGAGGCCGACACCGCCGCCACCCTCGCGCGGCACCCGTCGGCCGGAGTGGCTCGCGAGGTGGCTTCGCGACTGCGCGTCCGGCGCGCGCGGGGGGAGCGTGCGGCCCGGCGCTTTCTTCCCGCCTTCGCCCTCGTTCCGGCGCTCGCGGCCGCGGCCCTCGTCCTCGTGGCGCGGCCCCGGGTGGAGACGCCGGTGGGCGTGGCGCCGGAGGGCGAGGTGACGCGCGTGAAGGGCCTCTCGCCCCACCTCACCGTGCACCGCCAGCACGCCGAGGCCGCCGAGGCGCTCGTGGACGGAGCGCTCGCGGCCCCCGGGGACGTGGTGCAACTGGCGTACGTGGCCGCGGGGCGGGCCCACGGCGTCATCCTCTCGGTGGACGGGCGCGGCACCGTGACGCTGCATGCCCCCGAGGCGGGTGCCACCTCGGTGCCGCTCGCGCCCTCGGGCACCCACGCGCTGCCCGGCGCCTACGCCCTGGACGACGCCCCCGGCTTCGAGCGCTTCTTCCTCGTCACCGCGGAGGCCCCCTTCGCCCTGGAGGAGGTGCTCGCCGCCGCCCGCTCGCTCGCCGCCAGGCCCCAGGCTCGCACCTCGCCACTGCCCCTGCCTTCGCGGTACACGCAGACGTCCTTCACGCTGGAGAAGTCCTCGCCATGAGAGCCACGTTCGTCCTCCTCGGCCTCCTGCTCGCCGCGCCCGCCCTGGCGCAGACGGGCACGGTGCGGCGGCTCGCGCTCCTCGTGGGCGTCAACGATGGCGGCCCCGAGCGCGTGCGTCTGCGCTACGCCGTGTCGGACGCGAAGTCCTTCGACAAGGTGCTCGGCGAGCTGGGGGGCGTGGCGGCCAATGACAGGCGCCTGCTGGTGGACGCGGGGCGCGCGGAGCTGATGGGGGCGCTCGGGGAATTGCGCCAGCGCACCGAGGCGGCCCGCGCTTCCGGGGCCTCGCGCGTGGAGGTGCTGCTCTACTACTCGGGGCACTCGGACGAGGAGGGTCTGCTCCTCAAGGGCGAGCGCCTGGACTACGGCGAGCTGCGCCGCGCCCTCAACGCGCTGCCCGCGGACGTGCGCATCGCCGTGCTGGACAGCTGCGCCTCGGGCGCCTTCGCGCGCACCAAGGGCGGCACCCGCCGGCCCGCCTTCCTCGTGGACACGGGCAACAAGGTGCGCGGCCACGCCATCCTCACGTCCTCCAGTGAGGACGAGGCCTCGCAGGAGAGCGACAGGCTGGGCGGCTCGTACTTCACCCACCACCTGCTCTCGGGGCTACGCGGCGCGGCGGACGCCACGCACGATGGGCGCGTCACCCTCAACGAGGCCTACCAGTTCGCCTTCCACGAGACGCTGGCCCGCACCGAGAAGACGCGCGGCGGCGCGCAGCACCCCGCGTATGACATTGAATTGGCGGGCTCGGGCGACTTGGTGATGACGGACCTGCGGGCCACGTCGGCGGGGCTCTACCTCACCGACGCGCTGGAGGGCCGGCTCTTCGTGCGCGACGAGGCGGGCACGCTGGTGGTGGAGCTGCAGAAGCAGCCGGGCCGGCCCACGGAGCTGGGACTGGCGCCCGGGCGCTACCACGTGCGGCGCGAGCTGGAGAGCGGGGCCTCGGAGGCGGCCTTCTCGCTGGTGGAGGGACAGCGCACGCCGCTGGTGCCCGCGGACTTCCGGGCGCTCGCGCTGGAGGCCACGGTGTCGCGCGGCGGTGGGCCCGAGGGAGTGGAGTCCGAGGCCGCCGGGCCCGAGTTGCTGGCCTCGGCCGATGAGCTGGCGGTGGCGGCACTGGCGGGGGCGCCAGGCGTCGAGGCCATGAGGGCTCCGCTGGGGGCGCCGTCAGTGTCGGCGGTCGCGGTGGGTGGGCGGCGCGAGCGGGTGCTGGTGCCGCTGTCGGTGGGGCTGATTCCGCCGCTGAGCACGAATGCGATGCGGGCGCCGGGGCAGGTGGTGGAGAACCAGTTCGCGTTCGGCGGGGTGAACGGGGGCGCGGCGGTGCGGGGCGCGGCGGTGTCGCTGCTGGCCAACTGGTACGACGAGGAGGCGCACGGCCTGCTGTTGTCGCTGGGCACCAACGTGGTGCGCGGGGAGGGGAGCGGGCTGCTGGCCTCGCTGGGCGGCAACGTCACCAGCGGAGGCATGGAAGGGCTGCAAGTGGCGATGGGGGGGAACGTGGCGGGCGGGGACGTGAAGGTGGGGCAGCTCGCGATGGGCGCCAACGTGGCGGCGGGCTCGGTGTGGGGCGTGCAGCTGGCGGTGGGCGGCAACGTGACGGCGGGGAGCCTCTCGGGCATCCAGGGCTCCACGGGCCTCAACGTGACGCGAGGCGATGTCGCGGGCCTCCAGGGGGCCATGGGCGGCAACGTGGCGGGCGGCTCGGTGCGGGGCGTGCAGGGGGCGCTGGGCTTCAACCGCGCGAGCGACGTGACGGGCCTGCAGGTGTCCCTGCTCAACGTGGGCGGCGACGTGACGGGCCTGCAGTTCGGCCTCATCAACGTGGCGCACGTGGTGACGGGCATGCAGGTGGGCCTGGTGAACGTCTCCGAGGAGGTGAAGGGCCTGCCGCTCGGGCTGCTCACCTTCGAGAAGAAGGGCCAATTCCACGTGGAGGCCTGGTCGAGCGATATCCAGCTCACCAACCTCGGCGTGAAGTTCGGCGGCAAGTACATGTACACGACGCTCTTGGGAGGGATTGGCCCGGATGACCGGTTGCAACGCTTCAGCCTGGGCCTGGGGCTGGGGCTGCACCTGCCGGTGTGGGGCGAGCGGATGTGGCTGGACGGGGACGTGGTGGGCAGCGCGGTGAATCGCGTGAGGGACCCGTTCGGCGGCAGCGCCAACCTGTTGGCGCAGGGGCGGCTGATGCTCGGGGTGCAGCTCTTCGAGCGCTTCGCCCTCTTCGGCGGGCCCACCTACAACGTCTACTTCGCCTGGCGCGAGGAGGACCGCTTCAAGCTCACCACCCTGCCGGTGCGCGAGCGGGCCACCACGCAGGGCGCGATGCAGTACTGGCCCGGCGTGCAGCTCGGCGTGAGGATTTGACCCGTGCTTTCAGGGACGTCGCCGCTGGCGCTCGCGAAGTAGCCGAGCGCGCGAGGGCTCGAGGCGTTCAGCTTGCCTCGCCATCAGGACTGGCGAGAACGACGACATAGCCGTCCAGGTCCTCGAGCCAGATCTCCCGGTGTTGCGGAGCGGGGTTGACGTGCGGCTCTTCAATCACCCGCGCGCCCAGACGTCTCACGCGTTCGACGGCGGCATCGAAGTCGTCGATCTCGAACCAAAGAAGGACGCCATGGCCGTGCGGTGCCCGATCGGCGCCCATCAAATTGGGGTGCTCCTCGGCATCCCAGAGATGCAGTTGGAGGACGAGGGTCTCTCCACTCCACAGGCGGTCATAGAAGAGCCGGTGGGGATGGTCCGGGTCGCCCCCGTGCAACTGCAGCAGCGTCTGGTACCACGCGCTGCTGGCCTTCACATCCTTCACCGCAATCAGCGGCTGAGGCCTGACCGTGAGTCGACTGGGTGGACGCATCGAGAGCTCGGGAGGAGAGAAACGCGCGACGTGGCGTTCTCCGCCGACCCTAGCATACAAACGGCTGTGAACCCGGCCTGGTCCGGCGTGACGGCCCGCGCGCGGTCTCTCCACCTCATACGCCTCGTTGCGCGGTGTCCGGTCCGCGCGTATGGAGTGGAGCGCAGGCCCGCTTGGAGAGCTCCCCATGACGATATCGATGTATCAGGCGTCCGTCCCTGTCTTCTCCCATGTGCTGGAGAGTCTGTCGGCGATCCTCGACAAGGCGTCGGCGTACGCCGAGGCGAAGAAGATCGAGCCCTCCGCGCTCATCCAGTCCCGGCTGAAGCCCGACATGCAGCCGTTCTCGTTCCAGATCAAAATGGCGGCCTTCGCGGCGCACAACACCGTAGCGCGGCTGGCGGGACTCCAAGAGATCGGCGTTCAGGACAACGACACCACCTTTCCCGAGCTCAAGGCACGCATCGACAAGACGCTGGCCTTCCTGAAGACGGTGAAGCCAGAGCAACTGGAGGGGAGCGAGGAGCGCACCATTCAGTTGAAGATGGGCCCCCGTGAGGTGGCCTTCAAGGGGCAGGCCTACCTGCTGCACTTCGCGCAGCTCAACTTCTTCTTCCACGTCACCACGGCCTACGCCCTGTTGCGCCATAACGGCCTGGACCTTGGCAAGCGCGACTTCATCGGCCAGGTCATCACCGGATAAGCGTTGGCGGTGTCCCCAAAGGAGGAGGCGGGCTGGAAGTCGCACGACTGGGAGCCGCTGGCGAAGTATCTCGCGGGCTGAGCCCTCAGCCGGTGGTCAGGGCCCCGCTCGCATCCGTGGTGAGTCCCGGAGGCAGGGCGTCTTCCAACTCCAGGCGGGTTTCCACCTCGGCGAGGAAGTCGTCCAGCGCGGTGTTGAAGGCCTCGGGGGCATCCATCATGAGCCAATGGCTCACATTCTGGAGCACCTCCACCCGAATGCTCCGCACGCGCCGGTGCAGGGCGGTGTCCCCGAGCCAGTCGAGCGTCGATTCCGCCGAGAGGCTCAGCACGGCGCCTGGGTAGCGCGAGAGCAATTCCTCCGGCGCGTAGTCGAGCAGGCTCCACATCGCGGAGACCGCCACCTCGCGCGGCGTCGCGAACAGCGAGTCGAGCACCGCCTGGCGTGTCTGGGGCCTCGCTCCGCGCAGCATCGGCTCGAACACCTCGAGCCGCGCCGACTCATAGTTCTCCGGACTCATCCGCTCGCGCATGGCGTCGAGCACCTCGGGAGGCTGTCCCCTGGGGCTCGGGCCCGGGTCACCGAGCACCAGCCCCGCCACCCGTCCGGGGTGCCGTGTCGCGTACTCGAGCACCACCGCGCAGCCGAAGCTGTGCCCCACCAGCACGAAGCGCTCGAGGCCCAGCGCGTCCGCCACCGCGCCCACGTCGTCCGCGAAGTCCCGGAAGTGGTAGCGGCCCGAGGCGTCCAGGTCCGACTCGCCCATGCCCCGCAGGTCGAAGGACACACTGCGCCGCGCCAGGTGCGCCTGCTGCGCCGCCCACTGCGTCCGGTTGCCGCTGCTGCCGTGCACGAAGAGGACGGGGAGCCCACCCCTGCCCGCCATGGTAACGGCCAGCCGGCCAGCCGCTCCCTGAATCATCCGCGTCGAGAAGCTCATGGGGGGAAGGTAGTCATCCGCCCGGGTGCGGGGATCAGGGGTGGCCCTCCCCGGCCAGGGGTCCTCCGCCGAGCCCTCCCTCGTGACGGGGGCCAGGAGGTCTGCGCTATGCTGCCGTCCGGCCATGCGCCAGGCCGGCCCATTCCACGCCGGCCGTTCCTCACACCCAGGGGGGTACCCGTTGAGAGGCAAGACTCTACTCGCGTCCTTCGTCACGCTGATGTTCATGGGCGGCTTCGTCTTCACGACGTTCGTCGCCGCCGCTCTCGCCTCGCGGCAGGACTCGGCCCCGATGGCCCTGCTGCTGGCCACCGGGTTCACGGTGGCTTGGGCCTTCCTCTCCTGGCTCGTCTCCCCGTGGATCATGGACCTGTCGCAGCGCTGGCTGTACTCGGCCAAGAACATGACGCTCGATGAGCTGCGCGCCGAGCGCCCCGCCGTGGCGGACTTCGTCGAGCGCGTGTGCCAGAAGCACGGCATCCGCACGCCGCGCCTCAAGTTCATCGACGACCTGACGCCGCAGGCCTACTGCTACGGCAGCCATGGCAACAACGCGCGCCTCGTCACCACCCGGGGCCTGCTGCACTACCTGGATGACGAGGAGCTGAAGGCCGTCTACGGCCACGAGCTGGGCCACATCATCCACCGCGACTTCATCGTGATGACGCTGGCGGCCACGCTGCTCAACATCCTGTGGACCCTCTACGTGGTGGCCAAGAACATCCGCGGCAAGAACAACTCGCGGCCCGCCATGCCGCTGGCGCTCGTGGCGCTGCTGTTCTGGTGGGTGTCCCAGTACCTGCTCATGTACCTGTCGCGCACCCGCGAGTATTACGCGGACGAGTTCGCCGCCGAGGAGACGGGCAACCCCAACGCCCTATCCCTGGCGCTGGTGAAGATCGCCTACGGCATCTCCCGGCTGGAGAAGACGCCCTTCACGGAGAAGTTCCTCGGGGGCACGCGCGCCCTGGGCATCGCGGACCCCAAGTCCGCCGCCAGCACGGGCTTCGCCTTCCACGTCGCCAACAGCGCGCCGGCCACCCCCGCCCCCGCCTACGCCGCCCAGGGCTCGGCGGCCGTGGCGCTCCCCATGCCGGACCTGGACGCCGCCTCCTCGAGCGTCGCCGTCTCGCTCGAGGGCGTGCGGCGCATCGAGAAGGTGATGCTCTTCGACCTGTACAACCCGTGGGCCACGGTGAACGAGCTGAGCTCCACCCACCCGCTGACGGGCAAGCGCATCCGCGCGCTCGGCGAGCAGGCCTCGCACCAGGGCCAGCGTCCGCTGCTGTCGCTCGACAAGGTGGACATGTACGGCCGCGAGCTGGACATGCAGCGCATGTACGGCACCTTCTTCCTGGAGCTGGCCGTGTACTTCGCGCCGCAGTTGCTCGGCGTGCTCTTCCCGCTGGCCGCCCTGGCGAGCCTCATCCTGGGCCACGCGGGGCTCAGTGGTGCGCTGCTCGCGCTGACCGTGTTTGGCATTGGCCTGGGAATGACCCTCAAGGGCTTCTACAGCTTCGGCGCCACGGGCGAGGCCCAGGCCTCGACGGTGCTGGAGCTGATGAGCGACCCGTACGCCTCGCCCCTCAAGGGCCGGCCGGTGATGCTCGAGGGCACGGTGGTGGGCCGCTCCGACGCGGGCAACAAGCTCGACGAGGACATGACGCTGGAGGACAACGGCGGAGGTCTCATCCGGCTCAACTACGAGTCGCCGTTCGGGCCGCTGGGCAACTGGTGGTTCGCCGCGCGGCGCGTGGGCAAGCTGAGCCAGCAGCGCGTGCACGTGGTGGGTTGGTTCCGCCGCGGCGTGTCCCAGCAGGTCGACCTGAAGCGCGTCCGCACCGAGGCGGGTGAGGACATCTCCTCCTGGACCGGCCTGTGGGGCCGGGCGGGCGGCGTGGTGGTGCTGCTGGTGGGCCTGGTCATCGGCGTGCTCGCGCTCGCGTCGTAGGCCATGCGCCTCTTCTCGCTGTTGGGATTGTTGGGCGGCCTGTTCCTCGTGGGATGGGTCGCCCTCGCTGTCTTCTTCTGGCGCCGCGAGAAGGCGGCCAGCCGGCGCCACAAGGAGCAGCTGCGGCTGCTCGGCTCGGAGGAGATTCTCTCCCGCGCGATGAACTGGGGCTCCATGAGCCGCCACGCGGACGTCCCCGCCGTACGCCAGTTCCGCTCCCTGCTCGAGCAGCACCGCTACGCCGAGCTGCTCGAGGGCTGGCGCGCCCTCACCTCGTCCCTGTTCGCCCTGGAGGAGCACGTCTCGGCCGGAAGCTCCCTGCTCTACGACAGCGACCTCTTCCGCGACCTGCACGACTACGTCGAGGTCCTCCACGAGCGCCAGCAGCGCGGGGAGTGAGTCGCGTTAGGGTGCGAGCGCATGCTCTCCTCGCGCCCGCTCCTCGCGTCCCTCGCGCTGCTGTGTCTCGCGGCGTGTGCCTCCGCTCCCTCCGCTTCCGTCGCTTCCGTCACGCCGCCGCCCGCGCCCGTCCATGCCTCCGTGCCGCCCTGCTCGGGGTGGCGCGCGTGTCTCGCGGCGTGCTCCTCCGGTGGTGCCCGCGCGTGCACGCTGTCGGCGGATGGGGTGCGCCATGGCTCGGGCATCGCGAGGGATGTGCCCCGCGCCGCGCGGCTCTACCGTCAGGCCTGTGAGGCTCGCGATGGGCTCGGGTGTGCCGGGCTGGGCTGGGTGTCCCAGGGGCCCGAGGCGGAGGACGCCTTCCGCCGCGCGCGTCCGTTGCTCGAGGCCGCCTGCGCGCTCGACGATGCCGAGGCGTGTGTCTCCGCGGGCTCCCTGCTCCTGGAGGGCCGGGGCGGCACCGTGGAGGCCCGTGAAGGAGAAGCGCGGCTGCGCCGGGGGCTGGAGCTCCTCTCCGCCTCGTGCCAGTCCGGAGTGGGGGCCGCGCGTGTCCGGGCCGCTTCCCTCTTCGAGGCCGGGCCCGTGCCCGTGCGGGATGACTCGCGCGCGCTCGTGTCCCTGCGGCGGGCCTGTGACGCCGGAGTGCCCGGGGGGTGCTCCGCGCTCGCGCTGCGCTACCTGACGGGCCGGGGCGTGGAGCCGGACAGGGCCCGTGCGCTCGCCCTCTATGGCCAGGTGGCCGAGCACTACCGCGCCTCGTGCGAGGCCGGTGAGCCCTCCGCGTGCGCCGAGCTCGGACAGGCCCTCGCATTGGGGCAGGGCGGCCCCGCGAACCCGGCGCGGGCGCTCGGCTTCCTGCGCAAGGCGTGTGAGGGGGGAGAGGCCTCTTCGTGTCTGCGAGGCGCCGGGCTGCTGCGCCAGGGCGCCGAGGGCCTTCCCGTGGATTCCGCGGGGGCCGCGTCGCTCGAGTCCCGGGCCGAGTCGCTGCTCGACGAGAGCTGCCGCGCGGGCAGTGGTGTGGATTGTCTCGCGCTCGCCGAGCGGGTACCCCCCGAGCGGGCCCGGGTGCTGAGGGCCCGGGCATGTGAGTTGGGGCACTCGCGCGCGTGCGAGGCGAATCGCTGAGCGGCGGGTCCGCGTCTCTGTTCTCCTCGGGACGCGGACCCTCGGGGGTGTTTCGTCTACAGGCTGTCCAGGAACGCCTGGAGCTGGCGCTTCTCCTCGGCCGACAGTCTCACGTACGCGTCGCGCGACCACTGGCCCTCGCCCCCGTGCATGAGGATGGAGTCCTCCACGGTGTCCGCCGAGCCGTCGTGCAGGTAGCGCTGCTTGTGCCGCAGGCCCCACAGCGGTGTCGTGCGCCACATCCTCCCCGACGACCTCCCCATCGGCCGCACGTCCTCCAGCCCCGGCCCCATGTCGTGCGTGAGCAGGTCGCTGTAGGGCTTCAGCGTCTTGTCACTCAGCGCCTCCACCCGCTGCACCGTCCCGTCCGGCCACGGTGCGTAGTAGTCCTTCACCGTCCTCAGCTCCTCCCGGTGACAGTCGGCGCAGCCCGCCTTGTGGAAGACGGCCTCGCCCCGGAGCACCTCGGGGGTGAGGGGCCCTCGCTCCGGTGCCGCCAGGAAGGCCTGGAAGTAGTAGAGCGACAGCGACAGCTGGCTGTTCACGTCATTGGGCTGGTGATTGATGCGGCACTCGGGCGGCGGCTGCGCCCCGTTCGGCGTGTTCTCCCGGGGCCAGAAGGGCGAGGTGACACCCAGCTCGGTGTTGAAGGGCTCGTTGGTGAACTGGAAGAGCGTCGGCACCTGCGCCTTCCACCCGAAGCGCCCCACGCGCGCCGCGCCAATGGGCTGCACGCGCCCGCCGTCCAGGTTGAAGGCCCGCAGCTTCCCCAGGCCCTCCAGCTCCGTGCCCCAGTTGGCCACACCGAAGACGCCCGGGGACTTCCACTTCTGCGCTCCCTCCCAGGTGCGGAGGTCCGCGTCGCTCACCGCGTCCAGCAGCCCGAAGCCGAACACCGGCGGCGTGTGCCGCAAGCTCGTGCCCACCCCGGGCTGGTTCAGCGGAATCACATCCGGCTCGAGCTGGCACGCCGAGCCGCCCGGCAGGTGTTTGATGGACTTGTGCTGCTGCACCGGGCCGCCAAGCTCGAGCGCCTGGAAGAACTGGTCCCCGCTGCGGAGGGTGTAGTGAGTCACGTTCTCGGACGTGTCCGGGTGGCCGCCTCCCGTCGCGGGCGAGATGTGGCACGTGACGCACGCCTGCGCGCGGAACAGGGGGCCCAGGCCCTCGGCGGGGAGGAAGTCGTGCTCGAAGAGCGCCTTGCCCTCCTGGAACTTCAGCAGCTCGTCCGGAGTCAGCCCCGGCAGCGGGGCTCCCGCGGGCGCGGTGACGCGGGACGGGGCGAGCAGCGCCTCGGAGGTGTCCTCCTGGGCGAGCGCCGGAGTGGCCAGGGCGAGCACGACGGCGGACAGCAGCGCGGAGCGCGAGGAAGTCGGAAGCTTCATGGTCGGGTCCTCGCTCACT
Organism: Archangium sp.; assembly: GCF_045802675.1. Lineage (GTDB taxonomy): Bacteria > Myxococcota > Myxococcia > Myxococcales > Myxococcaceae > Archangium. The sequence continues at coordinate 184,314 of NZ_JBJMQO010000129.1, read as the reverse complement.
GCGCGGCGCAGCGGTTGTAGTAGGCCGGCGTGTAGCCCGGCTGGATGCGCGTGGCGCACGTCTGCTTCAAGGACAGCGTGCCGTTGAAGGGATTGGTCTCGTAGCCCCTGGGCTTGGCGTTGGGGTACCCGCCGCTCCAGCCAATCATCGGGTTGTCCCGGCTCAGCAGGTACGCGGGCTTGGGGTCCGGCTCCAGGCTGGTGGCGACCACCATGCCGTACCCGCTCCAGATGCTCTGCAGTACCTGGTCGAAGCTCATCGCCAGCGACACGGGCAGCCCGCCGTTCGTGTAGTAGGGCCCGTACTCGTCCGGCTTGCACAGGCTGTAGGGCACGTACGAGAAGTAGACGCCTCCCTTTCCCTGCTCATCGAGCATCTGATCGTAGCGGAACACGAAGCGCGCGCTCGCCGTGCCGTCCGGCCTGCCCTCGAAGAGCGGCGTGCTCGTCATGTGCATGGTGGCGATGGGCACCGGGATGCTATTGGGCGGCGGCCCGCCGGGGATGTCGTACTCGCTGCCGATGAGCCGCAGCGTGGTGGCGTCGTAATAGAACGTGGTGTCGAAGTTCAGCATCCGCCCCACGAACCAGAACTGCCACTTGCCGTCGTGCACCTCGAGGGGGAAGCGGTTGTAGGGCGTGGAGACGTCCACCGGGCGCGTGAAGGACATGCGGTAGGGCAACCCGTCGAACTCCGCCTCCAGCACCACCTCGTTGCGGCGCTTGGAGTACGTGATGCGCGCCTTCGCCTTCGCCTCGGGCCGGCACATCTCCGGCTCCTCGAGGAGGACCTCGGTGGGCGCCGCGCCGCCGGTAACCATCAGAATCTCGAAGCCGCCCTCGTCGGGGGGCGCGTAGACGTAGCGCTGCTCGATGGTGGAGATGCCCGTGGGTGTGCGGGGCACGAGCGGCGCGGGCGTGGTGGCCAGTGCCAGGACTCCCCAGAGCGCTCCCACGATGGACAGACCGCGGACGGCGGTGACGACGATGGACATCCAGACCCCCCTCTAGGGTTCTTGAAACTTCATAGGACCTAACAGGAGGGTCTGACGCGCTTCAAGGCGCGGCGAGTCACATGCCCCGCTCGGGCGCCGGGGCTCTGGATGCATTCATTGTCACGCCAAGGGCCGGGCTCAGACGAGCGGGCCCTGCGCGGGCGCCGCGGGGAGCACGAGCGTGACGGTGGTGCCCACGCCCTCGTCGCTGTGCAGGGAGATGGAGCCGCCATGGTCCTCGATGACGCGGTGGCAGATGGCCAGCGACAGGCCCTTGCCCGTCCACTGCTGCTTGGTGGTGAAGAAGGGGTTGAAGATGCGCTCGAGGTGCTCGCGGGGAATGCCCCGGCCCGAGTCCCGCAGCTCCACCCGCACCAGCTGAGCGTCCACCACGTGCGTGGCGAGAGAGAGCGTGCGCTCGGGCCTGTCCCTCAGCGCATTGAGGGCATTGGCCAGCAGCCGGCCGAAGACGTCGCCCAGCGCCTGCGTGTCGCCGAGCACCTTCACCTCGCCGGGGTGGAAGCGGCAGTCCACGCGCACCCCGTCGCGCGACAGCTCCGCGCCGCGCGACTCCAGCAGGCGATGCAACATCTTGTGGAGGTCCAGCGGGGCGCGTCCCGGTTGCTGGCGCTCGGAGAGCAGCTGCAGCTCGCGCACGATGGTGGCGATGCGCTGCGCCTGCTGGTGCACGGTGGAGAGCATCCGGCGCGAGGGGTCATCCTCGGGCAGGTCGAGCAGCATCAGCTGCACGTTGCCGAGGATGGCGGCGAGCGGGTTGTTCATCTCGTGCGCCATGCCGGCCGCCAGGTCTCCCATGGCCGCCAGGCGTTGGCCGCGCGAGAGCTGCGCCTGGGTTTGTTTGAGCTCGCGGGTGCGCTCCTCCACCTGGGCGGCGAGTTGCTCGTTGAAGCCCAGCAGCTCGCGGTGGGCCGCTTCCAGCGCGTGCCCCATGTCGTTGAAGGCGCGCGCCAGGTCCCCCAGCTCGTCCCGGCGCTCGAGGGTGAGCCGATGGCCGAGCTCGCCCCGGGCCAGTGCGCGTGCGCCCCCGGCCAGGTGGGCGATGGGGCGGGCGAGGGCCCGGGCCAGCAGCGGTGCCAGCACCAGCACGCACACCAGCGTGAGGCCCAGCACCTCGAAGGTGCTCCGCGTCAGCGCATGCAGCGGGGCGAGCGCGGCCTCGCGCGGGCGGGCCACCACCGCCACCCAGCCCAGCTCCGGCACCGGGCTGTAGGCCGCCAGCCACGCGTGCCCGTTCTCCTCGTAGTGCCCCAGTCCCGGGTGGCGCGCGCCCCGGGCGGCGGGCAGCTTCGTGGAGAAGTCCTCCGAGGTGGGCGCGTGCGTCGCGTCCCCGTCCAGCAGCAGCCGTGCCTGCCCATCCAGCAGGAAGACGCGCTCGTCGCGCTCGCCCCGGGAGGCCAGGCGTTGGGAGAGCTCCTCCAGGCCCAGCTCGGCGGCGAGCCCCCCGCCCCGTCCTCCGGGCGCGAGCGCCGCCACCACCACGGCGGGCCGCTGGCGCACGGCGGTGAGGTAGGGCGCGGACACGGCGTACGCGCGGCCCTCGGGCACCTGGGAGAGCAGCTGCGTGGCCCGGTGGTGGAAGTCCGCCACCTCCTCGGCGCCGACGGTGTCGTGGCGGCGGAATTGCGGCTCCTGCCGCGCGAAGGCCTCCGGGTCGTCCACGAAGACGGAGGCCGTCAGGCGGGCCTGGGCGTCGAAGAGGCCCACCTGGGCGATTCTGTCCCGGCGCAGGAAGACGCGGGTGAGGAACTCCTGCGCCTCGGCGGGCCCGAGCGTGCCGGGGTCCTGGTGCAGGAGCGCGCCCTCGAGCTCCGTGGCGAGGGAGAGGACGTGGGTGGCGGCGTTCTCCGCCTCGGCGAGCGCGGTGCGCCGGTGCTGTTCCGCCACCGCCTGCGCCAGGGCCCGCTCCGCGCCCCGCCAGGCCAGCAGGCCCGTGGCCAGCGTGGGCACCGCGGCGATGGCGACGAGCAGCAGCAGCAGCCGGGAGCGGATTCTCATGGAGACGAGCTTAGTCTCCGAGGAGCCACGGCAGGGCCAGCACGAATCGGGACGCGCTCCCCCGGTGTAGGTGGGGCGGGACTACTTGCCCTCGACGACCTTGCTGACGCGCAGGAGGGTGGCGGCGCCGGCGGGGCCCGCGTTGGGCACGGTCTCCACGGTGGCCTCGACCTTGATGCCGGGGTGGAAGTGGGTGCCTTCCAGGATGGCGACGCGCTTCTCATCCGAGAGGCCGAGCGCCGACATGTCCACGTCGGTGACCTTCATGCCCTCGTCGTCGGGCTTGTCCGCGCGGGTGGCGATGAAGGCGGGGCAGGGGGCGGCCATGCAGCGCACGCCGCTGTCGCGCACGAAGTAGACGGCGGGCCCACGCGGGGCGGGGGCGGCGGTGCCACCGGACTCGGCCGGGGCGGTGGCGCCGCCAGACGTGGGGAGGGGCTTGTCGGCGGGAGGAGTGTCCATCTGGGCGGAGGGGGTGCCACCGGACTCGGCGGGGCGGGCTTCGGGGTTGGTGCGGCTGCTGCAGCCGGCGAGCAGGCCGAGCGCGACAAGGGCGGAGAGGAGGGGCCGACGCAGGGTCATGGTTTCGAGCTCCGGGAAGGGATGCGGCAGTCTCGCCGCCTCCCGGGGGTGTTACCACTTCCCGACGCGCCGCGGCCCCGGTTATTCGGGGGCCCGGCGCACCGGCTCATTCGTAGGCCGGAGCGGAGAGGCCATCGGCGAGCAGCTGCTCCTGGGGCTCGAAGACGAGGGCGGCCGAGTTGATGCAGTAGCGCAGCCCGGTGGGGCCGGGTCCGTCGTCGAAGACGTGGCCCAGGTGGGCGCCGCAGCGGTTGCAGACAACCTCCGTGCGGGCGTGGAGGAAGGTGCGATCGTCATGGTGGTTGACGTGGCTGGGGGTGATGGGGCCCCAGAAGCTGGGCCAGCCGGTGCCCGAGTCGAACTTCGCCTTCGAGGAGAAGAGGGTGCAACCGCAGCCGGCGCACGAGTAGACGCCCTGGCCGTGGTGGTCCCAGAAGGCGCCGCTGAAGGGGGTTTCGGTGCCCTTCTGACGCATCACCCGGTACTGCTCCGGGCTGAGCTGCTCCCGCCACTCGTCGTCGGTCTTGTAGACCCTGTCGTGCATGGCGCCGCCTCCTGTCTCGACCCTCCCTAGTAATGGGGGCGGGGGTCGCGGGAAGCAGCGAGCGGCTGGTGGGTCGGTAGGAGAAGGTGCGACCCGGAGCGCTGGAGCCAGGGAGGGGGTGCAAGTCCTCGGCTCCCCGTATGCTGAACGGCTCAGCATGACCGCAAACGTCAGGTTCGTTGACGGCTCCGCCCCCCCGGGCTACATCCGACTCGGGCGGTTGCACTGCCGCCGTTCTTTCCTGTCCCCCTGGTTGTTCAAGGACCCCCCGAGATGGAATTCCGCATCGCCGCCGACGAGCTGAAGAAGGCCCTCTACCGCGCCCAGGGCATCGTGGAGCGCAAGACGACGATGCCCATCCTCGCCAACGTGCTCGTCACGGCGCACAAGACGGGGGTGACCGTCACGGCGTTCGACCTGGAGATCGGCATCGTCTCCGAGCACCCCGCCGAGGTCATCAAGCCCGGCGCCGTCACGCTCAGCGCCAAGTACGTCTTCGACATCGTCCAGAACCTCCCGGACGCCCACGTCACGCTCAAGAAGCTGGCGAACAACTACGTCGAAATCTCCAGCGGCTCGGCGCACTTCAAGATCGTCGGCACCGCGCCCGAGGAGTACCCGAAGCTGCCCCGCGAGGAGAACGCCCCGCTGGTGCAGGTGATGGGCAACACGCTCCTGGAGATGATCAAGAAGACGCAGTTCGCCATCTCCACGGACGAGACGCGCTACATCCTCAACGGCGTCTATTTCGAGCCGCAGGCGGGTGGCAAGGTGCGCATGGTGGCCACGGACGGCCACCGGCTCTCGCTCATCGAGCGCGAGCTGCAGGGCGACTTCAAGCTCAAGGGGGGCGTCATCATCCCGCGCAAGGGCCTGCTGGAGCTCAAGCGGCTGCTGGACGAGGCGCCGGACGCGGAGTGCCACCTGGGGTTCGCGGAGAACTCGGCGCTCTTCAAGAAGACGGGCCTCACCATGGTGATGCGGCTCATCGACGGCCAGTTCCCCGAGTACCAGCGCGTCATCCCCAAGGAGGGCGAGAAGGCGGTGCTGGTGCCCAAGACGCGGCTGCTCGAGGGCCTCAAGCGCATTGCCCTCTTGAGCGCGGACAAGAGCTACGCGGTGCGCGTCGGCCTGGCGGAGAACCAGCTGCTCATCACCGCCAACAACCCGGACCTGGGCGAGGCCAAGGACGCGCTGGACATCGCCTACCGGGGCACGGCCATCACCATCGGCTTCAACGCGCGCTACCTCATCGACGTGCTCACGGTGACGGACACCGACGAGGTGGCCTTCGAGCTGGGTGACGAGCACAGCCCGGGCGTGCTGCACGCGCCGGGGGACCGCAGCTTCACGGCCGTGGTCATGCCCATGCGCGTCTGAGCCCTTTTACGTCCCCGTCCGAAGTCCTCGCGGCATGACTCCCCCGGAAGCACCTGGTGACACGCGGCCCGCCCCGGCGCCGAGCCCTCGCAACCTGGGCTTGGACCGAGCGCGGGCCGTTGCCGTCATCGCCATGGTGATGGGCCACACGCTGGACGCGGTGCTGTCGGACGCGGCGCGCGATGGTGTGGGCATGCTGGCGTACTGGTCCATGCGGGCCGTGACGGCGCCGCTGTTCCTCTTCGTGGCCGGGTGGGCCTTCTCCACCACGGTGCAGCGCACGGGCGCGCATGGCCCGGGCGTGCTGCGCCGCTACCTCCCCCGCGTGGGGCTGCTGCTCTTCTGGGGCTACCTGTTACGTTGGCCTGGTTGGGGCCTGCCCGCCTTCTTCGCCGGGGACGTGGCGGTGTGGCGGCACTTCCTCTCCTTCGATGCCCTGCATGGCGTCGCGGGCTCGCTGCTGCTGGGCGCGGGCGTGCTCTCGGTGCTGCGTGGGCGGGCGGCGCGGATGGCGGCGCTGGCCTCGCTGGCGGTGCTCTTCCCCTGCGTGAGCCCCGGGCTGCGCGCGTCGGCGGAAGCGGGCGGGTGGCCGCTCGCGCTGGAGCTGGCGCTGGTGGGCAAGGCCTCCAACTTCCCGCTCTTCCCCTGGGCAGCGTACTTCTTCGTGGGCGGCCTCACCGGGCTGGGGCTCGCCGGGGTGAAGCGCGTGCCGCACTGGCTGTGCCTCATGGGGCCCGCCTGCGTGCTGCTCGCGCTCATGGCGCTGTGGGGAGGGGACCCGAAGGTGAGTGACCCCACCCTGGTGGCCTGGCGCGTGGGGCTGCTGGCCGTGGTGGCGGGGCTCGCCATGCTGCTGCCCTCGCGGTGGGATGGGCTGCTCGGCCCGGTGGGACGCGCCTCGCTCTGGGTCTACGTGGTGCACCTGCCCCTGGCCTACGGCTGGTCCACCTTCGCGGGTCTGGGCGGCCGGCTGGGGCACTCGCAGGACGTGCTGCCCTCGCTCGGGTTGGCACTGTCCGTCCTCACGGTGTCGCTGTCGCTCGCACTGCCCGCGAAGAAGCTCCACGGCCGCTGGCGCGGGCGTGGGACGGGGGCCTCCCCTCTCCGGGGTGCACCGGGGGAAGAATCCTCCGCCGGGGCGGCGCTCGTCCCCGAGCCGCCCGTCTCGGGCTGAGGGGCCCGCGCGCCTTCGTGCTAGGCTGTGACCTCCCGGGTCAACGCCGTGGTGCCCCCCTTCGGAGGAGACCCCCAGGAGTCATGCCGCCGCTTCGCCTCGCCCTGTTGCTGGCCGTGGTCCTCGCCTCGTGGGCGGGCAATGAGGCGCGTGGGGCCGAGCCCCCGGGACGCCTCGCCTTCCGCAGCTACGGCGCGGACGTCGGGCTCGAGAACCACGACATGTCCTGCATCTTCCAGGACGGGGAAGGGTTCGTGTGGGCGTGCGCCGGGGACGCGGTGTACCGCTTCGACGGGGAGCGCTTCGAGCGCTTCGGGCTGGAGGCCGGACTGCCGTCGGCCGTCGTGCGGGACGTGACGCTCGATGCCGGAGGCGGGCTGCTCCTGGTGACGCAAGGGGGCGTGGTGCGCTGGGACGGCAGCCGCTTCGTCCCCGTGCCGATGAATGGGGTGGCCTCGGCCGTGTCCAGGCTCCGGCTGGGCCCGGGCAAGCGGATGCTCGTGGGCACCGAGGAGGGGCTGTTCGCGGAGCAGGAGTCGGAGCCGGGGCGTTTCGCGCGGGTGCCCGGGTGGCCGGGCGGCCCCGTCGAGGGGCTGTGGGTGGAGGCCTCGGGGGCGCTCCAGGTCCTCTCCGACGGGCGCCTGCTGAGCCGCGACCTCCAGGGGCGCTGGCAGATTCGCGAGGTGCCGGGCGAGCCGGGCCGTCCCCTCCTCGCCATCGTGAGGGATGGGCAGGGCCGGCTGTGGCTGGGCGGAGATGGGCGGCTGGCCGTGCAGACGCGCGAGGGCGCACCGCTCGAGGACCGCTCCGCCTTCGTCCGGGGGATGCTGGGCGCGGGGCGCCGCCTGCGCGTGGGACAGCGGGGGCAACTGCTGCTGCCCAACTACAAGGGCCTGCTCGTGGTGGAGGGCGAGCGCGTGGAGTCCGTGCGGCTGGGCCTCTCGGAGCGCTCGGCACGGATGTGGGACGTGCTGGAGGACGCGAAGGGGACGCTCTGGGTGGCGAGCCTCGGCGTGCACCGCTCCGTGGGCCGCGGGCTGTGGACCGCTCACGACGCGGGCACCGGGCTGCCCTCGAGCATGCCCTGGGGCATGGCCCGCGGGCCCGACGGGACGCTCTGGGTGGGGACCGATTCGGGGCTCGCGCGCGCCACGGCCGAGGGGTGGGAAGCCATTGCCGGGTTGAGCGGCTACTCGCTCAAGGCCGTGGCGGTGGCGCGGGACGGCGCGGTGTGGACGGGAGGCAACCCGCTGGGGCTGCACCGCTACGAGCCCTGGAGCGGACGGCTGCGCACGTTCGATGAGTCCTCCGGTTACCCGGCGCGCTACACGTACCGCATGGTGTGGGAGCCCGACGGCACCCTGTGGGCGGCCACCTCCTCGGGGTTGATTCGCGGCACGCTCATCGGCGAGGAGTGGTCCTTCCAGGTGGTGATACCCAGCCCGCGCGTCATCTTCTTCGGCGTGGCGAGGGATCCGGACGGGCGGCTGTGGGCCGCGGGGGACGGGTTGCACGTGCGCGAGGGCGGCGTGTTCCGGCGCCTGGGCACCGCGGACGGGCTGCGCATCGACCGGGTGCGCTACCTGGTGGCCCGGCGCGATGGCCGCATCTGCGTGTCCTATGCGGAGCCCATCGGCCTGAGCTGTTTCCGCTACCGGGACGGGCGCCTCGTCGACGCCATGCACCTGGACCGGGACTCGGGGCTGCACAACGGCATGGTGTACATGCTCGGCGAGGACGCCCAGGGCCGGCTGTGGGTGGGGACGGGGGCCGGGGTGCACATCGTGCGCGAGGACGGGGTGCTCGAGCACTTCGGCGCGAGCGGGGGACTTCCCGCCGATGACTGCACGGGCAACTCCTTCCTGGCGGACGCGGACGGCGTGGTGTGGGTGGGCACGGCGATGGGGCTCGGCCGCTTCGACGGCGCGCGCTACAGCGGCCCGGCCGAGCCTCCGCGCGTGGTGCCGTTGGAGACCCGGCTCGGCACGCGCACCTTCCCCCGGCCGCCGCTGGAGGGCCTGGAGGCCGAGCACGACGAGGCGACGCTGGAACTGCGGCTGGCGGACCTGGGTGTCTTCGACGAGCGGCGCGTGGAGCACCAGGTGCGCATGGCGGGGCTGGACGACTGGCACGCGGCCTCGGGCCGGCTGGTGCGCTACAGCTCGCTCCCCGCGGGGAGCTACCGCCTGGAGGTGCGCGCGCGCGATGGGCGGGGGCCGTGGGGGCCCGTGGCGGGCTTCTCCCTGACGGTGCACCCCGCGTGGTGGGCGTCCTGGTGGGCGCGGCTGCTGGGCGTGCTGCTGTTGGGGGCGGCGGTGGCGGGCGTGGTGCGCTGGCGCGGGCTCGCCCTGCACCTCAAGAACACCGAGCTGGAGCGCCTGGTGGAGGCCCGCACCGCGGAGCTCGAGCGGGCGCGCGAGAAGGTGATTCAAGCCGAGAAGCTCTCCGCCATGGGGCAGCTGCTGGCGAGGCTCTCGCACGAAATCAACAACCCGCTCACCGCCATCCACAACAACCTGCCGCCGGTGGGCGAGTACTTCGCGCAGCTGGCCGAGGTGCTGCGGCTGTGCCGGGCGCGGCTGGAGGCGCACCCCGAGGACGCGAGCGCGGTGGAGCGGGTGTGGAAGGAGCTGGACGTGGACTTCGTGCTCCAGGACACGCCCGAGGCGCTGGAGGCCATGCGCTACGCCACCGAGCGCATCCGCTCCATCCAGGAGGACCTGCGCGCCTTCCTGCGCGGCGAGCGTCCGCGCCTGGAGCCCAACGACATCAACCAGACGGTGCAGGAGACGCTCGAGGTGGCGCGGCGCTCGCTGCCCCGGAGCGCGCGGCTGGAGGTACGGCTGGGCGAGGTGCCGCTCTTCCCCTTCCACAAGGGACAGCTGGGCCAGGTGTTGATGAACCTGGTGCGCAACGCCTTCGACGCGATGGGGAACGAGGGCGAGGTGCACGTGAGCACCTGCGTGAGCGGCGGCCAGGTCGAGCTGGTGGTGGCCGATGACGGCCCGGGGATTCCCCCGGAGCTGCGCGCGCGCGTCTTCGAGCCCTTCTTCTCCACCAAGGACGTGGGCAAGGGCTCCGGGCTGGGCCTGGCCATCTGCCGGCAGATCATCACGGAGAACCACGGGGGCACGCTCGAGCTGGACGGCACGGTGGCGCGGGGCGCCTGCTTCCGGGTGAGGCTGCCGCTCGTGCGGACGGAAGAGCAGTCCGCGGCCTGAGAACGGGCGCGCTACAGGCCCAGGTCGATGCCCAGCGTGCCGGGCGTCTCGTCGCGCAGCAGCACCCCGCGGCTGGTGCTCAGCTGCTGGCCGCACAGCAGCTCCACCCGCGAGTCGAAGCAGGGCAGGCTCGAGTGCGTGCGGTTGAGCGCGTAGAAGCAGCGGGCGCCATTCATGTCCCACTCGGCCTCGAAGACCCAGTCGGCCGCGTCCTGCTGGAGGCCGAGCTCGTCGTAGAAATTGATGCGGTTGCCCGTCTTCGTGTAGCTCTGCCCCGTGCCGCAGTAGTCGGCGCGCACCATCCGCGTGCAGGCCTGGTGGTAGGGCGCGAGCGGGAAGCCGTTGTAGCTGGCCCACGGCCGGTAGCCCCACAGCGCGCACTTGGCGATGGCGCCTCCCATGCACGCGAAGGTGAAGCGCGTGGGGTCCTCCGTCTTCGAGCCGCCTCCGGCCACGCCCTGGTGGTAGTCCCAGTAGCCGTCCACCGGCAGGGCCTGCGCCGGGGCACCGTTGGCATCGCGGCACACCGGCTGCCACGTGCCGTCCGCGGTGCGGTACTCCAGGCCGTAGAGGCTCACATCCGCGTTGGGCGCCGGGGCCGGATTCATGCCGGTGATGCGCACCGGCACCGTGCCGCCACTCCCGAGGTTGCCCTGGAACTGGACGCCCACGAACTCCGCGCCGAGGTAGAGGGTGCTGCCCTTGTAACCGTAGAAGGTGGTGCCTCGCAGCCACGCGTCGTCGAGCAGCGCGCCGCCCCTGATGGCCGGGTTGAAGCTCACGCTCACGATGACCTGCGACAGGTCCGTGCCGTTGAGATCCTTGCCGTTGAGGTCCTTGCCGTTGAGATCCTTGCCGTTCTCCGCCTCCAGCGAGGCCTTCTGGAAGGCGCGGGGGGCGAGCTCTTCAGCGGGGAGGGGGCTGTCGCAGGCGGAGAGGACCAGGGCTCCGGCGAGCCAGAAGCAGGGCGGGCACGAACGCATGGGGCGGGGCTCCCAAGGGGGGGATGGGGCCGTCTGGGGGAGTTGACGGCTGGGAGCGCACTGGATCGCGAAAGCGATGGGTCCGGTACCCGAGGACGGGGGCGGTGTTGGCGGGCGGACGCTGGCGAGGTCCGCCGCCGGGGACTCACGGCGCGGAGGGTGCGTCAGCGCACAGTCGCAGGCCGACGGTGAGATCCCGGAAGCCAGGCTCGGGCGTCTCGCGGTTGGGGATGCGGGCGGTGCTGGAGCCGAAGTAGTAGCCGCCGCCGCGAGCCACCGGCCGCTCGGGCTGGAGCACGGAGTCCACCCACTCGAAGACGTTGCCCGCCATGTCGTCCAGGCCGAAGGGACTGCGCGACTCGGGGTGGCTGCCTACCTCGTCCGGGCCGAAGCTGGCGCCCTGCTTGCCGTACGTCGCGTCGTGGTTGGCCTGGTGGGGCAGCAGCACGTCACCGTGGGGGAACTCGCGCTCGTCCGCGCCCCGGGCGGCGCGCTCCCACTCCCACTCCGTGCACAGCCTCGCTCCGGGGACACGGCCGGTGCGCGCCAGCCACGCCGCATAGGCCCGGGCATCCTCGTAGTCGATGGCGCTCACCGGCATGAGCCACCAGTCCTGCTCCACCTCCCGCGGGCGCGCGGCATAGCGGATGGGCTCGCCCGCGCTCGCCTCGTACACCACCGTGTTGGGCCGGAAGCGCAGGTGCCAGAGCCCGTCCTCGCGTTGCTTCAGCTCCACCGTGGCGCTCACCGTGGACACCGAGGTGCCATGGGGCGCGCGGCGCGCCCGCTCCTCGGGAGGCAGCGACTCCAGCCAGCGCACGTATTCGCCGTACGTCACCTCGGTGCGCGAGATGAGGTAGGCGCCCGTCTCCACCTCGTGCAGCGGCGCCGTGTCGAAGAACTCGCGGATGTCCTCGCCGGCGGCGGTGCCGAAGAGGAAGGTGCCGCGCGGCACGTAGACGAAACCCTCGGGGACGCGCGCCGCCTCGGGCAGGCTCAGCTCCAGGGTGCGCTCGGCGCCGGGCTCGGCTCGCAGCACGTGGCGCACCGGGGCGCGTCCGGGGGCGCTCAGCTCCAACAACCACGTGCCGCGCTCCAGCGCGAGTCCCCCCAGCGGTGTGGTACCCGGCTGGCGCGGCTCGGAGAGCACCCGCCGTCCATCGCTCGCGGGCTCGTAGCGCGCCAGGGTCACCGTGGCCCCGGTGGGCCGGGTCCGCAGGTTCAGCCGGAGGGGCGACGCCCAACGCGCCATCCGCTCGCCGGTGGTGTCGTAGAGGTGCACGCGCCGCAGCAGCTCGTCGCGCTCCGCGGGGCGGAAGGTGCGCTCGGCGAGCCCGGCGCGCTCGAGGAGCACCTCGGCGAAGGCCCCGCGCACCGGCTCGCGGCCCGGGTCGAGCACCAGCGTCTCCTCCATGGCCTCGCTGGCGCGGGAGTAGGCCTGCTCCGTCTCGGCCTGGAGCCGGAGCGCCTCCGCCCAGCGGGGCCGGGCCTCGTCGCGCTTGCCCGCGTCGAAGAGGGCGAAGGCCTCCGCCCGTGTCTGCTCCAGCGCACGGAGCTGCCCCCGGGCGGCCACCAGGAGGCCGCGCGCGTGGATGAGCTGCACGGTGACGCGGCGCTCCAGGCCATACCCGGCGGAGACGCGCAGGCCGGCGTACACGAGCACCAGCGAGGCGATGAAGCCCAGGGCGAGCACGCGCGCGAGCAGCCGGCCCCGGCGCACGCCCTGGCGCGAGGCCTCGAGGAAGGCGGTCTCGCGCGGGGAGAGGCTCTCCCCGGAGAGGGCGCGGACCTCGGCCAGGTGCCGGGTGCCCCACAAGGCCTCGCGCGGACGGCCCATCCGCTCCCACTCGGCGGCGGCCCGCTCCAGCCGCGCGTGCAGCTGGCGGGCCTCGTTGGCCTCGGCCAACCACTGGGCGAGCGTGGCCCAGCCGGTGAGCAGCGCCTCGTGGGCGATGTCGAAGCTGGCGCCCTCCTCGGCATGGCGGGCCACCACGAGGCGCGCGTGGATGAGGGCCTCGAGCGCGGCGCGCGAGGCGGGGTCCTGGCCGAGCAGCTCGGCCTCGGAGCGGCGGGCGCGCGTGCCGTCCACCGTGACGAGCCGCATGAGCAGCCGCCGTGCCGCCACCTGCTGGTCTGGCGGCAGTTGGGCGATGACGCCGTCGGCGTACCGGGCGAGCGCGCCACTCACGCCCCCGAGTGCCTCCAGCGCCGCGGCGGGGATGATGCCGCGCTCGCGCTCGCGCGCCTCCCACAGCTCGGCGAGGGTGAATTGCAGCAGCGGCAGGCTGCCCTCGGCGCGCAGGGTGGACTCCACCAGCGTGTCCACGAGGGCCTCGGACTCGAAGCGCGCGCCCTTGGCACGGGCGGGGCCCGTCACCACCTCGCGCACCTCGGCGCGGCCCAGGGGGCGCAGGAGGTAGAGCGCGCGTGCGAGCGCCTCGCCCAGGCCGGGCAGCGCGCCGAGCCGGGTGAGGAAGTCGCTGCGCGCCGTGGCCAGCAGCCGCACGCCCGCCACGCCCGAGGCGAGCTGTCCCAGCACCTCCGCGAGCAGCGCCGCCTCCGTGGGCTCGCTCAGGGTGACGAGCTCCTCCAGTTGGTCCACGTGGAGCAGCACGCCGCGGCGGGCGCCCTCGCCCAGGGCGGCGCGCAGGGCGCGGACCAGGGTGGTGGGCTCGGTGCGGGCGAGCTGCTCGAGGCGGGCCTCCTCCAGCGGGACATGGGCGGCGAGCGCGGCGGCGAGACTGGCCACGGGCCGGCGGCCGGGCACCAGGCGCGCCACGCCCCAGGAGAGGCCATCCTCCAGCGCGCCCTCGCGCACCCCGGGCAGCACGCCAGCGAGGCACAGCGAGGACTTGCCCACGCCCGAGTCACCGGTGACGAGGACGAAGGGGGAGGAGCGCAGCCGCTCCAGCACGGCGCGCACCTCGTGCCGGCGGCCGAAGAAGAGGGCGCGGTGCTCCTGCTGGAAGGCATTGAGGCCGCGGTAGGGATTGCCCTCGGGGAGGGGCGCGGCGCTGTCGCCGGCCCGCAGGTCCTCCAGCGCCTCGAGCAGCGCCTCGGCGGAGGCGAAGCGCTCGGTGGGCTCGCGGCGCAGGCAGCGGTCCACCACCGCGGCCAGGCGGGGCTCCACGCCCGGGGCGGCCTCGAGCAGCGGGCGCGCGTCCTGTGCCTGGGTGGCCCGGGGCAGCTCGCGCAGGGGGACGTGACGGAAGGGGCCGAGGCCCGCGGCGAGCTCGTAGAGCACCACGCCCAGCGAGTACAGGTCCGAGCGCACCGACGCCGGCTCTCCCCGCCAGGTCTCGGGGGACATGAAGTAGGGGGTGCCCACGAGGGTGCTGTGGGTGAGGGACGGCAGCTCGAGGCCGGGAGGGGCGCCGTCCTCGCCGGAGAGCGCCTCGGGCGCGGCGTCCGGGGGGGCCGCGTCCGGCGCGGCGCCCGGGGGCTCCGGGGCACCATCGAGCAGCTTGGCGAGGCCGAAGTCGAGCAGCTTCACCTCGCCGGACTCGGAGAGGAGGGCGTTGGCGGGCTTGAGGTCGCGGTGCAGGACGTTGCGGCGGTGGGCGGCGGCGAGCCCCCGGGCCAGACCGATGCCGAGGTCCAACACGCGCTCGGAGGGCTGGGGCCTGGGGAGCTGGTCGAGCGGGGTGCCGCGGACGTACTCGGAGACGAGGTAGGGCTGCCCCTCGAACTGGCCGGCGCGGTAGAGGGTGGCGACGTTGGGGTGCTGGATGCGGGCGGCGGCGCGCGCCTCTATGAGGAAGCGGGCGAGGGCCTCGGACTCATCGAGCCCGGGGATGAACTTCACCGCGACGGAGCGCTCGAGCAGGGTGTCGTGGGCGAGGTAGACGCGCCCGGTGCGGCCGCGCCCGAGGGGACGCAGGAGCCGGTATTCGTCGAACTCCTCGGGGGGCTGCCAGCCGTGGCTGGGGGAGCCCTGGGAAGGAGGAGGGGCGGCGCTCACCGGGACCGGGGCTTGCTGCCGGTTTTCTGGAGCAGGGCGCGGATCTGCTCGGCGACGGTGTCGGGGAGGGCGGGCTTGGCGATGAAGACATCGCAGCCGGCTTGCTGGGCGCGTTGGGTATGGGCGGGGAGGACGTGGCCGGTGAGCGCCATCACGGCGATGTCCGCGGTGCGATCGTCCTGCTTGAGCAGCTCGGTGGCCTCCCAGCCGCTGAGCACGGGCAGGGAGAGGTCCATGAGGATGACGTCGGGATGGGTTTCGCGAGCGAGCTGGAGGGCTTCCTGTCCATCCCTGGCCGTCTGCACCTGGTAGCCGAGGAACTCGAGGTACTCGGCGTACATCTCCCGGGCATCGTCGTAGTCATCGACCACGAGCACCTTGCAATCACCCGGAGAGGGCTCCGCCTCGGGGGTGGCGGGAGCTTCGGGCGGGGGCTGCTTTCGGGCGGCGTCCATGGTTCCTGGGGCGAGGAGACCCTTCCATTGTGGCTTCAATGAAGAGACGGGGCAAATGCCCGGGAGTCGAAGGTGACCCGTTCTGTCCGTCACGGTCGGATGGACCCGGAGTCGAAGCGCAGCTACTGCACGTTGAGCTGCCTGTCCCACTGGTACATCTCTCGGAGCACCTCCCCGGGATAGACCCCGGAAATGCGCTCGAACTCCTGGGTATCCAGCGTGGCGAGGTGCTCGCGCCAGGCGGAGAGATCCATTACCACTTCGGTGTGGTTGAGCTTCCTCCTGTCGGCGAACGAGAGGATACGGGGCAACTGACGGAGGAGGGCCTCGATACATTCCTCGCGTGTCGCTCGCGCCATGCGCTCCGAGGCCACCTGGAAACGAGAGCGGATGGAGTCCCGGTCCTCGGGACACCAGGCGGTCATGGCCCAACCGCATGCGGCGGTCATGAGTTCCTCCAGGTTCATGAACGTATTGAGCTTCTTGTGGAGGTAACGCCCGTGCTGGAGTGAATCCCAGGAGCGGAGCACGGCCTGGAGTCGCAGTGCGGTGCGCTCAGCGCTCTCCGGGGCGATGCCAGAAAGCGCGAAGTACAGAGCACCCCACGGCGTTTCACGAAAAGTCTTCTCGTACAGCTCATCAAGGTAGCGGTAGTTTTTCTTGTCCGCTTCGACAAAGCTCATCGCTGCCTCCCCGAGCATGTACAACCGCCAGGCGGGGGCATCGTTCTCGAAGTCGACGACGTTGTGTGTGAACACCACATCACCGGGTGCAACCGACAGCAACTCACGAGGCTGGGGGATGGCTGCGCTGAGTTGATATTCCTTCGCACAACGGCGTCCCTCCGCCTTCACCCTTCTCTCGATGGTCTTGTAGGTGCCATGAAGGAAGGACGGCAACTGGAGCGTGTTTGTCTGGAGGGGATCCATGGTGGGGATGCTCTGTCGGGTCACATACCCGATGCCTTGGGGAGCGGTAACGGGGGCACGCCAGTCGAGGGCTTCAAAGGAAAGGGGAGGACCTTACCTCCCGGTTGAGTCGCACCGCGCTCACCGGGCATCGCGGTGGAGAGTCGAAGCGCTCCTGGCTGCGCGTCCAACGATACTGGGTGACACCGGGGGTTTTGGTACACCACTCCAGCCGCCAGATGTATTGCCCCTGGGAGAACTGGATCAGGGTCTCCCCCTCGAATCCTCTACCGGCTGAAAATACATCTCTAGGCTGTAGGGTCCGGTTCAGTGCGAGCAGATAGGTCTTCACCTCCTGGAGGCCTTCCTGGAGCCCTTTTTCATGGTAGGGTTTGATTTCGAAGAGTTCTCGTGTGCTGACATCGGTGATGTCCGGGCGCATCCTGCCTTCTTTTTCGGACAGCGCTGACCAATTGCCGATTCGACGATCCCGAAGGATGCTGCTGATAGAGGACGTATTGTAATAAACGTCGTTCGTGGGGTGCCTCGTGCCGTAGATGTATGCGATGAGTACATGTGAGGCATTGCCGAGAAAGAGTTCGAAGGGCTGCTGGGAGTCGGGCTTCCGGCCGGGCACCTTGTAGCCCTGGAGGGCCTGGGCGGAGAGGTGCTCGCAGATGGGAGAGCGGCTGCCCGGGACCGTGCCGTTCGTCGGCGGCGGGGGCGCGGAAGGCTCCGCGGAGGCGAGTCCCGCCAGGGCCGTGACGAGCACGAGCCCCACCAGACGGTCAATGTCCCTGGCACCCGTCCATCGCCAGAGCTGAGCCCGCGCGTTCATCCCGCTCAAGACGCCTTGGTGAGGAGCACCTCGCTCAGGAGCGCGCGGGCCGAGGGGGCCTCGGGGTCGCGCTCGAGCCAGCGCGGCACGGGCAGTCCCTTGGAGCGCAGGAAGGCGGGGTTGAAGAGCTTGCTCGTGTAGCGGTTGCCCGAGTCGCACAGCACGGTGACGAGGGTGTGTCCCGGCCCGAGCTTCCTCGCGAGCCGGATGGCCCCGGCGACGTTGATGGCGCTGGAGCCCCCGAGGCACAGGCCCTCGTGCTCGAGCAGGTCGAAGAGGAGGGGCAGGGCCTCGGCGTCGGGAATCTGGAAGGCCTCGTCCACGGGCGCGCCCTCGAGGTTCGCGGTGATGCGGCCCTGGCCGATGCCCTCGGTGATGGAGGAGCCCTCGGACTTGAGCTCGCCGTGGGCGTACCAGTGGTACAGCGCGGCGCCGTGGGGGTCGGCCAGGCCGATGACGACCTTGGGGTTGCGCGCCTTGAGGGCCAGGCCCACGCCCGCGAGCGTGCCACCCGAGCCCACCGCGCAGATGAAGCCATCCACGCGGCCCTGCGTCTGCTCCCAGATTTCCGGGCCCGTCGTCTCCAGGTGGGCCCGGCGGTTGGCCACGTTGTCGAACTGGTTGGCCCAGATGGCGCCGTGGGGCTCGCGGGCGTTGAGCGCCTCGGCGAGCCGGCCCGACACCTTCACGTAGTTGTTGGGCTCCTTGTAGGGGACGGCGGGGACCTCGAGCAGCTCGGCGCCCATGAGGCGCAGCGTGTCCTTCTTCTCCTGGCTCTGGGTCTCGGGAATGACGATGACGGTGCGGTAGCCCAGCGCGTTGCCCACCAGCGCGAGCCCGATGCCGGTGTTGCCGGCGGTGCCCTCGACGATGACGCCGCCGGGGCGCAGGCGGCCGCTGGAGATGGCGTCGCGCAGGATGAAGAGGGCGGCGCGGTCCTTCACGGACTGGCCGGGGTTGAGGAACTCGGCCTTGCCGAGGATGGTGCAGCCCGTGAGCTCCGAGGCGCGCCGGAGCTGAATGAGGGGCGTGTTGCCGATGGCCGCGATGACGTCGGTATGGATGGGCATGGAGGACTCGCGGTGGGGACCGTAACGCCCGGGCCCGCGCGGGCTCAAGGCACGCCCGGTGTTCCCGGGCGATTCAAGCAATGGGCTCGAATGCTGGACTGCTCGGCCGTGAGCAGGATGCGGATGGCGGTGATGGCGGAGCGCACGTCCGGAGGCTCTCCGGTGATGGCGTCGCGGTACAGGAAGGACTCGCCGATGCGGACGATGACGTAGGCCAGTGCATCCAGGTCCATCGCCGGCCGGATGTGGCCCTCGCGCACGCCGTCCTCCAGCGCCGAGCGGACGCTCGCGGCGCAGCGCTGCTCCACCGTGCTGCTCTTGGACATCAGCACGCGCATCGCGTACTCGGCGTCCTGCTGCACGAAGCGCCGCAGCGGCGCGTTCTCCACGAGCAGGTGGAGCAACCGCTGGGTGATGTCCGCGATGAACGCGGGCCCCTGGCCTCGAGACTGGCTCCGGGCGAGCGCGAGTGCCTCCTCGAATTGACGTGAGATGACCTCGCCATAGAGCAGCTCGCGGCTGCCCACCCAGCGGAACACCGTGGCCCGGCTGACGCCCAGCTCCTGTGCCATGCGCCCGATGTCGAAGCGTTCCCCCTTCGTCCACCAGTCCAGCGCGAGCGCGAAGAGCTCCTGCGGCGTGGCGCGCGTGGGCGCCTCGAGTCTCCGCGCGAGCGGCGTGACGGGGGCGCTCTGGGGTGAGCGCCTCGCCGGACGGGCCGGGCGTTGCGGCCGTCGAGGCGGGGCGGGGCGGCTGGAGGTGCGGGAGCGCTTCATGGCGTAGGAGCCGGCATCATCATCTTCCGCCGTCTGCGCAGCGCGCCCGCCACGAGGATGCGCTGGTAGAGGCTGGGCATCGCGCGCTGCATGAGGTCGATGAGGACGGCGTCGGCGCCGATGAGCTTGCGCGGCCGGTTGCCGAGGATGGCGGAGTAGATGTTGGCGGCGGCGCGCTCGGGGGTGGTGGCGAGGAACTTCTCGAAGTCCGCGGCCGACTTCTCGTCCACCCAGCCCTTGCGGTTCACCATGCGCGCGCTCCGGGCGATGTTGGTCTTGATGCCGCCGGGGTGCACACAGGTGACGCCGATGGGGAGCCCCTCGACCACCATCTCCTGGCGCAGCGACTCGGTGAAGCCCTTCACCGCGAACTTGGCGGCATTGTAGGCGGCCTGCGTCGGCACGCCGATGAGCCCGAAGACGCTCGAGATGTTGACGATGTGGCCCTCACCCGCCGCCTTGAGGTGGGGGAGGAAGGCCTTGGTGCCGTGCACCACGCCCCAGAAGTTGATGTTCATGAGCCACTCGAAGTCCTCGTACCGGGTGTCTTCGATGGTGGCGCCCAGGGCGACGCCCGCGTTGTTGATGATGATGTGGACGGCGCCGAAATCCCGCGCCACCTCATCGGCCCAGGCGTGCACCGCCTCGCGCTTCGCGACATCCACGCGCGCCGTCCGCACCTGGACGCCATGCGCCCGGCACTTCCCGGCCGTCTCCGCGAGCCCCTGCTCGTTCACGTCGGAGAGCGCGAGGTTGCACCCGTTGCGCGCGAGCAGCTCCGCCGTCGCGCGGCCGATTCCCGAACCCGCGCCCGTGATGGCCGCGACCTTTCCCTTCACCGATTTCATGGGCTGACTCCGATCCGGCTGACGTTGTGCGGCAGTTGCAACTCGTGGTTTCGGAACTCCTGATGGAACGGCCGGCCATGATGGCGCTGGATGCGTCGAATCGCAAATGTGACGCATCCGTGAGGCAGGGGGACGGGTTGTCGCACGGCGGGTCCGGGCGGGAGTCGCGAGGCGTGAATGCGACAAGGGCCTGAATCCCGCATGGGGACCCAGGCCCTCGTGGCCTCAGGGAGAGGCGGCTCCCGCTCGGGGGCCTAGGCGCGCGCCTTCTTCAGCTCGCCGACCTCGAGCTTGAGGAGCCAGTCGTCCGGGAAGTCGGTGGCGGCGTGGGCGATCTGCTCCAGGCGCCTGGCGTCCAGCTTGTTCGACTCACGCATGGCGCGCACCTCGCGGTAGAGCGCCGCGAGCGACGGGTGCAGGGCCGTGGCCTTGTTCGCCCGGGCCTTCGCCTCGCCCTCGCCCTCGGAGAAGGCGGTGAGCTCCCCGAACCAGCGGTCCCACGCACCGGGGTCCGCCGGCCCACCGGCCACGCTCGGCAGGCCCGCGCTGAGGAAGAGCTGCGCCACGCTCGGCAGCTCCACCGGGCGGCCATCCAGCTCGCCGCGCAGGTTGAGCACCTCGCCCCCGCCCACCGCGAAGCCCCGCAGCTTCAGCCCGCTGGCGAGCTCCAGCTTGAAGTGGCCCCGCTCCGGCAGCTCCCCAGCGCCAAAGGCCACCAGCGCCAGGCCCGGCCACGGCTTGCTTCCGCCCTTGCCCTCGCGCGACACCATCACCGGGCCCTCCAGGCGCACCAGCGCGCTCGAGAGGCCCTCGGCCACGGGACGCACGCCCGGCAGCGCCTCCACCATGCGGGCGGTGATTTCGCGGCCATCCGACAGCACCAGGTGGTTCACCGTGCGCGCCTGGATGGCCTCCTTCAGGCCGTAGTCGCCGCCGCGCTTCCACGCGAGCGTGGCCTCGAACCCGGCCAGCACCTCGAAGAGGTGCTCGAAGTCCCGCGCCACGAAGAGCTGGGGCTGCATGCGGGTGATGTCGTACTCGGTGTCCGCGCACTGGAGGCTCAGCGGCAGCTTCTTCACCGCGTCGGTGAGGCAGTGCTTCGCCTCGCCAATGCTCGAGAGCAGGCCGGCGCCGTAGAGGCGCGGGTTGTCCACGTTGCCGATGAGCCCGTACTCGGCCGTCCACCAGTAGAGGCGCGAGGCGCGGGTGCTCTCACTCACGTAGCGGCGGCTCTGGGTGGCGGCCTCGAGGCGGGCCTGGGCGTGGTTGACCTCCTCCTGCGTCGCGGTGGGGTCCTCCTTCACCACGCTGAGGTTGCGGATGGCCTGGAAGACGGCCTCGTCCTCCACGGTGGCGATGGCCTTGAAGCCCACCAGCCCGCAGCGCTTGAGGTACTCGGCATAGCGCGCGTTGGCGATGATGGGGGCGTGGCCCGCGCTCTCGTGGACGATGTCCGGAGCCGGCGTGTACTGGATGTGCTCGTGGGTGCGGATGTCCGCGGCGATGGCGAGCACCCCGAGCGCTTGCAACTCGGTGAACACCGCGGGCGGGATGAAGCCGCGCACGCTCACGGCGGCCCAGCCCAGCTTCGCCAGCTTCTCGTTCATCTCGTCCAGGCTGGGGATGCGCTCCATGCCAATGCCCGTGGCCTCGAGGCCCTCGAGGTACACGGGGTGCGCCTTGTCGCCCAGGTGACTGCGCAGCTGGCGCAGGATGTGGCGCCACACCGCCTGGTCCCTCGGCGTGTAGGCGTCGTAGTCCTGGCTCACGACGTAGCGACGCAGATGGGCAGGTAGACGGGCGATGGTCCGTTCGGTGGGCGTCATCGTTTCTTCTCCGTTCCTTTGGAGTCTAGGGACGGAGCTTCGTGACGGAAATCCGATAAAAACCGACGCCTTGGTCGTTTTATCGCCGTTTGCGCGGTGTCAGTCTTTGACGCAATCCGCCAAGCACCAGCTGTGCGGCCTCGGAGCCGGGGCCGCCCGCCGGACGCAGGGCCACCACTTCGACGGACTGGGGTGCTTCCTCGCGCAGGGCCCAGACGCAGAGGTCCTCGGGGAAGGAGCGCAGCAGCCGCAGGTCCGGGGCGATGGCGCAGGCGCGGTAGGCGCGCAGCAGGTCGAACAGGTGCAGGAAGCTCTGCACGCGCGACACCTCGCGTACGGTGACGTCGTGGGCGGCGAAGCGGGCGCTGTTGGCGCCCCCGTAGGGGTCATCGCGCTGCCAGTCCACGAAGGGCTGGCCCTCGAGGTCCTCCACGTCGAGCGCGCGGCGTGAGGCATGGCGCGAGGCCAGCTCGCTCGTGGGGCCGGCGAGTACCACCATGGGCAGGTGCAGGAGGGACTCGGCCTCCACGCCGCGGTGGGGCGGCAGCGGGGTGAAGTCCACGGCGAGGTCGAGCTGGCGCGTCTGTACCTGGCGCACGAGCTCGAAGGTGCCGCCGAAGCTGACCTCGAGCTTGATGCCGCCCTGGGCGACGTCGCCGGCGATGCCCGCGAGCAGGAAGTTGGAGAGGGTGGGGTTGAGGCCCAGGCGCAGGCTGGCCTCGGCGCTGGCGAGGTCGCGCAGGCGCTTGAGGCCGAGCTGGTGCAGGGGCGTCTGGGTGCCCTCGTAGAGCTTCTCGCCGCGGGCGGTGAGGTGGAGGCGGCGGCCGGGGCCGCGCTCGAGCAGGGGCTGGCCATCGGCGAGCGCGTCCTCGAGGGCGCGGAGGTGCTCGCTGACGACGGAGCGGGCCACGCCGAGGTGCTCGGCGGCGCCTTCGAGACTGCCGGACTCGACGGCGGCCGCGAAGGACTCGAGCCAGACGAGGTGCCGGGGGAGCTTGCGCGGGGGCATCAGTCCTCCCAGAGGGCGTTCAGCTCCAGTTCGAGAGCCTCGAAGGGTTCGGCGCGCACCCGGACGTCGCCCACGTGCGTCGCGAGCAGCGCGTAGTGCGCGCCTTCCAGGCGGAACACCTCCAACGTGCGGAGCTCCGGGTCGATGAGCCACACATGGTGCACTCCCTCTCGCGCGTAGATGGGGAGCTTGCGCGCACGGTCACGCGCTTCCGTGGAGGGAGAGAGGATCTCGCAGACCCAGTCGGGCGCAAGCGTCAGGGCGGCGCCTTGGGGCTTCTCCGGGAGCCGTTCGCGGCGCCAGCCTCCGAAGTCCGGGACCAGGACGTCACCTTGCAAGTGCAGCTCCGGCTCGAAGAGGATTCGCCATCCTCCAGGTCCGCCCTTGCCTCGATGAAAGGGTCCGAGCAACTCCGAGGCGAGCTGCGTCGTGAGCAGGGTGTGGGGCATGGCCGGCCGGGGGCTCGCGTAGAGCTCGCCAGCGATGATCTCTCCCACCATGTTTGGGGGGAGCGCCTCCAGGTCTGCGTAGGTTGCGGGTCGCTTTCCCATCCCCATCTCATCCACGTCCATCCGAGCGACAGGTTCCATGTCTGGAGCTTGTCGTCGGAGTCCGACATCTCGCCTGCTCGGCCTCAATCGGGCGCGTTCTCTTCTTCCCATGCACCCGCCCCCAGGTCGAGTGCCACCCGGGTGCCACCGTTCACTGGTCTGGCCCTGGTGCCGCCGGGGGCCTGCCTCTCCGCCCGGGGCTCCCTATAGTGGGTGGGACCGTGGCCACCTCACCGGACAACCTGCGGGCGCGGCTCGAGGACCGCGCGGATCTGCTCGAAGCCACGCGCCTGCGGTACCGGGCGCTGGACAAGATGCTGCGCGCCTTCTTCTGGAAGGACCGGGTGCGCGCCAACCTCGAACTGTTGCGCGAGGTGGCTCAAGCCCAGCCCCAGGTGGACGCCACGTTGGAGGCCGTGGCCCGGCGCGCGGAGGCCGAGGGCTGGCCGAAGGACTCGGCGCCCCGGGTGCTGCTGCGCGAGGTGGAGCGCCTGCGCGAGGCCGTCGCGGGAGCGGTGGAGCGGCGGCTCATCGCGAAGGAGAAGCCCGCACAGCTTCGCGAGGCCCTGCTGCTGCTGGAGGAGGAGGTGCTGGACGCGGGGCCGCTGCTGGGGCGGCGCCTGTGGGCCCAGGCGGTGGAGATTCTGCCGCGCAACCTCCCGGAGCTGCGGGCCGCATGCGTGGCGGCCGAGGTCTTCGAGCGCGTCTTCAAGCGTCCGGCCCCGCCTCGCGCGCTGCCCTTCGACGCGGCCGAGGCGGATGAGGTCCGGCGGGCCCTGCCCCTGGCCGAGACGGCGCTGGCCTCGCTCTGGGCGCGGCTGGAGCGCTTCGACGCCACGGGCCGGGTGAGGGCCTTCCTGGAGAAGCGGGCGAGGAGCGCGCCAGTCCGTCCGCCGCGCAGTGGGCCGGAGCTGCTGCTGCACGCGGCCTTCTGGCACGACCTGGCGCGGGCCCGGCTGAAGGCGCTGCTGGAGTCGCGCCTGTCGCCCGTGGTGGCGCGCGAGGAGGAGTGGCCGGAGCTGTTGGGCTGGCTGGTGGCGCGGGAGGCCTCGGCGGAGGCGCGGCTGGGGGCCTCGGAGGTGCTGAGCGAGGGGCGGGCCGGGCTGCTGGAGGTGGCGGCGGAGCTGGCGGCGCTCTCGCACGCGCGTCCCGCGGGCCCGTGGAACGAGGAAGCCGCCTGGGTGCGGCTGTGGACGGCGGCGCAGCGGGCGAGGGCCGAGACGGGCCCGGACGTGGAGCAGCTGCGCGACTCGCTGCGCCTCTTCATCCGCCTGCGCGGCCAGGGGCAGACGCCCGCGAGGCTCTTCTCCCCGGCCGCGGAGCCGCTCTCCCGGCTCCCCTCCGGGCACGTGGGCGATGCGCCGGACGACCTGGCGGGGCTGGTGCAGCGGGCTCGGGAAGCAGCCGGGCGGCCCCGGGTGGGGCGGGTGTTGGGGTAGGCCTTTAACCTGGACGCTCGCATCATCGGATGGGAGAAAGGCCTCCCGTGCGCCTGCTGGCACTCCAAGTCCAGGACTTCCGCAACCTCGGCCAGGTCTCCCTGGTGCCGAGCCCGCACGCGACCATCGCCGTGGGGCAGAACGGCCAGGGCAAGACGAACCTCCTGGAGGGGCTCTACTTCCTGGCGACGCTCAAGCCGCTGCGCGCCGGCCGCCTGTCGGAGCTCGTGCGCTGGGGGGCGTCCTCGGCGCGGGTGACGGGCCGCTTCCTGCTCAAGGGCGCCGAGCGCGAAATCTCCGTCGAGGTGGCCGGGGGCGTGCGGCAGGCCTTCGTGGACGGCAAGAAGGCCTCCAGCCTGGAGGACTACTTCGGGGGCGTGTCGGTGGTGGCCTTCACGCCGGACGACCTCGAGGTGGTGAAGGGCGGGCCGGACGCGCGGCGGGCCTTCCTGGACCGGGCGGTGTTCAACCGCTTCCCCGCCTTCCTGCGCGAGAGCCGCGAGTACGGGCGGGCGTTGAAGAACCGCAACCGGCTGCTCAAGGCGGGCCCGGTGGAGCCGGCGTACCTGGAGGCCTACGACGAGACGCTCGCGAAGACGGGAGCGCGGGTGTACGCGCGGCGGCGGGCGCTGATGGCGGAGCTGGCGCCGAGGGCCCAGGCGACGTTCGCGTCCATCGGCCGCACGCCGGAGCCGGCGGTGTATGGCTACCACCCGGCGCACCTGGGCGACGTGGACTTCGCGGCGGCGGACGAGGTCACGCTGGCGGTGGCGCTGCGCGAGGCCCTGGCGACGCGCTCGCGCAGGGACCTGGACCGGGGCTTCACGTCGGTGGGTCCGCACGTGGACGACGTGGCGGTGACGCTGGGTGGCCGCAGCGCCCGGGCGTACGCGAGCCAGGGACAGCAGCGCGCGCTGGTGCTGGGGTGGAAGATCGCGGAGATCGAGAACCTCGAGGCGGCGATGGGCTTTTTGCCGCTGCTGCTGCTCGACGACGTGTCGAGCGAGCTGGACCCCGAGCGCAACGCGTACCTGATGAACTACCTGGCGGCGAGCGGGGCGCAGGTGTTCCTGACGACGACGGACGCGGGGCTGGTGCGCGCGGCGGCGGCGGAGGACTCGCTGTGGCTGGGCGTGCGCACCGGAGAGGTCACCAGCGCGCCTCGGGCCGAGCAACCGGCGAGCGGGCCGGCGTAGCCATTGCCGGCCAGTCGAAGCTACCAGCGGGAGCTTCCGCCGCGTCCCGCCGTCCAGAACGAGGTGGGCACGAAGCACACGCAGAGGAAGGCCCCCAGGTACAGCCCGAGCGTCTGGAGTGGCGCGTTGCCGAAGCGCACGAGCAGGACGGACAGGGCGATGCTCCCCGCCAGCGTGGTCCAGCGCGCGAGCGGATGGGGGAGGAGGCGCAGCAGCCCCGCGCCGAGCGACGGGGTGAAGAGGGGCCCCACCCGGCTGACGAACGAGCGCTCCTCCTCGAGTGCCTCGCGGAGCTGCTCCTGGTACCGCTGCTTCTCGGCGAACGGCCCGGCGGTGGCCTCCTGGCGCGCGTGTTGGACGACCTGCATCTGCTCGCGCATCTGGGCCTCGGCCTGCTGCCGGGTACGCGCGAGCTCCGCGTCATAGGCGAGCTGCTCGGGGGACTGGAGGTCCGCGCCGCACGTGGTGCACGCCTGGGCGAAGCGTCCGTTCTCCGTCTGGCATCGCACGCAGCGCGGGAAGTGTTGCCCCGGCGCGGACGTGTCATCGAGCGCCAGCGGCGTCTGGCCATGCAGCTTGAAGCGCTCGACATGGGCCTCGGGCACGGCCACCGGGGCGGGGGCCTCGTCGCGGGGCCCGGCCACGGACTCGAAGCGGCCGCCGTCCTGCAGCTTCACCTGTCCCCCGGCGGGCGTCTTGTCGCCGCGCGAGCGCTCGAGGTGCATGAAGCGGGAGAACTTGTTCTGGGAGGACATCGTCTACTCCTTGCGCGAGCCGCTGCCGGACGACGAGGCCGGACGGGTGCGCCCTCGGGCCCACTCGCGCAGCTGGCGAATCTCATCGCGCATCGTGACGGCGATGGGGAACGTTTCCTGGATGGCCCGCGAGAGGTGGCGCTGCTCCAGCTCCACGCCCTCGCCGAAGGCCTCGTAGAGCGCGGCGATGACGACCTGCTCTATCTCCGCGCCGCTGAAGTCCGTGGCCAGCCCGGCGAGCGCGCCCAGGTCGAACGTGGCGGGGTCTCTCTTCCGACGCTGCAGGTGGATGCGGAAGATGTCGCGGCGCTCGGCGGCCTCGGGCAGGTCGATGAAGAAGATTTCGTCGAAGCGGCCCTTGCGCAGCAGCTCGGGCGGCAGGCCCTCGATCCGGTTCGCGGTGGCCACGACGAACACGGGGGCCGTCTTCTCCTGGAGCCAGGTGAGCAGCGTGCCGAAGACGCGCGCGGTGACGCCGCCGTCGGTCTGCCCCGAGGAGGCCACGCCGGACAGGCCCTTCTCAATCTCATCCACCCAGAGCACCACGGGGGCGATGCTCTCGGCGACGCGGATGGCCTTGCGCAGGTTCTCCTCGGAGGAGCCCACCAGCCCGCTGAAGATGCGGCCCATGTCCAGCCGCAGCAGGGGCAGGTTCCAGTGCGCGGCGATGGCCTTGGAGGTGAGGCTCTTGCCGCAGCCCTGCACGCCGAGCATCAGCAGACCCCGCGGCTCGGGCAGGCCGAACTGGCGGGCGCGCTCGCCGAAGGCCGAGGTGCGCTGGTCGAGCCATTGCTTGAGGTTCTGCAGGCCGCCCACGCCGCCCAGGTCCTGCTCCGGCGGGTAGTACTCGAGCAGCCCGCTCTTGCGGATGACCTGGCGCTTCTCGTCCTGCACCCGGCGGATGTCCGTGGCGTCCAGCTTGCCGTCGTGGGCAATCGCCTTGGCGAAGGCGTTCTCCGCCTCGGAGAGCGTGAGGCCCTGGGCGGCCTGGATGAGCTGGGCGGCGTCCTCGCGCGACAGCTCGATGGTGGCCTTGTTGCCCCGGCGCACCACCGCGACGATTTCCTTGAGCAGGTTCATCAGCTCGTGGAAGCCGGGCAGCGGCACGTCGAGCACCGACACCTCCTTCTCCAGCTCGGTGGGGATGGCGAGCGTGGGCGACAGGAGGATGACGGTGGTGAAGGTGCTCTTGAGCGAGTGGGCGAGCTCACGCAGGGCGCGCACCACGGGCTTCTCGTCGAGGTAGGGATGGAAGTCCTTGAGCACGACGAGCGAGGGCTCGGAGAGCTTCTCGATGGCGGCGAGGGCCTCGAGCGGGCCGCGGGTGTCCTCGGGGAGGGCGGGGCCTCGGGAGCCGCCCGGGTAGCGCAGGCCCCGGCTGACGGACCAGGTGAGCAGTCCCTTGCCGTGGGCGCGCGCCATGTCCGCGAGCAGGGAGTCCACGCGGTGCTCCTCCCACGACACGAGGTAGAGCAGCGGGTAGCGGGCGCGGATGAGGATGTCGAGCTCCTCGAGCCAGGGGGCGGAGGAGGCTGGAGACCCGGGACGGGGGAGCGCGGGGCTGGACGCCATGCCCCTGGGTATACCAGCCCGCGAGCGGCTCGCGCACCAGGGGGGCGGGCGAGCTACTTGAGGGCGACGGGGTCCACCTCGGCGAGCAGCTTGGTGACGCGGGCCTCGTCGATGCGGGCGGTGATGCGCTCCTGCTCGTGCTGGTCGCGCACCGTCTTGGAGAGGCTGAAGGTGGAGCCGATGCTGAAGAGCAGCCCCATGCCCAGGAAGGCCTTCTGCCAGCCGTCCACGGGCAGGTGGTAGATGCCGAGCGCCGTCACGCCGACGGCCAGAGCGAAGGACAGCCACGACTGGATGACCCAGGCGCCACTGTGGGTCGGCTGCACGGCGGTGGTGTTGGAGCGGGACATGGTGCACCTCGTTCGAGAGAGCGCTCCGCAGTGGAAGCGCGTGGACGGGACACAACATGCACCCGTTGCTCGCAAACCGCATGGAACTAACGACTCGGGCTTCGATAAGCTGGAGTGCATGATTCAGCTCCAGCGCCTCGAGGGCTTCTACTGGGTCGCGCGATGCGAGGGGTACGCGCGAGCGGCCCGTGCCTTCCCGTACCCCATCACCCAGCCCGGGGTGCACCAGCAGGTGAAGCGGCTCGAGTCCGAGCTGGGCGTGCGTCTCTTCGAGCGGGTGGGCAAGGACCGGGTGGTGCTCACGCCGCAGGGCCGCGCGCTCTACGAGTACGTGGCGCCCTTCTACGAGGGCCTGTCCACGCTGGAGCGCTCGCTGCGGACGGGGACGGTGGGAGGGCGGCTGCGCATCCACGCCTCGGGGCACACGCTGCGCCACCTGCTGCCCCCGTGGTTGCGGCGGTTGCAGGGACAGCGGCCGGACATCGAGGTGGCGCTCTTCGAGGCGAAGGTGCCCGCGGTGGCGCTGGTGCGCTCGGGCGAGGCCGATCTACTCGTGGACCACCTGCCCGAGGTGCCCTCGGACTTCGAGGCGCAGCAGGTGGGCAAGACGCGCGCCTTCCTCGTGTTCCCCTCCAACCATCGGCTCGCGCGCAAGGGCCCGGTGAGCCCCGAGCCCTTCCGGGACGAGCCCTTCATCACCTACAGCTCGGACCCGCAGTTGAGGGATTTGCAGCTCGCGGCGCTCGCGCACTTCGGCGTGGTGCCGCAGCGCATGTACGCGGCGGACTCATCGGAGACGATTCTCGGCTTCGTCGCGGCGGGGCTCGGCTATTCGCTGCTGGCGTCGCTGCTGCCGCGAGGGCCGAAGGTGCCCGGCGTGGTAGCGCAACCGCTCACCGAGCCGGCCCGCGAGTTCCCCATCTACGCCGCCTGGCGCAAGGGCAGGCAGCGCAACCCGCTCATCGACGCGCTGCTGGGGCTCGCGCCGAAGCCGTGAGGGAGTGCCTCGCTTCAGGAGGGATGTTTTCACCCAGGGTCGCTGCGCGTCGGCCACGACGCGGCATGTCAGGGCCCGGTGCTACGTGGGGTCCATGCCTGCCGGGACCGCGTGTCCCATTCCCTGGAGGAGTTCCGTGAAGAAGATGTCGATGCTGCTGGCCGCGCTCTGTCTGGCCTCTGCGCCCGCTCTGGCCGCCGACTACAAGTGCAATGGCAACCGGGTGGAGAAGAGCGGCAGCACCCACTACACCGTGCGCACCTCGGGCGCGGACATCACCATCGAGAAGGGTGGCAGCACCCGCGGCAAGGCCGTCAAGCGCGGCAGCGTCTACGCCGTCGAGGTGGGCGGCAGCACCCAGGCCACCATCGAGAACGGCCGCATCTACAAGGGCGGCTCCACCTGGTCCTCCGTCAGCGAGGCCCAGCGCGTCTACGACTGCCCTGATCTCGTCGCCGCCACCCTCTGGGTGCTCGACCAGCAGGGCCAGCTGTAACGCCTCGCGCCCGCTCGCCCGCCGCTCACCGGCCCGCCGTGGAGGACTCCCCGGCGGGCCGTCGTGTCTCCGCGCTCAGCGCCGGCGCAGGCGGAAGCGCCGCGCGTGGTGCGTGCCCGGCCCGGCGGCCTCCTGGGGCACGTGCTGGAAGAAGGGGAAGCGGAACTCCGCCCACAGCACCAGGTACGCCACGCCAAACACCGCCGTGGCCACCTCCCAGTACCAGGACAGCCCGAACGCCAGACTCACCAGCGCCGCCACCACGCACACCACCCCCACGCCCAGGGCCACCTCCCGGCGCCTCGGGCTCTCCGACATCGCGAAGCCCATGGAGACGAGCGACAGGGCCAATAGCAGCCACGCCAGCCCGAATGCTTCCCGGGCGTACAGGAGGGCAATCGACAGCAGGAACAATCCCAATCCGAACAGCCCCAACCCACCGTCCATGAGGTGCCTCCTCCAGGTTTCTTCCAAGTGGCAAGGGTTCAGGCCCTAACATCCGCATCTGTCCACCACTGGAGGAACGCTCGGTAGGGCATGCGCCCGGCACGCCCGGCCGCTCCTCGCGGGGCACGGAATTCAACCTTTCCTCCCCCCACGACTCACGGGCTCTTGCATGGGTGCCTACCCTCGCGGCGATGGGGATGGGAGCCAGTCGTCGTCAGGTTTTCGCGCTGTTCCTGCTGCTCGCGCCCGCCGTGGGCTGCCACCGGGGCGTGCGCTTCGAAAATCACGTGCTCAGCAAGCCCGGCGTGAGCTACCGCGTCGGCGAGCTGCCGCCTTCCTGGGAGCGGGTGAAGCTCTCGCAGAACGACCTCGCCTGGTACCTGGAGGACACCGGCCACGCGCTGTCGGTGAACTCGGACTGCCAGGAGCACGAGGACGCGCCGCTGGACGTGCTCACCCGCCACCTGCTCCTGGGCTTCACCGAGCGGCTGGAGGTGGCGCAAGAGAAGGTGGTGGTGGACGAGCGTGAGGCCCTGCGCTCGCGCTACCGGGCCAAGCTGGACGGGGTGCCCGTGGAGCTGCTGTTCCTCGTGTTGAAGAAGGACCACTGCGTCTACGACTTCACCTACGTGGCGCCGCTGGGGCGCTTCGAGGACCGGGTCCGGGACTTCGAGGCGCTGGTGCATGGCTTCCGCTCGGAGCGTGCGTCATGACCACGAGGGCCGAGGTACACCCTCCCCACTCCCGCCGGCCGGTGGAGTCCTCGCGGGCGGGAGCCATCAACACCGAGGACGGCTCGCTGCGCCAGCGCATGGAGGCGCGGCTGGTGCGGCTGGGCGAGCTGATGGTGATGGCGGGCAAGGTGGCCAGGCGCGCGGTGACGCCGCCCTTCGCCCCCTCCGCGCTCGTCTACCAGGTGGAGGCGCTGGGCGTGCGCTCGCTGCCCATCGCCCTGCTCACGGCCACCTTCGCGGGGCTCGTCATCGCCCTGCAGTTCGGCTACTTCCTGGGCCGCTTCGGCGTGCAGTACACCGTGGGCCGGGTGGTGGTGCTCACCCTCTTCCGCGAGCTGTCCCCGGTGCTCATCGCCCTCACCGTGGGGGCGCGCGTGGGCTCGGGCATCGCCGCCGAGCTGGGCTCCATGACGGTCACCGAGCAGGTGGATGCCATCCGCGCGCTCGGGGCGGACCCGCTGCGCAAGCTGGTGGTGCCCCGGGTGCTCGCCTGCTTCATCCTCATGCCCGCGCTCACCGTGCTCGCGGACGCCATCGGCATGGTGGCCGGCGCGGTCATCGTGAACGTGCAGTACAGCATCAGCCACACCCAGTTCTTCCAGGGCGCGCTGGACACCGTGGTGATGAGCGACTTCCTCTCCGGCGTCTTCAAGGGCCTCGTCTTCGGGGGCATCGTCGGCCTGGTGGGGTGCTTCCGCGGCCTCATCGTCGAGGGGGGCACCGAGGGCGTGGGCCACGCCACCACCCAGACGGTGGCCATCACCTCCGTCTCCGTGCTCCTGGCCGACTTCTTCATCACCAAGCTCACCCTCTGGCTCTGAGATGCTCTTCCGCCGTCCCACGCCCCGCCTGCGCTTCCGCCCGCCCACGCCCGGCGAGGAGCTCATCCGCTTCGAGCACCTGCAGAAGTCCTTCGGTCCCAAGCGCGTCTACGACGACCTGCTGCTCTCGGTGTTCGCGGGCGAGACGCTCACCGTGATGGGCGGCTCGGGCACGGGCAAGAGCGTGCTGCTCAAGTGCCTCATCGGCTTGATGCGGCCGGACGCGGGCCGCATCCTCTTCGAGGGGCAGGACCTCACGGGCTTCCGCGAGGAGGACTACATCGACGTGCGCCGGCACGTGGCCATGGTGTTCCAGGGCTCGGCGCTGTTCGACTCGCTCACGGTGGGGGAGAACATCGCCTATCCGCTGCGCGAGCACTTCCCGGACATGCCGCCCGCGGAGCTGCAGGCGCGGGTGGCCGAGAAGCTGCGGCTGGTGGACCTGCCGGGCATCGAGGACATGAAGCCGGCGGACCTGTCCGGCGGCATGAAGCGGCGCGTGGGCCTGGCGAGGGCCATCGCCACCGACCCGGAGGTCATCCTCTGGGACGAGCCCACCACGGGGTTGGACCCAGTCACGACCGAGAACATCAACCAGATGATTCGTTCCATGCAAAAGAAACTCGGATGCACCTCCATCGTGGTGACGCATGACATGATGAGTGCCTTCACCGTGTCCGACCGGATCGCCATGCTGGCCAACCGCCGCATCGTCCAGGTGGGGACGCCGGCGGAGATGAGGCTCTCCACGCTGCCGGAGGTGCGGGCCTTCCTGGACGCCCGGCGCGGGGAATTCGCGGCGCGGGAGGGGGTGTCGCCATGAGTCTCTTCGGCAACACGACGGGCGAGCGGCGGATGGCGGTGCGGGTGGGGCTCTTCGTGGCCGCGGCGCTCACCCTGGCGGGCGTCATCGTCTTCCTCATCGGCGAGGAGTCGCGCCTCTTCGAGAAGGAGGTGACGTACCACACCTACTTCGAGAACGTGCAGGGCCTGGCCGAGCAGTCCCCGGTGTGGCTGGGCGGCATGGAGGTGGGCAAGGTGGCCGGGGTGAACTTCCCGTCCAAGCCCGGCGAGAAGCGCCTGGAGGTCCAGCTCAAGCTCAACTCCGAGTACGCCAAGCGGGTGCGGACGGACTCGGTGGCGCGGCTGTCCAGCCTGGGCGTGCTGGGGGACATGGCGGTGGATATTTCCCTCGGCTCGCTGGACCAGCCCCAGGTGCCCCCGGGCGGGGAGATTCCGAGCGCGGCCGGCGGGGACCTGTCCTCGCTGATGCGCGGCGCGGCGCAGGTGATGGAGGACTCGGTGGCGGTGAGCCGCACGGTGCGCAAGGCGGTGGAGGCGTACGCCAATCCCCAGGTGGCCGAGGACATGGCCGCCAGCGCGCACAGCCTGCGGATGCTGCTCGCCGAGGTGGAAAAGGGCGATGGGGCCCTGCACGCGCTCATCTATGACAAGCAGACGGGCCGCGAGGTGCGCCAGTTGATGGCCAATGCCTCGCGCACGGCGGCGCGGATGGACGGCGCCCTGGGGCATGTGGAGGCGCTGCTCGGCGAGGTGCGCCACGGCAAGGGCCCGGCGCACGCGCTCTTCTACGATCCCGAGGGCGCCAAGGCCTTGTCCGAGCTGGGTGACGCGGCGGGGCAGCTCGCCGGGCTGCTCGAGGACGCGAAGAAGAACCCGGACAGCGCGGTGCACCAGCTGGTGTATGGGAATGCGGGCAACATGATGGCGGACCTGGGCAGCGCCGCGGCGGACATCAAGCAGATTACGTCCATGGTGGCGCGCGGCGAGGGCTCGCTGGGCGGCATCCTCAAGGACCCGACCGTGTACGAGGACTTGCGCGAGGTGGTGGGCAACGTGCGGCGCAACAAGGTGCTGCGTGCGTTGGTGCGCTTCGCCATCGACAACAACGACAACGTCCAGTACGTGGGCCGCCCGCTGGAGCCCCCGAAGGACAGCGAGGGGACGCGCGGAATCGGCGGCGCCGGAGACACCTCCGGAGAGCCGCGCCAGGACGTGCCCGTGCTGCCGCCTCCGCCGCCGGTGCCCGCGGGCCACGGCCCCTGAGGGGCCGGGCTCAGGCGGCCGGGCGTTGCTCGCCGGAGGGCAGGCGGGCGTTCTCGGCCGCCAGGCGGTCCGCCGTCGGGCTGAAGGCCATCGCCCGGGCCGCCCGGTAGAGCAGCAGGGTGGTCGTCACGATGGAGCCCACGAGGCCGAGGTACCCGAAGAGCACCACGCCGCGCTGGAGGTCGACCACCAGGGCGGCGATGGTCGCGGCGAAGCTCAGGGTGTAGAGCGCCAGGAGCTTGTTGCTGAAAGCAGTTGGGGGATTCATCGCGAGTAGTCTCCGTGTGAGGGCCTGCAACTCACAGAGGGCGCGACTCGCGATTGTGACGGGACTCTTCCCTACCAGGACACGAGGAAGGAAACGACGAGCGCGGCCGCGGCCATGATGCCGATGACGGTGAGCGCCGCGGGACTGCCCTGGAACATGGCGCCGACGCTCCCATCCGCCTCGTGGTTGCCCCGAGGCGCCCGTTCGACGACCGCCCGGTCGATGAGGATCACGCTGAGGCTGGCCGCGAGCCAGAGGCCAAGAGCCAGCCAGGACACGGAGCGCAGCATGTAGCCGAGCCCGAGTGACCCGGCGGCAAGGACATACGCGATGGCGTACGCCACGACCGTCCGCGAGGTGAAGTAGGTGGTGCGAGGGGTTCCGCTGGCCATGACGCGCGCTCCATCCCCCTCTCCGCCGCGAAACGTGAGGCGTCACCCGAAGCCAGGCAATCCCACGGAGGAACCGGCGAGGCGGGCGCTCCCTCGCCAGCCTCCCATCAGGCGTCAGCGGGTGAAGCGCTCGAGGGTCCCGTTGGCATCCCCCACCATCAGCACCTCCCCCGTGTGGAGCAGCGTGGCCGTTTCCTCGCTGCGGTGCTGGAGCATCTGCGGCGCGGGGAGCCACGCGTTCGTTGAAGGCTCGTACACCGCCGCGTTGCCAGCGGCGTCGGTGACCAGGACCTCGCCCGAGTAGAGCATCGTCGCGGAGAAGAGGGGCGTCAGGTTGAAGGGGAAGGAAGGACCCAGCGACCAGGTCCCGCTGTACGGCTCGTAGAGCTCCACCGTGTTGTCGCCGCCAATGCCTCCGACGATCATCACCGTGCCAGAGTAGAGCCGGAGGGAGAAGTGGCCGTGGCGGGCCCGGGCCAGATGGCCGGCCGGCGACCAGCTGTTCGTGGCGGGATCATAGAGACTCGCCTCGGAGGAGGTGTCGGCCGGGTAGGTGGCGCCGAACCACAGGTAGCCGCCCGTCACCAGCTGTATGGGATTGCCCGCATGCAGCGGCTCCACGCGCGGCACCGCCTCGGGGTAGAAAGCGCCGCATGGAATTGGAGCTCCGAGGCAAGGCGGCATTGGTGACGGGCAGCAGCCGGGGGATTGGCCGGGCCATCGCGGCGGCGCTGGCGCGCGAGGGCGTGCGGGTGTGTTTGAGCGCGCGGGGCGCGGAGGCGCTGGAGGCGGCGGCCACGGAGCTGCGCGCGGCGGGTGCCGAGGCCGTCACGGTGGCGGGAGACGTGGCCACCCCCGAGGGCGCGGCGGCGGCGGTGGACGCGGCGGTGCGGGCCTTCGGCGCGTTGGACATTCTCGTCAACAACGTGGGCGGCAGCGGGGGCGCGGGCTCGTTCGAGGCGGCCTCGGCCGCGCAGTGGAGGGACGTGGTGGACCGCAACCTCATGGCCGCCGTGTGGTGCGGGCAGCACGCGGTGGAGCGGATGAAGGCCGCGGGCGGCGGGTGCATCGTGCACATCAACTCCATCTACGGCCGCGAGTACGGCACCAGCGCGCCCTATACGGCGGCCAAGGCGGGCCTCACCGCGCTCACCAAGGAGATGGCCATCGACCTGGCGCGCCACCGCATCCGCGTCAACGGCGTGGCCCCGGGCTCCATCCTCTTCCCCGGGGGCAGCTGGGACCGGCGGCGGCAGGCGGCCCCGGAGAAGGTGGAGAAGCTGGTGCGCGAGGAATTGCCCTGGGGGCGCTTCGGCACCCCCGAGGAGGTGGCCGACGTGGTCGTCTTCCTGTGCTCGGAGCGGGCGCGCTGGGTGACGGGGGCCACCGTGCCGGTGGATGGGGGACAGGGCCGCGCCTTCTGACGCGGGCGGGCAAGCGTGTAGAGTGCGCGCGTGCTGAAGCTCTACAAGAAGGATGGCGACACCCTGCGCTACTGGGAGGCCTGGGTGCACGAGGACAAGCTCACCGTGCATTGGGGCGTCGTCGGCGAGCAGGGCGAGGAGAAGCACCTGCCCCTCCCCGCGGACGAGGATCCGGACATGGCGCTCGCCCAGGCCGCCGAGCCCCTGGTGGACCAGGGCTACGACGAGCCGGAGCCGGACATGATGACGCCGCTCGTCATCCAATACCCGTTGCAGGGCAAGGGCACGGGCCAGGACTTCTCCAAGCGCAACGACGTGGAGGAGCTCGTCACGAGCATGCTCGGCTGGACGGGCAATGGCGAGGTGGAGGGCGCGGAGACTCAGCCCGGCCGCATGAACGTCTTCTGCTGGGTGCTGGTGCCGGACATCGCCGTGCGCACGCTCGTCGAGGCGCTCGACGAGGACGACCTGCTGGAGGGCGCCGTCCTCGCCGTGGTGCGCGAGGACGAGCCGCCCCGTGTGCTCTGGCCCGAGGACTACTCCGGCCCCTTCCGCGTCTGACGTCGGACGGAGGGTGGATGGCCCGCGGGGCGCACCCGGGGCAGACTGCGGCTCGTGTCCACGCGTCTGCCCTGCGTCCTGCTCCTGCTCACCCCGGCCGTGGCGCTGGCCGGCATCGCCCGTGGCCCGCGCGCTGGAGTGCCTCGCTGCTGGCGCTCCTCGTGCTGCTCTTCTGCGCGACGATGGCCACGGTGGGCATCGGCCACCACGTGGGCTGGCTGGTGTCGGGCCGCGCGCCGGTGGTGGAGAGCTCGTGGCGCTTCATGCGGGAGCTGCGAGAGCCCGCGGAGCTGTGCGAGCGGGCCCTGGTGCTGTCCAGGTCGGGCGTGAAGGAGGCGCAGGTGGCGCGGGCGCTGCTGAGCGGCGAGGACACGCGGGACAAGGCCGAGCGGCTGTATGTCATTCCCTGGCGTGAGCCCGGAGGCGAGGTGGGTTTCCTCGTCTTCCCGCACGACCCCGCCGTGCGCGAGAAGTCGGGAGGCCTGCGCTGTCGAAGCGGGCGGGAGCAGGATGAGCCCGTCGCGGCGGCGGAGCTGTCCCGGCTCCTGTCGGAGGGGCAGGTGGCGGCGGGCACGGCCCCGTGAGGGCCCATGCCGGCTCGTTCACTCCACCGAGGAGGCTCTGTTCTTGGTCTTGGAGACGGGCACGGGATTGAAGACGACGCCATCCAGGCCCAGCCGCTTGCAGGCGTCGGCGAAGCGCTCGGTGCAGACGATCATGGTGGACATGTCCTCCATGCGGAACACGTCCACGTGACCGGGAATCGTGGCGGCGTCCAGCAATGGGTTATC
Organism: Archangium sp.; assembly: GCF_045802675.1. Classification (GTDB taxonomy): domain Bacteria; phylum Myxococcota; class Myxococcia; order Myxococcales; family Myxococcaceae; genus Archangium. The sequence continues at coordinate 146,868 of NZ_JBJMQO010000129.1, read as the reverse complement.
AGGCTTGCTGATGTCAAAACGGCCACAGCGTGGGCAGGGGGGGGCTTGGTTCGGAGGCAGGCAGTCCGGGTGCAGACGGCCCGCGGAGAGGAGCTCCAACTCGAGCAGCTCGGGCGCGTTCCGTTGGCGGAAGCGGAGCTGGGTGGGGCAGCCCTTGAGTCCGCGCAATCCCTCGGCCTGGAGCTTCTCCAGAGCTTCGCGCTGTACCAGCAACCACCAGGGGTAGGGAGATGAGAGTTGCCCGAAGCGGCCTTGTGCCCTACCCACGAGCGGGCCCAGGGATACTCCTGGGTCTAGCTGGGCCCCTGGGGGGCACAAGGGGCGAGCCAGCTCCCGCATTCTCTCGAACTCCTCGATCGGCTCGGCCGAGGGATCCGCGAAGTTGGCGAGTGTGGCCACGGGAGTCAGATCCACCGAGGGGTACGATCTGGAGACGTCTCCCCAGGTGGACTTGCAGACAGGGCAGGTAGCGACCCCCGGAAGTCCCCATTTGCGTCCTTCCTGAATGAAGCCCGTGTACTCCGAAGGATCGTCCCCTCGGATGATGAAGTAGCGCATGCGTGGTTTCCTGGTCGCCTTCCTCAGTCGCAATAGTAAGGCACGAACGGAAGCTCATGGAGCCGAAACCGGGACATGAGTTCGAACGCGAATTGCCACATTTGCTCCGCATTGGCGTTGGGTTTCTTGTCTCGGAACTGCCGCCACTCCTCGTTCCACCGCCCCCCACTGGGTCCACCACTGTGCAGCCAGCGGTGATAGCTCCTGGGAAGACGAAGAGTGTATGCGTGGATATTGAGATTCTGACCCTTGAACCAGAGGGCCAGTTCCTGCGGGAAGATGTGGTGCTTCTCGATGGGCTCCCACGAGCGGATGCACGGAGGACGGAGCACCTTCGGCGCGTGCTGTTCCCGGGCGTTCCAGTTGTTCCAGGGGATTTCGAAAACGGGCTCCGCGCCCATCGGGGCCGCGAGGGGCCGTCCCCACCACCGGCTGGGGTTGCTTCCCGGCCCGGGGAGGGGACTGACCATCGTCTCCGGGACCGTCTCCACGGGCGGAAGCGTTATCTGCGCGAGCATCCCCGGGTGGGGCTCTTCCACCTCCACCAGGTCCGCGCAGCGCCAGACGGCACAGCGCTCCACGTCACACTTCGGCACCACGCAGCTCGGGTCCGCGCGGGCTTCTTCCCACGTGCGCACGGCCTCGGGTGCTTCGTCGCACTCACGGACGGCGGCCGATGACGTGACGCACGCGCTGAGCAGCACGCACAGGAGCGCGAGTCCTCTTCTGAGGGCCAGGACGTTCATCCGGCGCATCCTACCGGTGGACGCCGCCGGGCCCTCGCCGCACCGTCACGACTTCCCGTTGGACTGCTGCCGGTGGAGGGCCGGGCTCGTGAGGTGCTCGGTGAGGTTGAAGGCCGTGTTGATCAGTCCCACGTGCGAGAACGCCTGCGGGAAGTTGCCGAGCTGGCGCTTCGCCACGGGATCATACTCCTCGGCGAGCAGCCCCACGTCGTTGCGCAACTCCAGCATCCTCTGGAAGAGGGCCTTCGCCTCGTCCACGCGGCCCTGCAGGACGTAGTTGTCCGCGAGCCAGAAGGTGCATGCGAGGAAGGCGCCTTCACCCGGTGGCAGCCCATCCTTGCCCTCATGGGTGTGGTAGCGGCGCACGAGGCCATCCTTCATCAATTCCCGCTCGATGGCGTGCACGGTGCCCACCACCCGTGGATCCGTGGGCGGCAGGAAGCCCACCATCGGCATCAACAGCAGGCTCGCATCCAGGCTCGCGGAGCCATACGCCTGCGTGAATGCGCCGAGCCGTGAGTCATAGGCACGCTCACAGATTTCCCGGTGGATGTCGTCGCGGATGGCCTGCCAGCGCTTCAGTGGCCCCGGCTTTCCGAAGTGCTCCACCGTCCGCACCGCCCGATCAAACGCCACCCACGCCATCATCTTCGAGTGCGTGAAGTGCTGCCGCGGGCCGCGCACCTCCCACAACCCTTCGTCGGGCTGCTTCCACCCGGACTCGAGGAAGTCCATCAGCGCCAGCGTCATGCTCCACGCGCGACGCTCGGCGGGAATCCCGGCGCGGCGTGCCTGGTGCAACGCATCCAGCAGCTCGCCGAAGACGTCGAGCTGGAACTGATGGACGGCGGCGTTGCCCGTGCGCACTGGATGCGAGCGCTCATACCCGGGCAGCCAGTCCAGGGTGAGCTCGGAGAGGCGCCGCTCGCCGGCAACGCCATACATGATTTGAATCTTCGCCGGGTCCCCCGCCACCGAGCGCAGCAGCCAATCGCGCCAGGCCTCGGCCTCCTCCTTGAAGCCGCCGAGCAGCAGCGCATACAGGGTGAAGGTGGCGTCCCGCAGCCAGCAGAAGCGGTAGTCCCAGTTGCGCACGCCTCCGAGCCGCTCGGGCAACGAGGTGGTGGCCGCCGCCACGATGCCTCCCGTTGGCGCGTAGGTGAGGGCCTTGAGCGCCATCAGCGAGGTGAGGACGGGCTCGCGAAAGGGGCCCTGGTAGGTGCAGCGGCTGGACCACTCGCGCCACCAGGACTCGGTGTCCACCACGGCCAGCAGCCCGTCCAGGGGCGGCGGCGCGGGCTCGTTGGAGGGGTGCCAGCGCAGGACGAAGGGGAGGTGCTGGCCCTCGGAGACGGTGAATCGCGCCCGCGTGGTGAGGTGTTGGCCGTGCGTCTCCACGGGCGTGTAGAGGCTGAGCGCGTCCGGCCCGGCCACCGCGCGCAGCTCCGCGCCATCCTTGGTGACCCAGGGCACCACCGAGCCGTAGTCGAAGCGGATGATGAGCTCCAGGTCCATGGTCACCTGGCCCTTCACGCCCTCCACCACGCGGATGAGGTCCGGCGTCCGGTCTCTCGGGGGCATGCAGTCCACCACCCGCACCACGCCCTCGGAGGTGGTGAACTCCGTCTCCAGCACGAGGCTGTCCGCGCGGTAGCGGCGCCTCACCCGGGGCGGTGCGTCTCCCGCCGGCGCGAGCAGCCAGCGGCCGTGCTCCGGTTCTCCGAGCATCGCCGCGAAGCACGCGCCCGAGTCGAAGCGCGGCAGGCATAGCCAATCGATGGAGCCGTCCCTGCACACCAGCGCGGCCGTCTGGGTATCTCCGATGAGGGCGTAGTCCTCGATGGGGCGGGACATGACTCTTTCAAGCTGGGTCGCCCGACAGGCGGGGACAAGCGGGCGAGCCGGGGCCGCTCGGCTGCCCCGTCCCACGTCGGGGGCACGCGGGCCTCGGCATGTCTCCCGTACGCCTCGTGCTGCCGTGCCGCTCGCCCGGTGCACAGGTTGAGAACGGCTTCCCGGGTGCCCTTCGGGCTCTCGGGGGGAGCGCCGGGCGGACCGCGGGACCGAGGAGGAATGAGGGGCATGGAGCTGGGAATGATTGGCCTGGGCCGGATGGGGGCCGCCATGGTGCGCCGGCTGCTCAAGGCGGGACATCGCTGTGTCGTCACCGACGTGCGCCGCGCGGCGATCGAGGAGCTCCAGGAGGACGGGGCGGTGGGCGCCTTCTCGCTCGAGGAGCTGGTGGGCCAGCTCGAGGCCCCGCGCGCGGTGTGGCTGATGCTGCCCGCGGCGGTGGTGGACGGCACGCTCGAGAAGCTGGTGCCGCTGCTCCAGGCCGGGGACACCGTCATCGACGGAGGCAACTCGTACTACCACGACGACCTGCGGCGCGCGTCGCAGCTACGCCAGCGGGGCCTGCACTACGTGGACGTGGGGGTGAGCGGCGGGGTGTGGGGGCTGGAGCGGGGCTACTGCTTGATGATTGGCGGCGAGCGCGAGGCGGTGCGGCGGCTCGAGCCCGTCTTCGTCTCGCTGGCTCCCGGGCTCCAGGCCGCGGCGGAGCGCACCCCCGGGCGCCAGGGCCCGCCGTCTCCCGCGGAGCAGGGCTGGTTGCACTGCGGGCCCAACGGGGCGGGCCACTTCGTGAAGATGGTGCACAACGGCATCGAGTACGGCCTCATGGCCGCCTACGCCGAGGGCTTCAACATCCTGCGCCACGCCGACGTGGGCAAGCACCGGCACGAGACGGACGCGGAGACGACGCCGCTGCGCAACCCCGAGGACTACCAATACGAGCTCGACCTGCCCGAGGTCGCCGAGCTGTGGCGGCGCGGGAGCGTCATCGGCTCGTGGCTGTTGGACCTCACGGCGCAGGCGCTGCGCGGCAGCCCGGAGCTGGGCGAGTTCTCCGGCCAGGTCTCCGACTCGGGCGAGGGCCGGTGGACGCAGGCGGCGGCCATCGACGAGGGCGTGCCCACGCCGGTGCTCGGCAGCGCGCTCAACCAGCGCTTCAGCAGCCGGGGCGAGAGCGACTTCGCCGACAAGCTGCTGTCCGCCATGCGCTTCCAGTTCGGCGGCCACCGGGAGAAGAAGAAGGGAGGCGGGTGAGCCATGGGGAAGGCCTTCGTTTCGGATGCGCTCGTCTTCTTCGGGGCCACGGGAGACCTGGCGTACAAGCAGATATTCCCCGCGCTTCAGGCGCTGGTGATGCGGCAGCGCCTGTCCATTCCCATCATTGGCGTGGCCAAGGCGGGCTGGGGCCTGGAGCAATTGCGCGAGCGGGCGCGCCAGAGCATCCAGGCCCATGGCGGGTACGACGCGGAGGACTTCGGCCGCCTCTGCCAGTTGCTGCGCTACGTGGACGGGGACTACCGCGACCCGAATACCTTCGCCCGGGTCCGTCAGGAGTTGGGTGGGGCCTCCCGCCCGCTGCACTACCTGGCCATTCCTCCGAGTCTCTTCGGCACGGTGGTGGAGGGGCTGGCGCGTGCCAGTTGCCTGAAGCAGGCGCGGGTGGTGGTGGAGAAGCCCTTCGGGAGGGACCTGGCCTCGGCGCGCGCGCTCAACGAGACGCTGCACCGCTTCCTGCCCGAGTCCGCCATCTTCCGCATCGACCACTTCCTCGGAAAGGAGCCGGTGCAGAACCTGCTCTTCTTCCGCTTCGCCAATGTCTTCCTCGAGCCCATCTGGAACCGGCAGAACGTGCGCGGCGTGCAGGTGACGCTGGCCGAGAAATTCGGAGTGCAGGGGCGCGGCGCCTTCTACGAGGAGGTGGGTGCCCTGCGCGACGTGCTGCAGAACCACCTGCTGCAAATCGTGGGGCTGCTCACCATGGACGCGCCCTTCTGCTTGGACCCCGAGAACCTGCGCGATGAGAAGGCCCGCATCTTCAAGGCCATGCGCTCGCTCGAGCCGGGCGGCGTGGTGCGGGGCCAGTTCCGCGGCTACCGGCAGGAGCGCGGCGTGTCCCCCACCTCCCAGGTGGAGACGTTCGCCGCGGTGCGGATGTTCATCGACTCGTGGCGCTGGGCGGATGTGCCCTTCTTCATCCGCACGGGCAAGTGTCTGCCCACCGATGTCACCGAGGTCTTCGTGGAGCTCCACCATCCGCCCCGGCCCATCTTCGAGGAGTCCGCCATGGCCTCGCCCAACTCCGTGCGCTTCCGGCTGGGGCCGGACGTGCGCATCTCCATCGGCGCCCGGGCCAAGCGGCCCGGGGGGCTCATGCTCGGCGACGACGTGGACCTCGTGGCCATCCAGCGCGCCGCGGGGGTGATGAAGCCCTATGAGCGGCTGCTCGGCGATGCGATGCATGGGGATGTCTCGCTCTTCGCGCGTCAGGAGAGCGTGGAGGAGGCGTGGCGGGTGGTGGACCCCGTCGCGGGCAACGTCACTCCGCTGTACGAGTACGAGCCCGGGACCTGGGGCCCGTCCGAGGCCGATGCCCTCATCGCCCCGTATGGGGCCTGGCGCCCGGTGCGGAGTCCCTCGGGTGGAGTGGAGGCTCCCCGTGACACCCACCCCGAGGAGGCGCCGGCCGTCCATTAGCTAGCGCCCGCTCCCAGGCCCGGTCATGTCCCTCCCGAAGGTCATCTCCTCCGTGCGCCACCCGGCCCTCGCGCTGTGGCAGTCCAGCCTCCACCGGGTGATTTCCCAGAGGGCGGGCGCCCGGGAGCCGGCTGGACTGGACGCCTCCAGGGAGCACCCGGTGATGAAGGACGCGAGCGTCGCCGCGCAGGAGCAGGCGGGCTCACACGACGGGGAGGCAACCGTCCCCGCCCGGGGCTGGTGCCGGCGTGCCCCCACCGGGGCCGCCCCTCCACCAGGAAGTCCTCACCCTCCCGTGCTAGCCCTCCCTCCATCCAGCGGAGCCTCCCTGTCCGCCAGGGATGGGGCCCTCGCTTGTCGCGCCTCTTGAACACTCCCAGGTTCGTGGTGATGCAACACGGCGCCGACTGGCGAGGTCCGTCATGCCCATCACCCGCTCCCCCATCGATTCCACCCGCGACGACCCCTGGGGTCTGAACACCCCGAGTACCTCCAGCCTTTGGAGAGGGCCCTTCGTGATGGGGCTGTTGATTGCCCTGCTCGGCGTCCTGGCGCTGGCCTCGGTGCCCATCACCAGCCTGGCCACGGTCCTCTTCTACGGGGCGCTGCTGGTGGTGGGTGGCATCTTCGAGGTGGTGCACGCCTTCCGCGTCCGGACGACAGGCCCCTTCCTGATGTTCCTCCTGGGAGGCTTGCTCTCCATCGTCGTGGGCGCGCTGGTGTTGATGCGCCCGGGCGTCGGCCTGGTGTCGCTGACGCTGCTGATGGCCGGGTTCTTCTTCGCCCGAGGCCTCTTCCGGGGCATCACCGCGGTGATGGACCGCTACTCCGGTTGGGGCTGGGACCTCGTCTACGGCCTGGTGTCCCTGGCCCTGGGCATCATCATCTTCGCGCAGCTGCCCTATTCCACGATGTGGGCGCTGGGCCTCGTGGTGGGCGTGGAGATCCTCAGCCGCGGCATCTCCATCATGGCCGTCGCGCTCATGGCCCGGAGCGCGATGCGCCGGGCCCACGTTTGAGGCCCCGGGTGCGCTCCGCCTCACTCACCCCCGCGGCGAAGAAAAAATCATCCGGACTGTTCCCTCGCTCCACCGGGTCCACTTCGGCCGTGGCGCGGGGTGGACCTGACGTACGCTGCGGCCATGCTCGGTGACGCCTTCCTGATGTTGCATACGGACCTGCCTCGCGAGGGGCCTGGGAGCGACGACTGCACCCGCGAGGCGCTCCGCCGCCTGCGCCCGCTGCTCCCCGCTTCCCCCCGGGTGCTGGACCTGGGGAGTGGCCCTGGACGCCAGAGCCTGGTGCTGGCGCGGGAGCTCGGCGTGCCCATCACCGCCGTGGACTCGAGCGCGCGCTTCCTCGAGAAGCTGGAGTCCGAGGCCGCCACCCAGGGGCTCGGGCACCTCGTGCGCACGCGGTGCGCGGACTTCGGCGCGCTCGACGACGCACCGGGCAGCGTGGACCTCATCTGGTCCGAGGGCGCCATCTACTTCCTGGGCTTCGGCGAGGGCCTGCGCAAGTGGCACCCGCTGCTGAGCGCCGGGGGACTGCTGGCCGCCTCCGAGGCCACGTGGCTCACGGACTCGCCGCCGCTCGAGGCCGCCGACTTCTGGCGCGAGTCCTACCCGCGCATGGGCAACCTCACCACCAACAGCGCCAAGGCGCGCGAGGCCGGCTTCGAGGTGCTGGACACCTTCGTGCTGCCGGCCTCGGCCTGGTGGGACGAGTACTACCGCCCGCTGCGCGCGCGCATGGCCTCGCTCCAGGAGCGGGCCCGGGGAGAGCTGGATCTCGCCACCGCCATCGAGGAGACGGAGCGGGAGATCTCCCTCTTCGAACGCCACGGCACGTCCTACGGCTATGTCTTCTACCTGCTGCGCGCCCGGAGCTGAGGGCGGGCGGAGGGCTCGGAGGCAGGGGCCGCGGTCCGGCGCGCGCTCGTCGGCGCGGCCGCGGCTGCCACGGGACCCGGAGGTCAACGGCTCGAGTCAGAGGTGGACTCCGAGTTGAAATCACCGTTGCACTTGCAATCACGATACACGGTTCTGGACGGCTTCCACCGGTGTGGCCGCCCGTGAACGGTTGTCGAGTGGCCTGGGCGACAGCACGCGCTGGAGCCGTCTGGAATTGGACGATGGGGGGTTGCAGGTGCGCGCGGGTAGGTGTCGGCTCGCGGCTCCTCTGGGGGCGGCTCCGTGTAGTGGTGCACGGATGCGGATCAGGCAGGGCGGCGGTTTCCGGCCTCACGGGTCATCATGATCGCAGGCGAGGGAGAGCGGGTGATGGGGAGAGTCCTGCGAATGTTCTCACCAGTCAGCACCACCGAGGGCACCAGCGGCCTCGAGGGGGGCCCACGGCGTCGAATCTCCTCCGCCGCGGCACCCACGGGGACGGTGACGCTCGTCTTCACGGACGTGCAGGGCTCCACGCGGCTGTGGGAGCGCTGCAGCGCGGGGATGCGCGAGGCGCTGGCGGTGCATGACCGGCTGCTGCGCGCGCTGCTGGCGGAGCATGACGGCTACGAGGTGAAGACGCAGGGGGACTCCTTCATGGTGGCCTTCGCGTCGGCGGTGGAGGCCGTGCGCTGGTGCCTGGCGGCGCAGCGGGAGTTGCTGGACGCGCCCTGGCCGGAGGAGCTCCTGGCCGAGCCGGACGCGGAGGAGGTGCGCGCTCCGGGCGGGTGGGTGTACCGGGGCCTGCGGGTACGCATGGGGGTGCACCTGGGCGAGCCCGAGTGCCGCGTGGACGAGCGCACGGGCCAGGCGGACTACTACGGCCGGATGGTGAACGTGACGGCGCGCGTGGCGTCGGCGGGCCACGGCGGACAGGTGCTGGTGAGCGGGGCGGCCTGGGCGCGCGTGGAGGGCGAGCGCGAGGCGTTGGGCCGGCCCGTGGTGCGCGAGCTGGGCGAGTATCACCTCGAGGGAATCGAGGAGCCCCTCACGCTCAGGGAGGTGCTGCCCGCCTCGCTGGGGGAGCGGCGCTTCGAGGCGCTCCGGGTGCAGCGGGTGAGGCGGGGCCATGTCCCGCCCGAGCCGGGCGAGCTCGTCGGGCGGCAGGAGGAGCTGGAGGCGCTGCGGCGCGGCTTCGCCGAGGGCGCGCGGCTCATCACCCTGCTGGGGCCGGGCGGCATGGGCAAGAGCCGGCTGGCCACGCGCTTCGGCCACCAGGCGCTGGAGGCGTGCTCGTGGGAGGGCGGGGTGTGGATGTGCGAGCTGCCGGATGCGTCGACGGCGGATGACATCTGCCACGCCGTGGGCCAGGCGCTGGGCGTCGCCCTCAACCGCAACGGAGAGGACAGCGAGCCGGCGGAGCGGCTGGGCCGCGTGCTGGCCGGGCGCGGGGACGTGCTCGTCATCCTCGACAACGTGGAGCAGGTCATCCAGTTCATGCCGGCCACGCTGGGCCGCTGGCGAGCGCTGGCGCCCCGGGCCCGCTTCCTCGTCACCTCGCGCGAGGCGCTGCTGCTGCCGGCCGAGCACGTCATCGACCTGGAGCCGCTGGTGGTGCCCGAGGAGGGCGAGGTGCGCCCGGAGCGGGTGCTGCGCTGCGACGCGGTGCACCTGTTCGTCCAGCGCACGCGCGCGGTGCGGGGCGGCTTCGAGCTGACGGAGGCCGAGGCCCCATTGGTGGCGGACATCGTGCGCAAGCTGGACGGCATTCCCCTGGCCATCGAGCTGGCGGCGGCGCGCACCAACCTGCTGGGCGTGGCGCAAATCCAGGAGCGGCTCTCCCGGCGCTTCGAGCTGCTGCGCGGAGGGCGGCGCGACGGCTCGGCGCGGCAGAGCACGCTGTGGGGCGCCATCGACTGGTCGTGGAACCTGCTGGAGCCCGCGGAGCGCGCGGCGCTGGCGCAGTGCTCGGTGTTCCGCGGCGGCTTCTCCCTGGAGGCCGCCGAGGCCGTGCTCATGTTCCCGCCCGGCGGGCCGGACGTGATGGAAATCATCCACTCGCTGCGCTCCAAGTCGCTGCTGCGGGCCTACGCGCCGGACGGGCTGCCCGGGGAGCTGCGCCTGGGCATATACGAGAGCATCCGGCAGTACGCCTCCTCGCGGCTGGCGGAGCGGGGCGAGGGGGCGATATTGGCGGCCCGTCACGCGGGCTGCTACCTGGCGCTGGCCCGCAGGCTGAGCGCGCGGATGCGGGGCGAGGGCGGAGAGCTGGCCTTCCGCCGCCTGGCGCTGGAGCGCGAGAACCTGCTGGCGGCGTGCGACAACGCGCTGGCGGTGGTGCCCGCGAACGAGGGCTCGCTGGAGCGGGCGTTGGGCGCGCTGGTGGCGCTGGAGCCGGACGTGAATGCCCGGGGCCCGGTGGGCATGACGCTGTCGCGGTTGGACCGGGCGCTGGAGCTGTCGGCCACCGTGGACGTGGAGCCGCTGCTGCGCGCCGAGGCGCTCGCGATGCGGGGCCGTACGCACCATGGCGCGGGCCAGCTCGCCTCGGCCTGGCGGGACCTGGAGGCGGCGCGGACGGCCTTCAGCGAGCTGGGCGCGGTGGACCGGGAGAAGCGCGTGCGGGTGGACCTGGGCATCGTGGCCCGCGACGAGGGCGATATGGCCACGGCCTGGGAGCTGGTGCAGCAGGCGAAGGAGCTGCCCTCGCTCGGAGACCGGTGGCTGGACGCGTACGCGCTGGGCAACCTGGGGATTCTGGAGCTGGGGCGGCACGGGGCCGGGGCGGCACTGCCCCACCTGCGCGTCGCGCTGGAGCTGTTCCGCGCCGTGGGCGACGTGGCCTTCGAGGTGGGCTTCCTCACCAACTACGCCATGGCGATTGGCGAGAGCGGGGGGACGGCCGAGGCGGTGGGGCTGCTGGAGGAGGCGCTGGAGAAGGCCTCGCGCGTGGGAGACCGGGCGGGCAAGGCGCTGGCGCGGGTGAACCTGGGCTGCTTCCTGCTCGACGCGGGCCGCGCCGCCGAGGCGCGCGAGCACCTGGAGGCCACCGTGCACATGGGCCGGCAGCTCGGCATGCGGATTCTCGAGGGCGTCGCGCGCGGAGAGCTCGGCCGGGCCCTGGTGGCGCTCGGGGCGCTGGAGGCCGCGCGCACCTGCCTGACGCAGGCCATCTCCATCCTGGAGCGGGTGTCGCGCTGGCACGCGCTGCGCTTCACCGCGCACCTGGCCTCGGTACAGGCGGCGCTCGGCGATTTCATCTCCGCCCGCGAGGGCTTCGCCTCGCTGGAGGTGACGCCCGAGCTCACGGGCGACACCGTGCTGCGCGAGCTGTCCTCGCTGCTGCGCGCCTCGCTGGACCTGGCCGAGGCCGAGCGGGCCGCGCCGGGCGGTGAGGCGCGGCAGCGGGCGTTCGCGGAGGCCCGGCGGCGCGTGGAGCGGGCGCGGGCGGCTCCGGCGGAGGCGGCCTCGTCCGACCTGCGCGAGGCGCTCCGGGTGCTCGGCCGCCGGGTGCTGGCCGTGGGGGACACCGCCCAGGCGTGACGGTGTCCCCGCGGGCTCAGTGCGCCGTCGTCTTGTTCACGGCCTTGCCGCGGGTGCGGAGGAACTCCCTCACGCCCGGCTGGTTGCGGCGCTCCGCGTCGATGCACAGCTGGATGGATTCGAGCGCGCGGGTGAGCGAGCGCGGTCCACCCTCGATTTTCGTAACGCGGGGGGTGAGCAGGGCCTCGGCCTCGGCGCGGCTCCGCTCGTCGCAGAGGCTCCCCACCGACTCGATGAGCCAGTTGACCTCGTCGGAGCGCAGCTTGCCCGCGAGCGCATCGAAGTTCCGCTGGTAGAAGTCCCACGCCTGCGCGCGTGACGAGGGGGTGTAGAAGGCGTTGAGGAGGATGGCGCGCGACTCGCGCACGTCGAACTCGTCCCCGGCCACCAGCGCGAGCGCCTCCTTCAAGAGCGCCGGGTCGCGGAAGAGGCCCAGGAGACCCATCAGCCGGGAGCGCTCGTTGCGGTCCTGCGCCGCGCGGGTCTGGGCGAGCATCGTGTCGAAGAGGGAGCGGTCGCCATTGCGCGCCGCTACGTACAGGGCCATTCCGGCCGCCTCGGGGTGCACGGACTTGCGGTCCGCGAGCCACGCCCGGGCCAGCCGGTCCGCCTCCTGGCTCAGGACCTTGTCTCCCGCGGGAGCCGCGCGCCCGACGAGCACATTGCGCAGCGGCTTCACGTCATCGCCCTCGCCCGGCTTGGGCGTCCAGCCCAGGGCGCGGGCGCGAGGACCGTACAGCTCGACGAGCCACGCGCGGTAGCGCTGGTGGTCCGCCTCGGGGAGCAGCTCGGTGTGGACGCCGGAGAGCAGCTGCGCGCCGCGCTGGACGACGATGCGGTTGGGGTCCGAGGCGGTGGCGGGGACGAGCTTGAGGGCCTCGCCGAGCGGCACGTCGCCCCGGTCCACGCCGGCCTTCACGTCGGCGAGGAAGGCGAGCCGCTCCGGGGTGGACAGTGTCCCCGGAGGCGCCGAGAGCAGCTGGGAGATCTGCTCGTGCGAGTAGCCCCCGCGGTAGTAGCCGGTGCCGCCCGCGTTGAGGAGCAGCCACGTGGGGCAACCCTGGAAGGGCAGCTCCAGCTCTCCGGTGGCGCTGGAGAGCAGCGTGCAGGCGCGCGTGGAGTCCTTGCCCTTGCCGGCGCGTACGCACACGGGGATGTCCCACGTCTTCGCGGTGGTGCCGGTGGAGCCCGCGGGCAGGAAGCGCTCCTGCGCGAGCTTCAGCCTCGGGGCCGCGCCCGCCTTGCACTGCAATTCGGCGGAGACGCGGGGCACGCCCGGCTGGTCGATGTAGCCGCGGAAGACGCGGGCCGCGTCGGGCCCGAGCGACTCGCTGATGGTGACGAGCAGATCCTCCGAGGTGGCCACCTGCCAGGCGTGCTTGCGCACGTGGGTGCGGAGCATGTCGCGCACGCGCTCGTGGCCGAGCCAGCCCTCGAACATGCTGAGCAGCGAGGCGCCCTTGGCGTAGGTGGTGCCGTTGTCGAACGAGCCGATGATGTCGTCGTTGGTGGTGATGGGCTTGCGCACGGGCGGCGTGGTGGTGAGCGAGTCCGTCTCCATCGCGAAGGCGGCCGAGTTGGCCTGGCCATCCAGGGCGAAATCCCAGGCGGGGTCGAAGGCGTTGGTGACCTTCTGGTCGAGCCACGAGGTGAGGGACTCGTTGAGCCAGACATCGTCCCACCACCGGCAGGTGACGACATCGCCGAACCAGTAGTGGCCCAGCTCGTGGATGGCGATGTTCGTGTAGCTCTTGCGGCGCTGCAGCGTCTCCTCGCCGGGGCGGATGAGGGTGAGGGGCTGGCCGAGCGCGACGATGCCGGGGTGCTCCATGGTGCCCCAGTAGCGGGGGACCACGGCCACGTCGAGCTTCTCGTACGGGTACGTCTGGTCGAAGAAGTCCTCGAGCAGGGTGATGATGCGCGGGGTGACGCTGGCGGCGTAGGCCGTCTCGGCGCCGCGGCCGTGGGGGACGATGAAGCGCAGCGGCACGTGGGCGCGGCCGATGGGGCCCCCGTCCACGAGGTCGAAGGGGCCCACCACGAAGGCCACGAGGTAGCTCGGCATGGGGCGGCTCTCGGCGAAGGTGACGCGCTTGAGGCCCCCGGGCAGCGGCTCCTCGGAGACGACGGCGTGGTTGGCGAGCGCCACGTGCTCCTGCTTCACCGTGAAGCGCAGGCGCCAGGGCACCTTGAAGCCCGGCTCGTCGAAGCACGGGAAGGCGCGCCGCGCGTCGATGGGCTCGAAGAAGGTGTAGAGATAGGACTCGCCGCCTTCCTCCACCGCGTAGAGGCCCTGGCTGCGCTCACGGTCCGCGCGGCCGGTGAAGGTGAGGGAGAGCTGCGCCGGGCCCACGCCGAGCGTCTCGGGCAGCAGCACGCCCAGGCGGCCCTCGTCGGCGGTGACGGCCCTGGCCTCCAGGGTGCGGCCACCGGTGAGGACGCGGGCCTGCGTCACCTGGAGGTCCTGCGCGTGCAGCCACACCTGGTGCACGGGCTCGCGCACGTCCAGGTCGATGGTGACGGTGCCGGAGTAGGTGGGCTCGGCGGGGAGCAGCGTCAGGTCCAGCGCGTAGCGCACCGGCCGCACCGAGTCGGGCAGGCGCAGCCGTGGGGGCTGGGGCTCGGGCCACTGCGGAGCGGCGGCCACGGGCACGGGCGCCGCGGAAGCCGGTGGGGCCTCGGGCGCATGGGCACAGTGGAGGGAGACGAGGGCGAGGAGGGAAACGAGGAGCCAGCGCATGGCGCGCGAGGCTACCCGCCCGGGCGGATTTGGAGAAATCCGCGCGCTACCTCCCGGTGTGGAATCGGGAGGGCCGGGATCGAACCGGCGACATCGAGATGAATGGGCTTGTAGGGCCTCTTCGGCCGGACGCGAATGCTGTCAGAGAGGGATTGAAACGCCCGAGTGGGGAAGCCGTCGAAATGCTCGAGTTAGAGTCGAGTGCCTTTACCATTTGGCTATCCCGGCGCATGGTGCCGGGAGTTGGATTCGAACCAACAGAGGTGCGTGTATGACCTCTCCTGACGGGCGCTTCAAAGTTTTCGCGGGGGCTCGGGCGAATCCGCCGTCGTCGCTCCCGCCTACACTTGAAGAGACGCGGCACGCCCGCCGGGCCTGACACGCTATTTCCCGGGGGATTTTCCCAGCGCGGGAGCCCTCTGCTCCTGGAACATGGCGCACGGGTCCTCCCGCTCCTCCGCGGGGGTGAACCAGACGAAGTCATACGGGAGCTTTCCGGCACTGTCCGAGGGCGCGTAGTCGAGCGGCTCGCGGGAATCGGAGGAGACCTCGAGGAAGGCGAGGCTGCGCACCGGGAGCTCGGGGGCGCGTCGGGTGAGCTGCGCGGGAACGCCCCGGTCGGTGCGCGCGTGGCCGGCGCCGGTGATGAGAATGGCTCCGTCCGGTGAGGCGGTGGCGAGCAGCCGGTCCGCCATCTGCGCATCGCGTGCCCGCTGGGCGAGCACCATGGGATCGAGCATGGACTCGGGCAGTTGGCCGCAGTGGGACTCGAGCATCTCCGCGCGCATGGCCCGGGCGGTATCCTCCGGCAGCGGCACCTCGAGCCCGAGCCGGGTGAAGGTCTCCGGAGGGAGGGCCTCGGGGCCACGGGTGACGAGCTGCTTCACCTGGGCGCTCGGGAGGTTGGCGCCGACGATGCGCAGGCCGCGCTCGAGGCCCACGGCGAAGATGGGACGGTAGAGGGACCAGTCGGGCCAGCCGCTCTTCTCCCAGGCGACCGCTTGCGCGAGGGCATCCGGATCGCCGGGCGCGCGAGCGAGCGCCGCGTCGACGGCGGATTGCTGCTCCACGTCGAGCATCTCGAAGGCGAGCACGGGCTCGCGGCCGGAGCCGGTGAGGGCGCGCACCACCTCGGCCTGGAGCAGGTGGTGGTCGGGGTTGTCGTGCCGCTCGCCGAGGAGCACGAAGCGCGCCCGGGAGAGCTCCGCCAGCAGTGCTGGCTCGTCCACCCAGACGTCCCGCCGCACGTCCCAGATTTTCCCCACGAGCGGATGGTCGCGGTTCAGCGCACTGCGCCATGTGTCCGCGTGGGACTCGGGGGCGCGATTCGCGGAGGACGCAGCACAGCCACAGGCCAGCAGGAGGGCGACACAGAGCCGGAGGGGAGTCGAGGTGCGCATGGGGCGCAGTCAGCCACTTCGCTCGGGGAGGGGCCACGGCCGGTGCGTCCGGAGCGCCCGGCGTTGTCGTTTTCCGACATCCACCCAATCCGCCATGGAGTCGCGAGTCGGGCTACGGTACGCCCTCCCCAACGTCAACGAAGAGAGAGGAATCCCCATGAGCGAGCGAGACCTGCTGATGATTCCCGGCCCGGTGGAGTTCGATCCGGAGGTGCTGCGGGCGCTGAGCATGAAGACGGCCAGCCACGTGGCCCCCGAGTTCATCACCGTGTTCGGCCGGGCGCTGAAGCGGCTGCGCGAGGTGTGTCTGGCGCCCTCGGCACAGCCCTTCGTGGTGGCTGGCAGCGGCACGCTGGCCATGGAGCTGGCGGTGGCCAACCTGGTGGAGCAGGGCGAGCGCGCCCTGGTGGTGAACACCGGGTATTTCAGTGACCGGATGGCCACGATTCTCGAGCGCCATGGGGCGGAGGTGGTGCAGGCGAAGTGCGCGCCGGGCGAGGCGCCGGACGTGGCGGAGGTGGAGCGGCTGCTGGCGGGGAGCCGCTTCAAGCTGATGACGGTGACGCACGTGGACACGAGCACCGGAGTGCTGGCGCCGGTGGAGGCGCTGGTGCGGGCCGCGGGCCGGCAGGGCGTGCTGTCGGTGGTGGACGGGGTGTGCGCCACCGCGGGCGAGGCGTTCCACCAGGACGCGTGGGGCGCGGACGTGTACCTCACCGCGAGCCAGAAGGCGATTGGAGTGCCCCCGGGGCTGGCGCTGCTCACGGTGAGCCCGCGAGCCATGGCCGCGTGGCGCGCTCGCAAGACGCCGGTGCGCTCGTTCTACGCGGACTTCGCCGAGTGGCTTCCCATCATGGAGGCCTACGAGGGAGGCAAGCCGGCCTACTTCGCCACGCCGCCGGTGAATCTGGTGTACGCGCTGGACGTGAGCCTGGGGCAGATTCTGCGCGAGGGGATGGAGGCGCGCTTCGTGCGTCATCGCCGCATGGCGCACGCCTTCCGCGCAGCGTGGCGGGCGATGGGGCTGAAGATGCTGCCCGTGAGCGAGTCCCTGGCGGCGCACACGCTGAGCGCCGTGTACTACCCGGAGGGCGTGGACGCTGGGATGGTGGGGCGGGCGCGTGAGCAGGGCGTGGTGCTGGCGGGAGGACTGCATCCGCAACTCAAGACGCGCTACTTCCGCGTGGGACACATGAACGTGGTGGGCCCGAGCGATGTGCTGGCCACGGTGGGCGCGGTGGAGCGGGCGCTCGCGGCGGCGGGGCACCGGGCCGAGCCGGGCAGTGCCGTGGCCGCCGCACAGGTGGAGCTGCTCGCGGCGCGCTGAGACGTAGCGGCACGGAGGCGGTGACGCCAGGCGGACCGGTAGTAGCGTGGGAAGGATGAGCTCCCCACGCTCCTGGAGCTGGCTGTCACTGCTGTGCGTGCTGTTGACGGCATGCGCCACCACTGCGCCCACGGTGCATGCCGTGGGCGAGGAGGGCGAACCGTTGGCGCCCGTGGCCTCCTCGTGGGAGGAGGCCCGAGCGGACCCGAGCTGTGTGGTGCCGCTGTGCGGCGAGACGGGTTGCGCCGTCTGGCGGTGCCGGGACGTGGTGGAGGAGGAAGAGGCTCCGCGCGTACTGCTGGCGCAGGCCGTGGTGGAGCCGATGTTCGAGGCGCCGGTGATGGAGCCGCCGATGCTCCGCTCCCCCGGCAGTCCGAGCCGCTGGTGGGGACGCCCGCTGGCGGTGCCAGGAGGTGCGGAGCCCGTCTTCGAAATCCCCTGGCACAACTGGGACGTCCGTGGGCAGTACGCGCCCAGGGTGCTCCGGCCCCCATGCGTCCACTCATGGGAGCCGCTGGAGAAACATCACATCTTCCCGCGGGAGTTGGCCGCGTGGTTCAAGCTCAAGCCCATCGACATCCATGCCTTCACCGTTCGTGTGCCCAGGAGCTTCCACCGGTGGCTGCACAGTGGGGGGCCCAGCGGGGGACGATGGAACGAGGCCTGGCGACAGTTCAGAGACAGCAATCAGGGTGCCCGTACTGAAGAGATCTGGCGTTTCGCGGGAGAGCTCATGTTGAGATTCAACGTCAATGGCCCACTCGTGCGGTATTACTGCGACTGAATGAGCACGGTGAAGGGCCCCACGGATGCGCTACTTCAACATCAGGGAAGACAGGTCGTCGGGTTACACGGGAGAGGTTTCTGCCACGCACAAATGGGGGCTTCCGGGCATCCTCAATTGCCCTGGTTGCAAGGGCTCCGGGGGTGATGACTCCAAGGCCTACCCCTCGGTGGATTTGACCTCGGTCGCCTCCCTGGCCGACTTCGAGGAGGCCCGGGCCGAGCCCTTCGAGGAGTATGAAAGGCTGTGCGAGATAGTGCGTCCCCTGCTCCCTCCAAGAGCCGTATTGGAGCCGGGCGTGGCATTGGGTCCACTGGTGGGCAGGGCGCAGGGCCGTTTCGGGCCTCTGGTGTGCCCGTATCCCTGGTGGCTGCTGGTGCAGCGTGAGGCGTTCGAGAAACTCCAGGCCGAGGGACTACGAGGTCTCGAGGGGTGCCCCACTCAGCTTCGCTTCCGTCAGCGCAACGCGCCCGAGTTGCTCGAGCCAGAGATGCTTCCGGTAGGTCGTCTACACCCGGACTGCCTGCCTTCCAACCGCGCACCGCCCTGTCCGAGGTGTGGGTACCACGGCCTCACGCGTCCCAAGAACATGCTGCTGGACCTATCCACGGTGGACAGCGCACTGGACCTGTTCCGGTTGGAGGACTTCTCCACTACGATCGTCTGCACCGAGCGCGTCTACGACGCTTGCCAGCGTCTGGGATTGGATGGTGTGAGCTTCATTCCCCTGCGCACGGCTTGAACCAACGCGTCAGGCCCTCAGGGAAACGTGATGTTCTCGAGGAGCAGGGGCACATTGCCGAGAGTCATTCCACCGCCGCGTCCTGTCGCCTCTCGTTCCGTCCCGTTCCAGGCAAGCCGCCTCGCCCGCTCGTTTCCGTGGCCGGTGGCATGGGTTGAAGGGTCTCCTCCGGCCCCCAACCTTCTCGGGGACGTGTCCGCCCCTTCCGCTCGCTCGATGCCCCTGTCCGAACCGCGACGCTTCCGCCGCCTGCTGTTGAGGGCCCTCCTGTTGCCGTTGACGCTGCTGCTGCTGCTCGCGGCCGTCCTCCTGTGGGAGGTGGGCTCGCTGCTGCAGGCGCAGGAGCGGGCGCGGCGCTCCCAGGTGACGCTCACCCAGGTGGAGCGGGTGCGCCAGTTGCTCATCGACCGGGAGACGGGCATGCGCGGCTATCTCCTCACGGGCAATCCAGCCTTCCTGGAGCCCTACCAGGCCGCCGGACAACGGCTCCCCCAGGCGGTCGGGGAGCTGGAGAGCGGCGTGGCGGGCGAGCCCGTGCAGGAGTCGTCGCTGGAGGAGCTGCGCGAGCGCTGGCGGGACTGGGAGCAGCTCGCCACGAGGCAGCTCGAGCTCTTCCGCAAGGACGAGGACTGGCAGTCCCTGATGCGCTCGGGAGCGGGCAAGGCCCGGATGGACGCCATCCGGGCGACCCTGGATTCCATCATCGCGGAGGAGTACCGGCGCGCCACCCTTCGGGGGCTCGAGGCCGAGCGGGCGGGCCACATGGTGCTCGGGCTCGGGGTGGCGTGGGCGCTCCTCGTGGGCGTGTTGCTGGCGTGGTTCAGCCGGCGCCAGCTGCTCGCCCTGGCCCGGGACTATGAGTCGAGCCTCGCCCAGGTGCGGGCCCAGGCGGAGGCCCTGCGCGCCAGCGAGGCGCGCCTGGAGGCCCGCGTCGCCCAGCGCACCACCGAGCTCTCCTCCGCCAACCGCGAGCTGGAGTCCTTCAGCTACTCCGTCTCCCATGACCTGCGCGCGCCGCTGCGTGCCATCGACGGCTTCGCCCAGGCGCTGCGCGAGGACGAGGGCGAGCGCCTGTCTCCCGGCGGCCTCCAGCTCCTCGGGCGCCTGCAGGCGGCCGCCACGCGCATGGGCCAGCTCATCGATGATTTGCTACAGCTCTCGCGCGTCACCCGCGCCGACCTCGAGCGCGAGCCGGTGGACCTCGGCGCGTTGGCTGCCTCCGTGGCCGAGCAGCTGCGCCAGCAGGAGCCCGGGCGCGAGGTGACGTTCGCGTTGCAGCCCGGGCTCGTGGTGCAGGGGGACGCGCGGCTGCTCCGGGTGCTGATGGAGAACCTGCTGGGCAACGCGTGGAAGTTCACCAGCAAGCGCTCCGGGGCCCGCATCGAGTTCTTCGCGGAGACGGTGGCCGGGGTGCCTCACTACGCTGTGCGCGACAACGGGGTGGGGTTCGACATGGCGTACGCGGGCAAGCTCTTCAGCCCCTTCCAGCGGCTGCACAAGGCCACCGAGTATCCGGGCACGGGCATCGGCCTGGCCACGGTGCAGCGCATCGTGCAGCGGCACGGCGGGCACATCGAGGCGCAGGCCATGCCGGGCGAGGGCGCCCTCTTCCGTTTCACCCTTCAGGAGGCGCTCCCATGAGCAGCCCACGCACCATCCTCCTCGTGGAGGACAACCCGGACGATGTGGACCTCACCCGGCGGGCCTTCCAGCGCGCGGGCGTCACCCAGCCCCTGGAGGTGGTGGAGGACGGGGTGGAGGCGCTCGACTACCTCTTCGCGCGCGGGGCGTACTCGGGCCGGGCGGGCCAGCCGCTGCCGGCGCTGGTGCTGCTGGACCTCAAGCTGCCGCGCCTGGATGGGCACGAGGTGCTGCGCCAGCTTCGCGCCAACATGCTCACCCGCTTCCTGCCCGTGGTCGTCCTCACCTCGTCGGACGAGCAGAAGGACCTGGTGGAGAGCTACAGCCAGGGGTGCAACAGCTACGTGCGCAAGCCGGTGAGCTACAACGAGTTCGTCGAGGCGGCGCGCCAGCTCGGTCTGTACTGGCTGATGCTCAACCTCGCGCCGCAGCCGGGAGTGCGGGGATGACGAGGCCCCTGCGCGTCCTGCTGGTGGAGGACAATCCGGACGACGCGGAGCTCATCGAGCGCGAGCTGCGCCGGGGCGGCTTCGAGACGCACTTCCAGCGGGTGCAGACGGCCGAGGAGCTGCGGGCCGCCCTGGCGCATGAGCCCTGGGACCTCATCCTCTCGGACTACGCCCTGCCCGGCTTCGATGCGCCCGGGGCGCTCGAGGTGCTGAAGGAGAGCGGCCTGGACATTCCCTTCATCGTCGTCTCCGGCAGCGTGGGCGAGCACGAGGGCGTGGAGGTGATGAAGGCCGGGGCGCGCGACTACTTCCCCAAGTCGCGGCTCACCCGGTTGCCGGCCGCGGTGGCGCGCGAGCTGGAGGAGGCGCGCATCCGCCACGAGCGCTCCCGGGCCGAGTGGGACCGGGCCCTGCTGTCGCGCGCCGGGGAGCAGCTGGCGCGCTCGTTGGATTTGCAGGAGACCTCGGACCAGGTGGTGCGCCTGGCGGTGCCGGAGCTGGCGGACTGGTGCGCCCTCTACACCTCCGAGGACGGGAAGACGCTCCGGGTGACGGCGCTGGCGCACGAGGAGCCCGCGACGGTGGCACTCGGCCTGGAGACGGACCGGCTCTTCCCGTTGGACCCGGAGGCCCACTCGGGCCCCGTGTGGGTGTGGCGCCGCGGCGAGCCCCAGCTGCTCCCGGACGTGACGCCCGCGCGGCTGGAGGCGCTGGCGCGCTCGCCGGAGCACCTGCGCCGGATGCTGGGCCTGGGGCTGCGCTCCGTCATCCACGTGCCCCTGCAGGGGCGCACGGGCAGCCTGGGCGTGATGACGCTGGGCACCACGGGGAGCCGGCCGCGCTTCGGTGCGCAGGACCTGTCGGTGGCGCAGGAGCTGGCGCGGCGCTCGGCGCTGGCGCTGGAGAACGCGCGCCTCTACCACGAGTCCCAGGAGGCCATCCGCTTGCGCGACGATTTCCTCTCGGTGGCGGCGCACGAGCTGCGCACCCCGCTCACCACGCTGGGGCTGCAGCTGGGCACGCTGGTGCAGCGGGTGCGGCGCGAGTCCTCGGCGGACCTGGCGGCGCGGTTGGAGCGGGGGCTGCGCCAGGTGCGGCGCCTGGGCACGCTGGTGGAGACGCTGCTGGACGTGTCGCGCCTGTCCACCGGGGAGCTGCCCCTGTCGCTGGAGCCGGTGGACCTGGGCGAGCTGGTGGGCGAGGTGCTGGAGCGCTTCGAGGCGGAAGCGCAGGCGGTGGGCTGCGCGTTGAAGCTGGAGGCGGCGCCGGGCCTGGTGGGGCAGTGGGATCGGATGCGGGTGGAGCAGGTGGTGTCGGGACTGGTGGCCAATGCGCTCAAGTTCGGCGCGCGCCAGCCGGTGGACGTGCGGGTGGGGCCGGACGGGGAGGGGGTGCGGATGGTGGTGGAGGACCGGGGCATCGGCATTCCGGAGGACCAACTGGAGCGCATCTTCGAGCGCTTCGGCCGGGCGGTGTCCTCGCGCTCCTACGGAGGGCTGGGGCTGGGGCTGTACCTGGCGCGCCGGGCGGCCGAGGCACATGGGGGCCGCGTCTGGGCCGAGCAGCGTCCGGGCGGAGGGGCCCGCTTCACCCTGGAGTTGCCGCTGCGCGCCGCCCCCGCGGCGGTGGAGGAGCCCGCATGACGCGCCCGCTGCTGGTGGTGGATGACGACACGGATTTGCGCGAGGCGCTCGAGGAGGTGCTGCGCGACGCGGGCTTCACCGTGTTGGCGGCGAGCAACGGGCGCGAGGCGCTGGAGGTGCTCGCGCGCGCCCTGCCGCTGCCCGGCCTGGTGCTGCTGGACATGATGATGCCGGTGCTCGACGGCCTGGGCTTCGCGAAGGAGATGCTCGCGGTGCCCGAGTGGAAGCACATCCCCATCGTCATCTTCTCCGCCTCGGCGGGCAACGCGGCCATGGCCCAGGAGGCGGGGGCGAGTGCCTACCTGCGCAAGCCGGTGGACGTGGAGGTGCTGGTGGACACGGTGGGCCAGCACCTGCTGCGCGAGTGAGGGCCCGGCCGGCTAGCGCACCCAGCTCGTCCATCCACCGAGGTCCCGGTAGCCCAGCCGCTGGTAGAGGGGATGGCCCATGGGCGAGGCCTGGAGGACGGCGACGGTGCGGCCCCGGGCGAGCGCGTCGGCGTGCAGGGCCTGCATCACCAGGGCGCCCAGGCCCCGGCGGCGCGCGCCGGGGTGGGTGGCCACGAGGTAGATGCCCGCGGTGTCGCCCTGCTCCACGCAGACGCCCCCGGCGAGTGCCCGGCCCGCCTCGCGCACCAGCACGACGTGCACCTGGGCGGAGGGCAGCGGTGGGGTGCGCCACGTTTCCAGGTGGGCGACGGAGTCCTGGCCGTAGAAGAGCGCGTTGAGCGTCAGCACCGCGTCCAGGTCATCGGGGTGCTCGAGGGTGAGGCCCGCGGGCAACTGGGGCGGCGGATGCGCCAGGGCGAGGCCCATGGCGGGCAGGCAGTCGCCGGGGCGGTACCCGGCCCGGGTGAGCACGGCCTCGGCGGTGGCGTCTCCCGGGTACACGGGCACGCGCCAGGTCCGGACGCCCAGCTCGTGATACCAGGCCTCCAGGGGCTCGAGCGCCCCGGCGAGTGCCCGGGCCTCCTCGTAGAGGATCTGCTGCTGGAAGAGGTTGCCGCCGAGCTCTGGCAGCGCGAAGGCGCGCACCCCCGGCAGCTCCCTCATCCGCAACCGCCCCTGGCGGGCCTGCAGCAGCCGGAAGGTGAGGAGGTTGGCGCGCAGGCGCGCGGTGAGTTCAGCGTCCGTCATGGGCTCCAGGGTAGGCGCTTCCAGACGCTCGCGGGTGGACAGCGCGCATGCGGAAAAGTCCCGGCTGGCCCTCCAGGAGGGTAGGGTACGGCTGCTCGTATGGAGCCCCGCTTCTTCGCCTTCGATCCGCGTCCGATACGCCGCGCCCTCTTCGTGGGGGCGTGCGTGCTCGCCATCCTCAGTGCCCGGGCGCTGGCGGAGGCCCGGAACGTGGGCCACTCGCCCCTGGTCATGGCCCGGGTGGGTCTCACCGCGGGGTTGATGCTCGCCTTCGTCTTCGCCTGGCACCGGCTGCGGCCGCGCCCCGGCTGGGGCGTTACCCTGAGTACACGGGGCGTCCAGGTGGCACGGCCCTTCACCGGCGGCCAGCTGCAGCTGTCCTGGGGGCAGCTCGACTCCGTGCGCCGGCTCGGCCGCCAGCAAGACGTGCTCGGCCTCTTCCTGGACGAGGGCGGCCGGGTACTGGTGACGCGACACCTTTTCGCCTCGCGCTCGGTGTTCGGCGAGCTGGCAGCCGCCCTGGAAGAAAGGAAGCCCGCCCCGCGTTATGACGCATAGCGTCGCGTTGAGGCATTTCGTGAATCTTTTCGCTGCCTTGCGTGTTCTCAACAGTCTTGTCCGGTGTGTCTCGAAGTGGTAGGCACAACCGGTTCTGCCAAGCGTCTTCCCAAGGATTTTTCGAGCATGGAAAACATCCCCGCCCCCGGCGCCGCCGCGGCGCCGTCGCCCGCGGAGTACGACACCGGTGCCATCACCAAACTGGAGGGCCTGGAGGCCGTCCGGAAGCGCCCGGGCATGTACATCGGCGACACCATGACGTACGGGCTGCACAAGCTCGTCTACGAGGTGGTGGACAACTCCGTCGATGAGGCCCTGGCGGGCCACTGCACGGACATCGAGGTGGTCATCCACGTGGATGGCTCTCTCAGCGTGCAGGACAACGGCCGAGGTATCCCCGTGGGTCCGCATCCGGACCCCAAGTTCAAGGGCAAGGACACGCTCGAGGTGGTGCTCACCGAGCTGCATGCCGGCAGCAAGTTCGGCAACGGCGCCTACAAGGTGTCCGGCGGCCTGCACGGCGTGGGCGTCACCTGCGTGAACTTCCTGTCCGAGTGGTTCAAGGTCCGCGTGCAGCGCCAGGGCAAGGTGTACGAGCAGTCGTACGCGCGGGGCGTGCCCGATGGGCACCCGGTGGCCGTCGGTGAGACGGACAAGCGCGGCACGCTCATCTGGTTCAAGCCGGACAACACCGTGATGGAGACGGCGGACTTCAACTTCGAGACGCTCAGCCAGCGCATGCGCGAGCTCGCGTTCCTCAACGCCGGCCTGCGCATCATCATCCGCGACATGCGGGTGGGCAAGGAGCACGACTTCAAGTTCGACGGCGGCATCGTCTCCTTCGTCGAGTACATCAACAAGGCGAAGGAGGCGCTCAACGACAAGCCCATCCACTTCCGTACGGAGAAGGAGGGGGTGGCGCTGGAGATCGCCCTGCAGTGGAACGATGGCTACGACGAGCGCATCTACACGTTCGCCAACAACATCAACACCCACGAGGGTGGCAGCCACCTGTCTGGCTTCAAGTCGGCGCTCACGCGCACGCTCAACAGCTACGCCGAGAAGAGCGGGCAGTGGAAGGATTTGAAGGAGACGCCCACGGGCGAGGACGCGCGCGAGGGACTCTCGGCCGTCATCTCGGTGAAGCTCTCCAACCCCCAGTTCGAGGGGCAGACGAAGACGAAGCTGGGCAACAGCGAGGTGAAGGGCCTGGTCGAGCAGATGGTGAACGACCAGCTGGCCACGTTCCTCGAGGAGAACCCGATCGTCAGCAAGAAGATCGTCGCGAAGATTGGCGATGCCACGCGGGCGCGCATCGCCGCTCGCAAGGCGCGCGAGACGGTGCGGCGCAAGGGCGTGCTGGACGGTGGCTCGCTGCCGGGCAAGCTCGCCGACTGCCAGAGCCGCGATCCGAGCGAGAGCGAGCTCTACATCGTCGAGGGTGATTCGGCAGGTGGCTCGGCCAAGCAGGGGCGCGACCGGCGCAACCAGGCCATCCTCCCGCTGCGCGGCAAGATTCTGAACGTCGAGAAGGCGCGCTTCGAGAAGATGCTCACGAGCGCCGAAATCGTGACGCTGATCACGGCGCTGGGCACGGGGATTGGCCGAGAGGACTACGACCCGGAGAAGGCGCGCTACCACCGCATCATCCTGATGACGGACGCCGACGTGGACGGCAGCCACATCCGCACGCTGCTGCTCACGTTCTTCTACCGGCAGATGCCGGAGCTCATCCAGAGGGGCTACCTCTACATCGCGCAGCCGCCGCTCTACAAAGTCACGCGCAACAAGAAGGACATGTACGTGAAGGACGAGCGCGGGCTGAACGACTACCTGTTGCGGATCGCCGCGGAGCACTCGCGGGTGGTGACGCCGAACGGGGAGCTGGGCGGCACGGAGCTGCGCGCGCTGCTCGAGAAGGTGATTACGTACGAGGAGCGGCTGGAGAAGCTGGCGGCGCGGCGGGACGCCCGGGTGGTGGACGCGCTGGTGCAGGCGGCCCGGGTGGACGCGAACACGCTGACGGACGAGGCGGCGCTGCGCGAGCAGATGGACAAGGTGGTGGCGTACCTGAAGGTGCGCATGCCGGACACGCTGGGCCGCTTCGAGGTCTCCTATCCGGTGGATCCCGAGCACCACACGCGCAAGCTGGTGGTGAAGACGGACATCAACGGTGGGATGCGCCAGTCGGTGTTCGACCACGGCTTCCTGTCGTCGCCCGAGTATCTGGAGCTGGTGGGCCTGCGGGACGTGTTCGGCGCGCTGGGCAAGGCGCCGTACACGGTGAAGGTGGGGGATGGGGACGTGCAGGCGCTGTCGGTGCAGGAGGTGCTGGCGGCGGTGCGCAAGGACGCGCAGAAGGGCCTGGGCCTGCAGCGCTACAAGGGTCTGGGCGAGATGAACCCGGAGCAGTTGTGGGACACCACGATGAATCCGGTCACCCGCACGCTGCTGCAGGTGCGCGTGGAGGACGCGGTGGAGAGCGACGAGATCTTCTCGCTGCTGATGGGCGAGGCGGTCGAGCCGCGGCGCGAGTTCATCGAGCGCAACGCGCTGGACGTGCAGAACCTGGACATCTGAGCCCGAGGGCCCTCACACTGTGAATCCCTCTCCCTCTGGGAGAGGGCCAGGGTGAGGGTCTTTTCATTTCCAGGGAGGGGCGTGGCTTGATCGAAGAGATCGCCGTCAAGAACTTCAAGACCCTCCGGGACGTGACAATCCCGCTGGCGCCCGGCATCACCGTGATGGTGGGGGCGAACAACAGCGGGAAGTCCAACGCGCTCGCGGTGCTGAAGCTGCTGCGTGAGAGTACCCAGCATGAGGACCCACGGCTTGCAGTGGATGCGCTTGGCGGATTCGAGTCGCTCCTGTCGAGAAGAACGAAGGTGCCACTTTCTTCCAAAGTGCCACTTTCCTCCAAGGTGACAATTCCCTCTATTGAGGTGACCGTCAAAGCCGCGATGGGGGGCAAGCACACGCATTACAAGCTCAAGCTTCCGTCGGTGATTCCCCTGAAGAGGGAGAAGGTCCGAGAGTCCAACGGTGATGCGTTGCCGACGTGGGAGCAGTTGCAGCTCGTCGCAGTCTTGGCGGGAGCGGCGGTTCATGACCTCTCAGTATCCGCACTGCGCGCACCGGCATTCGTGCAGCAAGGCGCGACGCTGGGACCGGATGGCCGAGACATCGCAGCGGTCCTCGACAATCTCGCTGGTGAAAACCCCTCTCTGCGGGATTCGATTGACGAGATGGTTCGAGGCTCGGCGCGTGAAGTGAAGAGAATCCTGACGCGCTCCGGGGCAGAACCAGGCACCAAGGTGCTGGGGGTCGAGGAGAAGGATGGGCGTGTCTATGGCGCGGAGGACATGTCGGACGGCTTGCTGCTCTTCATCGGTCTGGCTGTGGCTGCGCAACTAAAGCAGGGCCAAGGCGGCATTCTCGCCATCGAGGAACCCGAAAGAGGCATCCACCCTCGTCGTCTTCGTGACCTGGTGGATCTCCTGCTTCGTCTCACGAAGTCGGGCACTCAGGTGGTGTTGACGACGCACTCGCCCACGCTGCTGGACGAGTTTCGCGACACGCCCGAGAGCGTGCTCATCTTCGACCGGGACGATGCTGGCACTCACGTCACCCGGCTCTCGGATCGCAAGGAGTGGGCGGAGGAACTCCAGAAGGGGATGCCACTCGGGGACCTCTGGTACTCGGGTGTGCTGGGGGGCGTGCCGGGCCGATGAAGCTCGCGTTCTGCGTCGAGGACGATACGGACGAGGAGGTCTTCCGGGTTCTGCTCTCCAGGGCATGGAAGACGGAAGTCGTACCCGACGAGCAGCCTCTGCGCTTTCCTCGTGGGGGCTGGGCCAAGGCGCTCCAACTCGCGCCCATCATCGCCAAGGCGGCACACCGTAGAGGTCTCGATGGGGCCGTCTTCGCCATCGACAACGATGGTGCAGCGCCAACGCACCTGCCGTCACATCAGGACGCGATTCCCGGCTGCCGACTGTGTGAGCTTCGCAAAGCTGCGCGGATTCAAGAGCCACTGTCCTGGGATCGTCCTGGTCTGCCGCCTCTGCGCTATGTCTTCGCAGTCCCCGTGCAGGCGCTCGAGACATGGCTGCTGCTCGCACGGGGACACGACTTCAAGGGTCAAGCCGAGTATCTCGGAGATGAGCCGAATGGCAGGAGGAAGCTCAAGAAGTGGCTCTACGGCGATGAAACTCCCGACCGGGAGACCATGCGGCGTGCCGCGCTTCCCATTGCCGAAACGCTCGACATTGAGGCTCTGGCGAAGGTGAGTCCCAGCTTCGAGGCCTTTCTCAGCCAGCTTCGATGAGCTGCGCGAGCGCTTCATCCATGATGCCGCCCGCCTCTTCGAGCGAGTAGCCACGTTCCGCGAAGAGATCGAGCAGGAGCGCATCCACCTCCTGGCGCAGTTGGCGCATGGCGAGGCGGGTCGTGATGCTCTCGTTCATCTGTGGGGGAGCTTTGGCGACGGCCTGTGCCGCGAGAGGGGCTCCCATCAACCGCGAGACACGCAGCAGCGCCTCGCGAGCGTGGGTCCTGCCCAGCATCTGCGCCACCGCCTCCATCGTCCGGTGCAGGCGGAACTCGCAGCGCAGCACCTCGTCCTCGCGCGAGGCGAGCTTCTGCCGGGTCTCGCTCAGGAGCCGCTCCACGGCCAGCTCTCCGGCGGGCACCTCCACCGTCGTCAATGTTCCCAGGCGTGCGAGCAGGAAGCGGTAGCGCGGAGGCTGCTTTCCCTCCGCCGGAACGAAGGACACTTTCTGCACCTGGTTGCCGGCGGACAGGTGGGACTTGAGGAGGCGGAAGAACGCGTCCCCCTGCACTTCCGATCGCACCTGTTCGAGATACTCGGCGAGTCCCATCGTCCGGAGTATGGCCACGTTGCTGGCGGGCTGCACGGCCCACATTCCCCTGAGCAGACGCAATCCCGGTGTTATGGGGAGGCCCTCGCCTCCGCGCCCCGACGCGGAGCCCTGCCGAGGAGCCCTCATGTCCACCTTCCATGGTTATGCCGCCCCCGCCGCGGGCAAGTCGCTCGAGCCCTACTCCTTCGAGCCCAGGCCGCTCGGCGCCGGTGACGTGGAGATCGCCATCTCCCACTGCGGCCTGTGCCACAGCGATCTGCACCTGGTGAACGACGACTGGAAGATGAGCAAGTACCCGCTCGTCCCCGGCCACGAAATCGTCGGCACCGTGGCGCAGGTGGGCTCCGCGGTGAATGGCCTGGCGCCGGGGCAGCGCGTGGGGGTGGGCTGGCAGTCCGGCAGCTGCGGCACCTGCGAGTGGTGCGAGCGTGGCGAGGAGAACCTCTGTGCCGCCTCGCAGGCCACCTGCATGCCGGGCCCCGGCGGCTTCGCGGACCGCATCCGCGTGAGCGCCCGCTTCGCCATCCCCGTCCCCGAGGCCCTGTCCTCACGCGACGCCGCGCCGCTGCTGTGCGGCGGCATCACCGTCTACACGCCCCTGCGCGAGGCCGGCATCGGCGCGCACTCGCGCGTGGGCATCATCGGCGTGGGTGGCCTGGGCCACCTCGCCCTCCAGTTCGCCCGCGTCATGGGCGCCGAGGTGACGGCCTTCTCCACCTCGCCGGACAAGGAGGCCGAGGCGCGCGCCATGGGCGCCCACCGCTTCGTCGCCACCCGCGAGCGCTCGGCCCTCAAGGCGGTGCGGGGCTCCTTCGACTTCATCCTCTCCACCGTGGCCGCGGATCTGCCGTGGCTCGACTACGTGGCGGCCCTGCGTCCGCGCGGCACCCTGTGCTTCGTGGGCGTGCCGCCCTCGGCCGTGGCGCTGCCCGCCTTCGCGCTCATCTCCCAGAACAAGAAGCTGGCCGGCAGCAACACGGGCAGCCCGGCGCTGATCCGCGAGATGCTCGAGGTGGCGGCCCGCAACAACGTCCACGCGCGCACCGAGGCCTTCCCCCTGGCGCACGTCAACGCGGCGATCGGCCGCGTGGCCCGCAACCAGGTGCGCTACCGCGCCGTGCTGGAGATGTAAGCCAACGTGCCCCTGGCGGGCCGTCCCCGGAGCGAGCGGGCTTCCGGCGGTGCGGCCCGGGCGATACCAGACCCCAAAAAGACCCGTGGGCCCGGTGCCGAAATCGGCTCCGCGCCCACGTGCCTTTCCCGTCCTTGTTGAGCCGGGTCGCGGAACGGCTGCGACCCCCGTGAGCCCTTACGGAAGGAACCTGTTGTAACCCTGGGAACCCACCCCACGTGGGCTCCGATGAAAACCATGGTACGCATCGCCTCCGACATGGGAGGGGAAGCGCGTGATGCCTGGTTGGGGGGTACGAATGGCTTGGACGGAGGAGGCTGTTGGCGCCTGACCGTCCGCTCCCTCTTCCTACCCCAGGAAATGTTTCCAGGTCAACGAGAAGCGCCGCGCAGGGCCGCCGCCCGATCCCTCCGCGACATCTCCGTGACGTCCACCAGGTCCACCTCGAGGGCGCCGGCGTTATCCTCCACCTTGACGTCCGGGAAGGCGCAGCGCAGGGTGTCCGCGCCCGTGAGCTGGTAGCGCTTGCCCGCCTCCAGGAGGCGGTGGTTGCGTCGGCCGGACTTCTGGCTGCTCTCCGCGCACAGCACCCGACGTGTACGGCCGTTGGCGCCCGGGCGCAGCTCGGGGAAGTCGTCGCGCACGGTGAGCAGGTAGGTGGCCTCCGGGTGCAGCCCGCGCAGCAGGAGCTGGTGCTCGGGCGCGAGCACCAGCGCGTCCGTTGTGGCGTCGAAGGTGAGCTGGCGCGGGGCCACCCACTTGGACTGGCGCAGCGTCACCCGCACCGTGCCGCTGTTGTCCGCGCGATCATCGTCCAGCATGAAGACGTACAGTCGGCGCGCGCCCTTGATGGTGCGCGACGCCGGGCCGAGCAGCCCGAAGGAGTCCTCCGCGGACAGGTTCTCCCCCTCGGCGAAGTAGGCCAGGGTGTTGGAGCCGCCCCGGCCCTCTCCTCCCAGCGAGGCGCTGCCGCTGGTGTTGATGGCGTAGCTCGCGCCGGGGTTGAGCTCGATGGAGGCGGGGCCGTACTTCGCCACCGGGAAGGCGTTGTAGCGGGCGCGCAGGACGAACAGCCGCGTGGGGTAGTCCACCACGTTGAAGGAGGGGTCCTTCTCCGGAGCGCTGTCCGTGCTCCCGGCCACCGCGGTGCCCGCGTCCGTGGCGGTGCCCGCGTCCGCCGCGGCCTCGGGCTGGGCGGCGGCCGTGGGCGGGGTGCCCGGCGCCGGCTCCATGCGCTCGAGCTCCGCCGAGGGGAAGAGCTCGTTCTCGACGGTGAGGGTGAAGCGCTTGATCCACGGCTTGTAGCCGTCCAGGGTGAGGACGAGCGTGTTGGCCTGATCCAACGGGACGTTCGGGATGACGAGCGGCGTTTTGTCGGGCAGTTCCTTCCCGTTGAGCTTCACCGAGGCGCCCGCCGGCTTGGAGGCGACCCACAGGGAGGTCGACGGCACGCCCTCGCTCTTCCCGGAGCGGAAGTAGTGGATGGCGCCGAACGCCACGGCGAGCACGAAGAGGGGCACGCTGAGGAGCATCACCAGCCGTTGGCGGCGCTCGGAGCGCTCCGCCTCCTCACGCGCCCGGGCCTCGCGAATGGGGCGCAGGTGGTCCACCACCCCGCCGCGGGGCGGGTTGACGGCGGGCAGCTCCACGGGGGTGTCGTGGGGGCCCTCGGCGGCGCTGCGCGTGGCGGTGGAGGGGCCCGACACGGAGGTGGAAGGCTCGGCCCCGGACGTGGGAGGCGCCGCGGCGGTGGCGGAGGCCTGGGAGCGCACGATGCCCGTGCTCGACGTCACCCGGCGCACGGAGCCGGTGCTGCTGCGCATGCCCGAGTTGCTGGCGGGCCGTCCGCTGGCGCTGGGCAGCTTGCGGCCCCCGTCACTGCCGGGCCGGGACTGCACGGCGCGCATGCCGGAGCCGGTGCTGGGACGGGTGTTGCCTGGGCCCGTGCCCGGAGGCGGACGGGACTGCACTCCGGTGGGGATGCCCTCGGGGGACTGCCACGCGGCGAGCTGCTCCAGGAAGGCGGGCGTCACCTCCACCCGGCGTCCCTCGGCGGTGAGCTCCTCGGTGAAGAGGTGGCCGAGGAACTGGGACAGCATGGCGGGGGAGAAGCGCGGGAAGGCCGAGT
Source organism: Archangium sp. (assembly GCF_045802675.1). Classification (GTDB taxonomy): domain Bacteria; phylum Myxococcota; class Myxococcia; order Myxococcales; family Myxococcaceae; genus Archangium. The sequence goes on along the minus strand of NZ_JBJMQO010000129.1, from coordinate 115,018 downwards.
AGAGCTGCTCGCGCAGCGCCTCGGAGAAGGCCTGCGCGGTGGGGTAGCGCTCCTCCCGGTCCAGCGCCATGGCGGTGTACATCACCGACTCGAGCTCGGGGCTGATGGCGGGGTTGAGCGAGGAGGGCGGGGCGTAGTCGCCCGCGAGGATGCGCGGCAGCACGGTGACGAGCTCGCCCTCGTAGGGGCGCCGGCCGCACAGCATCTCGTAGAGCACCACGCCCACGGCGAAGGTGTCCGAGCGCGCGTCCAGGTCCTGCCGGCCCATGGCCTGCTCGGTGGAGAAGTACGGGTACTTGCCCTTGAGGGTGCCGGGCGAGGTGCGCGACTCCACGGCGCTGGTGGCCTTGGCGATGCCGAAGTCGATGACCTTGACCTGGCCCTCGTAGGAGAGGAGCACGTTGTCCGGAGACACGTCGCGGTGGACGAGCCCCATGGGCTTGCCGTCCGCGCCCAGGTGCCGGTGCGCGTGGTCCAGCCCGTCGCACATCTGCGTGGCGATGAAGAGCGCCAGGGGCAGGGGGACGCCCGGCATGCCGCTCTTCAGCGCGCGGCGCAGCAGCTTGGACAGCGGCTGGCCGTGCACGAACTCCATGGCCAGGAAGTAGCTGCCGTCGATCTCTCCGAAGTCGAAGACCTGGGCGATGTTGCTGTGGTTGAGGCCCGCGACCAGGCGCGCCTCGCCGACGAACATCTCCACGAAGTCGGGGTCATCGGCGAAGTGCGGGAGGATCTGCTTGATGACGACCGGTTTGGTCACCCCCGCCGCGCCCTTCATCAGCGCACGGTAGGTGACCGCCATGCCGCCCGCGGCGATCTTGGCGACCAGTTCGTACTTTCCAAACTCCCGGGCTTCGGTGGGGGCCACGATGCGTGTCGCGTTGGAGGGGGGGATGAGTCGAGGGAGCATACCCCGCTTCACTTCAAAGTCCCGAAGGGGGTACCCCGGTGGAGTCCGTGCCTGATTCCCTGGGCGGGCCTGCGAATCCGCCAGCCAACGTTTTATCCTGGAATCGGGCCGGGTTGGGAGCCCCGAGGGGCGGAAGGGCCGGACCCCCCGTGAAGAAGGGATGGGAACGATGGTGAGACAGTGGGTGGTGCTCGCCCTGGTGCTGCTGTGGCCGGGTGGGGGACGGGCCCAGATGGCCGGGGCCCCGGCGGTGGCACCCGGGGATGTGCCTGTTGCCCTGGAGGCAACAACCCCGGCGCTGGTTCCGCCGCCAGCGACGATGCCCGGCGCCCGGCCGTCCTTCGCGGTGCTGCCCGCGGCCGTGTCGGTGGTGCCCGGCTTCTTCCTGCACGGGCTGGGGTCGCTCGTGGCGGGGGATACCGGGACGGCGAAGCGGCTCTTCCTGCTGGAGGGCGCGGGGCTGGGGCTGCTGGCCGTGGGCGGCGTGCCCATCGCGCTGTCGGGGGCCTCGCGCCGGGTGATCGGCCCGCTGTACGCGGTGACGCTGGCGGGCGTGGGGCTCTTCTCCGTCTCCACGCTGGCCAACCTCTACGGGGCAGTGTCGCCCGCCCTGACCCCCGGCGAGGTGCCCCAGCGCCTGCCGCCGCTCGAGCTGGAGGTGGGCTACCAGCACGTGGCGGACCCGGCCTTCAGCTACCGGCACTTCGTCTCGGTGGGCGCGCTGGCGCGGCTGGAGCGGTTGAGCCTGGCGGCCGGCGCGAAGCTGTCGCCGGACGATGGCAACCTGCGCGTGCGCGTGGGTGGGGGCTGGCGGTTGATGGGTGCACCCGAGGCCTCGCGCGGGGGCGCGGACGGCACGGCGGTGGACCTGGAGGCCGCGGCGCTCATGCACCGCTACCCCACCGAGGGCTTCACCCTGGGCGGGGGGGAGCTCTTCCTGCGGGGCCGCTATGACCTGGCGCGCTTCAGCCCGAGGACGGCCGGCTCCTTCGCGGAGATGGGCGTGGGCTTCGCCATGCAGCGCTACGGCTACACGGGCCCGGTGGACGACATTCTCTTCGAGCAGCTCCTCTTCACCTTCGGCTATGGCGTGTACCTGGGCCGCGGCGGGCCCTTCCGGGGCGAGGCGATGCTCTATTACGACCACCGCAAGGACGACTTCCCCGGTGGCATCAAGGCGGGCGGAGGCGTGCCGGGGTACCTCGGACTGCGCGGGCGCGTGCTCCTCACCGAGCGGTGGGGCGTGTCCGCGGACCTGCAGCTGGGCTCGGCATGGGTGGGCCGGGTGTCGCTCGTCTACGCATTGGGAGGTGCGCCGTGAGGAGCACGCGGAAGAACCTTCGGCTGGGCGCTGTCGCACTTTCTCTGCTGGCGGGCGGGTGCAGCATGCGGCCCTCCGAGGAGCGCGCGCTCAAGGATTTGGAGGTGGGGCGCGTGGAGGCCAGCGGCGTGGCCTTCACGGTGGAGGACGGGCTGGCGGTGGTGCGCAAGGTGGAGTCGGGCACGCTGACGCTGTGGGGCTCGGCGCCGGCCTTCCACGTGCGCGCGGTGTCCTCGGCCGGCGCCAACGAGTCGTGGACGGTGGTGGTGCGCAACGCCATGCCGGACGCGGAGCTCTCGGTCACGGTGGGCGGCGAGCCGCTGCTGGTGGACGCGTTCCCCGGGCCGCTGCCCACGGTGAAGACGTGGAAGGTCCAGGTGCCGGCGGGCGCGGAGGCGCGGCTCACGGTGGCGCCGCCGCTGTGGGACCAGCCCAGGCCCTTCCGCTTCGCGGCGCTGGCGGACGTGCAGGAGGCGCTGCCCCGGGTGGGGGACATCTACCGGCGCATCAACGCGGACCCCACGCTGCGCTTCATCTTCTTCTCGGGGGACCTGACGCAGCAGGGCACCGTGGAGCAGCTCGAGGAGTTCCAGTCGCGCCTGCAGGAGTCGGCCATCCCGCTCTTCGCCACGCTGGGCAACCACGAGCTGTACAACCCGGATCCGCGCTTCCACGCGTACTTCGGCCGCGGCAACCTGCACTTCACCTTCCAGGGCGTGCACTTCACGATGATCGACTCGGGCGACGGCGCGCTGGACCCGAGGGCCGAGCAGGCGCTGGACGGCTGGCTGGAGTCGGCGCGCGACTCGGTGCACATCCTGGGCACGCACATTCCGCTGGTGGACCCCATCGGGGTGCGCAACGGCGCCTTCGCGAGCCGCAACGAGGCGGCGGCCCTGCTGGCGAAGCTGGCGCGCGGCGGGTTGGATCTCACGCTCTACGGCCACGTGCACTCGTACTATGCGTTCTCCAACGCGGGGATACCGGCGTTCATCTCGGGCGGGGGCGGCGCCATCCCCGAGCAGTTCGACGGCGTGGGCCGGCACTTCCTCGCGGTGGAGGTGGACCCGGCCGCGGGCGTGCGCACCGTGTCGCTGGTGCGCGTGGACTGAAGCGCTCCCGAGGTGCCCCGGGCCGGGCGGGGCCTCGCGGACGGCCTCACTTCGGCGCGGGGGGCGGCGCCACGGACTCCGCCTTGCCGCCCTCCACGGGCGGGGGCGGGCTCATCGCCTGCGGCGCCTGGGCCGCGGCGAAGGCCGGGTCTCCCGCGGCCAGCAGCGTCTTGCGCAGCGCCGTCACGGCGTCATCCACCACGCCCTGTCCGACGATGTTGCTGAGCGACAGCCCCAGGCAGATGCTCTTGGCCACCGGGTCCATCTTCTTGTCCCGGAGGCGCTCGATCTCATCGGCGAAGCTCTGCTTCTCGTCCTGGGTCACGTTCTGCATCATCGTGAAGGCGAGCTGCGGCAGGGCCTGGTCAATCTGCTCGAACGGGATGGCCTGCATGGTTTTCGCCATCATCTCGGCCCGGACGCGGGCGCGGGCCCGGTCCACCGCCCGGTCCGTCGCGGAGAGCATCACCTGCAACAGCGCGCTCGGGCCGATGGCGATGTCGTCCTTGCCCACCCGCATGGTGAAGGCCGAGGAGCGCAGCACGCCCATGGCGCCGAACCCCGCCATCAGCGCGTAGCTGATCCGCTCCGACGCCGAGCCCTCTCCGAGCACGGCGTCCGTCTTCATCGTCTTGAGGGCCAGCAGCGCGATGCTCGAGGCGAGGATGTTGAGCAGCGTGTAGGTGACCGCGTGGCGGTTGTTGATGGCTTCGAAGGGGTCGTCCTTGTAACGGGAGACGAGCTCGCCGATTCCGATGAACCCGCCGATGAGCACCACCGCGAGATACTGCACCGTGTCCGCCATCAGCTCGATGGTCTCTGGTTGCATGTGTGCTCCTTGCCGCCGGTCCTCCCGGACGCCCCGGCAGTCTACCGCTCCGCCCCGGGAGCCGATGCGACCGCGGATGTAGGGTCGCCCGCCCCCATGTGGGGAGTCATCCGGGGCCGGCGCCGCTGAGATGACGGGGGCTGAACACGGCGCGAGGCCGACAAATCGGCCCCGGAGCGGACCCCCTTGAAAAGACACTGAACATCTGTGCACATGGAGGCCCCACGCTGCTCGTTGGAGGGGAGTCCCAGCCCATGTTCGACGTCACGGAAAACGATCCCATTTCGCCCGCGATGCGGGCGCTGCTCGAGGTGTTCTCCACCGACCTGTCCGAGGTGAAGTTCCCGGACGTGGACGCGGAGGTGTTGGAGGAGGCCGCGGGCCGGGTGACGGCGCAGGCCGAGGCGGTGGCCCAGGCGCAGGCGGCGCTGGAGGCGGCGCGCCAGGCGCTGGGCGAGAGCCAGGAGGCATTGCTGCAGAAGGGTCAGCGGGCGCTGGCGTACGCGCGCGTGTTCGCCGAGGAGGACGCGGCGCTGAGCACGAAGCTGGAGTCCATCAGCCTGCCGAAGGCGGGGCGCAAGGTGGCGCGTCCGGACGGGGGCGTGGCGGCCGAGGCTCCCGCGCAGAACGACGAGACCGCGCCGAAGCGCCGGGGCCGTCCGCCGAAGTCCCGCCCGAGCGCCCCGCTGTTCGCCGAGGGCAGCTCGCCCGAGGCCCTCGCCGCCTCCGAGGTGGCCGAGGCGTCCGTGGCCGTCCGCACCGCGGCGGCCTGAGGCCCGTCCCGCCTTTGTGACAGCCGTGGCTGATGCAACGGGATGACGCGGCGGGTCGGAGGCACCGACTTCCGGAGTTGTCCCGTTCTGGCCCAGGCCAGGGGCAGGCGGCCAGGCGCACAATGTTCTCGGAGCGGGGGCCGGCTTGGAGCGGCGCACGGAACCGTGCGAGTGTGGTGGGCACCATGTCGGCCGCGGAGCTCCTCGAAACGGAGCAGGGAAGCCTTGGTCCCTACCTTCTCCTGGGGAAGTTGAGCTCGGGAGGGATGGGGGTCGTGTATCGCGCCCGTCATGTGGAGACGGGAGAGCAGGTCGCCCTCAAGACGGTGCGAGTGCCCGAGGCCGCCATGTTGCGCGGCATCCGCCGGGAAATCCACGCACTGCGGCGCATCCAGCACCCGGGTGTGGTGCGCGTGCTCGCCGAGGGCGTGCACGAGGGGCTGCCCTGGTACGCCATGGAGCTCATCGAGGGGCTCACCCTCCGGCGCTACCTCGACTCGCTGTGGAAGCGCGACGCCGGCTCCTCCAACGAGGTCATCACCCAGGCCGTCTCCACGCCCGAGCCCGTCTCCAGTGACTCGTCCCCGGGCGCGTCGTTCCGCGCGTTCGGCCCGCCCCCCGAGGCGCAGCGGCGCGACGCGGCCATGGACCGGCTGGGCGAGGTGCTCACCCTCACGCGCCGCCTGTGCTCGTCGCTGGCCTTCCTCCATGGCGAGGGGCTCGTCCACCGCGACCTCAAGCCGGAGAACATCGTCATCCGCCCGGACGGCACGCCCGTGCTGGTGGACTTCGGCCTGGCCTCCGTCGTCGGCGGGACGCTCAGCCGCGAGGCGCTCGAGGTCTCCGGCAGCATGGAGGGCTCCTACGTCTACATGGCCCCCGAGCAGATAAAGGCCGGGCTGGTGGATGCGCGCGCGGACCTCTACTCGCTGGGCTGCATCCTCCATGAGCTGGTGGTGGGGCAGCCGCCCTTCCCCGGCTCGGGCTGGGAGGTGCTGCGGCGGCACCTGAAGGACAAGCCCTTCGCGCTCTCGCAGTGGGTGCGCGGCGCGCCGCCGGACCTGGACGCGCTCGTGGCGCGCATGCTGGCGAAGGTGCCCCGCGAGCGCGTTGGCTACGCCGCGGACGTGGGCGTGGTGCTCGCGGAGCTGGGCGCCGAGGACCTGCCCCGGGTGCCCTCGCGCCCGCCGCGGCCCTACCTCTACCGGCCCGAGTTCGTGGGCCGCCAGCAGCTCCTCGCGGAGCTGGAGGCCCGTCTGGAGAAGGCCCGCGAGGGCCAGGGCGGGTGCCTGCTGCTGGGCGGTGAGAGCGGCTCGGGCAAGACGCGCGCGGTGATGGAGTGCGCGGTGTCCGCCAGCCGCCATGCCTTCCACGTCGTCACCGGCGGGTGCCTTCCGCTCTCCGGCGGTGGCGCGGGCGAGCAGATGCACGGCGAGCCGCTGCATGCCTTCAAGCCGCTGCTGCAGGCCATCGCCGACGAGTGCCGGCAGCTCGGACTGGCGGAGACGGAGCGGCTGCTGGGCGAGCGCGGCCGGGTGCTGGCCCTCTACGAGCCCGCGCTGGCGGAGCTGCCCGGACAGGACGCCTGGCCCGAGCCTCCGCGCCTGCCGCCCCAGGCCGCCCGCGAGCGCGTCATGCGCTGCCTCGCCGAGACGCTCGCCGCCTTCTGCGCGAAGGACCCGGTGCTGCTCGTCATCGACGACCTGCAGTGGGCCGATGAGCTGTCGCTGGGCGTGCTCGACTCCCTCCAGGCCGGCTTCCTCGCCGGCTCGCACGTGCTGGTGGTGGGCACCTACCGCACCGAGGAGCTGGATGCCGCGCTGCGGCTGCTGCTCGCCGCGCCGGGGGTGACGCACCGGGCGCTGGGACAGCTGGACGAGCCGATGGTGGCGCGCATGGTGGAGGACATGCTGGCGCTCAGCTCGCCGCCGGCCTCCTTCGTGCGCTTCCTCACCACGCGCTCGGCGGGCAACCCCTTCTTCGTCGCCGAGTACCTGCGCACCGCCATCGACGAGCGGCTCATCTTCCGGGACATCTTCGGCCAATGGCAGGTGGCCGCGGGCGGTGAGGCGCTGGAGCGGCTGCAGGAGGCGCTGCGGCTGCCGGGCGCGCTGCACGACCTGGTGGGCCGCCGGTTGGAGGGGCTCGGCCCGGAGACACGCGCGCTGCTGGAGGTGGCGGCGGTCTTCGGCCGCGAGCTGGGCTCGGACGTGCTGGCGGCGGCGGCGGGGCTCGAGGACCTGCAGGAGCTGGAGGCGCTCGAGGAGCTGCGCGCGCGGCACGTGCTGGAGGACGTGGGCGGCGGCAAGCTGCGCTTCGTCCACGACAAGCTGCGCGAGATTGCCTACGAGGGGATCGTGCCCGAGCGGCGCCGCGGGCTGCACCGCGCGGTGGCCCTGGCGCTCGAGGCCCAGGACGTGTGGGGCGGGGTGGCGCCGGCGCTCTACCCCGTGCTGGCGCACCACTGGGAGCAGGCCCAGGACGACGTGTGGACGTTCGAGTACCTGGAGAAGGCGGGGGCCCACGCGCTCGCGGCGGGCTCGAACGCGGAGGCCTCCGGGTACCTGCGCCGGGCGCTGGAGCTGGACGTGCGGCGCGGACAGGACACGGGCGTGCGCGTGGACGCGGCCCGGCGCGCGCGCTGGGAGCGGCTGCTCGCCGAGGCCCTGCACGGCCTGTCCGACTACGAGGGCTGCATCTCGCACTGCCTCACGGCGCTCGAGGACCTGGGCCGTCCGCTGCCCGTCACCGAGGGCGGCTGGGGACGCTTCCTCCTGGCGCAGACGGTGCGGCAGGTGCTGCACCTGGTGCTGCCCCGGCGCTGGGTGCGCGAGGAGGACCGGCAGGCGAGAGATCTGCTGGGGGCCTCGGCGCTCGCGGCGACGCGGCTGGCCGAGTGCTACTACTGGCGTTACGATCCGCTGCGCATGATGGCCACCGCGCTGTTCGCGGCGAACCTGGCCGAGCGCGCGGGCCGCGACGCGGAGGTGCTGCGGCTGTACGGACAGCTCGGCTCCATCGCGGGACTGGGACGGCTCAACCGGCTGGCGCGCGCCTACTTCCGCCGCGCCCGGGGCGAGGGTCAGCTCGTGGAGGACCCGAGCGCCACGTCCTTCGGGCTCATCGTCGAGTCGATGTTCCACTCGAGCTTCGCGCGCTGGGCGCTGGCCGAGAGCAAGGCGCAGCAGGCGCGGCAGGTGCTGGAGCAGCTCGGGGACAAGGGTGAGTTCGAGCTGGCCGGGGTGCTGCTGGGGCACGGGGACTACTACACGGGCCGCTTCGAGCAGGCGCTGGCGCGCTTCGCGGAGATTCGCGAGTCGGCCCGCGGGCGCGGCCACTTCCAGCACGAGGTGTGGAGCACGTACACCATGGCGCGCAGCCTCCTGGCGCTCGGCCGGCTGGACGAGGCGATGCCCCTGCTGCGCGAGGCGAGCGAGCTGCTGAAGGGGAAGCATGATCCGCTCTCGCACATCATCACCGGAGGACTGCGGGGGATGGCGTCGCTGCAGCGCGAGGAGTGGGAGCAGGCGCGCGACGAGGCGGACAAGGTGATGGAGCTGGCGCGCCGCTACCAGCCCATGCTGTACACGGAGAGCCACGGCTACGAGGGCGCGGCGCGGGTGTACCTGGCGCTGTGGGAGCGCGAGCGGGTGCCCGGCAAGCCGCCGCCCGCGGTGGCCGAGGAGGCGCGGCGGGCCTGCGCGAGGCTGTCGTCGTTGGCCACGCGCTTCCCCCTGGCGCGGGCGGTGGCGCTGCGGTGCGCGGGGCGGATGCACTGGCTCGCGGGCCACGCGTGGCGGGCGCGCTCGGCATGGAGGCGCAGCGCGCGGCTGGCCCGGGAGATGGGCATGCCCTACGAGGAGGCACAGGCCTGGTTCGAGCTGGCGCGCGCCGCCGCACCGGGCAGCCCCGAGCGCGAGGACTCGCTGCGGCGGGCGGTGGAGGGCTTCACCCGCCTGGGCTGCGCCGGACTGCTGCGCGAGGCCGAGGCGCTCCGGGCGCGGTAGCCGCCGTCACGAGCGCCAGGAGCCCACTCCGTCTGTCACGACTTCCGCGAACCGGGGGACGACTCGCACGGCGTGGTCATCCAGGTGGACATCAAGAGGAAGTCAGCGACGGGCCTGGATGGGGACTCGGTGGTGGAGTGAGGCGCGCGCTCAAATCCCCGGCCATAAAGGCGTGACGGTGCGCAGCCGTCCTTCTTCCTCGCGCAACAGGGCCACGAGCCGGCCGCGTTGCAGGGCACGCACGGGAGCCTCGGGATCCGGGAAGCCCTCGGGCAGGCGCCACTCCGGGGGCCGCAGCTCTCCGAGCGGGACGGTGCGCCCGTGCTTGAGGTCGTTCACCTCGTCACCCGCGATGGTGCGTGAGGCGCACCAGGGAAGCACCTCGGGGCCGTGCAGCCCGATGCGCCTTTCCGGGCCCGGGTCCTCCCAAGGGCCGATGGCGGTGCGGTGCAGCCGGGAGAGGTGGGCCCCACACCCGAGCGCCCGTCCCAGGTCGCGAGCGAGCGCCCGCACGTAGTAGCCACCGCGGCAGGTGAGGCGAAGGCGGCTGCGGCGGGGCAGCTCGTGCGAGAGCCAGCGGGCCTCGTGCAGGTAGACGCGCGAGGGCGGCAGCGCCACGGTTTCACCGCGGTGGGCCTTCTTGTAGGCGGGCTCGCCGCCCACCTTCTTCGCGCTGGTGGCGGGGGGCACCTGCTCCGTCCAGCCGAGGAAGGGAACGAGCGCCGCGTCCAGTGCCTCCGCCGAAAGGGCCGAGGCATCCCCCTCGTGGGTCACCTGCCCGAGGAGGTCTCCGTTATCCGTCTCCACGCCCCAGATGACCTCGGCCTCGTACGCCTTGGGCACGGCGTGCAGCAACTCCATGAGGTGCGTGGCGGGGCCGGCGAGCAGCAGGAGCAGGCCCTCGGCGAAGGGGTCGAGCGTGCCGCCGTGGCACACCGGGAGTTGCTTGCGCGTGAGGCCCGCGGCTTCCACCTCGGCCATGAGGGAATGCACGAGGGAGAAGCTCGTCACGCCCACGGGTTTGTGGGCCAGGTAGATGCCGGGCTGCATGCGGCCGGTTTCCTTGGAGGTGCGGCGACTTTCGACCGCCGCGACGAAGAGCGTGCGGACCGCCGGATGTTGCTCATGCATACCCTTATTTCCGGGGGCAACTCGATGGCTTTGATGGGACAGGGAAGGGCGCTCGGGCAGGCGGGGGAGGTGGCGGGGCGCGCCGTTCTGCTCTTCGGAGCCTTCTGTGGAATGAAGGCCCTCAGCGCCTTCTTCGTCTTTCCGCCCCAGGAGAGCGCCGCGGTGTGGCTGCCCGGAGGGCTGACGCTCGCCGTCTTCCTCCGCGCCCGGAAGCGGCGCTGGCCGGTGTACCTGCTCGCCATCTTCCTCGCGGAGCTCATGCTGGTGCCCCTCTACGGGGACCCCTTGGACATGGCCGTCCTCTGGGCGCTCGGAAACTGCCTGCGCACCCTCGTCGGGGCGTGGCTGATGCGCCGTTGGATGGACACGCCGGTGCGCTTCTCCCGGCCCCGGGACGTGGTGGCGCTCGTCATCGCCGGAGGTCTGCTCGGCCCCCTGCCCAGTGCCACCCTGGGCATGGGCGCCGTCGCGCTCTTCAAGCCGGGCCTCGGTGCCGAGGCCTTCTGGCGGGGCTGGCTCGACTGGTACCTCGCCGATGGCCTGGGCGCATTGCTGATCGCCCCCCTGCTGCTCACCTGGACGGCCGAGCGCCGTCGGGCCCGGTGGCCCCAAGAGAGGCTGGAGCTGGCGGGATGCCTGCTGTTGCTGGCGCTCGTGGCGCACGTTGCCTTTGGGGTGCGCTCGCCCCACGGCATCCTCCTGTCGCTGCCCTACCTGTGCCTGCCCTTCATCCTCTGGGCGGCGCTGCGGCTGGGGGCGCGGGGCGCGGCCACCGCCACCGCGGTGCTGATGACGTTCGCCGTCGTGCACACCGCCGCGCAGCAGGGGCCCTTCGGCGTGCTGCCCGGCTCCCTCTCCGAGCGCGTGCTCGCGGTGCAGCTCTTCCTCGCCGTGGCGAGCCTGTCCACGCTCACCCTGGCCACCATGGCCTCGGACCGGCAGCAGGTGGAGCGCTCCCAGCGGTTGCTGGCCGAGGCGGGCGCGGTGCTCGCCGAGTCGTTGGACCCGAGGGCCACCCTGCCGCGCGTGGCCCGGCTGCTCGTGCCGGAGCTCGTCACCGGTTTCGCCGTGTGGCTGGCGGACGAGGACGGGCGCTTCGTCCCGGTGGTGCGGATGGGGCTGTCCGAGGACGACGCGGGCCCGCTGCTCGCGCAGGTGCGGCAGTTGCCGGAGCCCTCGCGGCGCGTGCTCGGCCCGGAGGGGGCGTCGGTGCTGGCGCGCATCCACCACCAGGGGCGCACGCTGGGGGGCATGGCCCTGGTGTATGGCGGGCACACCCACCTGGCGCGCTCGCGCACGGTGGACTTCGTCGAGGACCTGGCCCACCACTGCTCGCTCGCGCTGGAGAACGCGCGCCTGCTGGGGCAGTTCCAGACGGCCATCCACGCGCGCGACGAGTTCATCTCCATCGCCGCGCACGAGCTGCGCACCCCGCTCACCGCCCTCAAGTTGCAGATGCAGAGCCTGTTGCGTCTGCTGGGGCAGGCCCCCGAGTCCGACGCCGAGTCGCTCCTCGAGCGCTTCCACCGGGTGGCCCGGCAGGTGTCACGCCTGGAGCGGCTGGTGGAGGGCCTGCTGGACATGGGGCGCATCAACACCGGCGAGCTGCGGCTGGAGCGCGAGCCGATGGACCTGGGCCAGCTGGTGCACGACGTGGTGGACCACTGCTCCGAGGAGCTGGAGCGCGCCGGCTGCGAGGTGTCCGTCCGCGCCCCGCAGCGCGTCATGGGCCAGTGGGACCGGGCGCGGCTGCGGCAGGCCCTCACCCACCTGCTGGCCAACGCGCTGAAGTTCGGCGCGGGCCGGCCCATCGAGCTGAGGGTGGAGCCGGGGCAGGAGCGGGCCCGCATCGTGGTGACGGACCATGGGATTGGGGTGACACCGGAGGCGCTGCGGCGCATCTTCGGCCGCTTCGAGCGGGCGGTGTCCTCGCGGGAGTACGGCGGCCTGGGGCTGGGCCTCTTCCTCACCCGGCGCATCATCGAGGCCCACGGCGGTTCCATCCGGGTCTCCAGCCAGCCCGGCGAGGGGGCCACCTTCGTCCTGGAGCTGCCCGCCTCGCCGCTGGCGCCGGCCCATGCCGCCGAGTCCGCCTCGGAGCCCGAGTCCTCCGGCTGGCTCCTCCCGCCCGCGGGCCCCCCCCCCACCTGGTGAGCAGGGGGACAAGGGCCTACCCGCCAGCTCCGCCCGTTGTCCTGGAGGCAACCGACGCACGGAAATGTTTCCGACTCCAACCGGATGGCATAGACTCAGGGGACAGGCTGTAACCGTGCGTTCTTGCTGGGGCGTCGTCTAATGGCAGGACGTCAGACTTTGAATCTGATTATCAAGGTTCGAATCCTTGCGCCCCAGCCACCCTTCTTCCCGTGATGCCCAAGGACGGTGGGCCGATGACGCAGCCGCATAAGGTTCTCCAGCTGGTGTCCGTGGGTAGCCCGCCGCCGGTGCTCCTGCGGGAATTGGAGGATCCCATCGCGTTGCAGCTCGGCCTGCGCGCGGTGGTGAGCAAGACGGTGCTCCCCACTCCGGCCTACGCCTTCAACAAGGACCGGAGCCAGTACCACTGCAACGCCATCATGCGCCGGTTGGTGACGGTGCTCGAGCCGGGGTGCTCGATGGTGCTGGGGGTCACCGACGTGGACCTCTTCGTGCCGGATTCGCCCTACGTGCTGGGCGAGGCGGACCGCGAGTCCAAGAGCGCCGTGCTCAGCCTCTTCCGGCTGCGCCAGGGCGTGGACGCCGAGCAGTTCCGGCGCCGGCTCCAGGTGGAGGCGGTGCACCAGGCCGGGCACCTGCTGGGGCTGTCCTACTGCGAGGACGCGCGGTGCGTGATGTTCTTCGCCCAGGCGCCGCAGGACTGCGACCGCAAGCAGATGTCGCTGTGCAACAACTGCCGCAATGAGCTGAACAAGCTCAACCGGTAGCCGCGCCAGCCGCTGGCGCGCGCCCCCCACCCACTCGTGTTTGAATGCCGCGCCCGCATGGGCGTCTCCATGCGCGGCGGTCCCGGAGCAGCGGGGCGTCTCTCTTCGAGGCCGGACGGAACAGGAGCACGAGCGTATGAAGGCGTTGTTGCGGATTGTCGGACTGGCGGCGGTGGCGGGGCTGGCGGCGGCGTGCGAGCCCTTCGACCTCGATGACGGTGGTGGCGGCACGGCCGGTGGCAGCTTCACCCGCGGCTTCGTCTACGTGAAGAGCGACCGCAACGTGTACGCGGTGGACGACACGTGGGACGTGAGCGTCACGCTCCCGCTGCAGCTCACCACGCAGGGCGGGGCGTACGAGCCCACCCTGTCGCGCAGCGGCCGCCTGGTGGCCTTCGTGTACAAGGCGGGCGCCACGGTGGAGTTGCGCACCGTGCCCACCACGGGCCAGGGCACGCCCTCCACGGTGTTCTCCATCACCACCCCGGGCTGCACCGGCTGCTCCAACCTGCGCCTGCCCGCCTTCAGCCCGGACAGCAACACCCTCGTCTTCACCGTGTACAAGGGCAACAGCTCGACGCTGGCGCGCGTGAACGTGGATGGCAGCGGCGCCCAGTTCCTCAACACCGGCGGCTACTCCTACGTCGGCGCGGCGTCCTTCTTCGCCAACGGGCAGAGCGTGCTGGCCACCACGGGCACCATCCGGGACCAGTTCAACACCCTCATCCAGGTGCCGCTGAGCGGTGCCGCTCCGAACGTCCTCTCCTACAGCCTGGGCAACGAGGCCCTGTATGTGACGAACCGCGCGGTGGTGTCGCCCGATGGCACCAAGGTGGCCTTCGACGGGCGCATCAGCAGCGGCGGCTCGCGCATCTTCGTGGCGCCCATCGGCCAGACGCTCGGCCCGGTGACGATGGTGACGGACTACGTGGGTGAGTCCGTGGAGGACCGCTTCCCGAGCTGGCGCGGCAACACCGAGGTGGGCTTCCTGTCCAACTCGGGTGGCGCGGATCAGATCTACCGCATCAGCGCCGCGGCACAGGGCAGCACGGGCACCCTCGTGGTGCCGAGCGCCATGGAGCCCTTCTACGGCGGCTTCTAGTCGCGTGGGCGGCCGGGGCCCGGGGCTGGCGGCTCCTGGCCCCGGATGCACGAAGGCCCGGGGACCTTCTTCGGGTCTCCGGGCCTCCGGGTGCTACGCGGTTGCTGGGGTTACTCGGGCTTGGCGCTCACGGCGACACTGGGGGCCACCGTGCCCGTGCCCTTCTTCACCTCGAGCGCGTCGGCGACGAGCTCGGTGATGTCCTTCACCTTGATGTTCTCCTCGCGGCCCGTGTCGTTCACCGCGTCCTTGAGCATCGTCGCGCAGAACGGACACGCCACCGCCACCACGCCCGTGCCGCCCTTCTCCTTGTACTCGCCCACCAGGCCCGGCTTCTTCTTGTCCGTCGCGTCCGGGTACGGCGTGCTCGGGTCCTCGGCGTGCTTGAGCGTCAGCGCCGCCTCGTTCAGCCGGTTGTGGTTGATGCGCGTGCCGATGTGCTCCTCCATCCACATCCGCCCGCCACCCGCGCCGCAGCAGAAGCCCTCGCGCTGGCTGCGCTGCATCTCCACCACCTCGAGCCCCGGAATCGCCTTCAGCACCTCGCGCGGCGCGTCGTACACCCCGTTGTGCCGGCCCAGGTAGCACGGGTCGTGGTACGTCAGCTTCGTGCTCATCACCGCGGAGAGCTTGATGCGCTTCTCCTTCAGCAGCTCGTTGATGAGCTGCGTGTGGTTGATGACCCGGTACTCGCCGCCGAACTCCGGGTACTCGTTCTTGATGGTGTTGAAGCAGTGCGGGCACTGCGTAATCACCGCCTTCACGCCCATCGCGTTCCAGCTCTCGACGTTCGTCTTGGCCATCGTCTGGTACAGGTACTCGTTGCCCAGACGGCGCGCGGTGTCGCCGTTGCACATCTCCTGCTTGGACAGCGTCGCGAAGCTCACGCCCGCCTCGCGCATGATCTTCACCAGCGCCCGGCTCACCTTCTTCTGCTTGTCGTCGTAGCTGCCCGCGCAGCCCACGAAGAAGAGGTACTCGTACGTGCCGCCGTCACCCCAGGTCGGCAGCGCGAGGTCCTCCGCCCACTCGTCGCGCTTGTCCTGGCCCAGGCCCCAGGGGTTTCCCTGGCGCTCGATGCCCTCGAACACGCGCTGGATTTCCTGCGGGAACTCCGCCTTCACCTGCACCTGGTAGCGGCGCATGTCGATGAGGCGCGGCACGTTCTCGATGAACACCGGGCATGCCGTCTCGCACCAGCCGCAGCTCGTGCACGCCCATACCGTCTCCGCCTTCAGCGCGCTGCCGATGATTTCCGGCAGGGGCTCGGTGGTGCCCGAGGGCCCGCGGCCCTCCTCAATCCACATCTCATGCTCCCACGCCCAGTGCTTCAGGTCCTGGTTCACACCCTTGTGCGTGAGTGGCTTGCCGGTGATGTACGTGGGGCAGTGCGTCTGGCAGCGGCCGCACTCGGTGCACGAGTACAGGTCCAGGCCCTGCTTCCACGTGAGATCCTTCAGCGTCGCGGTGCCGAACTCCTCCTTCTCCAGGTTCGGCGTGGGCAGCTTCGCGCTCTGCGTGTTGCGCTGGCCCTGGCCCAGCCGCAGGAAGAACACGTTGGGCAGGCCCGTAATCACGTGGAAGTGCTTGCCCACCGGCAGGAAGTTGAGGAACGCGAGGATGATGGAGAGGTGGATCCAGAAGCCCGCCACGCCCAGCACGTGCGCCACCGTCCAACCCAGCGGCCGCATCGCCATGCCCACCGCGCCCGTGGCCGGCTCCCACCACACGAAGTTGCTCGTGGCCAGCGGCATCGTCTGCTCACGCGGCACCATGTGGCTGCCACCGAAGAGGAACTCGGTAATCATCAGCCCCGAGATGAACCCGAGGATGAGGTAGGCCTCCCACGAGGGGCTCATGCGGTCGGGCTTCACGACGGCGCGCGCGTAGACGAAGTAGGCGCAGCCCAGCAGCGCGCCCACCGCCACCACGTCCTTGGCCAGCAGGTACACGCGGTAGGCGTTGAGCAGCCCCTCCTTGCCCGCCCAGAACGGGTCGGTCAGGTCGGTGAGCACCGCGAGGGCCGTGTCCGAGAAGCCCATCACGAACATCATGACGGTGCGCAGCGCCAGCACCATGAACGCCGCGAAGATGAGCACGTGCATGGAGCCCGGGGTGAATTCCTCCCGGTCCACCATGCGCTGCTGCCCGAGCCCGAAGCGCAACAGCGCCGCGGCTCGCTGGGGAAGGTTGTCCAGCCGGTTCTCCGGCTTCATCGCCAGCAGGACGCCGATGCGCCCGGCCATGGTCATGACGAAGATGGAGAGTCCGACGGCGAGGAGGAGGCCAGTGATGATGGGACTCATGTCGGTTCAGTGAACCTCGCGAAGGTCCGCGGGGGTGGGGAATTCGAATGCCGCGCTGCGGCAAGGCTGTAACCCTGCAACCCTAACAAGATTGATTCTCGAATCAAGCGGGCGTCTGGCTCGGCGGGGGCAGTGTTTCTACTGCCGGAATAGCCTGCACGTGCTCCGAGCGGCGCAACGTTGACCGCACAACCTCGCCCGCCTTAGGGCCGCGTGGCTCGCGGATGCTGCTCGCCTGGTCGGCCCTCGGCCGGGCCCGGTCGCGGCGCGTCTGCGTCAGGGGCCCGCCCGGTTCGTCTTCCGGACAGATCGGGCGGGCTGCCACAAGCCGTTGTGTAAAAGCAAGCAGGCGTGCACTACGAGACGGAGCCGGTCGCTTGGGACGCCGAGGGCTTTACACCGAGCCGGGCAGTGGTCACCCTGTTTGGTAAATCGGTCAACGGCGTTGGGAAGGAGCACCACATGGGGTGGGCTCCAGGTGACCGAGCGGGGGCGCCCCAGGGGCGGCGAGCCAGACGGCCGGCGACCCGGAGCAGCACGGAGAGCGCCCAGGAGGAAGCCATGGTGCACGACGAGTCGACGTACATGGATGACGAGGGGCTGGAGTACGTCGTTCCGGGCGGCGAGGACGAGGAGTCGACGGGGTCCATCGTGGTGGTGCGAGGCAACCCCGGTGGCCGGCTGTGGGGCGCCGATGATGCCTACGGCGGCTACGACGCCGAATAGCGCCAGGGCCCCCGCGTCGGCACGAGGCGCGGGGGCGGCAGTGTGAAGCAGGGGAGCGCGTCTCTCCGTCGAGCCGGTGCACCCAGGCACCCGTTCCGGAGATGGAATCCGCGGCTCCGTGTATCCTCCCCCCCGCGTGGGGTCTCCCAATCCCAATCCCTCGAGCACCGAATACGCGCACTTCGACCGGCTGCTGCCCGCGTTGAAGGAGGCCTGGCGGCGCAACCGCGCCAGGACGTGGACCGCCGAGGAGCTCGGCGAGCTGTCGGGCCTGCCCGCCTCCGAGGTGGCCCAGACGCTGGAGCGCTTCGCCTCGGAATTGGAGCTCGCCGAGGTGCTCTTCGGGGATGACGCGGGGCTCGTGGGGGCCATCCAGCTCTCGCCCGCCGTGCTGGAGACGGAGTCCTTCGCCTCGGTGCGCGCGCGGCTCGAGGCCCAGGGGCCGCTGGAGTTGCCCCTCCACCTCTCGGCGCTGCACGTGGACGGCTTCCGGGTGCTCCAGGGACTCGACGTGCGGCCGGGCCCGCTCACCGTCCTCACCGGCGAGCCGGGCTCGGGCAAGTCCGCGCTCCTCGAGTGTCTGGCCCTGCTCTCCCGCGCCATGGGGGCAGCGCTCCCCTCGGGGCCGGACGCGCGCCTCCCCGAGCGCCTCCACCTCTCCCTGCGCCTCACGAGCGGCTCCGGCCGGGCGTTGCGGTACGCGGTGAGCCTCGGCGGGCCCGCGGGCGTGCCCCGCGTCACCTCGGAGCGGCTCGCCGGGCTGGAGACGGACGCGAGCGGCCAGGAGTCGGAGGCCTTCACCTTCCTCGAGCGCCAGAACGGGCAGGGCACGGTGCACACCGCGACATGGGGACCTCCGAGGCCCCGCGTGCTGTCGGTGCCCCTCGTGCTGGCTCCGGATGCGCTCGCGCTGAGCGGCGGATTGGAGCCCGCCCTGCGCGTGGCCGACAGCGTGCGTGCGTTCGTCTCCGGCTGGCGCTTCTACCCGGGCTTCGACGTGTCGCGCGGCGCGGTGCTCCGGCGGCCCGTCCCCTCGGAGCCCGAGCCCGTGCTCGCGCCGGATGGCTCCAACCTGAGCGCCGTGCTCTTCCACCTGATGGTGGAGCACCCCGAGCGCTGGCGGGAGCTCGAGGCGCTCCTGCGTGCCGTGCTTCCGTCCTTCCACGCGCTCTCGGTGAAACCCCGGGGCGGGCCGGGCACGGTCATCGGCGTGTGGCGCGAGGCCGGCGTGCGCGAGGAGCTGACGCTGGCGCACCTCTCCGACGGGACGCTGCGCCTGCTATGCTTGGCGGCGCTGTGCCTCTCGCCCCTGCTGGCGCCGCTCGTGGGCCTCGACGGGCCGGAGCTGGGGCTGCCCCCGCGCGCACTGCCCGTGCTGGCCTCGCTGCTGCGGCGGGCCTCGGAGGCGAGCCAGGTGCTCGTGGCCACGCATTCGCCCGAGCTGCTCGCCGGGTTACCTCTCGAGGCGGTGGCCGTGCTGGAGAAGGTGGACGGGCGCGCGGTGCTCTCCCGGCGAGGGCCCGCTGGGGCACCGGAGTAGGCGCCCGGCGCCCAGGTCGGCGATACTGGGGGACGCGGCAGTCGCGGGGTGCACGCCAGTGCCTCGCACGGAGGATGAAGCGATGAAGCTGACGGCCTGGGCGGTCGAGCGCGATGGAGAGCGTGGCCGGAATGTGCATCTGCTCGTCACCGTGGAGGCCGAGTCGGATGCGCCCCGTGCTCCCGTGGCGATGAACCTCGTGCTGGACCGCAGTGCTTCCATGCGGGGCGCGCCCCTGGCGGCGGCGGTGGAGGCCGCGCAACTGCTCGTCGAGCGCGCGGGGCCGAAGGACTACCTCGGGCTGCTCACCTTCGACGGGGTGCCCGAGCAGCTCGTGCCGCTGCGCCTCATGGACAAGGAGGCGCGGGCGGACCTCGCCGAGACGCTCTCGGGGCTACAGGCGGGCGAGGGCACGGCGCTGCACGAGGCGGTGGAGTCGGGCGCGGCCGCGGTGCGCCGGCTGTTCATCCCCGGGGCGCGGCCGAAGCTGTTGATGCTCACGGATGGCGAGCCGTCGGTGGGCCTGCGCGCGCTGGCGGACTTCCGCACGCTGGGCACGAAGGTGGCCGAGTCCGGGCTGACGCTGCATGCGCTGGGGCTGGGGCGGCACTACCTGCCGGAGATTCTCGAGGCGCTCACGGCCCCCTCGGGCACGAGCTTCACCCACGTGGACGACGCCGAGGGCCTGCCGGTGGCCGCCGCGGCGCTGGTGGCCGAGCTCTACGGCGAGGTGGGCACCGACGCCCGCGTGTACGTGAAGCCGAGCGGTTTCAGCGAGCTGCTGTGCCGTCACCGCTACCCGGCGCGGGTGGACGGGGATGCGCTGAGCGCGGGGCTGGGCTCGCTCTCGCAGGCGTTTCCGCGGCGGGCGCTCTTCACCGGGCGGTTGGAGCTGGCGGACTGGACGCTCGGGGTGACGACGACGTGGACGGAGAACGGGGACACGCGGCGCGTGGCGGTGCCGGTGCAGCGAGTGCTGCCGGACAGCCCCGAGGGCCGCTTCATCCGCGCGGTGGGCGTGGAGTTGGACCTGGTGGCGGCCGAATCGGCGGCGTGGAAGGCGCTGCTGCGGCGCAATCCAATCGCCGCGGAGAAGTCGCTGTCGGAGGCGGAGGAGGGGCTGCGCGAGCTGGTGCGGCTGGCGGTGGAGGAGGTGCCGGCGAAGCGGCACGTGGAGCGGCTGGCGGACCTGCGGGTGGCGGTGGAGAAGCGCGCGGGAGAGGTGCCCGCGTTGGTGGTGCGCCGGGCGAGGGCCGCGGACGCACGCACGGGCTTGAGCGTCATCCAGCCCGTGCCCGTCCTCCCCGCGCGCAAGGCGGGGAGCTGAGCGCGGAGCCGGCACGGCTCCACGAAATCCCCAGCTTCAGCCGACGGGCCAGCAGGCGGGCAGTGCTGTAACCGGCTCCTCCGCTCGCACGTACTCCCTCCACCACCGGGGCGGGCTGCCCGGGAATGCCCGCCTGCCCGGAGGGTTGATGGGCGCCAATCCACGGCCGTGAGGCTGGCGGTCGGCACTCCGGTGGGTTAACGGGAGGCTCATGAGGCAGCTGCGGGTACGACGTTCGAGCGGGCTGGGTGTTCTCTTCTTCGCGGTGCTGGGGCTCTGCCTCGGCTCGGGCCTGGCTCGGGCGGAAGTGCCGGCCACCGCCACGGCCACAGGCGCTGCGGACCAGGGCAACCCGCGCGTGGAGGCCGCGCTCCTCACCGACGTCTCCCAGGTGAAGCCGGGTGACTCCTTCCGCGTCGGCGTGCGCTTCCGCATGGACCCGGGCTGGCACATCTACTGGAAGAACCCGGGCGACGCGGGCCTGGCCTCGGAAATCGTCTGGGACACTCCGGGCACCACCGTGGGCGAGCTCCAGTGGCCCACGCCCATCACCTTCCGCACCCCGGACGGCTTCATCACCTCGTATGGCTACGGCGACGAGGTGCTCCTCTACGCCGAGGCCCATGTCTCCGACAAGCTCACGGGCTCGGCGCAGCTGTCGGCCGCGGCGGACATCCTCGTGTGCGAGACGCGCTGCCTGCCCGCGCAGCTCATGCTCACCCGCGGCGTGCCCCTGGGCACCGAGACGCGGCCGGACCCCGAGCACGCCGCCCTCTTCGACGCGGCCCGCGCGCGCGTGCCGGTGACGCCCGAGAGCGCTGGCCACGTGGTGGCGCTCACGCTCGACACGAAGCCGCTCACCGCCGGCAAGCCCTTCACCGGCACCCTCACCGTGACGGCGCCCAAGGGCCAACCGCTGCCCACGGTGGAGAAGGACTTCTTCGTCCCCGAGCGCATCAAGGGCATCGCGCACGTGGCCCTCTCGCCCGTGGCCGGCAAGCCCGGCACCTTCGCGTTGGAGGGGCAGCTGGGTCCGGATGTGCCCGCGCAGGAGCCCCGCTTCGTGGGGGTGCTGCGTCTGGGCCCGGCCAGCGCGGGTCATCCCTCGCTGACGTTGAACCTGCCGTTGGCGCCCGTGGTGGCCGCTCCTCCCGGGAGTGCGCCCGCCGTGAAGACGGCGCCCGAGTCCTCGCTGTCGCTGGGGCTGGTGCTGCTCTTCGCGTTCCTCGGGGGCGCGCTGCTCAACCTCATGCCGTGTGTCTTCCCGGTGCTGGCCCTCAAGGCGTACGGCTTCACCCGCACGGTGCATGCCGAGCGCGGCCAGGTGGCGCTGCATGCGCTCGCGTACGCGGGCGGCATCGTGGGCTCGCTGCTGGCGCTGGCGCTGGCGGTGCTCGGCCTGCGCGCTGGTGGGCACAGCGTGGGCTGGGGCTTCCAATTCCAGGAGCCGCTCTTCGTCGCCGCGGTGGCCGCGGTGCTGGTGGCCTTCGCCCTCAACCTCTTCGGCGTCTTCACCGTGGGCACGGACGGCACGGCCCTGGTGGAGAAGGTGGACTCGAGCCACGGCCTGGCGCGCAGCGCGGGCGAGGGCGTGCTGGCGGTGGTGCTGGCCACCCCGTGCTCGGCGCCGCTGCTGGGCACCGCGGTGGGCTTCGCGCTGGCGGCGGGCACGGGCACGGTGCTGGCCACCTTCCTCATGCTGGGGCTCGGCCTCGCGCTGCCCTTCTGCGTGCTGGTGCTGGTGCCCGGCCTGACGAAGCTCCTCCCCAAGCCGGGCGCGTGGATGGAGCGCGGCAAGCAACTGCTCGGCTTCGCGCTGCTCGCCACCACCGTGTGGCTGGTGTGGGTGATGGGCGGCCTCACCGGCGTGGACGGTATGGCGCGGCTGCTCGCCTTCCTCGCGGTGGTGGGCCTGGGCGCGTGGCTGTACGGGCTGGCGCAGGGCGCGTCGGGCGGGCGCAAGGCGGCGGGCGTGGCGGCGGTGGTGGCGGTGCTGGCCGTGGGCGGCGTGCTCTCGCTGCGCTTCGACGAGACGGGGCCGGCCGTGCGCAGGGCCTCGGCGGTGGGCGAGGCGCAGCCGTGGGACGAGGCGGCGGTGGCCGCGGCGCTGGAGGCGGGGCAGCCCGTCTTCATCGACTTCACGGCGGACTGGTGCCTCACCTGCAAGTTCAACGAGCGCACGGTGCTCACGCGCGAGGACGTGCGGACGGCCTTCGCGCAGCACAAGGTGGCCTTCTTCGTGGCGGACTGGACGCGGCGCGACGCGCGCATCAGCGCCAAGCTGGCCGAGTTCGGCCGCGCCGGAGTGCCCATGTACCTGGTGGTGAGCCCGGCCTCGCCCGGCAAGCCCGAGGTGCTGCCCGAGCTCCTCACCACCGATTCCGTCGTCGAGGCCGTGCGCCGCGCGGCGAAGCGAATGGCCGACGCGACGTAGCGGCCCCTCGCGCATCCGAGCGGCGCGGATTCCTTCCGCTGTACCCTCACAAGGAGAGCAGAGCGAATGAAGTCCCTCTTCACCGCAGTCGCCCTCGTCGTGATGTTGCCCGTGGTGGCCCTGGCCGCCGACACCGCCGAGGTGGGCGAGCCCGCTCCGGCCTTCACCCTCAAGGACGAGGCCGGCAAGGAGCACTCGCTGGCGCAGTACAAGGGCAAGGTCGTCGTGCTGGAGTGGACCAACCCCGAGTGCCCCTTCGTGAAGCGCCACTACACGGCGGGCACCATGCAGAAGACGCTCTCGGGCTTCGACGCCAAGAAGGTGGTGTGGCTGGCGGTGGACTCCTCGGCGAGCCACACGCCGGACGTGGCCGCGGCGTGGAAGAAGGAGAAGGGCTTCAGCTACCCGGTGCTGCAGGACCCGAGCGGCACGGTGGGCAAGTCGTACGGCGCCAAGACGACGCCGCACATGTATGTGATTGATGAGAAGGGCGTGCTGCGCTACGCGGGCGCCATCGACGACGACCCGCGCGGCAACAAGAAGGAGGGCACCACCAACTACGTGAAGACGGCGGTGGACGCGCTCCTGTCCGGCAAGCCGGTGCCGGCCTCCACCACCGAGTCGTATGGCTGCTCGGTGAAGTACAAGAGCTAGTTTGAGTCCGTGAGGCCCTCGCGTCCCGAGTGGGCGCGGGGGCCCGCGCGCCCGCGCACCGGGAGCGGGTGGCTGGTAGGTTGAGGCCATGGCCGAGCGCCCACCTGCCTCTCCCGAAGCCGACGAAGAGCTGAGTCATTCGTACTGGGATGAGTCGGCGGACGCGTGGAATCACTTCGTCGAGAGTGGGCTCGACTACTACCGCGTGGAGCTGCACGGACCGGCACTGCTGGAGGCCTGCGGAGAGGTGACCGGCCTGGAGGTGCTCGACCTCGGCTGCGGTCAGGGCTGGTTCAGCCGCCAGGTCGCGAGCCGGCCCGAGGCACTGGCCCGGTGTCCCAAGCTGGCGGATGCGACGCGCGTTCCGTACTTCTTGATCTTCGACCTTCGCGCGCGGTGAGCGGCACGAGAGGGTACCGGACCTACCGAGCTGGGAGGTGCCCGGCAAGCCGGATGCGTTCCGGGGGTCCGCCCCCGCTTCCGAGGGCTGAGCCGGCCGCGGCGGTTTGAACTAGGCTGGTGCGGCGATGAGCGACACGAGCGGCGAGCCGGTACTGCGCAAGCTGACCATCGAGGTGAGAGACCTCCACAAATCCTTCGGCGGCCAGGAGGCCCTGCGGGGTGTGGACCTCGTGGTGCCCGAGGGCGCCACCGTCGTGCTGCTGGGAATCTCCGGCTCGGGCAAGTCGGTGCTGATGAAGCACATCATGGGCCTGCTGCGGTCGGACCGGGGCACGGTGCTCGTGGAGGGCCAGGACGTGGCCCAGATGGACGAGTCCGCGCTGAACCAGATGCGCCGCAACCTGGGCATCCTCTTCCAGGCCAATGCGCTCTTCGACTCGCTGACCGTCTTCGACAACGTGGCGTTCCCCCTGCGAGAGCGCACGGACCTGCCCGAGGAGCAGATCCACGAGACGGTGAACAAGACGCTGGGCATGGTGGGGCTGTCGCACGCGGCGCAGCGCTTTCCGGGCGAGCTGTCCGGCGGCATGCAGAAGCGCGTGGGCTTCGCGCGCGCCACCATCCTCCGGCCGAGAATCCTGCTCTACGACGACCCCACGGCCGGGTTGGATCCGCTCACCACGGCCGCCGTCAACGACATCATCATGACGGCCAAGAAGGAGCTCGGGGCGACATCGCTGGTGATTACGCCGGACGTGGCGTCTGCCTTTGGCATGGCCGACACGCTCGCCCTCATGCACGAGGGGCGCATCGTCGCCTCGGGTCCGCCCGACTCGTTCCGCGAGTCCCACCACCCGGAGGTGAAGGCCTTCCTGCGCAACTGGCTGGCGCGCCGCTCGAAGAACCGCGCGCCTCCCGAGGGGACGAAGTGACTTCGATGGTCCTCTGGACTCCTGGGGACGTGCTGGGACCGGTGCGTTGACAGGACGACGCCCGCCACTGAAGATGACGATGGAGCAGGGGGGGGCCGGGTGACCTGGCTCGCGGCAGTGCAATCAATGCGCGGAAACGCGGATTCAGGACCCGATGAAGTCCTTCATTTTCGACGTGCTACCCGCTCGGGGGAGCGTGATGCCCATCAACTCCGCGAGCCGCCATCAGGCTTGGGGCTTCTCACGTGCGGCGCACGGGCGCTTGCTGCTCATGGGGCTGGCGGTGCTGGTGGCCTGCAACAAACCGAAGACCGAAGAGAAACCGGCGGAGGAGGCACCTGCCATCACCCAGGCCGTCTCGCTGGAAATCAACGGCTTCAACTACACCGATCTGTACATCGACAGCTTCGAGGTGAACGGCCAGGGCGGGGGAAACCTCTTCGTCAGCTCTCCGACCTCGGGCGGTGGTGGGGGCGTGTGTTGCGTGAGCTTCAGGCCGGGCACGAAGCTGCCGGTGCCACTGACCATCAAATGGACGCGAGACCGGAAGCGCTGGTGCGAGAAAGAAGCGCTGCTCTCCGGGCCGGTTCCAGCCAATCCTCGCTACCTCGGGGTGCATTTCTTCCCTGACGGGCACATCGAGGCCGAGATCACAGAGGACGATCCGGAGCCGAAGTTGCGGCTGGAGCGAGTTGACCGGGGCGAGCGCAAGAAGTCGGGTAACACCGTGGCGGACGAGCAGACTGCGCGGTGCAAGGATGGCTACTAACGACGAGTCTAGATTGCCGTGCGCAGCGCACGGGCGCTTGCTGCTCGTAGGGCTGGCGGTGCTGGTGGCCTGCAACAAGCCGAAGACCGAAGAGAAACCGGCGGAGGAGGCACCTGCCATCACCCAGGCCGTCTCGCTGGAAATCAACGGCTTCAACTACACCGATCTGTACATCGACAGCTTCGAGGTGAACGGCCAGGGCGGGGGAAACCTCTTCGTCAGCTCTCCGACCTCGGGGGGAGGAAAGGGCGTGTGCTGTGTGAGCTTCAGGCCGGGCACGAAGCTGCCGGTGCAACTGACCATCAAGTGGACGCGAGACCGGAAGCGCTGGTGCGAGAAGGAAGCACTGCTCTCCGGCCCGGTTCCAGCCAATCCTCGCCACCTGGGCGTGCATTTCTTCCCTGACGGGCACATCGAGGCCGAGATCACAGAGGATTACGCCGAGCCGAAGTTGAAGTTGCAAGACTTCAATCCAGGGCAGCGCAAGGAATCAGGTAACACCGTGGCGGACGAGCAGACCGCGAGGTGCAAAGATGGCTACTAATGGCGAGTCAACGAAACTGCAGTCCTCGGTGAACTTGAGTCAATCAGCATCTCTTGCGAGCAAGAGTGCAGACAAGACCGGGCGTGTGCCCGAGGCGAAGAGCAGCGTCTTCGGCAAGGCTCCCACCGCTCCCACTTCGCAGGGAGTCAAGGTTGCTTTTTTCTTCGATGGCACGGGCAACAACCTGGATGCGGATGTTGGAAATGACGAGCACAGCAACGTAGCGCGTTTGTTCCGAGCGCATCCTCAGAGCGACTCGACTCGGGGGTTGTTCAGTTATTACATCCCCGGGCTCGGCACGCGCTTCAAGGAGATTGGAGACCCGGGCGGAACGGACCTGGGACTCGCCTTCGGTGGAATGGGCACGGCGCGTCTGGATTGGGCCATGCGCCGGTTCGAAGAGCGCGTCGGCCAGAGCAAGGGCCGCACGGTTCACCTGTCTCTGTTCGGCTTTTCTCGCGGCGCCGCGCTGGCACGCGCTTTCGCGCGGATGGTCGCGGACCGCTGCGAGCGCGGGGCCGACGGCACCTGGCGCTTCTCGCACAAGCAGGGAAAGTCTCCGGTCCGCCTGTACTTCATGGGGCTATTCGATACCGTGGCGTCGGTCGGTGTGCCCATGGGGGTGAACAACTGGCAGTCGCTCGACCTGACGACTGGCGCACTGGACTTGCAACAGGTGCTGAAGTGCCGCCACATGTACGGAAGTACGCTCGATGAGCTTGCCTTTGTATTTGGAGGGGCTCCCGGCGCGGACCCGGCGTCAGGCATGTCCAACGGCCATATGAGCTGGGCGGATGACCTTCGCATCCCCGAAATGGTCGAGGATTGCCTCCACATGGCGGCGGCCCATGAGATTCGCAATTCCTTCCCGCTCGATAGCCTCGCCCAGGGCGGGAAGTACCCGAGCAACTGCCGGGAGGTGGTCTATCCCGGCGCTCACTCGGATGTGGGTGGTGGCTATCGGCTGGGAGAGGGGGCGCGAAGCCAGTTCCCTGGCTCTCTGCTGAGCCTGGTGCCGCTGCGGGCCATGCGTGCCGAGGCAATCCGGGCCGGCGTTCCCCTGCTGCCGGAAATGCCCTCGGCGCTGCTGAAGAGTGACTTCGCGGAGGACCCCGCCAGCAAGGCGGCCTTTGAAACGATGAGCCGCCGCTTCAAGCTCTACATGGATACCGTGGGCTGGGGCGGCAAGTCTTTGGGCGACATGGTTCTGTCCCACATGCGGCTCTACTACCAGTGGCGCTTCTACAAGGCGTATACCAGCATTGAGGGCACGCCTACGCGAGACCAGACCGTCCTCAAGGCCTTCGAGCAGGGTTGGGCGAAGGAGCAGAGCCGGTTGACCCAACTCACGAGTTCGCTGCGCAGCGAGGCCAATAGCCACAAGGTCATGGCCAAGCAGCTCCGTGAGTCGGGGGCGTGGATGTTCGGCCCCGGGCAGAAGATGTACGAGGAAGAGTCGAAGCTCGCGGACCAGAAGGAAGACGAGTACCTCACCCAGAAGACCTTCCTGGACACGATGCCGAGCTCGGACGGCGAATACGCGCACAACGCGTACATCTATGACCGGCAGCTCGTGATGGATGCGCGCAAGCTCCAAGCCTTTGCCAAGAAGAAGGGACGGGACAGGTTGCGCCCGCACTACAGGGCGGTGCTCGATGCGTACGAGGCCCAGTACGAGCGCGGGCAAGGACTGCGTAACCAGGAACTCCTCACGTTCTTCGAGCTCCACGTTCACGATTCCCTGGTGGGTTTCGCCAAGGACGCCACCCTGCCTTCCGATCCCCGTGTCATCTACATCGGCGGGGACCAGAAGCTGCCGTACGCCATGAATTCGCCTCTGCGGCGGGGTGCTCCGTCCTCCGCCCTCGGTTGAGCCCAGCGTTCGCGGAGGGGTGCTCCAGGCCCGGAGCACTCCGTCGCGGCAGACGTGCTTCACCGGCATACTGGAAGTCCGGAGGCACGAGTCGCATGGAAGCAGGTTGGAGCATCCGCAAGGCGGGCGTGGAGGACCTGGACGGCCTCGTCCGCCTGCGCTTCGCGCTGCTGCGCACCACGCGCGGTGTGGAGAAGTTGCAGGGCGAGGAGGCGCTGGAGGAAGCCACCCGGCGCTACTTCGCGCAGGAGATTCCCGCGGGCCGCTTCCATGCCTGGGTGGGCGTGGCCGAGGGCCGGCTCGTGGCGTGTAGCGGCCTCGCGCCCTTCTCGAGGCCTCCGATGCCAGACACCCTGGCGAGCCTCGAGGCGTACATCCTCAACATGTACACCGAGCCCCAGTGGCGCGGACGGGGCATCGCCCGCGCGCTCTTCCTGGAGTTGGTGCGCTTCTCGCGCGAGCTGGGCGTGGGCCGGCTCCTGCTTCACGCCACCCCGGACGGCCGGCCGCTCTACGAGTCGGTGGGCTTCGCGCCCAACCCCACCTACCTGGAGTGGCCGCTGCCCCGGAAGTGAGCCGGTGCTCGCGGGCTATTCCCTCTCGTGGAAGCTCCCTCGTGCGAGCGGGGAGCGGGCAGCGGGGCGTGGGCCGGTCTCTTGTCGAGTGCCGGGAGGCTTCGGACCTTTCCTCCATCACCGGGCCTCGTGGCGTGGCGCGCGAGGCCCCACAGCGTGACGGGAGAGAGCCATGGCCGAGAACAAGGGCAAGACGGTGAAGGGCACGATGGACCCGCGGCTGGACAAGGATGCCAAGGAACTGGAGCGCGAGGCCCGCAACCAGGGCGAGGGTCAGGTACGCCGCGACGTGGTGGACGAGGACACCGGCGAGAAGGGCCTCAAGGACAAGGGCATCGGCGGCTACGGCGCCGACGACTCGAGCGTGGTGCGGCGCGATGCTCCTCCGGTGAGTGACAAGAGCTGAGCGCAGTTGCCCTCTCCCACCGGGAGAGGGACGGGGTGAGGGTACCTCGCTCGCTCGGGTTGCGAGTACCCTCGCTTCCCCGGAACGCCTCTGTTCCCAAGGAGCCATGCCCCATGTCGGGATTCCGCGAGGACTACATCGAGCGAACCATCCGTCAGCTGGTGGAGGCGCTCGCGGCCATCGTGAAGGCGGGCAAGGCCCAGAAGACGGACGAGGCGCTCGAGCTCATCCAGCAGACGAGCCTGTCGCTCTTCGGCATGGAGTACCGGATGCTCATCACCATCGACGCGGGCTCGGTGGCGGGGCTGCTCGGGCACCCGGAGAAGATCAAGGCACTGGCGAAGCTGGTGAGCGCGGAAGCGGAGCTGCTCCAGCAGCGCGGGGACTCGGAGGGCGCCGAGCACCGGCTCGGCCACGCGCTCGCGCTGCTCCAGGAAGCGCGGCGCATGCGTTCGACCCCCGACCCCGAGACGGAGGAGCTCGTGCGCGGCTTGCAGGACAGGCTCTGAAAAAAAACGGGGAGGAGCCGCCCCCATGCAGCTCCTCCCCGCGAGTCTTCCCCTGCTACCCCTGTCCTGCCCCCTGAAACCCACTCCCCGTCCTGCCCCGACCCCGACCCCGACCCCGACCCCACCAACCCGCCGCCCTGAAACCCGCTACCGGTCCTGCCCCAACCCCAACCGCCCGACCCCGACCGACCCGAAAACCCGCTACCCGTTCAGCACCAACCCCGACCCCACCCCGACCGACCCGCCGCCCTGCATCCCGCCCGTCCTACCCCGCTGCCTTCACGTGAAGGGGATAGAGCAACGCGGATGCCAGCGGCGCCCGAGGCTCCGTCGCGAGTGATTCCAGGGGTTTGGCGAGCCCGTGCGGGGGCCCCGGTTCGGAAGCCGGTAGGAACTACTGCCTCACCACTTCAGTTCCCACGTCTCGGCGACCAGGCCCTGGCGGATCCAGCCGAGGTCTCCAGGCCGGGGCGGGCGGAGCGTGTAGGGGGCTTCCGGCTTCATCGCTCAGTGTCCGAGGCTCGGCGGCTGCTGCGGCGGCGTTTCGCCCTGTGAAGGCGCCGGAGGGGTGCCGCTCGCGGGCTCCATGACGCGCGTGCGCTCGGGGGGCGGCTTGTTGCGCTGCGAGGGGTGATTGGCATCCACCTCCTCGACGACGCGCGGCGGCGGCGTGTACGTGGCCGGAGAGAACTCGCGGGCCTGGTATGGCTTCGTCTGGTGCGCCTCCTCGAGGGTGACGCCCGGGTCGTAGTCGCCCGAGTTCTCGT
Source organism: Archangium sp. (assembly GCF_045802675.1). GTDB lineage: Bacteria > Myxococcota > Myxococcia > Myxococcales > Myxococcaceae > Archangium. Next base: position 85,145 of record NZ_JBJMQO010000129.1, on the reverse strand, counting down.
AGTCCCGGCTCAGCAGCACCTGCCGCACGCGGTAGGGGCCATCCACGCCCATGTCGTGCAGCACCTTGCCGAACACCTCGAGCGTGAGCGTGCCCCGGCCCGAGCCCAGCTTCTCCGTCTGCTTCACCCAGGCGATGGGCTCCAGGTGCGGGCCGAACACCTGCGCCATCAGCGTGAACAGGCCCGGCTCCTCCACCTCCAGCTCGGCCTCCAGCGCGAGGCTGCCGTTGCGCACCGAGTCCTTCCACCGGCCCGTCAGCTTCGCGCGCGGGCCCTGGGTGTAGAGGAGCGTGGCGGGAATCGTCCGCGTCCCCACGCCCGGCACGTCCACGCTGCCCTCCACGAGCACGCGTCCGTACAGCAGCTTCTTCTGCTCGCGCGTGGGCTGCAGGGTGGCCGTGTACTGGAGGTCCCCCGCCACCTCGTCGTCGCCCGAGCCGTCGTCCTTCACCGGCACTTCAATCCACGGCCGCGTCGAGTCCTCCATGGGGCGCACGCGCACGTGCGGATTGGGCAGTGTCTGGCGTTTGCCCTTCCGGTCGGTGATCTCCAGCAGCACGGAGATGGGCAGGGGCGCCACCACGTTGTAGCGCTTGGGCAGGATGCGAAGGTTGTACTGGTGCGTCTCGTCCACGGGCACGTCTTCCCAGTCGGTCGTGCCCGGGTAGAACTCCTCCTGCAGCACCTGCGTCGTCGGAGGCAGCTCGATGGGCGGCGCCTCGGGAGGGACCGCGGGAGTGGTGCCCGGAATCACGTCCGGGGCAGGGGGCTCCGCCGCCGCCACCGTGCTCTGTGAAGCCCGCACGGGGGAAGGCGGAGCCCGCGGGGACGGCGCATCGGCCGGCGAGGGGTTCCGGGTGACAGAGGTGTCCTCGGGAGGTGGAGGGTTCTCCGGGGCGCGTGGCCACAGCAGCGCCACGAGCACGAGCGCGGCAATCACCGCGATGAGACCCAACCCCACCCCACGCCGTTTCGTCGATGCGTCGTTACCCATGGCTCACTGCGCGTACTGGCCGATGCAGGTACCCGGCGAGATGTAATAGCAGCCGGTGTCCGTCTGGAAGCCGTACTTCTTCACGTAGGCGTCGTTGCGGTTGTGCGAGTGGTTGGCCCACGACGGCACCCAGTGCCAGTAATAGCCGGTGTACTGCGAGCGGTACTTGCCGCCGTTGGAGCCGGCCGGGTTGGAGGTCGGGTCGCTGTCGTAGTTCCACAGCACGCCGTCGGTGTCGTCATCGGCGGAGTAGCCCACGCAGCCCACCAGCACGCCCATCTTGGAGTCGTTGGTGCTCTCCTGGACGCTGTCCTTGCCGTTGTTGTTGGCCGAGCCCGAGCCGCCCGCCGTCGTCACCTTGTACATCCAGCGGGGCATCTTGCCGGCGCGGCCGTTGTTGGCCTCGCCCAGCAGCGCGCTGCGCGTGAGGCTGGCGTTGCCCGTGTTCTTCAGCGCCCAGCCGGCGATCCAGCTCACCAGCGTGGTGCAGAAGTTGGAGGCGCCATCGGTGCCGTACAGGGCGCTCGAGGCACGGGAGCCGGCCAGCGCGCCCGCGGAGGCCACCGGGGTGCCGATGATGGCGCCGCCCGCGCCCGTCAGGCCCGGCCACGCGCCGGTGGAGAAGATGCGGTCGATGACCGCGCCGCCCGCGCTGTGGGCCACCAGGCGGAAGCTGGTGCGCTTGTAGAGGTTGGGATTGCAGCCCGTGGTGTTGGTGCCGTTCTTCAGGTCCATCAGGCAGTTGGCCACGTCGTTGGTGGAGGCCATCATGCTCTGGTTCACCATGTCGTAGCGGATGGCGAAGGCCTCGGAGTAGCTCCACGAGCCGGTGTAGTTGATGGTGTTGCAGCCCGTGGAGGCGCACGCCATGGAGCAGCCGGCCGCGGTGCACTTGGAGGTGGACTCGGCCATGAAGTCGTGGCCGTCACCGCCGTCCTCCGTCGAGTTCAGCCAGTAGCCGTACGACATGTTGACGCAGCGGCTGTCCGAGCCGTTGCCGCCGACACAGTTGCCATGTCCGTGGATGAAGACGGTGGTGCCACCGCCGTTGCCGCCCCAGACGTAATCCAGCTTCACCGTCAGAGCGGATGCACTCCCGCTCCATGCCATGACCACTGCCGCGGCCACGGTCGCGATTGCCTTGACGAGCCTCATTCCGGCCCTCCCTGTTTTTGGATTCATGCATCAAAGCCAGGGTTTTTCGCTTTCGTCCAGGTTGAGAGGTGAGCGTGGAATGCGTCCTTCCTCATGGGCGCGAAGGATTCCCCGCGCCTCCCTCTTGGACGCGGCGCGTCGAGCGCGGAGCGGCCCGCGCGAGCATCCGCCCTCGGGGGTGAGGCCCTCGCGGTGTACCGGTTGGTACACCTGGGTGTCCCGGCTGGGGCAAGGGACAGCGGGGAGACAGCCATGCCCGCCTGGAACCGGAGCCGGGCACGGAGAATGCTACGCTACCCGTTGCGTCCTCTCTCCCCCGGGCGTGTCGTGGAGGCTGTCATGCGCGGGTTCCTCTTCCTCGCCCTCTCGCTGTGGGCCGCGGGTGCCACCGCCGGGGAGCCGTCGCGCCACGTGGAGCCCCGGGCCGCCATCCTCGAGGCGCTCGAGGTGCAGGCCTCGCTGCCGGAGCACCTCCCCCGGTTGCCCGACGCGGCCTCCCCCGTGGCCGGGACGGCCCGGGAAACCGCCACGGACGGTGCTCGCCGGGACGTGGGAAACCGTACCCGGAGTGAGGCCGCCGAGAAGGCCCGCAAGGAGGCCTCGGCGCAGGCCGCGCGCGGCACGGGGACGCCTCCCGGCCAGAGCGTGAAGGCCGCCCGCTCCGCCGCGCTGGGCGCCGCGGGCGTGGGCGTGGGCTCGGACGCGCAGGACGCCGCGGGCCGCTCCCGCGCCGAGGAGGTCCGCAAGAACAAGGACCCGAAGCCTGGCAACCCGGGCAACGGGCGGCCGACGAAGCCGGACCCCCTCCAGCGCCCGTGATAGAAGGCCCCGTGTGAAGCGTCTCGTGCAGTGCCTCGCCCTGCTCGTGCTCACGGCGGCCACTCCGGCGCCGGAGGCGACCTCCCACCTGCTCCAGGGCGCCCGCCACTTCCGCGAGGGCCAGTTCGCCAACGCCCTGGTGGAGTTCAAGGTGGCCCAGCGCCTGGGCACGGGCGGCGAGGCGGACTGGTACATCGCCGCGTCGCTGGTGAAGCTCGGCCGCTCGGAGGAGGCGCTGGAGGCCTTCGCCGCCGCGCGCAAGAGCGCCCCGGACGCGCGCGACGCGCTGCTCGACTACTACCACGCGCTCGCCTGCTACGACGCGCGCCTCTACCTGTGCGCGGACACGCTGCTGGACGCGGTGGGGGATGCCTCGGGCCCGCGCATCGGCGAGCAGGTGCGCAAGCTGCGCGCGGACCTCGCCGCGCTGTTCCGCTCGGCGCCCTCGCCCGCCTCCATCGACTGGTACCACGCGCGTGCCGCCCAGGTACGGGCGTCGGGGCGTCCGGTGCTCGCCGCGCACTTCCTGGAGGAGGCGGTGCGGCTGGCGGAGAAGCGGGAGGACCGTTACCGCCTCGCCGAGGCCCGCACCGCCCTGGCCTCGCTGTCCGGGCGGCCCGAGCCCCTCGTGGGAGGAGGCAGTCCGTGAATCCGGGGTGGGTGGTGGCCGCGCTGCTCGCCGAGTCCGGCCTCTGCGGACCGGTGACGCCGGAGGGCACGCCGGACCTGGCCGCCGCCGCGCCCTACGTGGAGGTGGCCGAGGCCGAGCAGGCCGCGGGAGAGCGGGACACGGCGCTCGTGGCCTGGCGCGAGGTGCTGCGCAGGGACCCGCGCAATGCCCGGGCGAAGGCGGCCCTGAGAGCGTTGTGCGGGGACGCGGAAGCGCGCGAGGAGGCCGCGGCGGCGTCGCTGCTCTCGGGCCTGAAGCTGTTCGAGCGCGGGGAGGACGCGGCCGCGGCGGTGGCCTTCCAGGAGGCACTCTCGGCGCCGGCGCTGGTGGACACGGCCTCGTACTTCCTCGGGGTGCTCGCCCTGCGCGAGGGCCGCGCGGGAGAAGCGGGGACGTACCTGGACGCGGCGGCGGCCTCGCCGGACGCGGGGCTGGCGCGGCGCGCGGGGGAATTGCGCCTGCGGGCCGCTCGCGAGGGGCGGGTGGCGCTCTCGGTGCGGCTGGGCAGCGAGTACGACTCCAACGTGGAGCTCGTGCCGGACGGCACGGCGCAGCAGGGCGGGAGTGGAGACGGCGTGGGCGCGGCGGCCGCGGAGCTGCGCCTGCGTCCCTGGGGAGACAACGGGCCGTATGCGCGCGTCTCCGGCCACTACCGGGGCCACCTGCGCTTCCTCGACTTCGACCTGGCGGGGGCTGGGGGCGCGCTGGGCTGGGCGCACCTGGGCACGCGGCTGCAACTGTCCGCGGAGTACGGCTTGGACGGGCTGACGCTCGGAGGGACGCCGTACCTGCTCGCGCACCGGTTGCAGGTGGCCGCGCGCGCGCCGGTGGGCCCGGTGGTGCTGGAGGCCTCGTTGGCCGGGCGCCGCGAGGACTTCCGCGAGGACGCATACGCCGGTTACTCCGGGTGGCGGGGCACGGCGCGGCTGGACGCGGAGTGGAGCCCCACCGAGCCGCTCACCCTCTCGGCGGGCTGGTACGGCGGGCTGCTGCGCACGTATGAGCTGTCGCTCGGCTATTTCGAGCACGGCCCTCGCGCCGAGGCACGCCTGCGCCTGCGCCCCGGACTGCACGTGGTGGGCGAGGTGGGCTACACGCTGCGCGGCTACCAGAACTTCGACAACCCGCTGGGCGCGCAACGCGAGGACGGCTACCTCGACGCGGGCGTGGCGGCCGAGTGGGACGTGGCGGCGAACTGGAGCCTGAGGGCCTCGGTGGGCTGGCGCGGCGCGTCCTCCAACATCGCCGAGCTCTCCTATGGCCGCTTCACCGGAGGACTGGAGCTGGTGTGGTCGCGAGGGCTGTACTGATGCGGGGGCCCGCCTCGCGCGCGCTGGGGCCGTTGGGGCTCGCGACGCTCGGGTTGGTGGGAGCGCTCGCGGCGACGCTGGCCCTGTACCGTGCGGGCAGCGCGGCGCTGGACCAGGCCCTGGACGCGCGGCTGCGGGGCGCGGGCGAGTCCGCGGCGCTGCTGCTCGGAGACACGCGGGCGCGGCCCGAGCGGTTGGAAGCGCTGATGCAGGCCAACGCGCTGGACGGCGTGTACGTGGTGGACCGGGGGCTGTCGGTGCCCGCGGACGCGACGGGGCCGGCGCGCAAACGGGTGGACCTGCTGCGCACGGACCCGGCGGGAGTGGAGGCGGCGCTCGCGGGAGAGACGCGGGTGGGGCCGGGCTACTCGATGGGCGAGCTGCAGGTGACGGTGGGTTACTTCCCGGTGCGTGGCGCGGACGGGCAGGTGGCGTCGGTGCTGGTGCTGGAGGCGGGCCGGGCCTTCTCGAGCGCGCGGGATTCGCTGAGGCGGGCGCTGTGGGGCGGGGTGGCGCTGTCGGCGGTGGGCGCGCTGGCGCTGGCGCTGGTGGCGGCGCGGTGGCTGCGGGACGAGCGGGCGAGACGCGAGGCGGCGGCGCGGGCGGCGCGAGGCGATGCGATGACGAAGATGGCGGCGATGGCGGCGCACGAAATCCGCAATCCGCTGGGCGTCATCCGCGGCACGGTGGAGCTGATGCGCGAGCGCAGCGGGGCGAAGCTCTCCGGGCGGGACAAGGAAGCGCTGGAGGACGTGCTGGGCGAGGTGGAGCGGTTGCGCCGGCTGACGGAGGACCTGTTGGATTTGAGCGCGGACCGGCCGCTGGCGTCGCAGCGGGTGGAGCTGTCCGAGGTGCTGGAGGAAGCGGCGAGGGCGACGGAGGCGGCGTTTCCGGCGGTGAAGGTGCGCCGGAGCTTCGCGGAGCTGCCGCCGGTGGAGGGGGACGCGGGGAGACTGAGACAGGTGTTCGCGAACCTCTTGCAGAACGCGGCGCAGGCGCAGGGGGAGGGCGAGGTGCGGCTGGCGGCGGAGCCGGACGGGAGCGCGGTGCGGGTGCGCGTGGAGGATGACGGGCCGGGAGTGCCGCCGGAAATCCGCCAGCGGCTGTTCGACCTGTTCGTGACGGGGAAGGCGAACGGAACGGGGCTGGGCCTGGCGCTGTGCCGGAGGTTGGTGGAGCGGCACGGGGGCTCGGTGACGCTGGTGCCCGAGCAACGCCAGGGCAGCACCTTCGAGGTGCGGCTGCCCGCGTCGCGCTGACGGCTCGCACCGGGAGTGCGGGGCCTCCTGGGACGACGTGGGGGGTGGTGGCTTCCGCGCCCTCTGTCGGAGCAGGATGGCGCCCATTTCTCCGCTGCTCGCGAGAGGGGATGGACGTGACGAACCAGACGAAGAATTGGCGTTGGCTCGCCGCATGGCTGGCATTGCCGCTCACCGGCTGCGCGCTGGGCAGTGTGCGTCAGGTGAAGGTGGACGCGCTCGGCCACTATGACGACGCGCGCGGCGTGACCGTCGAGGTGAAGGGCGAGGTGCCCGACGCGATGAAGAAGGAGCTCCAGGAGTCCTTCCAGAGCGCCGTGGAGGCCCGGGTGCGCAGGTCCGCGGGCGCGAGTGGCGAGCCGCTGCGGCTCGAGCTGCGCGTGGTGGAGGCCCGCTCGCCCGAGGCCCCCGCGTCCACGACGGCCCAGCAGGTCGCCGTGTTGGGGCGGACGGTCCTGGGGCTCACCGGGTTCGAGAAGTCGAGCGGGCGGCTGGCGCTCGAGGGCGTGCTGCTGGCGCCCGAGGGAGAGAATCAGCTCGGGCTGGTGCGCTGGGAGTCGGCGGGCGAGCCCTCGGTGCTGGCGTCGCGCGGAGGCCGCGAGGCGGGCGAGGCGCTCGGGCGCGAGATGGACTACCGGCGCGACGACTTCGTCACCCGCCGGGCCGCGGACGAGCGGCTCTTCCTCACGCCCACGGCGCTCACGCTGGAGCCGGGCGCGCTGGTGCTGAGCAACGACGAGCTCCTGCTCTTCCGCCTGGGCCTGGGCCTGGGCCGGCGCGTGCAGTTCCAGATGTGGGCGGGCGGCCTGCCCATTCCGGCGGCGGGCGGCGTGCCACTCCCCCTCGTCCACGTGGTGGGTGGCGCGGGAGGCGCGGCGCTGGGCGTGCTCGGCACCGTGGACCTGGGCCTCAAGCTGAAGCTGCTCGACGAGTCGCGCTACGTGCCGGGCGTGTCCGTCTCCTATGACTTCCTCAACCTGCTGGGTGGCGCGGTGGGCGGTGGCGGGCTCGTGCTGGTCGGCAACGGGGTGTTCGCGCAGGGAGCGGCGGGCGCCGCGGGGGCCAACCTCCAGTTCAACCTCTTCTCCGCGGTGGTGGGAAAGCACTTCGGCGACTTCCAGCTCACCGCGGGTGCGTACGTGCTCGACAACCACCACCTCATTCCGCAGAAGGCGGCCGTGGTGGTGGGGACGACGGGCGACGCGGGCTCGGGCGATGGCAGCGAGAGCACCACCCTGGAGCGCTTCCCCACGCAGGTGCAGGCCTTCGTGGGCGCGCAGTACGTGCTCGGCACCCACAGCGAGCTCGCGGCCGAGTTCTTCCCACGCGCGCCCTTCGACGAGTCCTTCGGCACCACGGGCGTGCGCTGGCTGCTGGGCTCGGACAGGCCGAGTGGCCCGCTGGCGCTCGACCGCGTGCGCGTGCGGGTCGACCTGGCGGCGCTCTGGATGTACGTACCCGAGTACCAGTCCACCCGTGATGGCAGCACCCGCGGCGGCTTCCCGGTTCCCCTGCCGTGGGTGGGGATCGGCCTCTACAAGCTGTGAGGCTCAACCCTCCTGGGGGCCGCGCGGGGGCGGGCCGGCCTTCTGTAGCGCGGAGTGCTCCTCGTCGGTGAAGACCCGGGAGCGGATGAGGAAGCGCACGCCCTCGGGCGCCTCCACGGTGAAGCCGCTCCCGCGTCCCTTCACCACGTCCACCGTCAGCTGGGTGTGCTGCCAGTAATCGAACTGAGGACCGCTGATGTAGAAGGGCGTGTCCACGATGGTGCCCAGGAACACGTCCTGCTGGCCCAGCTTGAACTCGCCCCTCGGGTAGCACATGGGCGCGCTGCCGTCGCAGCACCCTCCCGACTGATGGAACATCAGGGGGCCGTGAATCCCTTGCAGCTTGCGCAGCAGGGCCTCGGCGGCGGGGGTGACGGCAACGCGCTCCACGGTCATGGCGGCGGCTCCTCGTCGTTGGCCTAGAAGAAGCCCATCGGCTTCGGGTCGTAGCTCACCAGCATGTTCTTCGTCTGCTGGTAGTGCGAGAGCATCATCTTGTGCGTCTCGCGGCCGATGCCCGACTGCTTGTAGCCGCCGAAGGCCGCGTGCGCCGGGTACAGGTGGTAGCAGTTGACCCACACGCGGCCCGCCTGGATGCCGCGGCCCATGCGGTAGGCCGTGTGCGTGTCGCGCGACCACACGCCCGCGCCCAGGCCGTAGAGCGTGTCATTGGCCATGGCCAGCGCGTCCTCCGCGTCCTTGAACTTCGTCACCGACACCACCGGGCCGAAGATCTCCTCCTGGAAGATGCGCATCTTGTTGTGGCCCTCGAAGATGGTGGGCTCCATGTAGTAGCCCTCGGCGAGCGCCCCGGGCAGGTGCGCGCGGCGGCCGCCGGTGAGCACCTTGGCGCCCTCCTGCCGGCCCACGTCGATGTACGAGAGGATTTTCTCCAGCTGGTCGTTGGAGGCCTGCGCGCCAATCATCGTCGCGGTGTCGAGCGGGTTGCCCTGCACGATGCGCTTCGTGCGCTCGATGGCCTTCTGCATGAACTCCTCGTAGAAGCGCTCCTGCACGAGGGCGCGCGAGGGGCAGGTGCACACCTCGCCCTGGTTGAGGGCGAACATGGCGAAGCCCTCGAGCGCCTTCTGGGCGAAGTCGTCGTTCTGCGAGAACACGTCCGCGAAGAAGATGTTGGGCGACTTGCCGCCCAGCTCCAGCGTCACGGGGATGAGGTTCTCCGAGGCGTACTGCATGATGAGGCGGCCCGTCGTCGTCTCACCGGTGAAGGCCACCTTGGCCACGCGCTTGTTGCTGGCCAGGGGCTTGCCGGCCTCGATGCCGAAGCCATTGACGATGTTGAGCACGCCCGGGGGCAGCAGATCGCCAATGAGCTCGGCGAACTTGAGGAGGGTGACGGGGGTCTGCTCGGCGGGCTTGATGACCACGCAGTTGCCGGCGGCGAGCGCGGGCGCGAGCTTCCACGCGGCCATCAGCAGCGGGAAGTTCCAGGGGATGATTTGCGCCACCACGCCGAGCGGCTCGTGGAAGTGATAGGCGACGGTGTGCTCGTCGAGCTCGGCGAGGCTGCCCTCCTGGGCGCGCAGGCAGCCGGCGAAGTAGCGGAAGTGGTCGATGGCCAGCGGCAGGTCCGCGGCGAGCGTCTCGCGGATGGGCTTGCCGTTGTCCCACGTCTCGGAGACGGCGAGCATCTCCAGGTTGGCCTGCATCCGGTCGGCGATCTTGTTGAGGATGTCCGCGCGGGCGGTGGGCGAGGTACGGCCCCAGGCGGCTTTGGCCCTGTGGGCGGCGTCGAGCGCCTTCTCGACGTCCTCGGCGGTGGAGCGGGGCACCTCGCAGAACGGCTTGCCGGTGACGGGGGTGATGTTCTCGAAGTACTGCCCCCTCACGGGCGGGACGAACTCACCGCCGATGTAATTCCCGTAGCGGGGGAGGTACTGCACCTTGCTGCCCTTCTGCCCCGGAGCTTCGTACACGGTCGACGACATTCAGACCTCGGCGTGGGTGGATGTTTCTGGCAACGGCAGGGGAGAGGGCACCGACGATAGGCAGGTGCCGCTGCGCGTCAACGCGCGGACACAACACGCGAGCGTTCAAAACTGCTCACGGCCCGGCCGGGCAGCGGGCATGCGGACGCGGAGGCCGTACTCCCGCGTGCAGCACCATCAAGCTCCCAGGCGGCAATTATACTGGGCTCCCTTTCCACAAAGGTGCTTGCCCATGTTGCTTCACGCCCTGATCTCCCTGCTCGTCCTCGCGGCTCCGGCCGGTGAGGACTCGACCACCTACTCCAACGAGCGTTACGGCTACTCCATTGGCGTCCCCGCGGGCCTGAAGGGGCAGGGCGAGTCCCAGAATGGCGATGGCCAGGAGTTCCGGGACGCCTCGGGCAAGGTGAGCCTCAAGGTGTGGAGCTCGATGGTGGTGGAGCTCGCGGGAGTGCCCGAGGGACAGACGAACCTGGCCTGGTCCCGGCGCACCACCCTCGACCGCTGGCGTCAGGAGGGAGTCAACGTCACCTACCAGCCGAAGGGCAAGGGGTGGTGGGTGCTGTCCGGAGAGGACAAGCAGGGGCGGGTGCTCTACCACAAGGAGCTGGAGAAGGACGGGGTCCTCTATGGCTTCGAGTGGAGCCACCCGAAGGGCGCCAAGACCTGGCAGGACGCCACGGCGCGAATCGCCCGCAGCTTCAAACTGCCCTAGCCGCCTTCCGGGTGCCAGCCATGGTGGGGGCAGCCCCTACGGGCTGCTCTCCCGTGCCGCACGGGCTCTCACCAGGGGGAGAACCACTTCGTGTGCTCGAGATCCAGGTGCACCCATGTCACCTTGAGCTCGCCAGCGCCCGGGTAGAGGGTCTTCTCCTTGATGAGCACCTGCCGCACCTGCTCCGCGGAGTACCCCTCGATGTGGAAGTCCGTGGCACTCCCGCGCAGGTGCGCGGAGTTCTTCGCGCCGCCGATCTCCTTGTTGTAGGCCGGCGGGCGCAGCCAGCAGTGCACCCCGATGGCCTTGTTGAAGCGCTCGCGGACGTGGTCGAGCGCCTGCGCCTGCTTCGTGATGTTCGCCAGGATCGTCGGAGTTACCTCGCTCTCCTTGGCATGGCGGTTCCACGACGGGAGCCAGAGCGCATCGTGCCACGTGAAGTACTTGGAGCCTGGGATCTTCGCGTTGAAGTTCTTGCTGATCTTGTCGTAGCTCAGCTTGCCCGTGTCGCTCGGGGTGGGGGGCGGCGGGGGCTTGGGCGTCGGCGGCGGGGGCTTGGGCGTCGGTGGCGGGGGCTTGGGCGTGGGGGTCGTGGTCACCTTCGGCGGCGGCGGGCTCGTCGTGGCGGGCCCCTGCGCTTGCGCCTGCTGCTCCACGAAGTGGCTCAGCGCCGCGCGGGTCTTGGCGCCAAAGATGCCGGGGCCGGTCTGCATCTGCTGCTGGGTCATGTACCCGTGCTTGACCAGCAGCAGCTGCAACTCCTTCACGGCCGTGCTGGAGGGAGCGCTCGAGCCGGTGGCGGTCTTGGGCGGCGGGGGAGGGGGGACTGCTCCCTGCCCCTGGCCCCGGGCGAGCTTGTCGAACTGGGCGAGCTTGTATTGGCGGATGAGCCCGATGAGCTTCTCGGAGTAGTTGGGGTCCGTAGCGTAGCCCGCCTTGTGGATCTCCTTGGCGAAACGCTCCCCATCGTCCGCGTGCCGCATGGCCTCGGAGTAGCGCTTGTTCTCGATGAAGAACCGCCCGTGGTCCGAGAAGGACTCCGCCGCCGTCTTGTAGACGCGAAACCCGTCCTTGATCACCACGTCCTTGCCGTTGAAATGCTCGCCGGTGCTCATGACGGCGGTGCCAGCGGGGCCCTTGCCCTTGATGCCGAAGTAGTTGTTGTACTTCTTCGACAGGCCGGACTTGCCCCAGCCGCTCTCCAGGATGGCCTGCGCCAGCGTCACCGAAGCGGGCACCCCGGTGGCGAGTTGGCTCTGGACGGCATCCGCGGAGACGGAGTCGATGAAGGCGTTTCCTGTCCGGGGGAGATTCGTGTTCGCGTTGCCGCTCATGGGCCCTCCAATCCGTCGCTCGCCCTTCGAGCCTGGGCGAGTGGGGTGCCCATGATAACAGGCGCCCGGGTGGACGAGATAGGCGGGCCCCGGAACCCGGCCCGCTCAATCTCCGCTGACGGCGAACGTCCAGTCGCCGTTCTCTTTGATGCCCACGCGCATGCCCATGTACCCATCCCCCGCCTTGCGCCAGTCAGTCAGTTGCCGCGCGGGGTAGAGGCCCTCGAGGGCCTTCCAGTCCTCCTCCGTCTCGCCCGTGCGGTACGCCGAGGGCCAGAGGTAGAGCGCCTCTTCCTTGGCATGGGGGAGATTGAGCACCTTCACCAGAAGTGAGAGCACCGGGACTCCCTCCTGCTCGCGCTCGCGCCAGAAGGCCGCCACGTCGAAGTCGGGTCCGAAGCTGACGTTGAAGTCCGCGCCATTCTCCCGGGCAAGCTTCGCGAGCGTCTCGTAGTCACAGGCCACCGCCGCGGCGACGATGCGGCGGCGCATCGACTCCACGACGGGCGGCAGGGCCGTCCGGGCCGGACTGGGCTGGGGGCTCAACGTGCTCGCCGAGCAGCGGGGGCCCTGCGCGGTCGGGGGGCGCCAGGAGCACCTGCGTCACCCGGGCCCGGCTTGGGTGCACCCGCATCCGCTACCACCTGGGCCTGAGGCGTCGAGGCAGGAGCCGGAGATGACGAGCGGCTGCAGGATATGAGGAGCACACAAAGCAGCGGAACGAGTCTTGTCATGCGGGGCGTTATAGTTCATCCAACGACCCGGAGAAGACGACGGCGCGCAATGGCCCGCGCTCCCGCTCACCGCGAGCCTCGAGAGGTTGAGAAGCATGGCGCAGGTGCTGGTGGTGGATGACGAGGTGAAGCTGGGCAAGCTGGTGGCCGAGGCGCTGGAGCTGGACGGGCACGAGGTGGCGCGGGTGACGGGCGGGCGCGCGGCGCTGGTGGAGCTGGCGCGGCGGGGCTTCGACGTGGTGCTGACGGACCTGCGGATGCCGGAGGTGGATGGGCTGGAGGTGCTGAAGGCGGCGCGCGCGCTGCCCACGCCGCCAGAGGTGGTGATGATGACGGCGCACGGCAGCGCCGAGAACGCGGTGGCGGCGATGAAGGCCGGCGCGGCGGACTACCTCACCAAGCCCTTCGCCATGGACGAGGTGCGGCTGCGGGTGCGGCGCCTGGCCGAGCAGCGCGCGGCGGAGACGAAGAGCGAGCGGCTGGTGCGCCAGCTCACGCCCACGCTGGTGGCGGAGAGCCCGCGGATGAAGCAGGCGCTGGCGTCGGCGCGGCAGGTGGCGGCGAGCGACGCGAGCGTGGTGCTGCTGGGCGAGAGCGGCACGGGCAAGAGCCAGCTGGCGAGGCTCATCCACTATTCGAGCAAGCGCGCGGCGGGGCCGCTGGTGGAGGTGCACTGCGCGGCGCTGCCGGAGACGCTGCTGGAGGGCGAGCTGTTCGGCCACGAGAAGGGCGCCTTCACGGGGGCCACCGAGCGCAAGGCGGGGCACCTGGCGGCGGCGGACGGGGGCACGCTCTTCCTGGACGAGATTGGCGAGGTGACGCCGGCCACGCAGGTGAAGCTGTTGCGCTTCCTCCAGGAGCGCGAGTTCGTGCCGCTGGGCAGCACGCAGGCGCGCAAGGTGGACGTGCGCGTCATCGCGGCGACGAACAGGGACCTCGTGGCGGCGGTGCGCGAGGGGCGCTTCCGCGAGGACTTCTACTACCGGCTCAACGTCTTCGGCATCGAGGTGCCGCCGCTGCGCGAGCGCAAGGAGGACCTGGTGCCGCTGGCGCACGCCTTCCTGTCGAGGCGGGGGCTGCCGCCCGCGAAGCTGTCGAAGGAGGCGGAGGCGCGGCTGCTGGCGCACACGTGGCCGGGCAACGTGCGCGAGCTGGAGAACGCGCTGGAGCGCGCGCTCATCCTCTCGGGGGACGGGGACATCCAGGCCGAGCACCTGGGCGCCGGAGGGCCCTCGCTGTCACGCGGAGGCGGCAGGGCGGTGCGCGCGGCGGACGTGCTCGGCGAGGGCTTCAACCTGGACGCCTTCGAGCGCGAGCTGCTGTACGCGGCGCTGGAGCGGGCGGGGGGCAACAAGACGGCGGCGGCGAAGCTGCTGGGCATCACCCGGCGCCGGCTCTACTCGCGCCTGCAGAGCCTGGGCGAGAAGGTGACGGACCCCGAGGGCGACTAGGACTTCTCCAGCCGTGAGCGCACCAGCGAGCGCAGCTCCTCGGAGGAGAAGGGCTTGTCCACGCGCGGGTTCTTCACCTGGCTGAGGAACGCGCGCGCGTTGGGCGTGAAGGCCCCGCCGGTGAGGAACACCATCCGCTCGGCGAGCTGGGGCGCGTGGCTGGACAGCTCCTGGTGCAGGTCCACCCCGCTCATCTCCGGCATCATCACGTCGCACAGGATGAGGTCGAAGTGCTCTCCGTCGCGCAGCCGTGCCTGGGCCTCGCGCGCGCTCGTCGTCGTCACCACCTCGTGCTCGCGCTGGAGCGTGCGGCGGATGGCCACGCCAATCATCGGCTCGTCGTCCACCACCAGGATGCGGCCCCGCCGTCCCGGCGCGAGCTCCACGCGGGCCCGGGGGGCGGGCTCGACGGGCCTCGCGTTGGTTGCCGCGGGGAGGATGACCCGGAAGGTGCTCCCCTGGCCCACGCGGCTCTCCACGCTCATCCGCCCGCCGAAGCCGCTCACGATGCCGTGGCAGATGGACAGGCCCAGCCCCGTTCCCACCCCCACGGGCTTGGTGGTGAAGAAGGGCTCGAACACCCGCTCCAGGTTCTCCTCGGGGATGCCCACGCCCGTGTCGCGCACCTCGATGACCACGTCCGCGCCGGACCGCCGGGTGACGACGCGGATTTCGTGGTGCTCCACGTCTCCCTCCGGGATGGCGTGGGCGGCGTTGACGAGCAGGTTGAGCAACACCTGCCCCAGCCGTCCCTCGTGCGCCCGGGCCAGGAGGGGCTCGCCGTAGTCGCGCACCAGCTTCGCGCGGTGTTTCACCTCGTTGCTGGCCATGCGGATGGCCGTCTCCATCACCCGGTGCACGTCCACCGGCTCGGGCGGCGCGTCCTCGTCCACGCGCGAGAACAGCTTCAACTGCTTCACGATGTCACTGACGCGCGTGGCGCCCAGCCGCGCGTCGGACACCAGCTCGCGCACCTCGCCGCGCCGGGTGTCGGGCAGCTCCAGCCGCGGCAGCACGTTCGTCTCCAGGTAGTCCAGGTTGGAGAGGGTATAGGCGAGCGGGTTGTTGATTTCGTGCGCCACGCCCGCCGAGAGCACCCCGAGCGAGGCCATCCGGTCCGCGTGCAGCAGCCGGGCCTCCATCTGCCGGCGCTCGGTCAGGTCGCGCACGCTCCAGAGCAGGGACGGCTGGCCGTCGAACACCAGGGGCACCAGCGTTATCTCCACCAGCGCGGGGCTGCCCGTCTTGCGCAGCAGGCGCGTCTCCCGTGGCGGGGAGGCCCTGCCCGTGCGCAGCGCCTCGGCGTGGTCCCTCTGGATTTCGGCCCACGTCTCCGCCTGGAGGAACAGCGCGCTCAGCTCCTCGCGCGACATCCCCAGCAGCTCCTCCGCCGACGCGCAGCCGATCAGCGCGACGAGCGCGGGGTTGGCGTAGACGAGCCGCTCGACGTGCTGCACACCGATGCCATCGGGCAGCCGCTCGATGAGCTCGCGGAAGCTCTCCTGGGAGCGGCGCAGGGCCTCGAGCGTGCGCGCGTGCTGCAGCGCGTAGCGGATGGAGCGCTCCAGCAGCGTGGGGGTGAGGTGGGCCTTCTGCAGGAAGTCGGCGGCGCCGGCCTGCTGCGCCTCGTGGTCCAGGGTGGTGTCACTTTGCCCCGTCAGCAGGATGAACGGGCCGCGCCACCCCTGTTGCCGCGCCCGCTGGAGCAGCTCGAGCCCCGTGGTCTCCCCGAGCCGGTAGTCCAGCAGGCACACGTCGTGGCGGCCGGACGCGAGCGCCGCCAGGGCCTCGTCGAAGGTGGCCACCCACTCGAGCTCGAACCGCCTCGGGCCGAGGGACCGCAGACAGTCCCGGGTCAGGATGAAATCGTCCTCGTCATCCTCGACGAGCAACACCTGGATGGGACCGCTCGCGTCCATGTTCCTCTCGGAGGGGGAGGGCACCCGGGGCTGCTCGTGCCCGTCCGGTCCGCGTCGGAACGGTAGCACGGAGGCGCGGGTGTGAAGTACCGGTCAGAGCCCCCGGAGGGCCCGCGTGGACGTCGCGGTGCGCCAGGAGAGGGCGCCCGCGCGGGGCCGAACGTGAGCCCCTCCTGGCCCGCCGGGCGTGATAGAGGGGGCGTATCCAGGCCCATGGGGAAGCCCTCCTTCTCCGTGGGGGAGAGGCCCTATGCTTCGCGTGAAGACATACATCTCCCAGTCGAGCATCCACGGCACCGGTCTGTTCGCGGGCGAGCCCATTGCGAAGGGCACCGTCATCTGGGGATTCGACCCGCCGATCGATCAGCGCTTCACGCCGGCGGACGTGGAGAAGATGACGCCGGAGATGAAGGTGTTCCTGTCGCGCTACGCCTACTGCGAGCGGGGCACGCTCGTGCTGTGCGGGGATCACGCCCGGTTCATGAACCACTCGCCCACGGCGAGCTGCGGCAATGACTCCACGCGGCACTTCACGCTCGCGATGCGCGACATCGCGCCGGGCGAGGAGCTCACCGACAACTACGAGACGATGGAAGACAGCTGGGAGCCCTTCAAGGGCATCATCGAGCCGGAGCGCATGGAGAAGTAGGCGCGGGCCGCCTGTCTGCTGTTGCGCGGCGCATCCCCGGGGCGTAGGGAATCGCATCTCCCATGTCCGCGACCGCTCAGCTGCTCGAAGCCGTTCGTAAGGAAGCCCGCCCCGGCATCTGGTCCACCGGGGTGAACCTCTCCCGCCAGGGCGCCGTCGCGCTCCAGTCCCAGAAGCCGGATGAAATCGAGCTGAGGGTGCGGGCCCCCGGCCGCCCGGTCGCTTTCACCGTCATCCTCTATCTGAAGCTCGAGGCGTGGGAGTGCGACTGTCCCGGCCGCGTGGACCCGTGCGAGCACGTGGTGGCCGCCGCCATCACCCTGCAGCAGGCGGAGAAGCAGGACGCCCCGTTGGAGGCGGCCGCGCGGCGCTGGTCCCGCGTGGTGTACCGCTTCACGCGCGTGGACGGAGGGCTGGAGCTCCACCGGGTGCTCGTGCACGCGGATGGCAAGGAGGAGCCCCTGGAGAGCCTCGCCGCCGTGCTCGCCAGGCCCGCCCTGGCCGCGACGCTTCAGGTCGAGCAGTCGGACATGAACGCGGACCGGCTCCTGGAGCGCCGCACCCGCGGGGCCCTGCCTCCCGAGAAGCTGGAGGTGCTGATGCGGGCGCTCGAGCAGGCGCGCAACGTCCTGCTCGATGGGCGTCCGGTGGCCGTCTCGGACGAGGTGGTTCCCCCGAGGGCGCTCGTCGAGGACAAGGGCGGGCAGATCATCGTGTCGGTGACGAGGGACCCCCGGGTGACGGAGGTGGTGAGCGCGGGCGTGGCGCTGTGCGGTGACGCGCTGGCGCGGCTGGCGGAGACGGCGGTGGTGGGGGCGTGGCTGCAGCACCTGCCCATCGTCCGCACCTACGCGCCCGAGCAGATGGGAGAGATTTCGTCGAAGGTGCTGCCGGACCTGGCGCGCCGCATGCCCATCGAGGTGCGCAGCAAACGGCTGCCGCCCATTGACCGCGACCTGAAGCCTCGCATCCTGATGGAGCTCACGCAGATGGAGTCGGGGCTGTCCCTCCTGCCCACGCTCGTCTACGGGGCGCCGCCGTCGGTGCGCATCGACGCCGGGCGGATGGTGTACCTGCGCGGCGCCGTGCCCCTGCGCGACGAGGTGGCCGAGCAGCGTCTGTTGCACCAGCTCCGGGACGAGCTGAACCTGGTGCCCGGGCGGCGGGTGACGGTGCAGGGCCAGGAGATGGTGCGCTGGGCGGACAAGCTGCGGCGCTGGCGCGGAGACCTCGCGGGAGACGCGTCGGGCGTGGTGAGCCCGGACATGCGGCTGCGGCCCCTGCTCCAGGTGCGGTCCGTGGGCGAGGGCCCGGGCATTCCCGACGTGCGCTTCACGCTCGAGTTCCAGGTGGAGAGCGACAAGGGCGGCACGGAGACGCGCACGGTGGACGCCGCGGCCGTCATCCGCGCGTGGACGGAGGGGCTGGGGCTCGTGCCGCTCGAGGGCGGTGGCTGGGCGCCGCTGCCCCGGGCGTGGCTGGACAAGAATGGCCAGCGCGTGGCGGACCTGCTCGCCGCGCGCCAGGCGGATGGCAAGGTCTCCAACCACGCCCTGCCGGAGCTGGCCGCGCTGTGCCAGACGCTCGAGCAGCCGCCTCCGCCGGGCTTGGACCGGCTGGCGCCGCTCGTCGAGGGCTTCGAGAAGCTCCCCGCCCCGGTGCTGCCGGAGGGCCTGTCCGCGACGCTGCGCCACTACCAGTTGCAGGGCGTGAGCTGGCTCGGCTTCCTGCGGAGCGCGGGGCTCGGCGGCATCCTCGCCGACGACATGGGCCTCGGAAAGACGCTGCAGACCATTACGGTGCTGGGCCCGCGCTCGCTCGTGGTGTGCCCCACCAGCGTGCTGCCCAACTGGGCCGCGGAGCTGCAGCGCTTCCGCCCCTCGCTCAAGGTGAACGTGTACCACGGGCCCGGCCGCGCGCTGGACGAGTCCGCCGACGTGACGCTCACCACGTACTCGATTCTCCGGCTGGACGCGGCCGTGCTCTCGGGGCGCACCTGGGAGGCGGCCGTGCTGGACGAGGCCCAGGCCATCAAGAATCCGGAGAGCCAGGTGTCGCGCGCGGCCTTCGGGCTCCAGGCGAAATTCCGTCTGGCCTTGAGCGGCACGCCGCTGGAGAACCGGCTGGAGGAGCTCTGGAGCCTCATGCACTTCACCAACCCGGGCCTGCTCGGGGGGCGGAGGCAGTTCGAGGAGAAGACGGCGCGGCCCCTCTCCGAGGGCAACGCGGAGGCGGGGGAGCGGTTGCGCAAGCGCATCCGTCCCTTCGTGCTGCGGCGCCTCAAGCGGGACGTGGCACCCGAGCTGCCGCCGCGCACCGAGTCCGTCATGCACGTGTCGCTGGATGAGCGCGAGCGCGCCGTCTACGACGCGGTGATGGCGGCGACGCGCACGGAAGTGGTCGCCCTGCTCAACGAGGGCGGCAACGTGCTCAAGGCGCTCGAGGCGCTGCTGCGGTTGCGCCAGGCGGCGTGCCACTCGGCGCTCGTCCCGGGCCAGCATGCCCAGTCGTCCTCGAAGGTGCAGACGCTCGTGGAGGCGCTCGGCACCGCCGTGTCCGAGGGACACAAGGCGCTGGTGTTCTCGCAGTGGACCTCGCTGTTGGATCTCATCGAGCCGCACCTGAAGACGGCTGGAGTCGCCTTCGAGCGCCTGGACGGCTCGACCCCCAACCGAGGCGAAATCACCTCGCGCTTCCAGTCCGAGGAGGGCGCGCCGGTGCTGCTCATGTCGCTCAAGGCGGGCGGCACGGGCCTCAACCTCACGGCGGCGGACCATGTGTTCCTGATGGACCCGTGGTGGAACCCGGCGGTGGAGGCGCAGGCGGCGGACCGCGCGCACCGCATCGGCCAGGAGCGTCCGGTGATGGTGTACCGGTTGGTGTCGCAAGGGACGGTGGAGGAGCGCATCCTGGGACTGCAGGAGAAGAAGCGCGCCCTCTTCGAGGCGGCCCTGAGCGAGACGTCGGCCGCGACGGCCATCACCCGCGACGATCTGCTCGAGCTCTTCTCATGAATCGAGACAGGGACAGGCGGGTATTGCCAGCGGGAGACGGGTGAGATAGCAGCGCGGCGGTGCGGGGGGCGAGGTCCAAGAGGTCACCGCATGGTGAGCACTGCACGAAGAGGAAGGGTGTCTCGGTACGCGGGGTGCTTCGCGGCCCTGTGTCTGGTGTTGTCCCCCGTGGCACGGGCCCAGGCCACGCCGGAGGAGCCGCGTGACGCCCCGGTGCAGTCGCCGCGAGAGCCCCAGGAGGACCCGGCGCGGGTGCCGGAGGACGAGGGGAGTGGTGGCCCTGGAGGCTTGTTGCGGCCGCCGGGCAGTGGTCAGCATCCCGGGCTCTTCCTCGGCGACGAGTTCCGGTATGGGAACAAGATGCTTCCCCTGCGGGTGCTCGCGGACCTGGCCGCGATTCCAGCGGGCATGGCGCGCTGGGAGGGCCAGGACTGGGCGGCCTTCTCGCTCGTGACGATGACGACGGCCTCGCTGATGATGCCGTTCGATTTTCCGTTGGATGCGCGCATCCAGCACCGCATCCACGAGGTGCTCGGGCCGGACCACTTCCGGGTGTGGACGCCGCTGGGGGACGTGCTCGTGAACGGGGCCATCTATGGCTCGCTGGCGGGTGTCCTCGCCTATGGCCTGCTGAAGGACGATGCGCGGGCCGTGCAACTGGTGTCCCTGTCCGCCGAGGCCTTCGCGGTGACGCAGGCCTTCCACCTCACCTTCAAGCTGCTGCTGGGCCGCGAGGGGCCGAGGAATGGCGACGGGCTGGGCCAGATTTTCGGACCCTCCGCGTCGTTCAACCTCTTCCCGGCGGGCACGCCCTCGGGGCACACGGCGAGCGTGTACGCGCTGCTGGGCGTGGCGACGGCCTACGTGGACAACCTGCCGCTGTCGCTGGCGCTGCACGCCTTCGGGCTCGCCTTCGCGGCCACCATCGTCATGGATGACTACCACTTCCTCTCGGATGTCATCTGGGGCGGGGCCATGGGCTTCGCCATCGGCCAGTGGGTGGTGCACCACCGCGCCAACACCCGCGTGTCGCACGGGAAGAGCAGGCCCCTGTTCATGGTGGTGCCGATGGTGTCGCCTCGCGGCTCGGGGCTGGCGGCGGGCTTCACCTTCTGAGCGGGGGCGGGACGCTCACCCGGGCTTCGCCGCGCCCCCGTGCTTCCCGCCGGGGATGAAGACCCAGGAGCACACGCCGCCGAGCACGCACAGCGCGGCGGAGATCCACAGCGCGCGGTGCACGCCCGCGAGGAAGTCCGTTCCGGAGGCGTGGTCCGCGAGCCCGCTCACGGCGGGGAGCAGGGCCACGGCGAGCAGTCCCGCGATGCGCGCCACCGCGTTGTTGAAGCCCGAGGCGATGCCCGCCTGGCTCCCGGCGACGCTGTCGAGCACGGTGGCGGTGAGCGGCCCCACGGTGAGCACGAGCCCGAGCCCCAGCACCACCGCGCCCGGGAGCACGGTGCCCACGTAGCTACCCCCTCGCGCGATGCGGGTGAACAGGGCGAGCCCCACCGCGCAGACGAGCGGCCCGACGAGCATGGGAAGGCGCGGGCCCACCCGCTGGGCGAGTCCTCCCACGACAGGCGACAACAGGAGCATCAGCACGGTGACGGGGAGCAGCGAGGCACCGGCCTCCAGGGGCGAGTAGCCCACCTCCTGCTGGAGCACGAGCACGACGAAGAAGATGGCGCCGCCGAGCGCGAAGTAGACGGTGAGGGTGGTGAGGTTGGCGCCGGAGAAGGCGCGGGAGCGGAACAGGCCGAGGGGCAGCATGGGATGCGCGCCGCGCGCCTGGAGCAGGAGGAAGAGCCCGAGTGCGAGCACGCCCCCGAGGCCCGCGGCGACGGAGAGGGCGGACCAGCCATGCACGGGGCCCTCGATGAGGGCGAAGACGATGCCCCCGAGGCCGAGCGTGACGCTCAGCGCGCCCCTGTAATCGAGCTCACGCACCGAGCGGTTGGGCGGGATGAAGGGGACGAAGCGGCGGCCGGCCCAGGCGGTGAGCACGGCGAGGGGAAGGTTGAGGAAGAAGACGGCGCGCCAGGACCAGACGCCGATGAGCCAGCCACCGAGCAGGGGTCCCACGGCGGTGCTGACCCCGGAGAGCCCAGCCCAGGCGGCGACGACGCGGTCCCGATCGTCCTCGGAGAAGGAGGTGCGCAGCAGGGCGAGGCTGGTGGGGACGAGGAGCGCGGCACCGAGTCCCTGCGCGGCGCGGGCGGCGGCGAGCAGGCCCACACTGGTAGCGAGGCCACACAGCACGGAGGTGACGGCGAAGGCGGCGAGTCCGGTGAGGAAGATGCGCCGCTGGCCGAAGGCATCCCCGAGCGCGCCTCCGGTGAGGACGAGCGCGCCGAGGGTGAGCAGATAGGCATCCACGGTCCACTGGAGGCCGGACAGTCCGGTGCCCAGCTCCTCGCCGAGCGCATGGAGGGCCACGTTGACGGCGGTGGAGTCGAGGAACGCCATGCCGCTGCCGAGCACGCTGGCGAGCAGCACGCCCCGGCCGCGGCCACTCGAATAGCTGACGGTCTCCGGCGCGTGGGCCATGCGCGCCACCCTGTCCTGTCACGCGCACGTTGGCCATGCGCGCGCGGGGCAGGCGTTGGCGGCCGTACAGGGGAGGGGGCTTTCAGGGACGGCTGTCCCTCCCTGTATGCTCGGGCGCATGCGCATCCTTCTCTGCTGGACCGTGCTGCTCTGCCTCCTGGGCCTTCCCGCCCGGGGTGAGACGGTGGGCTCGATTCCCCGGCCCCGGCCGGGCACGTGGGCGGTGGACACCACGGGCACGCTGTCCACCACGGCGATCTCCGGGGTCAACCTGTATGGCTCCGAGGTGGACCACAAGGGACTCGGCCAGCTCGCCGTCGTGGTGGTGCGGACGACGGAGGGCGTCAATCCGCGCGACTTCGCCACCGGGCTCTTCAACCAGTGGGGCATCGGCCACGCCGGGCGTAACGATGGTGCGCTCCTCTTCATCGCCCTGAGGGACCGCAAGGCGGAGATCGTCCTCGGCGATGGCGTGAGCAGCCGCGCGGACACGAACCGCAGCGACGCGTTGATGTCCGGAGAAATCGTCCCCGCCTTCAAGCGCGGAGATCCGCAAGCGGCGGTGCTCGCGGGAGCGCGGGGACTGAGCTCGCTGCTCGAGCACTCGCCCCTCAACGGTGACGTGGCCGGCACCACCACCGCACCACAGGAGGCACCTCCCGTACAGGGCTCCTACGACCCGGGCTACACGACGGCCCGGATGGAGACGACGCGGAGCTACGAAGACGTGTCTCCCTGGCTCTACGGCAGTGGAGCGGGGGGACTCGTCCTCGGGGGCCTGGGCCTGCGCCGCTGGCTGCGCCGGCGTCCGCGCATCTGCGAGGGCTGCCAGCTGCCGCGCCAGCTCCTCGACGAGGACTCGGACGATGCGCACCTGGACCGTGGGCAGCGGCTCGAGGAAAAGCTGGGCTCGGTGGACTACGACGCTTGGTGGTGCGAGTCGTGCCAGGACGTGCGGGTGGAGCGCTATGGCGCCTGGTTGACCTCGTATTCGCAGTGCCCGGGCTGCGGCTACAAGACGAAGTCCGAGTCGACGAGCACGATTCGCTCGGCGACCTATGACCATGGAGGCCTGGTGGAGGTGACGGTCACCTGCAAGCACTGCAGCCACCGCGACCGCTTCACGCGCAGCACGCCCCGGCTGACGCGCTCGAGCTCGTCCTCGTCCGGTGGCTCCAGGTCTTCCTCCAGCAGCTCCTTCGGGGGTGGGCGCTCGTCGGGGGGCGGCTCCAGCGGAAGCTGGTAGGAAGGCACCATGAATCGCACTCCACTCCGCTTCTTCTTCGACTACGTGTCGCCGTACGCGTATCTCGCGTGGACGCAGCTGCCGGCGCTGGCCGGGCGACACGGCCGTGCCATCGAGCCAGTGCCAGTGCTCTTCGCCGGAGTGCTCAACGCGCTCGGCACGACGGGGCCCGCCGAGGTGAAGCCGAAGCGGTTCTACATCTACAAGCAGACGCAGCGGATGGCCCACGAGCTCGGGGTGCCCTTCCGGTATCCCGAGGCGCATCCCTTCAATCCGCTGCTCGCGCTCCGGGTGACGGCGGCCGTGAGGGACGAGGAGGCGCGGCGGCGGCTCGTCTCCGCGCTCTACGCGGCGGTGTGGGCCGGGAGCGGTGGCCCGCTGACGCCGGAGCACGTGAGCACGGTGGTGGCCTCGGTGGGGCTCGATGCACCGGCGCTGCTCTCGGCGGCGCAGACGCCCGAGGTGAAGGACCTGGTGCGCCGCAACACGGAGGAGCTGCTCGCGCTGGAGGGCTTCGGCGTGCCCACGGTGGTGGCGGATGGGGAGCTCTTCTTCGGCGTCGACTCGCTCGGCCACCTGGAGCGCTTCCTGCGCGGGGAAGACCCTCTCTCCCCCGAGGAAAAGGAGCGCCTGCGCACCCTGCCGGTAGGCGCGTCGCGGAGCTGACCCATCCCCTACAGGTCAGCGAGACCGAACGAAGCTCGATACAGGGAGGGACCTGCCCGGCGCATTTTCCCGCAACTGGTCCGATGGTCGGACCGGACCGCGCCAAACGCGACCGGAGGGGCTCGGCCATCCGGAGTCCAGGGGACCCCGCGCGTTCAATCTCCTTCAGCCACTTCGCTGGAGGGGTTCACGGCGTGCCGCTGATGTTCGGCGCGGTGTAGGTGGCCTTCGGGTCTACCTCCTCGACGTAGGGGCTCGTCCAGTTGCCCTCGAAGAAGCGCTCGAGCTGGCGCGCGAAGGGCTCACCCTCGACGATGACGCCCACGTTGCGCGTCTGCGTGAAGTAATCGCGCTCCCAGTTGCTCGTGCCCACCCACGCCTGCTCGCCGTCCACCACCAGGTACTTCGCGTGCACCACGCGGGCGAACGGGACGAACCCGCCCGACCACGGCGGAATGGTGAGGAGCTTCACCGTCAGCCCCGGCGGCGCGTGCAATGCCTGTAGACCCTCGATGGTGCCCTTGCGCTTGCTCCAGTCCGACACCAGCAGCTCCACCTTCACCCCGCGCGCCGCGGCCCGCTTCAGCGCCTCCTCCAGCTCGGGGAAGTAGCTCCCGTCCCGGCCCCGCGCCTTGTACGTGAGCACCTGCACGCGCACCGAGCGCTTCGCCCCGTCGATGAGCTTCACCAGTTGGGGCAGGTCCCACGTGGCCGCGTCCGGCAGCCAGCCCTCGGGGCTGAGCACGGGCCGCACGCGCACCTCGCCGCCCGCGACGTGCGCCGGAAAGGGGCCGCCCACCGTCGTCGTCGCCATCGCGGGCTTGCCGCCGCCCGCCAGCGTCCAGTCCAGCTCGAAGACGTCCGCGAGCGAGCGCACCACCTGCGGCACGCGGATGCGCAGCCCGAGCTCCTGGATGTGCTCGAGCGAGCGCCAGTCGAAGTTCTGGCTGCCCAGGTACGCCTCGCGCCCGTCCACCACGAAGTACTTCGCGTGCAGCACGCCGCCCATCGTCTTCGCCGTGTCGAGCCGGCGCACCTCGATGCCCGGCCGCTTCGCCAGCCGCTCGAGCGTCTCCGGGTACGTCTTGTAGAACTTCTCCTCGGCGAGCACCCGCACCTTCACGCCCCGGTCCGCCGCGGCCTCAATGGCTTGCACCACCGGCTCCAGCCGGCTGCCCGGCGCGTTGCTCAGGTAGAACTCGGCGATATCCAGCGAGCGCGTGGCCGCCTTCACCATCTGCGGCCACACCTGCCAGGCGTCGGGAATGTCCGCGTGGTCCAGCGTCGTCTCCACGGGGCTGCTCTCCACCAGCACCAGGTCTGGCTGAGCGGTTTCGGGCGCGGAGGCGCGCAGGGCCGGGGCGGGCGAGGCGCACGCGAGGGACAGCGCGAGGGGAAGGAGGAAGGCGGGGAGCCGGAGGGACATGGGGAGCTCGTATACACAAAAACCAAGGGCCCCCCGCGATTGCTCGCGGAGGGCCCCGGGCTTCACACCGTGTCTGGCTTTGACGCTAGTTGCGGAAGCGCAGCAGCAGCTCCGCCTGCAGGGGGCGGTTGCGGAAGCGCGTCAGGCCGTAGGTGCTGGTGGTGCCGGTGGTGTACCGGTCGTACAGCGTGGTGGGGTCGGTGTTGTTCAGCGCGTTGACCACCATCAGCGTCAGCTCCAGCTTGTTCGACATGTTGAACAGCCGGCCCACGTCGTAGCGCGCCTGCGCGTCCATGAGGAACTGGTCCGGGTTGCGCAGCTCGGAGACGGACGACGGGTCGTTGAAGTTCGGCGAGCCACGGTTGATGGCGTAGCCGGTGCCGCGGGGCGAGCGGTACAGGGTGGTGTTGGGGTTGGTCAGCGACTGGTTCATCCACAGCGGCGTGCCGGTCAGGTAGCGGAAGCGCAGACCGAAATCGAGGCCGAAGTTGGTGGTGTAGCTGATGGCGCCCTTGATGGTGTGGCGGATGTCGTCCGGCGTCGGGCCCTCGTACAGGTACTTCATGCGCGGGTTGCTGCCGTAGCCATCGAAGTAGCTGCCCACCGTGCCGTTGCTGAAGGCCAGGGTGTAGCTGGCGAGCAGATCCCACCCGCCCGTCTTGCCCTGCGCCCACAGGTCCAGGCCCTTGTAGTCACGCCAGGCGTCATCCGGGTTGCGGATGCGCACCACCGAGTGCGCCTGCCCGTCCACGTAGTCGGTAATCTTGGTGCCGGTCGGGTCCCAGATCTGATTGACCTCGTCGTCGATCCACATGTTGTTGTAGCGGCGGTAGGTCACGTCCGCGCCGACGACGGCGCCCTCGGCGACCTCGCGGTGCAGGCCGAGGCTGAGCTCGTCCACGCTCGGGGGCGTGTGCGTCTTGTCGAAGGAGCGGCCGTTGGCGCCACCGGAGATGCGGCAGCCCGTGGTGGTGGTGCTGTCCGGGGTGCACTCGGGGAAGGCGCCGGCCGTCTTGTCGAAGGTGGACTGCACCTGGAGGATGTCCGGGTTGGCGTGCTGCGCGATGAAGACGTCGCCGACCTCGTTGGAGCGGCCGTAGTGCGCCTTGAGCAGCGTCTTGCGGTCGCCGGTGATGTCATACGTCGCGGACAGGCGGGGGCCGATGCCCACCAGGTTGGTCACGAAGGCGTTGTCGTTGGAGTACACCCGGCCCACGTCCGCGCGAAGGCCCGCCACCACCGTCAGGTGACGGTTGACGTTCCAGCGGTCCTGGAAGAAGGCGCCCAGCTGCGCCACCGAGGCGCTGGTGGTGAGGGAGCCCAGCTCGCCATTGACGTTGTAGTAGCTCGTGCGCGCGTTGCAGAAGGCGAAGGTGCTCGCGTCGTCCGGGTTGCAGATGCCGCCCACGTCGTCGTAGCGCACGTTGCCGGTGGTGCCCACGTTGAGCTTGCCGGTGAGGTAGCCGAGCTGCACGCCGGCCTTCATGTTGTGCGCGCCCGCCTTGAAGAGCAGGGTGGGGTCGAACTGGAAGCGCCACTTGTTCTCGTTGGAGTAGTTGCCCGCGATGGTGCTGGAGAGCGAGCCCGAGGAACCCGTGGTGAAGAAGTTGTTGTTGCGGTCCGCGTGCGACACCCCATCCAGGTCGTCGTTCTGCGGGCCGAAGTACGCCTGCTTGTAGGTGGCGCCCGTCTGCAGCTGGAAGAGGACGTTGTCGGTGAAGTTGTGGTCGTAGTTACCGATGAGGAAGTAGCCGCCGCGGTCGATGCGCGACTCGGCGTCCGGCGAGGTGGCCGCGCTGGAGATGTTGTTGGTGATGGTGTTGTTGTCGACGTTGAGGGCGACGGACACGCGGTCCTGGCTGGTGGGCTGCCACGTCAGCTTGAGGCGGGCCAGCTTCGTCTGGGTGTCCTTGGGGCGGTTCTCCTGGGCGCCGTTGATGGTCAGCGGCGTCTCCTGGTGGGAGAGGTTCCACTGGCCGCTGGCGTAGAACCAGAGCTTGTCCTTGATGATGGGGCCGCCCACGGCCACCAGCGGGGCGTAGAAGGTGGTCGCCGCCTGCTTCGTCTCGTTCTGGGTGAAGTTGCCCGTGCCGGTGGCCTGGTCCGAGGCGAACTGCGCCTTGGCGTTGCTCCAGGCGGGCGAGAGGATGAGCGAGACGTCATAGGTGAACTTGTTGGAGCCCGACTTGGTGACGACGTTCTCCACCATGCCCAGCGCGTTGTACTGCGCGTCCAGGCCGCCGGTGATGACCTCGAAGTTCTCCACCGCGTAGTAGTTCATCGTGGCGGTGATGGAGCCGTCGGACACGTCCGTGGTGTCCATGCCGTCCACGTAGAACTTGCCCCAGCGCGCCAGGCCGCCGCGGCTGCTCGGGGAGTTGCCCGGGCCCACGCCGGCCACCAGCTGCGGAATGGCCTGCACCTGGTTGAAGATGGGGGTGGCGGCCGCCTTCTCCGCCGTCATCACCGCGCCCGTCTGCGCCGAGTCCGGGTTGATGATGGGGTTGACCTTCTCGACGATTTCATAGGTGGCCACCGCCTGCGTCTCGGTGAACACCTCGAGCTTCACGTCCACGGGCGTGTTCTGGCCCAGGCGGACGATGATGCCGGTCTTCTTGATGGGGGTGAAACCCTCCACCTTCACCTCGAGGGCATAGCCCTCGCCGGGAGGCAGCTGGTTGAACTCGAAGCGGCCGTCCTCGCCGCTCGTGCGGGAGACGGGCTGCTGGAGCGCGGGGCCGCTGATGGTGAGGGGCACCTCGGCCAGCGGGGCGCCGGTGGGGTCGTACACGTAGCCGGAGACGCGGCCGTAGTTCTCGCCCGCGGCGAGCGCGGTCATGGGCACCGCGAGCGCCAGGAGCGCCAGCAGCAGTGCCCTGCCGCGGAGCAGGATGGAAGTCGTCATGGGAGCAATCTCGAAAGAGGGGGAGGGACTCACTGCGGGCTCGACACGAGGAAGAGCACGCCGCTGTAGGTGGGCGTCTTGGTCATGTCCACGGCGTCCGTGGCGCACGGCGGGTCGTAGCAGAGCCGCTTGTAGACGGTGGAGCCGGGCGAAATCTCACGCAGGCGCACCACGGGGGACCAGGCGGCATCGCCGGGCTTCGCCTGGAACACCAGCTTGGCCGTGGCGTCGGTGGGCTTGGCGCCGGAGGTGGTGGGCTTGAGCCACACGCCGTCCATCATCTTCACGTTGCCATCCTCGCTCACCGGCACCGCGCCGCCGTCGAGGTAGGCCAGCTGCAGGCCGCGGTACCAGCCATAGCCGGCCTGGGCCGAGGGCCGCGCGGGCAGGTACGTCATGTCGATGACGGCGCGCAGGGCGAGCGACTGCTCACCCGAGGTGCCACCGAAGTCACCGTCCTTGAGGGACTGGGCGTCCTTGATGGCGTTGCAGGTGTACTTCGACACGCCCGTCCAGGGCTGCAAGTTGACCAGCGGCAGCACCGTGGTGGTGGTGCTGGTGAGCGGCAGTCCGTCGAACACGGGGTACTGCATGTCCTCGTGGTACGAGTCGGTGCGCTCGTCGAACGTCTTGCCCGTCTTGCAGCCCTCGGGGAAGTCGTAGGACAGGGTCTTCACCACGCCGTAGGGCAGCGCCGGGCGCGACAGCGCGTCCTTCACCAGCAGCTTGTCGGTGGGCGCCACCAGGCCGAGGTTGTAGAAGGAGAAGTCCTCACCGTTGATGAGGCTCTTCACCGGCAGGTAGCACTTGTCCTTGCCACCGCTGCCACAGCCGGTGCCCGGCTGGAACTTCGCATCGAGGACGGTGGCGTCGATGAAGCCCTGGTAGGCATCACCGGGCTCGCTCGAGCCGCCACACGACACGGCACCCAACGCCATCATCAGCGTCAGTGCCCACTTTTGCTTCGTCTGCACGAGAGCCTCGCGGGGAGAAATGGGGGATGGCTCGCGACGCCCGAACGTTGCCAGGCGAACGAAGGCCGCAGCCGGGACGCCCGTCTATCAACAGTTCACCCCCTTTTCCAACCCCAGGCCCCATTTTCACTTGAAGTTCACGCCCTGACCCTCGGGGTAGGGGAGACAGAGCGGGGATTTCGCGGTATGAGAGCGCACCTTCCAGCTCCCAGGCCCCATGTTCGCGCAGCAAACCGCCTCAGAGTCTTCCCACCTGTTCGGTCCTACCCTGTTTTCCGTGGTAGTCCATGTTGCGCTCATCGGGGCCTTCTTCCTGTTGGCGCGGCCGCACGAGAAGGTGCTGGAGGAGAAGGAGGTGGCGGTGGCGCTGTTGCGCACGCTGCCGCCCCCGCCGCCTCCGCCGCCCGCGGGCCCGGTGCGCTCGGTGGTGCAGCGCAAGCCCACGCCGCGCAAGGAGCTGGTGATCCGCCAGCCGGACAAGATTGAGCCCATCAAGGAAGAGAAGCCCAAGGAGCCGGAGCCCACGCCGGAGCCGGAGCCCACGCCAGAGCCGGCCCCCGCGGACGCGCCGGCCGGAGTGGAGGGCGGGGTGCAGGGAGGCGTGGAGGGAGGCGTGGTGGGAGGGGTTGTCGGCGGCGTGGTGGGAGGCCAGCTGGGTGGGCAGCTCGGGGGCACGGGCGAGGAGCCGGTGAAGCCCAAGAACGTGCCGCCCTTCGTGATTCAGCGCGACGTGGTGCGGCAGACGCCGCCGCGCCTGTCCGAGGTCTTCAAGCAGTCGCGCCGGGGCCAGGGCACGCTCAACGGCATGTACCGCATCTGCGTGTCCACGGACGGCAACGTGTACGAGGTGACGCCGGTGAAGGCGGTGCCCGGCGCGGACGAGGACATCATCGCGGGCATCAAGGACGGCTGGCAGTACAAGCCCCAGAAGGTGCCGGTGTGCTTCCTCTACAACATCCCCATCACCATCCAGTGACGGGCGGGGGCGTCAGCGTCCCTTGAGGTAGCGGCCCGACTGCTTGTCGAGCAGCTCGAGGCCCAGGCGGGCCTCGCGGCACTCGGGCAGCAGCTGGAGGGCGCGCTCGAAGCTCTCGCGGGCGCGATCAAAGAAGCGCGTGCTGAGGTACTGGTGGCCGCGCGCCACCAGCTCCATCGACTGATGGCGGGGGCTGGGGGAGAGCCGGGAGGCCTTGGCGAACAAGTCGAGCGCCTTGGCGTAGTCCGCGGACTCCAGCGCCAGCAGGCCCAGTTTGTAGAGCTGGAGCGCCGCGGCCGCGGGCAGGGGCCCGGTGCGCGGGGGCGGCGTCACGGGCAGGCCGCGAGACGCAGGCGCGGGAGCAGTCCCAGGGCGCGGGGGCGAGGTGACGGGCACGCCGTGCACGGGGGTGAAGGCGGGGCGCGGCGGAGCGCTCGCGGCTTCCGGGGGCAGCGTCACCGGGCCCAGGGGCGTGCGGGGAATGGCCACCGGGCCCAGGGGCGTGCGGGGAATGGGCGGGGGCACCACCGGGCCCGGGGGCGTACGGGGAATGGGGGGCGGGGGCAGCGAGCGGGCGCGGGCCAGGCGCTCGGCCCACTCGCGGCGCTTGTCCGGTTGGGAGAGCACCTCGAAGGCCTTCTTCGCGCCGAGGAAGAGCTCCAGGGCCTGGGCCTTCTCCTCCGGGGACTTCATCCGCAGCCGGTCCGGGTGCGAGCGCGCGGCGATGGCGAGGAAGGCCTTGCGGATGGCGGGCAGCTCCTCGGTGCCCTGCAGCCCGAGCACCTCGAAGGGATTCCTGTCTGGAGAGGAGGGGTCCTGGGCCATGGGAGCACGCGCTCAGGGCGAGGTGGCGGAGGGCGGGCGCAGGGTGGCCTCGGCCTTGCGGCCGGTGGCGGGCTCGCGCGCGGTGACCTGGAGGATGCCGTCCGCGTCGATGGTGAAGTCCACCGCCACGTGCACCGCGCCGGCCGGCGCCGGGGTGAGTCCCGCCAGCTGCAGCTCTCCGAGGTAGCGGTTGCCGTCCACGGTGGGCGCCTCGCCCTGGTACACCTCGATGTCGACGTGCGTCTGGCCGTCGAAGGTGGTGGCGAACACCTTCGTCTCACGCGCGGGGATGGTGGTGTTGCGGGGGATGAGGACGCTGAAGCGGCCGCCCTCGGTGCGGATGCCCAGGCTGCGCGAGAGCACGTCGAGCAGCAGCACCCTGGGCAGCTCGGGCGAGCTGCCGGCGACGATATCCGCCTCGAGCGCGGCGCCCACGGCCACGGCCTCGTCGGGGTTGACGGAGCGCTCGCCGGGGTGGCCGAGGTACTGCTCGGCGCGGGCGCGCACCGCGGGCATGCGCGTCATGCCGCCCACGAGCACGACGCGGTGGATGTCCGCCCCCGAGAGGCCCGCGTCCTGGAGGGCCTGCTCGCACGGGGCGCGCAGCCGCTCCAGCTCCTTGGCCACCAGGTTCTCCAGCAGCGCCCGCGAGAAGGAGGGGATGGACAGGTGCAGGGGCCCGTTGGGCAGCGAGGCGAGGTAGGCCAGCTCGATGGAGGTGGAGTCCACCTGGGAGAGGGCGTGCTTGGCGGTCTCGGCGGCCTCCTTGAGGCGCCAGAGGGCCTCGGGGTTGCCGGTGAGGTCCGTGCCCGTCTGCTTGAGGAAGACGCGGCGCAGGGCGTCCACCACCCGCTCGTCGAAGTTGTCGCCGCCCAGGTGGTTGTCGCCGCAGGTGGCGAGCACCTGCACCACCTCGTCCTCCACGTGCAGCAGGGAGATGTCGAAGGTGCCGCCGCCCAGGTCGAAGACGGCGATGTTCTCCGCGCGCGACTCGTCGAAGCGGCAGGCGAGCATGGCGGCGGTGGGCTCGTTGAGGAGCCGGTGCACGGTGAGGCCGGCGCGCTGGCCGGCGGCCTTCGTCTCCTGGCGCTGCACCTCGTCGAAGTAGGCGGGCACGGTGATGACGGCGCCGTCCACGCTCTGGCCCAGCTGGGCCTCGGCGCTCTCCTTGAGGTAGCGCAGCACGTGGCTGGAGATCTCGGCGGGCGTCATCACCTGGCCGTGCACGCGCACGGCGGCGTTGCCGGAGGGGTCGGCCACCACCTCATAGGGCAGCAGCCGCATGATTTCGCGCACCGCGGGGTCGGAGAAGCGCCGGCCGATGAGGCGCTTGACGCCGAAGACGGTGTCGCGCGGGTGGAGCACGGCCTGGCGGCGCGCGGCGCTGCCCACCGTCACCTTGCCCGAGACGTCGAAGCCGACGACGGAGGGGGTGGTGCGCTCGCCCTCGCGGTTGGGCAGCACGCGCGCATGGCCGGTGGCCGCGTCGACCACGGCCATGCAGCTATTCGTCGTGCCCAGGTCGATTCCGAGAACGATACCCATGCGACTCCGCGTCCCTCCTGGCGTGCCTCAGGCCGCCAGGAGTCCTACCTCGGTGAAGAGCAGCGCCACCCGGCGCAAGGCTACTTCATCCTCTGGACGCTTGAGTTCCGCAAGTGCGGCGGAGAGGGTACCACCCGGCTTGTTGAGCAGTGAGGCGGTGCGCAGCTCGGTGGCCGAGAGCGCCAGGTCACTGGCGGCCACGGGGGCGTCCAGGTTGCGGAAGAGGGGCTTGTGGCGCAGGGACTCCTGCTCGCGCATGAGGCGCTCGAGCGGGTAGTGCACGCGCAGGCCCTCGTTGAGCAGGGCCAGGCCGCCCAGCCGCTCCTCGGAGCCGTCGGTGATGGGGGCCTCGTGCTCGAAGAAGGCGTAGCGGCCGGCCGTCCAGCCGAGCAGGCTCAGGGCCACGGTGCGCCGGTGCTCGCGCGACCACTCGGCCAGCTCCGAGGGGGAGAGGACGCGGGCGGCCAGCAGCGCGTCCAGCAGCCGTCCGGAGAAGGGGCGCGTGTTCTCCACCGCGCGCTGCCATTGCTCCTGGCTCAGCTTGCCGGTGTTGAGCAGGAAGGGGCCGAAGCGGTCCGCGGCGAGGCTCGAGCGCACGGCGATGATTTGACCCGCCTTGAGGAAGAGCTCCTTGTGGGTGCGGTTGTGCTCGAAGTGGAGCCGGCCGGTGGCGCGCGAGAGCATCAGCCGGGCCATGATGCGCACGGGAGGCACGCGGGCCAGGTCCCCGGCGAAGCGCGGGGGGCGGGCGGTGGCGCGCCGGGCCTCGAGCTGCTCGCGGGCCGAGGCCGCCGCGGCGCTCAGGCGGGGAAAGGCCGAGGGCGGCAGGAAGGGCCCGCCGGACTGGGACACCTGGGCCTCGGGCGACAGCTTCCCGGAGGCGAAGAGCAGCTGCACGTCCTCCTCGCCCAGCTTCATGAGGAAGAGGCCGCCACCGGGCTCGCGCACGGTGTAGGTGGGGGCCACGGCCTGGGGGGCGGGCGGCTCCTGGGCGAGCAGCCCGTCGGGGATGGGAGGCTGCACGGGCGGGGTGCGCACCTCGGGCTCGTAGTACGAGGCCATGAGCGCGGCGAGGTCGCGCTGGGACACGCGCAGGCCGGCGGCCAGGAGGAACTCGTCGAGCGCGTCGAGCACCTCGGCGGCCGACTGGAAGCGCTCGTCCGGGTTGGCGACGACGCAGCGGTTGACGACGGTGCACAGCGGCTCGGGCAGGAAGGGGGCGGCATCCTGCAGCCGCAGCGGTTTGGCCCTCAGCGCCACCGTCTGCTTGAGGATGTCCATCATCGTGCCCGCCTTGAAGGCGTGCTTGCGCGCCAGCAGCTCGTACAGGGTGATGCCGAGCGCGAAGATGTCGCCGCGCCCGTCCGCCTTCTTCCGGGTGAGCTGCTCCGGGGGGATGTAGCCCGGCTTGCCGCGCACGTTGTTGCCGTTGTCGTCGCTGCCCACCAGCGCCACGCCGAAGTCCAGCAGCTTCACCTCTCCCTCGAAGGAGAGGATGATGTTGGTGGGGTTGACGTCGCGGTGCACCAGGTGGAGCGGCTCGCCCAGCGCCGAGCGGGCCCGGTGCGCGTAGTCCAATCCCTTGAGCACCTCCATGGCGATGTAGCAGGCGATGTGCACGGGGACGCCCTGTCCCTTCGCCGACACGCGCCGCATCATGTCGTGCAGGTCGCGCCCATGGATGAACTCCATGGCGATGAAGTACTCGCCGCGGTGCTCTCCGAAGTCGAAAATCTGCGCGATGTTCATGTGCTGGAGGAGCGCCGACAGCCGCGCCTCCTCGATGAACATCTTCACCGCCGCTTCCTGCTGGGTGGCCTCGGGCAGCACGCGCTTGACGACGACGGGCTTGGCGAAGCCGTTGGCGCCCAGGGCGATGCCCCGGTAGATGTCCGCCATGCCGCCGCGGCCCAGGTGGCTGAGCAGCACGTAGCGGCCGAAGCGGGCCGGCAGTGAGTCCCCGGACGGCTTGCTCATTTCTTACCGGGCCCGCCGGGGGGATGCGCGTCGACGAGCATCTCGTTGAACATGTCCTCGCTGATGACGAGGGTGCCGGAGCGCTCGGCGGCAGGAGGCGGCCGGGGCGGCACGGCGATGGGGAGGGGCGCGGGGGTCAGCGCGGGCCCCGAGGGCGCCACGCGCGTGCTCGCCTTGGGCATGGGGGGGGCCTTGGCCGCCGAGGAGGGAGACGCCACCGGCACGGGCGGCGCGAAGGGCACGGGCGGAGGCAGCGACGGCGGCGGCGGCTCCAGCTCGTCGAGCGGGCCGAGGATGACATCCACGCTGGGCACCTTGCGCGCGGGTGTGACGGGAGGCACGGAGGCCGGAGTCACGGGAGGCGGGTCGGCCGGGGTGCTCGGGCCCAGCGTCTCCAGCAGGCTGTTGGCGATCTGCATGGTGCTGCTGCCGAACATCGTCTCCGGCGGCTTCTGGGCCGGCCGGACGGGCGGCGTCACCGCGGCGGGTGGCGGGGGCGGAGGCGGGGCCACCCGGGGCGTGGTGACCGGGACGACGCTGATGGGCGCCGGCAGGGGCTTGGGCGCGGTGGGCGAGGACGGGGCGGAGTCGGACTTGTCGCCCGTGAGCAGGACGATCATCCGGCGCAGATCCTCGATGGTCTGCTCCTTGGCCTCGAGCGTCTGCTCCTTCGTGGCGAGCTGCTTCTCGAGCTCGGCCGTGCGATTGGCGAGCC
Source organism: Archangium sp. (assembly GCF_045802675.1). GTDB lineage: Bacteria > Myxococcota > Myxococcia > Myxococcales > Myxococcaceae > Archangium. Next base: position 49,824 of record NZ_JBJMQO010000129.1, on the reverse strand, counting down.
TGTCCCGCTCGGCGCGCAGCTTCGGGAGGACCTCGTTCCCGGCGCGCAGCCGCTTCAGCTCCTCCTGCTGCGCGGGCGAGGGGCCCGTGGCCTGGCCCTGGCCACCCTGGGCGCGCACCTGCTCGCGCAGGGTGTGGAGCTCGTGGAGCCACATGCGCTTCTCTTCGCGGGCGATGGCCTCCAGCTCGCGCCGCTCCTCGTCGTGGCGCGCGAGCCCGTTCTGGAACTGCTCGCCCAACGTCCCGAGCGCGGAGCTGAGCTCCCGGAGGCCGCGGCTGGCGCGCTCCAGGCGCTTGACGTGCTGGCCCTGCTCGTCGATGCGCTCGAGCAGCTGGGGCAGCACGGACTGCTGGGCCTCGCGGGCGCCCGTCTTGCGCAGCTCGTCGCGCTGCGACTCCAGACGGCCGAGCTCCTGGCTCGCCTGGCGCAGCAGGGGGACGACCCACTCGGCGATGCCCTCGGCCTGACGCCCCAGCTCGATGCAGCCCTGTCGCGCCGCCTGAAGGTCCGCCGAGGAGCCCGTCAGGGGCTCCATGCTGGTTGCGTTCCTCATCGCGCTTCCTCCACTCCCTCCTCGATGCGTGCCGTCGCCGGACCCCGCGCGTGGGGCATTGTACCCCAGCGACCCGTGCCGGGCTTCATGGGGTTGCGGGCTCGGCCGTCAGAGCACCAGCCTGCTGGATTGCTGTCATTTCCCCTGCAAATGCGACGGAGGCCCACCAGGCGGGCGAGCCGGCGCCGTCCCGGTCCGCGAGCCCGGGGGCAGGTCGGGCCGCAGCGGCAGGGGAGGCAGGGAAGCGAGGTCCTCCAGCGTGAGCTGCGCCAGGCTCATGCTCGCCTCCGGCAGCCGCTCGATGTCCTCGGCGTACCAGGGCGTGTCGATGATGCCGGGGACCGCCGCCGGAGCCGCCGCGGGGGCGGTGGGCACCGGAGCGGGGGGAGGGGGCACGGGCTCCCCGTCCAGGCCCCCCGTCTCGATGTCCGTCTGCGAGAGCTCCACCGTGAAGGTGACGGGCGGGGAGGCGGGCTCGGGGCGCGGCTTGGGGGTGGAGAGCTCCACCATGGGCCGGCGCCGGGGACGCGCGATGGGCCCATCGGCAATGGGGGGCGCGGAGGGCGTCCTCGGCTGCTCCACGGGCCGCGCGCTCACCTGCAGGGCGGCTCCACAACCCGCGCACCGGATGACCTGGACGCCCGGACCCACGAGCGGCACCACCGTCCCACAACGTGGGCACTGGGGGCGGGGCATCGTGGGAGTGGAGGTGGCCTCTGCGGTCATGCGCTCGTCGGGCTTCGAGGAACGCCGCCGTGGCATCCACGCGTACGGGGTTCGGCGTTACGACAGCCAACCATCATTTCGCAAGCGGATGGCCCGGTCAATGTACGCACCCGCCGGGGGACGGGACATGGGCGGTGTGCAGGCGAGGGGACACTTGGACCGGGAGTGAAGCCGAATAACCTTTGGACCCGGGCCCATTGGGGGGGAGACTTCCGGCATTCGCCTGCTTCTCCCGTCCCGGACGGCCGAGGTGCCCGCATGTCGTACGCGAAGCTGCTGGCTCAAATTCCCATGTTCGAGCACCTCGGGAACGAGGATCTGGAGAACCTGTCGAGGTTGCTCCAGCAGCGGCGTTACAGCAAGGGCGAGGTCATCTTCCACCAGGGGGACGTGGGCACGGCGCTCTTCATCGTGCGCCAGGGCGAGGTGGCCATCCGCCTGAGCTCCTCGGAGGGCAAGGAGGTCATCCTCGCGCTGCTGGCCCGGGGCGATGCCTTCGGCGAGCTGGCGCTGCTGGATGGGGAGCCGCGCTCGACGGACGCGGTGGCGCGCGACGAGACGCACCTGCTGAGCCTGCACCAGGAGGACTTCCGGCGCTTCCTCGGCGAGCGCCCGCAGGTGGCCATGGGCCTCCTGGCGGTGCTCAGCCGCATGGTGCGGCGGGTGACGCAGCTGGTGCACGACTCGGCCTTCCTGGATGCGCGCGCGCGGCTGGCGCGGGTGCTGCTGGACCTGGCCCGCACGCAGGGACAGCCCGCGGCCGAGGGCGGAGGTGTCGTCATCCGCAAGCTCACCCAGGCGGAGCTGGCCAACCTCTGCGGGGTGACGCGCGAGAGCGCCAACAAGTGGCTGAGCTTCTACAAGCGCGAGGGCCTGCTCTCGTCCGAGGGCGGGCAGATCACCCTCCTGGACCTCGAGCGCCTGCGCCGCGACGTGGACTGACGGGAGCTCCCGCAGACGACGGTGGGGAGGAGTCCGCGCCCCCCAGCGCGGTCTCGACTCCCGGAAAACATGGGTGGAGGCCGAGCCCCCCAGCTCGGCCCCCGCGCCCTTGGAACCTGGGACGACGACTCCCGGACCCGGTGGTGAAGCGCCACACCCCCCAGCGTGGCCCTTCCGTGCCGTGCGCGGTGGGCGACCATCCCCCCTCAGGACATGGCCAGCGACCACCTCGCACCGACGGCACTTCGCACGCACATGGGTGCGTTCGGGTCCAACAGGAAATTCCGTCCCTGATCCCAAGAGCAGTCATAGCCCCAGGAGCCCCTCGGAGGATGTGAAGGGACTCACGTGGAGCGTGTGAAGCCGTTCACAGACACCGGGGGCGGTTCCGTGGCAGGGGCCTCCGGGAGGGCGGCGCGCGATCAGCCGGGGCGCTCCTCCACGTGAGGCCGCAGGGATACACCAGAAGCGGAAGCCATTTCCACTCTAGGTGAGAAAAAGGGGTACTCGCTCCTCCAAGAGATTCCGCTGCTGGACAGCTTATCTGGGATTCCGGGGATGAGGCCGGAACGCCGGGGCCCCGGACGAGCGAGTCCGGCGTGCGGGTGACGGTGACGCCCTCGGCGGCGGCGACCCGGATGACCGCGGACGCGGCCTGCGGGTATCACCACCGGGGCCGCGTGGCGACCTACGCCGCCTTGCTCTGTTCGCGAGAGGCGGTGCGGGCCCGCACGGTGCGGCGCCGGCCCTTGCGCAACACCTCCAGACGCACCTCGGGCTCGGTGGCGAGCGCCAGCAGTCGCTGCACGTCGTCCACGCTGGTGACGGGCCGCTCGTCGATGCCGAGCAACAGGTCCTCCGCCTCGAGTCCCGCGTCGGCCGCGGGCGTGCCCTCGCCCACCTTCATGATGCGCACCGCGCGCGGCTGGCCCGCCTCCTGGGCCCGCTGCGCCGGGAGGTTGACGGCCGTGGCGGCGATGCCGAGGAAGCGCCGCTCCACCTTGCCGCGCTGGATGAGCAGGCTGGCCACCCAGGCCGCCGTGGTGGCGCTCACCGCGAAGCCGATGCCCTGCGCGTACGGCAGCACCAGCGTGTTGATGCCCACCACCTGCCCGTGCATGTTGAGCAGCGGCCCGCCCGAGTTGCCCGGGTTGATGGCCGCGTCCGTCTGCAACAGGCCCTCGAGAATCACCCCGTCCGGCAGCGGCAGCGTGCGGTTGATGGCGCTCACCACGCCCATCGACACCGACTGCTCCAGCCGGAAGGGATTGCCAATGGCCATCACCAACTGCCCCACGCGCACGTCATGCGGATCCGCCAGCGGCAGCGTGGGGAACGTCGTGGGCCCCTCGGCGCGCACCACCGCCAGGTCCGTGGGCTGGTCCGCGCCCACCAGCTCGCCGCGCACCTCGCTCCCATCGTGCAGCTCGAGCGTGAGCCGGCCCCGGCTGCGCACCACGTGCCGGTTGGTCAGCACGTAACCGTCCGGCGTGAGGAAGAGGCCCGTGCCATGGCCTCGCGCGTGCTGCACCGCCACCACCGCGGGCGCCGCCTTGGAGACGAGCGACTCGAGCTCGTCGGAGAACTGTTGCAGAATCAAGACCGCCTCCCAATGGTGATGGGCACCTCGCGCACCTCGCCCGCGCGCAGCACCTTCGCCTGCACCTGCGTCCCCACCTTCTCGTCGCCGAGGTAGCCCAGCAGCTCCTCGATGCTGTGCAGCGGCTGGCCCCCGAGGCTCACCAGCACGTCGCCAATCATCAGCCCGGCCTTGTCCGCGGGGCCCTCGGGCTCGATGGTGAGGAAGATGAGGCCCGCCTCGCTGCCCGCGCGCGCGTGGAGGCTCTGCGGCAGGCGCACCGGATGCGCTCCCACGCCGAGGTAGCCCCGGCGGATGCCCCCGTGCTGCCGCAACGCCTGCGTCACCCGGCCGAGCGTCTCCCCGGGAATGACGACGGCGGCGGTGCGCGACAGGGCCGCCGTGAGCAGGCCGAGGAACCGGCCCTGCGCGTCCACGAGCGCCCCGCCGGAGAAGCCGGGCGGCAGGTCCGCGTCCGTCTCGAGATAGCGGTCGATGCGGCCTCCGGCGAAGGTGCGCCAGCTCTCGCCGAACGCGCTGACGATGCCGAGCGTGGCGCGCGCGGTGCGTCCGGGCCGGCCGATGGCGAGCACGAGGTGGCCCACCGCGAGGCCCTCGAGGGGCGCGGGCGCCAGCGGCGTGAGGCCGGGCAGGTCCGCCTTGAGCAGCGCGAGGTCCGTGGACGGGTCCCTCCCGATGAGCTCGGCCGAGGCGGTGCGGCCATCGGCGAGGCCCACCGTGATGGAGCCCTCGTGCTCGATGGCGTGGTGCGTGGTGACGATGTGGCCCTCGGCATCCCAGACGATGCCAGTGGCACCGTGACGGCGGCGGGCCTCGACCCGGACGATGCTCGGGGCGATGCGCTCGACGATGGAGGCGAGGGACTGGGAGAAGGCGGCGAGATCGGCGGACATGGAGCGTTTCCTTTCGCTCCAAAAACTAAAGGGCCCGCTCGCGCCGCACATCGGCGAGATGGATGGCTCGCGACCTGCCCGAATGGGGAGGGGGCCTCCCCATCCGGGTCAGAGCGTCACGAGCCCCAGGCGCGCGGCCCGCACCACCGCCTCCGTCCGCCGCTGCACGCCCAGCTTGGCCAGCACCGCGTTCACGTGGAACTTCGCGGTGTGCTCGCTGATGTCGAGCCGCTCGGCGATGGCCTTGTTGGACAGGCCCTCGGCGAGCAGTGCGAGCACCTCGCGCTCACGGGGCGTCAGGCCCTCGGGCGCTGCGGTGGACGATGAGGCGCGCGCGGGGGTGCGCAGGGCGGAGAGGGCCGGGTCGAACACGCTCAGGCCTCGCGCCACGGCCCGGAGCGCGGCGAGCAGGGTCGCGGGCGCCACGTCCCGGAAGAGCAGTCCCCGCGCGCCCGCCGAGAGCGCGCCCTCTCCCGCGGACTCATCGGGCACGAGCGCGAGCACGGGAGCACCGAGGTCCGGTGCATCCATCCGCCCACCGGGCTCGGCCGGGTGCAGGCCCACGTCCCACAGCACGGCGTCGGGAGCCGCGTCGGAGCGCGAGGACTCCACCTCCGCGAGCGTGCCGGACGCGATGACGACGAGGCCGCCCCCCTGCTCCGAGAGGGCTCGGGAGAGCGCACCCCGGGCGAGCGGGTCCTCGGCGACCAGGGCGAGACGGACGGGTGAGGCGTCGGAGTCCAGCACAGCGCCTATGCCTAACCGGCCCGTGCGCGCTTCGCTCGGCTACGCGTGTCGCGCGAGCCTGCCGCGCCGCATCAGACGTCGGGCATCCCACACGGCCACGGCCAGCATCCCCAGCGCGGCGAGGTCCGTCGGGTCCACGGTGTTGCTCGCCGGACGCCGCAGCAGGGCGGAGAGCGCGGCCTCGTACAGCGCATCGGCCGGGGCGGAGGTCTTGATGGCGGTGAAGAGCACGCCGAAGCCCAACGCGGCCCACGCCACCCGGCGCACCGGGACACGGGCCATGGGACTCGGCCGCGCGAACATCCACAGCTCCGCGACGAGCAGCGGCGCGAAGTAGAGGCCCGCGAAGTCGGACAGCTTCCCGGTGAGCCACCCCGGCAACAGCCCCGCTCCCTTGAGCACGTGGTCGTTGAGCGCCACCAGCACCATGGCGGCTACTGGCAACGCTCGCGTGAAGAGCGCGGGACGCGGGTCCGGCGTCTCAGGGGCCGCTGCCGCCATCCGTGCCTTCCTGCTCCGCTCGCGGATGCCAGCGGTTCACGCGGGTGGCCTTGACCTCGACGCGGCAGTTGCACCGGAACTGCATGGTGCCCAGGGCGAAGGAGAGCTCCGCGTCCATCGGCCCATCCGGCGCGTACAGCGTGAGGTAGGCCGTCCCGGGCTCGGGCAGGAGCGGCGGTTGGCCCTTGTCCTTGTCGAAGAACTCCTCATGCGGAGCGAAGAGCACGAAGGCCACCGTGCCGAGCCCTTCCAGTTGCTCGCCCACGACATACGAAGCACTGGGCGCGAGCGTGGTGAGCGCCTCGGCTGGCGGCGGGGTGGGGGAGATGATTCCCACGAGCCGGCCGGCGCGCGACAGCGTGCGGACGTACGAGGTGGATGCGAAGGGCGGGCCCCCGCTGCCCATCACGGAGAGCTCCAAGGTCTCGGCTCCTCCGGCGGGGAGCTGCACGGGGTGGGTGGAGTAGGGACCGTCGGGACGGGCGAGCGTGGTGGCCAGCATCACCGAGCAACCCGCGGCGAGCAGCAGGATACGGATGAGAGGACGCATTCGCGCGGACGTTACCGTGTGCCTCCTCGGCCGTCGCGCCTGTCCGTGCAACCCGGGGTCCTCGCTACCCTCACCCCGTTTCTTTCCCGGAGGGCGAGGGGTGATGGGTCACATCACCGCCACGGGCACCCGGCGCCGGCCGAAGTCTCCCGGCTCCGCATCGAAGTGGCCCGGTACCTTCGCTCCGCAGTCCGGACACGCGCCCTCCTTCGTGAGCCGGTACTCCAGGATGGCGTGCCAGTCCCTCACGATGAGCGCCTTGCCACAGTCCGGGCACGGCGTCGTCTCCCCCGTGGGGTCGTGCGTGTTGCCCGTGTACACGTACCGCAGCCCCGCCTTGCGCGCGAGGTCCCTCGCCCTTCGCAGCGTGGCCGGTGGCGTCGGCGGAAGGTCCCGCAGCTTGTAGTCCGGATGGAACGCCGTGAAGTGCAGCGGCACGTCCGGCCCCAGGTGCTTCAGCAGCCACTCGCTCATCGCTCCCACTTCCTCATCCGAGTCGTTCTTCCCCGGAATCAGCAGCGTCGTTATCTCCAGCCACACCTTCGTCTCATGGTGGAGGTACTCGAGCGTCTCCAGCACGGGCTTCAGGTGCGCCGCCGTGAGCTGGAAGTAGAAGTCCTCGGTGAAGGCCTTCAGGTCCACGTTCGCCGCGTCCATCTTCGCGTAGAAGTCGCGGCGCGGCTCGGCATGCATGTAGCCCGCCGTCACCGCCACTGTCTGGATGCCTCGCGCATGGCACGCGTCCGCCACGTCCATCGCGTACTCGGCGAAGATGACCGGATCGTTGTACGTGAAGGCCACGCTCCGGCACCCGTACGCCTCCGCCGCCCGCGCAATCGCCTCGGGCGTGGCCTCGTCGGTGAGCCGATCCATCTCGCGCGACTTGGAGATGTCCCAGTTCTGGCAGAAGCGGCACGCCAGGTTGCACCCCGCCGTCCCGAACGACAGCACGCTGCTGCCCGGATGGAAGTGCACCAGCGGCTTCTTCTCGATGGGGTCCACGCAGAACCCCGACGAGCGCCCATACGTCCCGAGCACCATCCGGTCCCCCGTGCGCTGCCGCACGAAGCACATGCCCCGCTGGCCCTCGTGCAGCTTGCAGTCGCGAGGACACAGGTCGCACTGGATGCGCCCGTCCTCCAGCGCGTGCCACCAGCGCGCGGGGTATTCGCTCTCTTGCATGACTCCCTCCCCGTGGGGCGGGTGCATCCCCGCCCTCCCACAGAAGAGGGAACACGTGGGGAAGCGGGCAGCCGTCCCGCTCCCGCTGCCTTCCCCGAGGCCGGGCCCCCGGGCGGCCAGGTGTCCTCCCCCGGCCGCCCCGGTCCTCGAGCCCCCGAGCGGCCTACTGCTGCACCGTCGGGCCCTGCTCCCAGATGCGGTTGCGCAGGGCGGTCTCGATGAAGGCCAGGTGCCGCTGCTCGTCCTCGAAGTTGCGCTGGATGATGACGCGGGCCTCGTCGCTCCAGTCCTCGTCCAGCGCCATGCGGTAGGTGCGGTTGGTGAGCGTCTCGTTGCCCCGCATCGCCTGCAGCGCGGCCTCGTTGCCCATCATCGCCGTCACCGCCGTGAAGCCCTTGAGGATGAAGCCCTTGGCATCCGGCTTCGTGCGCGGCGTGCCGCCCAGCCGCGTCACCACCCCGGACAGGTCCCGGATGTGCCGCTCATGGTCCTGCTGGAAGCCCCGCAGGCTCATGCGCAGCGACTCCACGTCGATGCGGTTGATGGCCGCCTCGTAGGCCCCCACCGCGTCGTAGTCGAGCGCGATGAGATCATTGAGCCGCTCGATCATCCGGTTGAAATCGATCGCCGCCATTCCGTCCACCTCCCGTGATTGCGCGGAATTCCCGCGCCGCCGAAAGCTGGGGCGGGCACCCGGGGGTCTCAACCCGCCCGGGCGGACAGCTCCCCACGTCCTGGGACGAAGGGCCGCCCGGTAGGCGGGGAGCCACGAATCACTCCCGGTGAACGGCTGCCCTCCTCGGGGGACAGTGGCCGCACACGGTTTCTCCGCACTCCCGGTATTTTCCGCATTGGGGTGGAAACTTTCGGACGGACCTCGCGATAATCCCCCCTGTCCCCCGGCCTGCCCGTGGTCCGCGCAGCCGGGGCGCATCTCGAGGAACACCACCATGAGGATCGACCGCCCGGGCACTCCCCCCGCCCGCCCCCAGACCGAGTCCAAGCCGGCCATCGCGCCCGCGCCGAAGAACACGGTCCGCTCGCCGGCCACCTCGTCGCCCGGGGCTCCGGCGCGCTCGGCGGATGCCTTCGAGACCACCACCCGCGCCACCGCGAAGGCCGTCACGCCGGGCCGCAGCAACGCGGCCAAGAACCTCCCCGCCGAGATTCCCACCGGCACCCGGGACTACTACCGCAAGCGCTACGACGACTTCGTGCGCCGCAACCCGGGGATGACCCCGCCCTCGTACTACCTGGACTACGGCCAGAAGTACTGCGACCGCTTCTCCAGCCTCGGACCCAAGGACCTGAGCCCCGTCGGCCTCGAGTGGCGCGACCGCACCCTCAAGGCCCTCCAGGAGTCCATCGAGACCAGGCGCATGGAGGATCCGGTGGGCTTCGCCCAGCTCGAGCGCGACCCCGAGGCCTTCAAGAAGTTCGCCTACGACTCGCACCCGGACGCCTACGTGCAGTCGGGCCTCTACAAGCTGCCGGTGCAGGACCTGATGAAGATCGGCACCACGCCGGACCTCAAGGACCTGTTCACCAAGGACGGCCTGCGGCAGGTGGCCGTCGCCCTGGCGAAGATGCGGCCCTCGGACATTCCGAACATGGCCAAGGAGTCGCTCAAGGACCTCTGGAACGATCTCAAGCCGAAGTTCCCGCCGCTCATCAAGATGCCCCACCTCTCGCTTCCCTGGTAGCGGGCGGGCTGGCATGTTCGCCCCCGCATTCGACATCCGAGGTTGACGCGTGCCGGAGAAAGACTGGGAGAGGCTGGGAGAGCTGTCCGAGGGGTTGAAGGTCGGAGCGGTGGCCGCGAGCCGTGAGGGCTTCGGGCTCATCGGCGCGCTGTCCGAGCCGCCCGCCGGGGCCCTCCTGGAGAAGATGAAGGCGCGCCGGGCCCAGGTGTACCGCGCCGCCGCCGGCTCCGTGACGAAGGTCTGGGAAGGCCCGGGGTGGATTCAGGCCCTGGACTGCAACGGGGCGGTGGGCGTGGCCATCGGCGCCTCGCTCAAGCCGTCGGGCTCGGGCTCGGACTACCACCTGCTGGTGTCCACGGACGGCGGCCGCGAGTGGCAGCCGCGAGGACCCGTGGGCGCGCCGAGCCTCGGCCAGGTGCTGGCCGTGAACGACCAGGAGGTCTGGGTGCTCGGCGCCTGGTTCCTCGGGCGCACCGCGGACGGGGGCGCCACGTGGATGGAGCTGGAGCTCGAGGGCGAGCGCAACCCGCACACCGAGCGGCTGCGGCGCGTGGAGGGCGGCGTGGCCCTGCTGGGCCAGGGGCTCTCCGTGAGCCGCGACGGGGGCGCCACGTGGAGCCAGGTGGACGTGGGGGCCTCGCGCGTGGTGGACGTGGACGGGGCCTTCGTGGCCGCCGTGGTGCAGGGCCAGGCCCGGGTGGGCGAGCGTCAGGGCACCGAGGTGCGCTGGCTCGAGCCGCTGCCCGCGGGCCGTGAGCCGCTGCGCCTCGTGGCCTCCGACGGCGTGCTGCGCCTGCTCACCCGCGGCGCGGATCCCTCCAAGGGCCCCGAGCCGGTGCTCCACGTGAGCGAGGACGGCGGGCGCTCGTGGTCGCATCACTCGCTGCCGCTCGGGCCCCACGTGGACCTCGCCGGCCGTGAGTGGGGCCTGGGCGTGGACATCCGCGGCGGCATGTACGGCCGCATGGGGTAGTGGGACTCCCCCCTCCCGCGTGGGGAGAGGGGAGCCGCCCTCCCGAGCTACGGGAGGGGAAGGGGTTGGAGACTACAGCTGCACCTGCTCGCGCTCCGGGCGGGTGATGTAGCCGTGGCCCGCGTCGACGAGCTTCTTCAGCAGCCGATCCATGCCGTTGGAGCGCGAGAAGGCCATCTCGTTCTTCGTCACGCCCACCAGCGTGAGCAGCTCCACCCGGCCCGACTCGAGCTGGAAGTGGGTGGGGCGCGAGGGATCGGTCACGAAGATGAAGCCGTTGAGCTTCGTCTCCCCGCCCGTCAGCGTGCCCTCCACCGGGTAGCGGTGCCCCATGGCGAAGGCGCGCATGCACACCAGGTTGTACGCCATCATGTCCAGCAGCCGGAGCACCGGCCACTGCGCCTCCTCGGGCGTGTGGATGACCATCTCGTAGCCCAGGCCGCTGGGCTTGTTGGCGTCGACCTCCTCCCCCGGGGCGAGGGTAATCGGGTTGGACAGTCCGCTCGTCACGTATGTCCAGTAGGGGTACTCGGGGCTCGGCGGCGCCACGCGCACGCCCATGCCCGCCCAGTTCGGATCCAACTCCTTCACCTCGGCCAGGTCGCTCTCGAGCCAGGCCTCCAACGCACCGGTCTGCTCCAGCGTGTAGACCTCTTCGCTGATGGCCCCGAACAGCTTGGGGTACTCCACCTCGTCACGATCCGCCCAGCAGTCCTCGTACCACTGGCAGAAGGCCTCATCCGTCTCAGGCGCTTTCATAGCGGGGAGACTCTACGAGTTGTTTCCCCGCGATTCACTTTCCATCGCATGGAACTGTCCGCTCCCAGGGTGGGCAACCGCCTTCCCACTCCATGGCGCGCCGTTCCACACCCCCGAGCAGGCAGGCGAGCATCCCTGTCGCACGTTGTACCCACGAAGCGGCATGCGGTGGACGAAGTGGGTGGTCCGGCGCCCGGTATGGGTCGTGAAGGGGGAACGGAGCGACGAGCAGCCAGGGCGCTCGGGTCCACAGATGGAGGAGCGACATGCAGAGGGGATGGAAGGCGGCGGCCATGGCCGCGGTGCTGGGGGTGGCGGGTGCTGCGGGAGCCCACGAGTTCACCTGTGAAAAGCGCGTGCAGGTGAAGGGCGAGGGCCAGGGCAAGCCGGGCGAGGGGCCCAAGGTGACGAAGTTCCCCGCCACGCTGCGCTTCACCTACCGGCTGCGCAATGTCCACCCCTCGGCCAGGTCGGTGGCCAACGTGGTGGAGGACCCGCTGCTGGGGCGCTACGGCTTTGGCAACCCGTTCCCCGCGCCGATGGCGGTGGAGGTGGGGGGGACGCGGGATGCGAGCTTCGAGCTGAAGCTGAATTCGGTGGAGGAGTGCCAGGCGCTGGCGGCCAGTGATGGGAAGTCGGATGACAGCTTCGACAGCGCGCTCCAGGTGAAGTGGGACCTGGGCGAGACGCAGTGCGCCGCGCGCGTCACCTGCTGCACGCCCTTCGACGACTGCGAGATGGCGTGTCCGCCGGACGACCCGTACTGCGTGGAGACGCCGAGCGACGGGGCCCGGAGCGCCTCGCGCAACGCGGGCTTCTTCAAGGTGCACGAGGGGGCGCTGGAGCAGTGCCTGGCGCTGGGGCGGATCGACCTGGGCGTGGCGCGGGTGGACGGGCTGGAGCAGGCGCTGGGGCTGTTGTGGGCGAGCCCCGGCCTGGACCGCGATGGAGGGGTGAGGAGCGAGGAGGAGGCGCGGCGTTTCGAGCTCGCGCGCGAGGCGCTGGTGACCACGTGCAACGAGCGCCTCTTCGGGGCGAGCGCGAAGCGGGGCCGGACGCTCGACGAGGCGCTGCGCTCGCTGCGAGGCAACGCGGGAGGCGAGGGCCTGGAGCGGCTGACGGCGGAGCTGCGGCGGCACAACGAGGCGGGGGCGCGTGGGGCGCTGCCCGGGGGCTTCGACGCGGGGCGGGCCACGCCGGCGCACGCCTCGAGCATCGCCGCGGACCCGACGGAGCCGGGCCACGAGTAGCGCCGTTTCCTTCACACACCTTCCAGGAGAACACACGCCATGAAGAAGCTGATGCTGTCGGTGTTGGGAGCGGCCGCGCTGGTGATGGGGGGCTGCGGTGGGGAGTCGCGGATGCGCGAGGTGCCGGGTCCCCGCCCTGACTTCCCCGAGGAGGTGCAGGGCCAACGCTTCGAGCTGCGCCTGAAGGGGGTGAACAACCCGGGCTACGCGTCGGCGCTGGTGCAGGTGCGGCGCGTCTCCGTCACCACGGTGGACGGACAGAGCCTGCCGGTGCGCCTCAAGTCGCGCTTCGCGATGGACCTCACGCAGACGGAGCAGGCGTACCTGCTCGGGCTCTTCGTGGTGCCCGAGGGCGTGGACCGGGTGAAGGTGGAGGTGGAGTTCGACGACTTCGGCGGCTACGAGGGGGCCTCGGGCGACGGAGTCATCGACACGCGGGTGGCGCCGCTGCGCTTCGAGTCGCCCGTGGCGTACCTCGCCGAGCGCGGCCACGCGGTGGTGCACCTGGACCTGGGGCAGTCGTTGCAGGCCCAGGGCGAGGGCCGGCTGCTGCTGCCGAGCCTGGACGTGCGCTACTAACCGGTGGCGCGGCCCTGGAGGGGCCAGGGCTTGAGGCCGGCGAGTTGCTCGGCCTGCTCGATGGCGGGACGCAGGTGGGCGTGCTCGCGGCGCAGGAAGTCGCGCACCGCCTTGTCGAGCGTCGGGTCGAAGAGCAGGTGCGCGCTGTGCACCGCCGTGGGCTCGAAGCCGCGGGAGACCTTGTGCTCGCCGCCCGCGCCGGGCTCGAACACCTTGCGCCCCGCCTGGATGCACTCGTCCACCGAGTGGTACAGGCACACGTGGAAGTGCAGGAAGGGGTGCTCCTCGAAGCACCCCCAGTAGCGGCCGTAGAGGCGCTCGGGCGTGGCGAGGTTGAAGGCCCCGGCGATGACCTTGCCCTCGCGCTCGGCCTGGACGAGCTCCACCATCTCCGGCAGCGAGCGGAAGGCGCGCACGAAGAAGTCCTCGGTGAGCTGCACCTGGCCCCAGGGCCCGCGGCCCTCGCAGGTGGCCTCGTAGAAGCGGAAGGCGCGCCTGGCGTGCTCGACGCCGAGCTCCTGGCCGCGCACGGTGCGGAGGGTGATGCCCTGGTTGGCGGCGGCCCCGCGCTCGCGCTTGATTTGCGAGCGGCGCTTGGAGTCGAAGCGGGCCAGGTAGTCGTCGTAGGCGCGATAGCCCGGGTTCTTCCAGTGGAACTGCAGGGTGATGCGGCGCGCCAGCCCCTGCTCCTCGAGGAGATCCGCCTCGTCCTCGCGGGGGTAGAGGAAGTGCACGGAGGAGCAGCCGCTCTCGCGGGCGCTCTCGACGGCGGCCTGGATGAGCGCGAGCCGGAGGGCGGCGACGTCCTCACCGGGGGCGATGAGGAAGCGGGGGCTGGTGGCGGGGGAGAGCGGGGCGCCGACGACGAGCTTGGGGTAGTACTCGATGCCGAGGCGCTCGGCGGCACCGGCCCAGGCGAAGTCGTAGATGTACTCGCCCATGCTGTGGTGCTTGCGGTAGGCGGGCGAGGCGGCGACGAGCTGTTTGCCGCGCCAGAGGGTCAGGTGCTGGGGCTCCCAGCCCGTCTCCAGGCGGGCGCTGCCACTCTCCTCCATGGCGGACAGCCACGCATGGCGGCTGAAGGGAGGGGCATCGGGTCCGACGAGGGCGTCCCAGTCGGAGGCGGGAACGTCGGTGATGGACTCGAGGATACGGAGGCGGAGGTGGGCGGCCACGGGAAAGCTTCTTAACGCGGCTCCTGGAACCTTGCCGCTCAACCCACCGGGAGCGGGGGGCCGGGCGGGCGGACCCCCGAGGGACTACTCCTCGCCCACATACCGCGACCAGACTTCCACGGTCCTCCCGAGGTGGTCGAACTGGCAGTGCCCCGCGTCGGGGACGACCTTCTCGTCGACGGGGAAGCCGAGCCGGCTGTAGTAGACGATGCTGCTCCGGATGTCGGCGAGGTAATCGTCCCGGTCGCCGTAGGTGAAGAAGAGCTTCGTGGGTCCGCGCAGCTCGGGGTTGGTGCCGTCCCACTCGAGGCGGCCGGTCCAGGGCATCTCCCCGCCGCAGCCGAGGGCGAAGGCCCCGGGGTAGCGGTCCCCGTACCTGGGGAGGAAGGTCGATGTGAGGAGGACCGAGCCTCCGGAGGAGCCTCCGTAGAGGATGGGCCCGTTGTCGAGGTTCCAGCCGGAGCGCAGCGCCTCGATGATGCGCGCGAGCACCCCGGCGTTCACGCCCTCGCCATCCCGATCCCGCTCATCGTCGTTGCAGCGCGTCACCGTGGGTTTGAGCCACCACCCGCAGCGGTTGGGCGCGCGCGCCGAGACGTAGAGCGTGCGGTGGCTGGCGGTCCACGGAGCCTGGATGCGCGGGGCGTTGTCGCCATCGTGGGCGAGGGCACCATCCGCGTGCAGGTAGATGGCCAGCCGTAGCGGCTCGCCCGGAGCGGTGCCCTGGGGCTCGATGATTTTCAGCTCGGCCCCGGCGACCTGCGCGACACAGTAGGCATAGGCGCGCTCGCCGGAGCTCACGCGGCCCCGGCGCTGGCACGGCAGTCCACCCGCGCCATGGGAGCTGCCCGCACTCCGCCCGGACTCGTCGCGTGGCGGCTCCGCGGTCGCGGGGGCCGGGCTCCCGTGCGCATCGCCCGGCGCGGCGGGAGGCGGGACGGGCTTCAGCGAACAAGCGGGGCCGCCCAGCAGGAGGAGGAGGGCGGCCCAGAGGACACGGCGCATGAGGCTCCCGGAGGAGGAGGGGAGGGGCACGGGTATACCGCCGCGCGCCCTTCCACCCATCCGCCGGAATCGGGGCCTGCCCGCTAGGCCGTCTGGGCGTCGACCACGTGCGTGGGCTCGCCGGCATCCTGGGGGCGCGGGTCGGGGTACACGGCGCGCTGCGGGGTGGCGATCTCGATGAGGCCGAGCTTCGCCATCACGCGCATCACCTGCCACGTGGGGTCCAACTCCCAGCGGCGCGCGGCGAAGTTGGGGCTCATGCAGAAGCGGTGGTGGTTGTTCTGGAAGAGCTCGCCCATGGTGAGGAGGTCCATGGGCAGGGTGTTGCGCGACTTGTCGCTGCTGGGGAAGTTGCGGTAGCCGTACTTGTGGCCGCACCAGTTGACGATGGCGCCGTGGACGGGGCCCATGACGAAGTGCACGGGCAGCAGCAGGAACTGCCACCACGCGGTGGCGAAGGCCACGTAGAAGGCCGAGTACAGGCCCACCCAGAGGAGCGTCATCGGCCACGACCGGGCGAGTGTCCGGTCCACGAGGGGCCACTCGGGGTAGCCACCGAGGAACCGGGCCTCGGGCTGCTCGCGGTCATGGACGTACGCCTCGTAGCGCGTCTTGGTGTAGAGCATCATGCGCACCACGTCCTTGTAGAAGTGGGGCGAGTGCGGGTCCTTCTCGGTGTCCGAGTACGCGTGGTGCTGGCGGTGCAGGATGGCGTACGCGCGCGGCGACAGGTACGAGGAGCCCTGGATGAGGTAGGTGAGCAGGTGCACGGCGCGCTCGGTGCGCGGCCCCATGGTGTACATGCGGTGCGCGGCGTAGCGGTGCAGGAAGAGGCTCTGCATGAGCACGCAGAGCAGCCAGTGCGAGATGAAGAAGGCGTAGACCATGTGTCCTCGCGGGGGGGTGAAAAGGACGCATGGGGTCTACACGCGGCTCCATCATGAAATTGTCACGGCCGCGCACGCGGCTGCTCCCCCACTGGCAGCCTGGCGGCCGAGTGTGCGGGAGGTGAAGATGGCCCCGCGCGTCATGGGCTCCCGGAGGGAATTCCCTCACGTGGAGTGCGCCTGGGGCGAGGGTTCTACGGGGAGTCGGCGTCCGTCGGGTGGCCGGCCTTGAGCCAGTTGGCGAGCGCGAGCGCCTCGCTCGTGGTGAGGCGGCCGGAGAAGCTGGGCATCATCGTGCCGGGTTTGACCTTCTGGGGATCGAGGATCCACATGGCGACCACCTCCGGCGGCTTGCCGCGCGCGTTGGCGAGCACGGAGGCGAAAGCGGCACCCGGTGCGTGGCAGGCCCGGCAGCCGAGGCTGAAGAAGAGCTGCTCCGGGGTGCGTCCGGCGTTGGCTTGCGGCTGGCCCCCCTGCGCGGCCGGAGGCGTCATGCCGGGGGCGGGCGCCGGGGGGGACTCGGGCGAAGGCGAGTCCTTGAAGACGGAGGCCGCGCCGGGCGTGGTGGGCGCCTTCTCCTGCTTGTCCGAGCAGGCGGAGAGGGCGAGGGTCATCGACAGGAGCGCGGTGGGCGCCAGGACGGAGGAGGAGGTGCGGTTGAATCTCTTGCCCATGCGAGGCCTCTCTCTAGCGCTCCCGGCGAGGGGAGCGCCATGCCGGGATGCCGGGCCCGGTGCGATTGTCGAGGCGCGGGCAGGGGCGTGGGGGCTGTGGTAGGGAGGGCCGCGCATCGGGAGGAGCGACCGGGATGGAGCGCGCGGACATCGTCACGCTGGACAAGCGGCACGTGTGGCACCCGTATACCGCGATGGACGAGTACATCGCGAAGACGGACCCCCTGGTGGTGGTGCGCGCCGAGGGCCCGTACCTCTACGACGCGGACGGCTCGCGCTACCTGGACGCGAATGGCTCGTGGTGGGTGTCCACGCTGGGGCACCGGCACCCGCGTCTGGTGCGCGCGCTCACCGAGCAGGCCGGGACCTTCCCACACACCTCGCTCGCGGGAGTGACGCACGAGCCGGCGGCCCGCCTGTCCCAGGAACTGGTGGCCATGGCCCCGGGCGCCGAGCGCGCGGACGTACCGGCCGGAGAGCGGCTCTCGCGCGTCTTCTACACGGACAACGGGAGCACGGCGGTGGAGGTCGCCATCAAGATGGCGGCGCAGTACTGGGCGCAGAACGGCCGCCCGAAGCGCACGCGTTTCATCACGCTCTCCGGGGCCTTCCACGGCGAGACGATTGGCGCCACCAGCGTGGGCGGGGTGGAGGTGTTCCGCGACGTCTTCGGGCCGCTGCTCTTCGACGTGGTGCACGTGCCGTCTCCCGCGGAGCCCGGGGGCTGGGAGCATGCCTTCGCGCGGGTGGAGGCCACGCTGCGCGCGCACCCGGACGAAATCGCCGCCGTCATCCTCGAGCCGGTGATTCAGGGCGCGGCGGGCATGCACCTGTACGCGCCCGAGTTCCTCCGGGCCGTGCGCGAGGCCACGCGGGCGGTGGACACCTTCCTCATCGCCGACGAGGTCTTCACCGGAATGGGACGCACGGGGGCGCGCTTCGCGTGTGACCTGGCGGGCGTGGTGCCGGACCTGCTGTGTCTGGCGAAGGCGCTCTCCGGAGGCATGCTGCCCTTCGCCGCCACGCTGGCCACCGAGCGCATCTTCTCGGGCTTCGGTGGAAGCCCGGCGCGAGCGCTGTATTACGGGCACTCGTATTGTGGGAACCCGCTGGGCGCGGCGGTGGCGCGCGAGGTGCTCGCGGTGTACCGGGACGAGGACGTGCTCGGGCAGGTGGCGCGCAAGGCGCCGAAGCTGACGGCCGCCTTCGAGCGCATGGCCGCGACGATTCCCGGAGTCGTGCGCCCGAGGGCCCTCGGCATGGTGGGCGCGGTGGACCTGGGAAGTGGCGGCTACCTGGCTCGGGGCGGCTGGCGCGTGTACGAGGCGGCGAGGCGGCGCGGGCTGTACCTGCGCCCCATGGGGGACACGGTGTACATCGCCCCCGCGCTCAACATCCCGGATGCCGCGCTGGAGGAATTGCTCGCCGGTGTGGAGGCCAGCCTGCGCGAGGTGGCGGCCGGCCCGTCCTGAGAGTTCTTCCCAACTGGTCCGATGGTCGGACCGGACCGACGCTTTCGACTCCGGAGACCCCAGCCCCGCACGCGCCGCTACGCCCGGGCGGGGAAGCTTCCCTGGAGCGCGATGATGAAGCTCGGTCCAGAGCCCTCGTGGGTGGAGGGGGGGACGCGCTCGCGCAGGTCCGGCAGCGCGAAGGTGGTCATCCCATCGCCTCCGTAGGCGGTCCCCACGACGGAGAAGAGGGCGGAGTGGCGCGAGATGGACAGGAGCCGGCCGTCGCACATCGCCCAACCGCGGGGCTCGTAGCTGCCGGCGAACATGCGGATCTCGCCAATGAGGGGGTCTGTCATGGCTGCGTTCCCTGGACTTCCAGGCGCCCAGACGACCACGTCCGCCGGACCCGGGGAGCGAACGGCTTCACGCCAAAGCTGTGAACGGCTTCACAGCGCCCCGCGAGCCCCCCTCGGGCGCAATGGAAGTTCGCCCCGGCACGTACTTCATGCACACTGGGGCCTCACCCCAGCGCAGACTCAGGAGGGCGCGATGGGCCTTTGTGGATGGATTGTCTTTGGTTTGATTGTGGGTCTGATCGCTCGCGCCGTCATGCCCGGCAGGCAGGGGATGGGCCTCATCGCCACGACGCTGCTGGGCATCGGCGGCTCGTTCATGGGCGGCTTCATCGCCTCGGTGCTCTGGGGCGGGAACTGGCACGTGCTGCGGCCCAGCGGCTTCATCGGCGCCGTCGTGGGCGCCATCGTGCTGCTGTTGCTCGGGCAGATGATGTCCAGCCGGCGCTAGGGGCCGCTTCCGGAGCCGGGTTTTCCCAGGATTGGGACGTGGCTTCTCAGCATTTGGGAAGCCCACCGTAGAATCCACTAGGCACACAGCCCGGTATGATGTAGGCTGGTGGCGTCAAGGCAGGGGTATCAGCTGGACTGATGAGTGCCGTCGAGCGGCGCTCATGGGTCCGCGAACCATTGACTGGCATTCCCCCATGTTTTCGCCGTATGTGCGCCCCGAATACCGGGCCGGGCGGAGGTGTTTCATCCGCGGCCCACGACCGCGGGAGCACCCCTCCAAGGCACAGACCGCGGCGTGAATCCGGTTGCGGAAGACTGCGCGCGTCCTCGGGATGCAAACCCCTCCAAGGACGAACCCCGAGGACGCGCGCAGCCGCAGTTTCCCACCTCAGCGGTCAGATGCAAGCGCCGGGTGATGGAAACGCAACCCTTGCCCCCTGCTTAGCTCCGAGTGCGTCCCGCCTCCTCTGAGGGAGGGGTAGTTTGAGGGCTTTCCCCATCCCGCGACAGGACCTGTGCGGGTAAGCGAGGAGGCCCATGGGTTCGGTGACGTTGGTGCTGGTGGCGTGGTTGTTGGCGGGTACGCCGGAGACGGGAGAGCCCCCGGCCCCAGGTGGAGCCCCCGGCACATTCGTGGCGAAGACCCTCTCCCTCCGCGGCGAGACGTATCTCTACTCGGTGTACCTGCCGCCGGGGTACCAGCGCACGCGCGCCTGGCCCGTCATCCTGGCACTGCATGGCTCGGCCTCGCGCGGCACCGACGGGCAGCGGCCGAGGACGCAGAGCATGGCGGAGGCGGCCCGGCTCCACCCCGAGCGCTACCCGGCCGTGCTGGTGCTGCCCCAGTGTCCGCCCGAGCGGGAGTGGAGCGGAGACGTGGCGGACTTCGCGCTCGAGGCGCTGGAGCGCACCCTGGTGGAGTACGGGGGAGACAGCAATCGGGTGTACCTGGCCGGCCAGTCCATGGGGGCCCGGGGCGTGGTGCAGCTCGCCGCGCGCTACCCCGAGCGCTTCGCCGCGGTGGTGGCCGTCTCCGGGCGCTACCCGGACCACTCGGTGACGGAGAAGCTCAAGGGCCTGCCCCTGTGGATGTGGCACGGGGACGCCGACACCGTGGTGCCCGTCGCCGAGAGCCGCGCCCTGCTGGAGCTGCTCAAGGCCGCCGGCAGCCGCTCCGTGCGCTACACCGAGCTGCCCGGCCTGGGCCACGACCTCTCCGACACCGTGTACCTCGACGAGGCCGTGAGCACCTGGCTCTTCGCGCAGCGGCGCGGGAAGTAGGGCCGTCTTCCGGGTATGACTGCGGGCCATGAGCCCTGACGCCACCCGACTCCTGGATTTGCTGTGGGAGCGCTACGCCGCGGAGGTGCCCTATGCGCGCACCTTCGCCCAGCTCTCCGGCGGCAGCTTCCGCAATGACCACATCGCGCTCCGCTCTCTGGCCCGGCCCGGCGGCGGCATCGCGCTCTTCTCCCGCGTCTTCGAGCGCTTCGGCTGGAAGCCCGCCGGCCAGTACACCTTCCCCGATACCCACCTCTCCGCCATCTACATGTCCCATCCGGAGGGGCTCCCCCGCGTCTTCATCTCCGAGCTCCTCGCCGACAGGCTCTCGCCCGGCGCCCAGCGCCTCCTCGCCTCGCTCCCGGCGGATCCTCCCGCCCCCGACTCCATCGAGGCGCTCGCCGACTGGTTCTCCGCCCCGCCTCCTCCCGCTGAGTCCGCGCTGCTCGCCCTGGAGAAGGAGTCCCAGTACGGCGCGTGGCTGCTCGCCTTCGGCCGCAAGGTGAACCACTTCACCGGCTCCGTGGACGACGTGGAGGTGTGGCAGCGCCGCATGCGCGAGGCCGGTGTCCCCATGAAGGCAGACATCGAGGGCGAGCCCGGTACCCACCTGCGACAGACCGCCACCCACGCCGCCTCCGTCACCCTCAAGCTCGAGGACGGGCGCTCGCGCACCTGGCCCTATGCGTACTTCGAGATCGCCCAGCGCTCGAATGGCTTCGACGGTTTCCTCGGCCCCCAGGCCCGCGCCCTCTTCGACATGACGAAGCGCTCGGGCTCCTGAGTCAGAACTTCTCCGCCGCGGGACGCACGTCCAACTCCTGCGTCCACGCGGACGGGTCCTGGCCGTGCAACCGCCAGTAGGTCTCCGCGATGGCGTCCGGCGACAGCATCGTCGACGCCTCGCGCCCCGGAGACATGCTCCGCACCCGTGCCGTGTCGATCATCCCGTCGATGACCACGTGCGCCACGTGGATGCCCTGGGGCCCCAGCTCCCGCGCCAGCGATTGGGCCAGTGCGCGCAAGCCGAACTTGCCCACCGCGAACGCCGAGAACCTCGCGGCGCCTCGCAGCGACGCCGTGGCCCCCGTGAACAGCAGCGTGCCCCGCCCTCGCTCCAGCATCCCCGGCACCACCTCGCGCGCCGTGTGGAAGCCTCCCAGGCAGCCAATCCTCCACGCGGACTCGAATTGCTCCGGCGTGAGCTCCAGCACCCCCGCCACCGCGTACGCTCCCGCATTGTAGATGCAGACCTCGGGTGCCCCTCCGAGCTCCTGGCGCAGTCTCGCGAAGGCGGCTTTCAGGGACGCCGCGTCCGTCGCGTCCGCGGGGTAGCTGCCCGCGCGTCCTCCGCTCTTCTCGAGCTCCTGGTGGATGGGGCGCAGGTTCGACTCGCTCCGGGACAGCAGGCCCACCGCGTAGCCCTCGCGTGCGAAGCGACGCGCGAGTGCCGCTCCCAGGCCAGGGCCCGCTCCCACCACCGCTGCGATTTTCTGGGTGTCCATGGCGCTGGCGTAGTGGGGATGGGGGGCGCTCGCCAGGGGTTACCCAGGTCGATTGGAGAATGACTCACAGTGCGGATGCCGGGGCCTCTCCCAGGGATAGGCTCTCCGCCTCTCTCCCTCTCCCCCTGGAGTGTTGATGCGACGCGCTGTCCTTCTCCTCGGCGCCCTGCTGTGGAGCCCCCTCGCGCTGGCCACCCCTCCTCCCGCGCGTCCCTCCGTCGATGCCGTCATCGACGACCTCAACCGCACCGTCCGCTTCCGTCAGGCCGCCCTCTCCCCCGAGGGCTCCCGCGTCGCCTGGGTCGAGTCCGTCCCCGACTCCGAGGTGCCCGTCACCCAGGGCTTCGAGTTCTGGAAAGCCCTCAAGACGCTCGGCGTGGAGACGCAGCTCGTCGTCTACGCGGACGAGGGCCACGGCCTGCGCAGACCCGAGCACCTGCGCGACCGCTCCCGCCGCACCGTGCAGTGGTTCGACACGCACCTGGCGCCACCGCCCGCTCCCAAGGCGCCCGCTCCGCCACGCTAGCCGGGTGACGCACGGCCGGGCCCTCGTTGCGCACCGCTCGGACGTGCGCAGATACACAGCCTGATACCCCGTGCGTCCCGCCCCCGAGCGGGGGGAGGGGGTCATCAGGAGGAGGGCCCCGCCGCTTGTCCCCATCCGTCCACAGCGACCCCGGAGAGCCGGAGCAACCCAGGGACGAGGAGCGCCCGGACGAAGCCGTCGGACCGCGGAGCGGGCTGGCCCTGTTGATGTTGGAGCAATCGGAGGGCTGTGCGCTCGTCGGCCTGGATGTGCACGGCCACATCGCCCTCTGGTCCCCCGGGGCGGGGCAGCTCACCGGCCATGCCAGGGCGGACCTCCTCGGCGAGCCCCTCTCCGCCCTCTACCTGCCCGAGGAGCGGGAGCTGATGGCGCGGGAGCTGCGCCAGGCCGACGCCGAGGGACGGCTCGAGACCGAGGGCTGGCGCGTGCGGCGCGATGGCAGCCGCTTCCGGGCCCGGCAGGTGCTCACCGCGCTGCACGACGCCGGCGGCGGTCTGGTGGGCTTCTCCTGCTCGCTACGTCCCGCGCAGGCCGAGGGCGAGCTCGCGCTGCTGCGCCACCTGGGCGAGTTCATCCTCACCTCCATCGACGAGGGCATCTACGGCCTGGACGCCGAGGGCCGCACCACCTTCGTCAACGCGGCCGGCGCGCGCATGCTGGGGTGGAAGCCCGAGGAGCTCATCGGCAAGCAGAAGCACGCGCTCATCCATCACTCGCACGCGGATGGCTCGCCGCTGCCCGAGTCCGAGTGTCCCATCCGCTCCTCGTGCGTCGATGGCCGGACGCGCCACGTGACGAACGAGGTCTTCTGGCGGCGCGACGGCAGCTGCTTCCCGGTGGAGTACCGCAGCAGCCCAGTGCTCGAGGGCGGGCGCATCATCGGCGCCGTGCTCACCTTCGCGGACATCTCCGAGCGGCTGCGCGCAGAGGCGCAGGCGCGCCAACTGCTGCTCGAGCAGGCCGCGCGGGCCGAGGCCGAGGAGGTGGAGCGGCGCGTGCACCGCATGCTGGAGAGCATCACCGATGCCTTCGTCGCCCTGGACCGCGCCTGGCGCTACACCTACGTCAACCGCCGCGCCGAGGAACTGTCGCACCGCTCGCGCGAGGAGATGATTGGACGCACCCCCCTGGAGGTGTTCCCCCGCTTCACCGGCTCGCGCTCCGAGCGCGCCTTCCGCGAGGCCCTCACCCGGCAGCGCGCCGTCCACATCGAGGAGCAGGACCCCACGGGGGACACCTGGGTGGAGATGCACGTCTACCCCTCCGAGGAGGGGCTCGCCGTCTACTTCCGCGACATCACCGAGCGCAAGCGCGCGCAGGAGGCGGCGCTGCGGCTGGCTCGCGAGGAGGCGGCGCGCTCCGAGGCCGAGGCGGCGCGCTCGCGCACCATGTCCATCCTGGAGAGCATCACCGATGCCTTCTTCGTCCTGGACGCCCAGCAGCGCTTCACCTTCGTGAACCACCGGGCGGCCGAGGTGCTCCAGCGGCCCCGTGAGCGGCTGGTGGGCCAGCGGCTGGCGGAGATGCTGCCGGAGGACGCGCGCGGGGGGCTCGTGAGGGGCGTGGGCCGGGTGCTGGAGGGCCACGCCGCCTCCGAGTGTGAGATGTACTGCGCCCCGCTCGAGGCTTGGTTCGAGTGCCACGTGAGCCCCTCGGGCGAGGGCGCCTCGGTGTACCTGCGCGAGGTGACGGAGCGCAAACACGCGGAGGAGGCGCGCCGCCGGCTCAGCTCCATCATCGAGGCCACCCCGGACTTCGTGGGCAGCACGGACGCGCAGGGCCGCGGCCTCTACCTCAACCGCGCCGGCCGGCGCATGGTGGGCCTGACGGACGCGCAGGACGCGAGCGTCTGGAGCATCGCCTCGGCGCACCCCGTCTGGGCCGCGCGCCGCCTGCTGGCCGAGGGCGTGCCCACCGCGCTGCGCGAGGGCGTGTGGATGGGGGAGACGGCCATGCTCTCCCCGGATGGGCGGGAGCTGCCCGTCTCCCAGGTGCTGCTGGCCCACCGCGAGCCCGGGGGCGCGCTGGAGATGCTCTCCACCATCATCCGCGACATCTCCGACCGCAAGCGCGCCGAGGAGTCGCAGCAATTCCTCTCCGAGAGCGGCCGGGTGCTGGTGGCCGCGCTGGAGTACGAGGCCACGTTGCGCAGCCTGGCCCGGCTGGTGGTGCCGCGCCTGGCGGACTACTGCATCGTGGGCATGCTGGAGGGCGGGGAGCTGCACCGGGTGGCCATGGCCCACCGAGATCCCGCCCAGGAGCCGCTGCTGCTCCAGCTCGAGCGCATGAGGCCCCGGCCCCGCGCGATGGTGGGCGTGCAGGGCGTGCTGCGCACCGGCGAGCCGGAGCTCGTCCCCGAGGTGACGGAGGCCTGGGTGCGCGCCTCCTCCGAGGACGAGGAGCACTTCGCCATCCACCTCCAGCTGGCGCCCCGCTCGCTGATGATCGTCCCGCTGGTGGCGCGCGGGCGGACGCTGGGGGCCATCACCTTCGCCACCACCGACGCGTCGGGCCGGTGCTACGGCCCGGCGGACCTCACGCTCGCCGAGGGCCTGGCCGGACGCGCCGCCCTCACCATCGACAACGCGCGGCTCTACAAGGAGGCGCAGCAGGCCGCGCAGGCGCGCGACGAGGTGCTCGCCGTCGTCTCGCATGATCTGCGCAACCCCCTCAACGTCATCTCCCTGGGGGCGGCCGCGCTCCTCAAGCGCCTGCCCGAGGGCGCCGAGGGCACGTCCTGGCGCAAGCAGGCGGACCTCATCCGGCGCTCGGCGGACCGGGCCATCCGCCTCATCCAGGACTTGCTGGAGGTGGCGAAGCTCGAGGCGGGACGGCTCACGGTGGAGCTCCAGCCCGAGGACGCGGGCCGGCTGGTGGACGAGGTGGTGGAGCTGCACCGGCCGCTGGCGGAGGCGCGCGGGCTGAAGCTGGAGCGCGAGCTGGAGGCGGAGCTGCCGGCGGTGCTCGCGGACCGCGGCCGGGTGCTGCAGGTGTTCTCCAACCTCATCGGCAACGCGGTGCGCTTCACGCCCGAGGGAGGCCGCGTCACCGTGCGGGCCCGGCGCGAGGGGGCCGAGGTGTGCTTCTGCGTGAGCGACACGGGCCAGGGGATTCCCCCGGAGAGCCTGTGCCACCTCTTCGAGCGCTACTGGCAGGCGAAGGGCTCGAGCGAGGGCGCGGGGCTGGGGCTGCCCATCGCCAAGGGCATCGTCGAGGCGCACGGCGGGAGCATGCGGGTGGAGAGCGAGCCGGGACGGGGCAGCACCTTCTTCTTCACCCTGCCGGTGGCCGGGGCGCCAGCAGCGCGGTGAGGACGTGGTCGCGCCAGCGGCCCTCGATGAGGACGAGCTCGCGCGCGAGCCCCTCGACGCTGAAGCCCACGCGGCGCAGCACCGCGGCGCTGCGGTGATTCTCCGGCAGGTGGTTGGCCTGGATGCGGTGCAGCCCCAGCGGACCGAAGGCGTAGTCGCACACGGCGCGCACGGCCTCGCTCATGAAGCCGTGGCCCTGGTGCCGCACGTCCAGCCCGAAGCCCATCTCCGCCGACTGCAGGGGCCCGCGGCGGAAGTCGGTGAGGGACACGCTGCCGAGCACCGGCGCGGAGGAGAGGGAGGCCTCGCGCGGCAGGAGGAAGAGACGCAGGGCGATGCCCCGGCGCCAGTCCTCGGCGTCCTGGGCCAGACGCGAGCGCCACCAGGTGACGGTGAAGAAGTTGTCGGGGCGCGCGGGCGAGACGGGGCCGAGGTGCTCGCGGTTGGCCTCGTGGTAGGCGAGCACGCGCGCGGCGGCGTCCGGTGGCAGCAGGGCCAGGTTCAGTCGCGAGGTGGTGAGCAGGACCGGCGGGTTGTCCGAGGGCATGGCGGGCCGGGCGGAAGCTAGCGGAATGGGTTAGACAGCGTCCATGCGCCTGCACCTCGTCGACGGAACCTATGAGCTCTTCCGCGCCCACTTCTCGCCCCGGCCCGGGGCCACGGCGCCGGATGGGCGGGACGTGAAGGCCACCGTGGGGCTCGTCTCCTCCATGCTCGCGCTGCTGCACGACGCGGACGAGGCCGTCACGCACGTGGCCCTCGCCTTCGACAACCCCATCCGCTCGTTCCGCAACGCGCTCTTCGCCGGCTACAAGTCCGAGGAGGGCGTGCCCCCCGAGCTCCTCGCCCAATTCAATCTCGCCGAGGAGGCCATGCACGCGCTCGGGCTCACCGTCTGGTCCATGAAGGACTTCGAGGCGGATGACGCGCTGGCCACCGCCACCGCGCGCTGGGCCGCTCAGGTGGAGCAGGTGCGGCTGCTCACCCCGGACAAGGACCTCGGGCAGTGCGTGCGCGGCCAGCAGGTGGTGCTGGTGGACCGCAAGCAGCAGAAGGTGCTGGACGAGGACGCGGTGCGCGCGAAGCTCGGCGTGCCCCCCGCGAGCGTGCCGGACCTGCTGGCGCTGGTGGGCGATGAGGCGGACGGCATCCCCGGCCTGCCCGGCTTCGGCGAGAAGGGCGCGAGCGCGGTGCTCAACGCCTACGGCCACCTGGAGGCGATTCCCCCGGACGCGGCCGCGTGGAGCGTGCGCCCGAGAGGCGCGGACAAGCTCGCGGCCACCCTGCGCGAGCACCGCGAGGACGCGCTGCTGTACCGCAAGCTGGCCACCCTGGTGACGGACGCGCCGTTGGCCGAGTCCCTCGAGGACCTGGCCTGGGCCGGCGTCCCCCGCGCGCGCTTCCTCGCGCTGTGCGACTCGCTGGGGCTCACCACGCTCAAGACGCGCCCCAAGCGCTGGGCCCCGGACGTGGCCTGACCCGGGGCGTCCCCACGAGCCGGGGGTTGCATGGGGCCCGGAAATGGCGCAGATGGGCGGCGAGGTTGAACACCGCTATGTCCACCGAGATGAAGCCCGTCGCGCTGAACGTCCCTGGCCCCGACGACACCTGGGTCCCCACGATGGAGGACATGCCCTTCCACCGCCTCGGCGGGGAGGAGGGCGTGCAGGCCCTGGCCGAGGCCTTCTACGACGCCATGGATGCGAACGAGCCGGCGCTCGCCCGCCTGCACGAGCTGGATGCGCAGGGCAAGGTGTCGCGCGGCATGCGCGAGCGCTTCGGCCTCTTCCTCATCGGCTGGCTGGGCGGGCCCCAGCACTACATGGAGAAGCACGGCCACCCGCGCCTGCGCATGCGCCACGGCCACGTCCCCGTGGACCTGGCCCAGCGCGACGCCTGGTTGCGCAGCATGAAGCGCGCCCTGGACGCCCGCGGTGTCACGGGCGGGGTGCGCCGCTTCCTCGACCAGCGCTTCTCCGAGGTGGCCGACTTCCTGCGCAACACCGAGGGCTGAAGAGCAGGTCCCCTGATCAGGAATTCCAAGGCCTGAGGCGGGTGGCGAACGTTCCATCCCCCCTCGGTTCCAGCGCGAGATCCTGGTTCTGGGCCAGGGGCGCCGACTTGAAGTAGCGGCTCAGGGCTTCAGACGCGAGCAGCTCCCGGAAGATATCCTGGAAGTTCCGGATGGCCACGGGCGCTGCCTCGTGTTGCAGGGCCAGGATGGGGTGGTAGTGCGTCATGTAGGCACAGGGTTGATGGCGGTGGTCGAGGCCACGAAGCCCCCGCATCAGGGGCACCACCTCGGCTTGAAGGTAGGCTTCGGCATATTGGACACGTCCTTCCTTCAAGGTCCTCTGGCCCTGCTTGGCCAGGACGAACTGGGCCGCCATGTCCTCCAGGATTCGGCGTGCGTGGCGTCCCTCCTCCGAGCGGAGAAAAGCTTGAGTGGCGGCGGTCTCCTCCAGGTACGAGGGGTCCTCGGCCACCAGTTGCTGCCAACGCACAATCCTGACGCGCTGGCGTTGAGCGTCTGGGAAGGCCGCGAGCGCATCGCGCAGATATTGGACGATCTGGTCTCCATCGCGCATCGCGCGGGACTGTCCGGCGGACAATGTGTTGTAGGTGAAGAGCGCCAGGGAATAGCCCTCGAGCCAGTCAGCGACCATCAGACAGACAGGCACGTGCAAGGGAATCCGAGGCAACAAGGCAGACAGGAGCGTGAGGCCACGACGGGGCCCTGCCCCTTGAGCCTTGAAAACAAGGAACGGGTGGGCTGGTGTCGCCGTTGTCGTCAGGCTCGCTCTCGTCGCACCTCCTTGGTTGCCTCCCTTGAAAGTAGGGCCATGGACCTGACCTCGCAAGTTGAGCCCGCCGCCCCGAGGCATTACCTCCAGGGGCATGAGCGACATCTCCAGGCCCGACAGGAAGCCGTACCTCTCCGACCTCACCGACGCGCAGTGGGCCCTCATCGAACCTTTCGTGCGGGCCAGCGAATGCGGGCCACAAGAGGTGCTGCACTCGCGCCGGGAGGTGGTCAACGCCATCCTGTACATCGCCCACACAGGAGCGCAGTGGCGCTACCTGCCGCATGACCTGCCGGATTGGCAGCTCGTCTATCACTACTTCGACCTGTGGAAGAAGAATGGCACCCTCAAGCGCATCCATGACGAATTGAGAGTCAAGGTGCGCAAGAAGGCCGGCCGACGGGAGCAACCCACCGCGAGCATCCTCGATAGCCAGAGCGTGAAGACGACGGAAGAGGCGGAGACGAAGGGCTACGACGCGGGCAAGAAGGTGAAGGGACGCAAGCGCCACTTGCTGGTGGACACGCTGGGCTTGGTGCTGGTGGCGTGGATATCGACGGCGGATGTGCAGGACAGGGACGCGGTCCAGGCCGTGCTCCCCATTGCGGCGAAGGTGGCCAAGGACAGTGGCATCACCCTCGAGGTGGTGAAACGCTCGGACAAGGACAGGGGCTTCGTCTTGCAGGCGAAGCGCTGGATTGTCGAGCGCACCTTCGGCTGGCTCAACCGCGAGAGGCGTCTGTCCAAGGACTACGAGCGCAAGGAGGAGTCATCCGAAGCCTTCATCCACCTGGGCATGATGCGCCACATGCTTCGCCGCCTCGCCTGAGTGGTTCAAGGCCCCCCGCGGGGGCCGTCACCTCCACGGTCGAGGAGGGAACGAGCTTCACGGTGAGGCTGCCTCGCCATCCCCGGCGCGCGGTGAGCCCTCTCTCGCGGGACCTGATGATGGAGGAAACAGGCCTCCCCTCCTGAGCCGGTGACGGGAGGGAGGCATTGCACCCCCGCTCCCGAGTGCGACGACTCTCAGTTCCCCGGGGTGTAGAGCTCCGCCGAGGAAGGATCGCCCGTGGTGGTGCCGCCGGCCACGAGCACCTTGCCACCCGGCAGGAGGGCGGCGGCATGCAGGTAGCGGTTCACACGCATGGCGGTCCCGGAGCTCCAAGCACCCGTGGCCGGATCGTACAGCTCGGTGGAGGTGCTGATGCCGGTGCTGTCGTCGTAGCCACCCGTGACCAGCACCTTGCCCGAGCCCAGGAGCGTGGCGGTGTGATAGCGGCGCGCCGTGGCCATGCCGCCCACGGCCGTCCAGGTGCCGGTGGCCGGGTCGAAGACCTCGGCCGAGAACAGGGAGACGCCGCTGGTATCGCGACCGCCCGTGACCAGCACCTTGCCGTTGGCCAGGCGCGTGGCGGTGTGCAGGTAGCGGTTCGCCTGCATGGCCGCCGTGGCGCTCCAGGTGCCAGAGGCCGGGTCATACACCTCCGCCGAGGCCAGGACGGTGCCGGCCGCATCGGTGCCGCCCATGACCAGCACCCGGCCATCGGTCAGCAGCACGGCGGCGTGGTAGCTCCGGTTCGTGACCAGGCTGCCAGTGCCGCTCCAGGTGCCGGAAGCCGGATCATACAGCTCCGCCGAGTCCGCGCTGCTGGTGCCCTCACCTCCGGCCACCAGGACCTTTCCGGAATCGAGCAGGGTGGCGGTGTGGTAGCGGTGGTCGGTGACGAGGCTGCCCGAGGTCGTCCAGGTGCCAGAGGCCGGGTCATACACCTCCGTGGGCCGATTGTAACCGCCGGCCACCAGCGCCTTGCCAGACTTGAGCAGCGTGAGGGTGTGGAGCTGACGCTGCCCGGCCAAGCCACCCGTGAGCGCCCACGCGGACGAGGCAGGGGGCTGGCCCCCGACCGATACGAGGTTGCTGCAGATGTTGTAGTTGTTGCCGTGGCACAGCTTGAGCTGCGTCCCCACCTGGACACCGATGAACTCGGACAGGGGCTGCTTGACGATGATGTTCTGACCCCCAGCACAATAATAGTTGGAGCGGTGAACGATCGTGTACGGAGGGGTCAACAGGTGCGCGCAGGTATCGAAGAAGGTCTTCGAGTACTCGACCACCAGCTGCGTGCCCTCGATCCGGACGCTGTGCAACGTAATGGGGGGCACCTCCACCTCCGTCACGGTCACGGGGTTGCTGCAGATGTTGTAGTTGTTGCCGTGGCACAGCTTGAGCTGCACGCCCGCACTGACACCGGTGAAATCAGACAGGGGCGCCTTGATGGTGATGTTCTGCCCATTGTCGCAGTACCAGTTGATCCGGTGGACGACCATATAGGAGGGCGTGATCAGGTGCCCGCAGGTGTCGAGGTCCTTCGAATATTCGACCACCACTTGCGTGCCCTCGATGCGGACGCTGTGTAGCGACAAGGGCGAGGCTGTCGTGGCCTGTGCCGCCCCCCCGAGGGTGGATTCTCCTGAAGCAGGCTCTGCCTTACCTCCACAGGCAGGCATCACGACGGCGAGGCTCACGAGGAGCACTGAAGTCAGAACGCACGACCAGAGCTGCTTCTCTCTTTTCATTATCTACTTCCCCCTTGGCAGCGGCTGCGGTGACAGCTCTGGTCAGTGTAGGCCCCGAATCGATTGAACTCCATGACGTTCGCACGAGCTCAACCGATTCATGGGGCAGCCACCCCGCGCCTGCGACGTGCCCCCCGAGAGGGTGTCAAAGAACTCGAGCGACACGAGGGGGTTGAACGCGCGGCGGGAATGAGAAGAGGGGAAAGCAGACCGAGAAGTCCCCCTGCATCCATCGAGCCGCTGCCTGGGATTGCCTACGGCAGGTGCGCGCCTGGCCCCAGCGCGAGGGCCACATAAGGCCGCATGGTGTTGAGGTTCGAGTAGCCACAGCCAACAGGCCCATATCCCCTGTCGTCCCCTCCAGGGAGGGAGGACCAGGCAAGCGTGTGCCCCAAGGCGGCTCCACCCAGAGTGCAGAGTGCACCGGCATGGCGCACAGCTCGTGGGCTCACCTCAGCGGCCTTCCTCGGCCTCTCTGCTGCGTATAGGAGGGATAGAGGCCGTGTTGAGGGGGAGGGCTGGTGCAGAGGGGCCGAGGAGGGCCGCTGACGGGTGCCGGCCGAGCTGTGCGCCGGGCCGGTGGAGAGGCCACGCAGCCTCCTTGGGCATGCCCGTCCAGGCCGGAGGGGCACGGCAGGGGCACCAGGTCTCTTGGCTGTGGCGGCGTAAGCCTCAACACCACGCGGCCTGGGGTGGCCCTCGCGCTGGGGCCAGGCGGGCACCTGCGGTGGGCAATCCCAGGTGCTCCTAAATCGCTTGCACCCCTCGCGCTTGCTTCACGTGCGCACTGCCGATGTATCGAACGCTCTCGAGCCTCAGAAGCGCAGCAGCAGCCCCGGGCCCGCGGTGAGCGACTCGCCGCGCTTGCCCGAGCGCATCAGCACCGGCACGGGCGCGGCCTTGAAGGCCTCGGGGGAGCGCAGCCGCCGCCGGGGCTCGCTGGGCGGGTAGGGCGTGGGCGGCTCATTGGTGGCCAGCAGCGTGATGACGAAGGTGGCCGCGATGCCGCCCATCGCCGAGAGCGGCACGGCCGGGCCATTCGCGAGCGCCGTGCCCGCCAGCAGCAGCGCCGCGCCCACGCCCAGCGGCAGCGCGGTGAGCTTGAAGACGCGGTT
Organism: Archangium sp.; assembly: GCF_045802675.1. GTDB lineage: Bacteria > Myxococcota > Myxococcia > Myxococcales > Myxococcaceae > Archangium. The sequence continues at coordinate 17,725 of NZ_JBJMQO010000129.1, read as the reverse complement.
GGCCGACAGCTCGAAGGGAATCGCCAGCACGCCGCCCAGCGCCATGCCGAGCGCGGGGGCGATCAGCGTGGGCGACAGGTCCGTGTCCTCCTCCCCCTTGTTCCCGAGCGCCACCGTGGACTGGATGAGCCCGGTGAACACGAAGGCGTAGAGGGACGTCATCCCCACGAGCGACGCATCGCCATCACTCACGTCGCCGGGGCCGGCCGTGGCCGCGAGCACGCCGATGATGCCGGCCTGGGTGGTGAGGAGCGCGGCGATGGCGCGGTCTCGCGAGCCGAGCCCGTGCTCGCTGCCGTAGCCGAAGCCGGCGAGGAAGCCCAGCGCGGCCCCGCCCGCGGAGAGCAGGGACTCGTTGCGCTCCACCGGGACGTAGTACTGGTACACGGCCGCGGCGGTGCCGAGCGACAGCGCTCCGAGCACGCCGCCCACGTACGCCCCGTTCTCCGACTCGAAGGTGTGGCCGAGGAGCGCGCCCGTCGTCAGGCCACTGATGAGCTCGGTGAAGACGAGCAGCATGCCGCCGGAGCCGGAGGAGAAGCGGCTATAGCGGGCCGCGCGCTCGGAGGCCGTCTCCGCCGGGCCCTCGGACGGGGGCGGTGGTGGCGGGGCTGCCTGTGCCTCGGGCGGAGGCGGAGGAGGTGGCGCGGGTTGGGCCTCGGGGGGTGGCGGAGGAGTCGGCTGCGCGGCGGCGGCGGGCGGAGGCGGCTGGGCGACGGTGCCGGGCGCGGTGGTGCCGGGCGCGGGCCGCGTGGGCGCCGGAGTCGGCGAGGTTTGCGCCCGCGCGACGCCGGTGGCGCTCAGCAGGCCGAGACACATCAGGGATACGACGAGCCGCATACACAGGTCTCCTGGACGTAAACGTGGGGGGAAGATGGGTCGGCCGACGCGGGGGTGCATCGTTGGCTTCCCGGCGGTGTCCTGCCCCGGGGGACGAGGACGTGTTGGGCGGTGCGCACCGGCGGCCTGGCACTGTCGGGTGCTGGTGCCTCCGAGCGAGCGGGCGTGGCGTCGCGCTTCCCACGCGCGGAAGGAGGCGAGCAGGCGTGTCCGGACGCGGGGTCACCTGTGACACAATGCCGGTGTACCTCTCATGACGATCTCCTCTCGTGCCCGCTCTTCCCGGTGGAGCCTGATGGCCCCGGGGCTGTTCCTCACGAGCGCCGTGCTCCTGCTGCTGGGCAGCGTGGCGGGTTGTGCCCGGAGCGAGGCTCCGCCGCCGCCCGTCGAGGCCCACGTCGAGGGCCATTGGCTCCAACCGATTCCGCGCGGCAGCCGCATGGTGGCCTGCGCTCACGGCTCGCACGCGTGGGTGTGGACGCCGGGCCGGGCGGGCCTGTGGCTGGTGGACGCGGAGGGCCACGCGCTCGTCTCCGAGGCGCTGAGCGACAAGGACGCGCGCTTGCGCGACCGGGACGTGCGGGTGGTGGACGTGGTGCCCACGGCGGACCCCGAGCGTGCCTGGGTGCACGTGCAGGGCTCCTCGCTGCTGGGCGACGTGGGCGAGGTGTACGCGGTGGACCACCAGGGCCACGTGCGGCAAATCGTGGAGCCCGCGCAGGAGCTGGAGCTCGTGCCGTCCGAGGGCCATGAGCGGCTCTGGGTGGTGTCCGGGGTGAAGAAGCAGCTGCGCGTCTTCGATGCGGCGGGCACCGAGGTGGGCCGGGTGGACTCTCCCGCGCTGTCGGGGGGCACCGTGCGCAGGGTGATGCCCGTGGGGGACGGCCAGCAGGGGTGGCTCGTGCTGGACCAGAGCCTCTACCAGGTGGACGTGCGGGCGCGTTCGCTCGCGAGCGCTCCGGCCGGCGCGCGTCTGCTGCGGGCGCGGGACGTGAGCAGCATGGTGCCCACCGCGCAGCCCCAGCGCGCCTGGGTACTCGCGGAGCAGCCCGGTGCCGCGTCCGGCTCGCAGTTCGTTCTCGTGGGCCGTGAGGGCACGAAGACCACCTCGGTTCCGTTGCCCGGAGCGGTGCGGCGCATCTTCCCCCACGGCGGAGGCAACTCCTTCTGGATGCACTTCGCCCCGAGCCCGGGGGAGTCGGCGTCCGCGTTGAAGCTGGTGGGGGGCGACGATGGCAAGGTGGTGGGCCCGGGCATCGAGGTGGAGGGGACGCCGTCCGTGGTGCACTCGCCGGATGGGCACGTGTGGGTCGGCGACGACGTGCGCGTCTACCGGCTGGGCGATGGCGGTGACGAGGTGGCGCGGAGCGCGGACGCGGACGGGCTCGGGGGCGCGAGGCTCATGCCCCTGTCGGCCGAGCGCGCGTGGGCGGTGACGCGCGACGGTGTCGTCCGCCTGCTGTCCGTGGAGGGCAAGGCCATCACCGTGAGCGTCTCGCTGAGCACGGGCCTGCGCGCCCCGCTCGCGCTGGCGTGGGACGAGCATGGGGGCTGGCTGCTCTCGGACGAGGGGACGCGGCTGCACCGGCTCGTGCGCGGGCCCGAGGGACTCGAGCTCACCCAGGTGCTCGAGGGCGTGGGCATTGGCGACGTGCTGCCCATTCCAGGCACGGGCCGCTTCTGGATCGCCGGGACTCCGCGCGGCTACGTGTATGGGCCGGCCTCGGAGGTGCGGCACGTGTTGGTGGGCTTCGCGGGCGCGGCCCGCATCGAGCGCGACGCGAAGGGCAAGGCCCAGGTGCGGGGCCGCCTCGAGGCGGGCGCGCCGCTGGAGTCGTTGGAGCTCGACTGGCCCGGGCTCTCGCAGGCGGCGGAAGCGGGGCGCTCGCTGCGGCTCGAGCTGCGCGCCGAGAACGGGAAGGGCGAGCTGGCGGGGCAGGGGCTGCGGCGTCTCGCGGAGCCCACGGTGCTCTTCCAGTGGACGGCGCCGCCGGGCAGCGCCGAGCACCTCTACCGCACCGTGGTGGCGCACGAGGTGGAGAATGGCTCGCGCCTCACCGCCACCTTCGAGCACGTGCCCTTCGGTGTGCCCATGCTCGACCGCGTCTGGGTGCGCACCGCGCTCGCGTGCCTCGCGGTGACGCTGTTGCTGTTGTTGCCCATGCTGCTGCTGAGTCCCTCGGCGGCGCCGCGCCGGTGGCTGCCGCTCATCGGCTACGTCGCCTCGGTGGCGGGCGCGGGTGGGGGCGAGCTGCTCGGCAGGCTGGAGGGGCTGCGCATCCACCTGCCCACGGTGGTGGCCGTGGTCTGCGCCGAGTGGGTGCTGTGCGCGGCCCTGGGGCTGCTGTCTCCGGCCGTGTTCCGCCGGCTCGTCTTCACGCACCCGTTCTCCTGGGCCGCCGCGCCGTTGCTGCGCTGGCCCGCCTTCCGCCGCCGCTTCTTCGCCGCCCATGTCCGGCAGGTGCGCCGCCGCGTGGACGTGGCCTCCGCGCAGGCCAATGGCGAGGTGTTCGTGGAGCTCTCCTCGCACGCCGTCGAGTACGCGGGGCCCGGCGTGCCGGCCTCGCCCTCGGAGCGCACCGCCGAGGAGCTGTGCGGGCTGCTCACCCGCGAGCGCGCCCACCTGCTCATCCAGTGCGCGGGAGGCCGGGGCAAGAGCGCCCTCCTGAGGCAGCTCGTCCGGCTGTCGCTGGAGCGCTTCGAGAAGCAGCCCTCCTCGCCGCTGCCCGTCTTCATCGACCCGGCGGCGGAGGACCTGGAGACGGCCGCGAAAGAGGCGCTGCAGGACCTGGGGCTGCCCGAGGCGCTGCGCGACGCGCTGCTGGAGTCGGGCGACTTCTTCCTCGTGCTGGACGGGCTCACCGAGTCGAAGCTGGAGCCGCAGGCGCTGCGCCGCTACCTCGAGCGGGAGATGGGGCTGCACGCGCCGGTGCTGCTGTCGGCGCGGCCCAACGAGGCGTACCGGCTGGCCATGTCCCACGCGCTGCGCTGGATGGGCGTGGAGCCCAAGCGGCTGGACGAGGTGGGCCTCACGCGCTTCCAGGCCGCGTACCCGGGCGCGGATGGCAAGCCCTCGCAGCTCTCCGAGTCCTCCAAGCGCATCTGCCGGGGCCGCGCGGCGGACGGGACGTACGTGCCCATCCTCGTGCGGCTGGCGCTGCGCTTCGGCGGCGGCAGCGACGTGGACAGCGTCATCAACCTCTACCGCGCCGTCTTCGCGGGGCTGCTGAAGAAGGACCCGGAGGACGCGGCCACCTCGGAGCTGCTGGCCTTCGCGGAGGCGCTGTGCCTGGGCAGCTATTGGGAGCACCGCAGCCGGCTCATCGTCTTCCGTGACAGCCCGGACGAGCCCAGGCTGCGCCAGCTGTTGGACGCGGGGCTGCTGGTGCCGGCGGACGCGAGGCCGGGCCCGGTGCCCACGCACGTGCGCTTCTTCCACGACTCCATGCAGAGCTACCTCACGGCGCGGGCGCTGTACGCGCGCCACGCCTCTCAGGCGCGCTGGGACTGCCTGTGGCGCGCCGCGGCCGAGCCGGGCTTCGCGCGCGAGCAGTCGGACCTGATGACGGAGGCGGGCTCGGAGCTCTTCCAGATGTGCTCGTACGTCTTCGGCCACGACGCCCGCCTGAAGGCCGAGCTGGCACGCCACCTGGAGCTGTGCGCGGAGGCCAACGACGAGCGGCTCAACAAGGAGGGCGTCCTCGCGGCGGTGCCGGAGGCGTTGCGGCCCGTGCTGCGCAAGTCCGGCCGGGTGCTGTCTCCGGGCCTGGTGCTCGCCGAGGCCAGCCGGGCCTGCCGGGAGCATGCGGACGGCGAGGCGCTCTTCCTGCTCTACGCGCGCATCGCGCCGCTTGCCTGGCCGTGGAAGCCGGACGACACGAGTGCCACGGAGTTGCAAAAGGACGTGGACGCGGCGTGAATCCTCTCATCCGCCGAGAAGCCGCGTGGGTGCTCCGATGTCGGTGGAGTGACGCATGCGGGAGGGGTCGCACTTTCCTCCGGGAATATCCGTGACCACCTTGTTGTCGGTGTTGGTGTTGAGATAGGTAATGAGCGCCGTGAATCGCCGAGTCATGTCCACATACCTCGCATGGTTCGTCTGCGTCCTGCTGTCGCTGGGACTGCAGCCGGGACAACTCACGCGCTCGCTGAACGCCGCGCTCTGCGCCCAGAATGTGGCCTCGCAGGCCCCGGGTCAGGGGCAGAGCCAGTCCAACACCGAGGAGCATCACGACCACGCGGTGGAGTCGAGCCTCAAGGGCTACTCCCTGCGTGCTCCTCACGGGGGCCCGGGGCCGACGCGCGGTTGGCTGCTCCTGCGCGCGTCGCTGAACGCGCATCCGGCCGCTCCCGAGCCCCTGGTGTCCGAGGACGTGCGCCGCGTGTTGCTGCCGCGCCGCGCGCCCCCTCCGGAACCGGACTCACAACACGTCTGAGCACCGCCCTTTCGAGGGCCTGAGTCCTTTCGTGTCTCGCACGGGCACGCGTGTGTCCGCGCGAGGTGGGTTCCACCGGTTTTGATTGCACCTCTCCTCGTCTGTCTTCCGGCCCTTCGCGGGGCCGACGCCGGGGAGCGTGTGTCCAGGGGTTTTCACCATGCAGAAGTTGATCGAAGGTCTTCACCGCTTCCAGTCCGAGGTCTTCACCGCCCAGAGGGATCTCTTCTCCCGGCTGTCCCAGGGGCAGAGCCCCGAGGTGATGTTCATCACCTGCTCGGACAGCCGTATCTCCCCCACGCTCATCACCCAGTCGGGGCCGGGGGACATGTTCGTGATGCGCAACGCGGGCAACATCGTCCCGCCCTACGGCATGGGCGCCGATGGCGAGGACGCCACCATCGAGTTCGCGCTGGTGGGCCTGAAAATCCGGCACATCGTCATCTGCGGCCATTCGGACTGCGGCGCGATGAAGGGCCTGCTGCACCCGGAGATGCTGGAGACGCTGCCGGCGATGAAGACGTGGCTCAAGCACGGCGAGCCCACGCGCAGAATCATGGACGCCAACTACCGGCACCTGCACGGCAACGCGCTGGTCACCGCGACGGCGGAGGAGAACGTGCTGACGCAGCTGGAGAACCTGCGCACGCACCCGGCCGTTCAGGAGCGGCTGGAGCGCCGCGAGCTCACGCTGCACGGCTGGGTCTACAAGATCGCGACGGGCCAGATGTTCAACTACGACCACGAGGTGGGGCAGTTCACGCCGCTCGCGCGTCCCGCGCTCCCGCCGCCGCTCCAGGACGAGCGCGCCGCCGGCTGAGCCGCCGCGCATCGCTCCGGCCGGCCCGGTCGTGGACGGTCCGGCCGGGGCGCGTCCCCCCTTTCACTTCACCTCACGGGGCCGGTGCGTCCGGCGCCCGGAGTCCCCCCATTTCTTCTCTCTCTTCCTGGCTGATTGGACACGATGGCGACGTCTCATTCCGAGGTTTCTGATTCGAAGGTCGACTTGTCCCCGCTGCGCAACTTCCGTTTCGACCTGCCGGCGGGGCTGGTGGTGTTCCTGGTGGCGTTGCCGTTGTGCCTGGGCGTGGCGCTCGCGTCGGGCGCGCCGCTGCTCAGTGGGCTCATCGCGGGCGTGGTGGGCGGCCTGTTCATCCCGCTGGTGAGCCGCTCGCCGCTGTCGGTGTGCGGTCCCGCGGCGGGGCTGGCCGCCATCGTGCTCGCGGGCATCCAGCAGGTGGGCTCGTTCGAGGCGTTCGCGGCGGTGGTCGTGGTCTCGGGCGTGATGCAACTGGGGCTCGGCCTGTCCCGCGCGGGAGGCATCGTGTCGTTCATGCCCTCCAGCGTCATCAAGGGCATGCTCGCGGCCATCGGCCTGCTGCTCATCCTCAAGCAGCTCCCGTACGCGCTCGGCATGCCCGGCGGGAAGCTGAGCCTCTCGCCGAGCGCGCTGTCCGGCATCCACCCGGGGGCGCTCGCCCTGGGCCTGGGGTCGCTGGCCGTCCTCATCCTCTGGGACCAGTACAAGCCGAAGCGGCTCGCCGTCGTCCCGAGCGCCCTGCTGGCCGTCGTGGTGGCCACGCTGCTCAACGAGCTGTTCCGGCGCTTCGCCCCCTCGCTGGCGCTCGGCACGGGCTACCTGGTGTCGCTGCCGGTGGAGGGCGCGGCGAGCTTCATCGAGCAGCTGCGCTCGCCGGACTGGCGCGTGCTGGGCCAGGGCGGTGCCTGGGTGCTGGCGGTGACGATTGCCGTGGTGGCCAGCCTCGAGACGCTGCTGTCGCTGGAGGCGGTGGACCGGTTGGACCCGCACCACCGCCGCACGCCGCTCAACCGCGAGCTGGTGGCGCAGGGCCTGGGCAATGCGCTGTCGGGGCTGCTGGGCGGACTGCCCGTCACCTCGGTCATCGTGCGCAGCAGCGCCAACGTCAACGCGGGGGCCCGCACGCGGGTGTCGACGATGATGCATGGCGCGCTGCTGCTCGGCGCCGTGGTGCTGGCCGGCGAGCTGCTGCGCCGCATTCCCCTGGCGAGCCTGGCCGCCATTCTGCTGGTGACGGGCTACAAGCTGGCGAAGCCGGCGCTGTTCCGCCTCATGTACGGCCTGGGGTGGAACCAGTTCGTGCCCTTCGTCGTCACCATCGGCGCCATCCTGGTGACCGACCTGCTCAAGGGCATCGTGGTGGGGCTCGGGGTGGCCCTGGCCTTCATCCTGCGCAACCACCTGCGCGCCCCGTACACGCTGCGCCACGAGGGCGACCGCTTCGTCATCTCGCTGAAGGGGGAGGTCTACTTCTTCAACAAGGCGGCGCTGCTGCGGGCCCTGGAGCGCCTGCCGGAGGGCGCGGTGGTCGTGGTGGATGGCTCGGCGGCGGACTTCATCGACCACGACATCGTCGAGGCGCTCGGCAGCTTCGGCCAGGCGGCCCCCCAACGGAACATCCGGTTGGAGGTGCGGGATGTCGGACGGACCCGGGTCGTGGCCGCGTGAGCACGAGCGGCGCCCTGCCTGCCCGCTGGCGCCGCTCCTCCTCCATTTTCTGGCATCCTCCACCGCCTCTCGACTCACGCTGGAGGAGGGTGCCTGATGGCCACCACACCTGGGATTCGCACCGCGGAGCTGCCCGGCCCACGCAACACGCCGCTGTTCGGCCTCACGGGGAGCAACATCCGCTTCGTCGCCAACCAACTGGTATGGCTCAAGGAGCTGAGCAGCTACGGGCCCCTGGTGACGATGGCGCGGGGCACCTCCGAGCGCCTGTTCATCTTCCATCCCGACTTCAACATGCAGGTGCTGAGCAACCCGGCGCTCTTCCGCTCGCCGGAGCTGTGGCGCATGGCACCGGAGAGCTCGTCGCTGAGCCGGCTGTGGAATGGGCTGCTCACCATCAACGGCGAGCATCACAAGAAGCACCGCCGGATGATGATGCCCTCCTTCCACAAGAAGAAGGTGGAGGGCTACCGCGACGAGATGGTGGCACGCATCGACCGGATGCTGGGCTCCTGGAAGCCGGGCGAGGTGCGCGACCTCTTCCACGAGATGCGGCAGGTGACGCTGCTCATCGTCACCAAGGTGCTCTTCGGCCTGGAGAACGAGGCGGAGACGCTGCGCATGGGGCTGCTGATGGCCGAGTGGCTGGAGCGCTACACGTCTCCGGCCGTCCACCTGCTGCCCTTCGATGGGCCCGGGCTGCCCTACCGCCAGTTGCTCCGCGTCTCCGAGCGGGGCGAGGCCGCCATCCGCGAGCTCATCGCGCGCAAGCGGGAGAAGGGCGCGGACGGGGACGACGTGCTCTCCATGCTGCTGCAGGCGCGCGACGAGGAGGGCGGCTCCCTGTCCGACGCCGAGCTGGTGGGCCAGACGAACATCCTCTTCGTCGCCGGCCACGAGACGACCACCAATAGCCTCGCATGGACGTTCCTCCTGCTCGATCAGCACCCGGAGGTGCACGGGGCGCTGCTGGAGGAGCTGGAGGGGGAGCTGAAGGGCGCGGCGCCCACCCTCGAGCAGCTCGAGCGGTTGCCGCTGCTGGACCGGGTGGTGAAGGAGAGCCTGCGGCTGCTGCCGCCAGTGCCGATGTCCTTCCGCACGAGCACCGGGCCCTTCGAGATGGGCGGCTACTCGTTCCCGGCCGAGACCCAGCTGCACTACAGCCCCTTCATCACCCACCGCCTGCCGGACCTCTACCCCGAGCCCGACCGGTTCCGCCCGGATCGCTGGCTCCAGAGCGACCCTCCGGTGTACGGCTACATCCCCTTCAGCCAGGGGCCCCGGCGGTGCATCGGCGCGACCATGGCGCTGCTGGAAATCAAGCTGATGCTCTCCATGCTGCTGCCGCGCTACCGGCTCTCCCTGGCGCCGGGCACCCGCGTGGACCCCCTGGTGCGGGCCACCATGCGGCCCAAGGGGGGACTGCCCATGCGCATCCACCCGCAGGACAAGCACTTCGAGCGCTCGGAGGTGCGCGGAACCATCCGGGACATCGTCGCCCTGGCGTGAGCCCGGCGATGGTTCTATGAGCAGAGCATGAGTCTCTCTCCGCCCCTCACGCCTCCTTCCGAGCTCGTCCCCGCCCTGCGCGAGCGGGGCTACGCCGTGCTCGGCCGCTCGGGCCTGTGCGAGCGGGTGGGCACCCCCGCCGCCGCGCTCGACGCCCTGCGTCCCACCTGGGATGACCTGCCGGCCGATGGCTACCTGCGCGACGGAGGCCGCTACCGTTCGCGCCGGCACTCGTGCTTCGTCGTCGAGGGCGCGGCTGTTACTCCGGTGCCGCACCGGGCACACTGGCAGCCAGTCGAATACAACGCGCTGCACGGCGGACTGGAGCGCTGGTTCGAGCCGATGACGCCGGCCGTGGTGGCGCCGCCCGTCTGGTCCCAATTGCTGCGCTCGCTGGCCGAGTGCTGCTCGGCGCTGAAGGGGCCGCGGCCGTGGTACGTGGAGGCGCACCAGTTCCGCATCGACACGACGGATGGCATTGGCCGGCCGACGCCCGAGGGGGCGCACCGGGATGGCGTGGACTTCGTCGCGGTGCTGCTCGTGGGGCGCGAGGGAATCAAAGGCGGGGAGACGCGCGTGTTCGAGGCTGCGGGCCCGCATGGCATCCGCTTCACGCTGACGGAGCCGTGGTCGGCGCTGCTGCTCGACGACGAGCGGGTCATCCACGAGAGCACCCCCATCCAGCCGCTGGGCGAGCGGGGGCACCGGGACACGCTGGTGCTGACGTTCCGGGCGAAGGGCTTCCAGGGTCCCGCGGCCTCGTGAGGGTGAGGGTAATTCGTGTCCAGGGTTCGTCGCCCGGAACGAATGTGCATCGCGGGGACTTGCCCCGGACGCCGGAGTGACTACCGATTGCGGCACCCACCGTGCCCGTCACCCTGCCAGCCCATGCCGCCGCGGTCCTGCCCTTCTTCCGGCTCTCGCGCCGCGGCGTGCTGCCCACCGCGCTCGTCATCGGCGCCTGCGCACCGGACCTCTCATACATCTACGCACTGAGGGACGTCGGGGACTACGCGCACGAGTTCCCCGGCTTCATCCTCTTCTGCGTGCCGGTGGGGCTCGTGGTGCTGCTGTGGCTGGAGACGCTCGTGCTGCCCGCGCTGTGCCTGGCCCTGCCCGAGGCGCTCGGCGTGCAGTGGGGCCGCTTCGTGCGCACCGGCGGCCTGCCGCGCACGCCGAGCACCTGGGTGGCCGCGGTCGCGGCGCTGGTGCTCGGCGCGGCCACGCATGTCCTCTGGGACGGCTTCACGCACCACAACATGTGGCCCGCGGGGGTGCTCTACCCGGACGTGCTCGTGCCGGTGGGGAGCCGGGAGCTGCCGCTCGCCCGGGTCCTCCAGCACGTCTCCTCGCTGGTGGGCTCGCTGGGGGTGCTCGCGTACCTGGCGCGCCGCTACCGGCACCTGGAGCCCGTGCGCGGAGGCTCCCTGGCCGACTTCCTCCGCGTGCTGCTGCCCACCGCCGTGGGTGCCAGCATGGGGCTCGCGCTGCGGCTGGCGCGCTACCAGGACATGGGCGCGCTGGAGGCGCAGCTGTGGTGGGCCTTCTGGCCCACGGTGACGGGAGCGCTCGCGGGGCTCACCCTGGGGTGCGTGCTCGTGCGTTGGCGAGGATGGCGCGGGGTGCCGCTCGGCCGGGGCGCCCGGGCTCGCGGGTGACTCCTCCACGGCCGGGCGTCTCGTGACCCCACGCCGCGTCTGCCTGGCGATGCCCTCCTGTCCGCACCCCCAGTGAATAGGTTCCGGGGTGAGGAGAGCGCACGAAATGCTGACACTGACTCGGGACGACGTCCGTCTGGGGTGCCGCGCCGCGGACTGGCGGGCGGCCCTGGCTCAAGCCGCCGACGAGCTGGTCCGGGCTGGCCGGGTATCGGCCGAGTACAGCGAGGGGTTGCTTGCTCGGGAGGCCCAGTCCTCCACGTACCTGGGTAACGGCATCGCGATTCCCCACGGCACGCCCGAGAGCCGGCGCTACGTGCGCTCCACGGGGGTGCGCGTGTTGCAGTTCCCCGAGGGCGTCCAGTGGCATGACGGCTCGCGGGTGAACCTGCTGGTGACGATCGCCGCGCAGTCGGACGAGCACCTCGACATCCTGCGCCAGCTCACGCACGTGCTGGACCGCGAGGGCGTGGCCGAGACGCTGGCCCGCGCGACGAACCCCGAGGACGTGCTCGCGACGCTGGCCCACGTCCCGGAGAAGGCGAGGCTCGACGCGGAGACGCTCTGCCTGGGCGTGCCGGCCCATGACCGGTTGGAGCTGGCGCTGACCGCGGCGGCGAGGCTGTTGCGTCTTGGCAACGTGGAGGCGGGCTTCGTCGCGTCCATCGCGGCGCAGCGGCCGTTGCCCCTGGGCCAGGGGCTGTGGCTCGTGTTCAGCGCCTCGGGCGTGAGGTCGCCGGCGTTGGCGCTGGCGACGCCGGCTCACTCCGTGAAGGAAGGCTCGGTGGCCGTGTCGGGCGTCTTCTGCCTGGCGGCCCATGGAGACGCGCATCGCGTGCTGCTCGAGCGGCTCGATGGGATGCTCGCGCGCGGGGATGGTGAGGGCCTCGTGGGCCTGTCCGCCGAGCACGTCCTGTCGCGGCTGTCCGGCGAGTCCGCGCTGGCCCAGACGGCCCGCGTCCGCCTGCTCAACCCTCAGGGTCTGCACGCGAGGCCGGCCCGGGAGCTGGTGCTGGTGGCACGGCAGCAGCCCGTGCCGGTGCGCGTCCGTCTGCTCGAGGGCAGCGCCGAGGCCGTCTCCGCCGCCAGTCTGACGAGCATTCTCTCGATGGGAGTGCGCCGGGGCCAGACGCTGGTGTTCTCGGCCGAGGGCGAGGGCGCGGCGCGGGCCGTGTCGGCGATGGTCGAAGCGGTGCTCGGCGGCCTGGGTGAGCCGGTGACGCCGCTCGACGAGACGCGGGAGCCGCAAGAGAAGCAGGCGCCTCCCGAGACGCGAGCGCGGGCCCCTGTCCGCGCCGTCGCGAGGGAACCGGTGGTGCCACCGGCGGCGGACGAACCGATGACGGCGGTGCCCGCGGCTCCGGGCCTGGCCATTGCGCCCGCCTACGTGCTGCGCCTGCCCGAGTTCCATTACCCCGAGAAGGCGGGGGACGGCGCACGCGAGCGGGGACGGCTGGAGCGGGCGCTGGAGGAGGCGCGGCAGCAGCTCGAGACGCTGGTGCGGCGGACGAGCACCGCCGAGGTCGCGAAGATCCTGTCCGTGCACGCGGAGATGCTGGAGGACCCGGAGTTGCGCGACACGGCCATCGAGTCCATTCAAGCGGGCGCCTCGGCCGAGGCCGGTTGGTGGGGAGCGATCGACACGGCGGCGCGTGCGCAGGAGGCGCTCGAGGACCCACTGTTGGCCCAGCGGGCCGCGGATCTGCGCGACGTGGGGCGGCGCGTGCTCGGCCTGCTGTGTGGCGTGGAGATGCCCATGCCCCCGGACCAGCCCTACATCCTGGTGGCCGAGGACGTGGGGCCCTCGGACGTCGCGCGGCTGGATACGGCGAAGGTGCGGGGCCTCGTCACCGCACGGGGTGGAGCCACCTCGCACAGTGCCATTCTCGCGCGGGCGCTCGGCATCGCCGCCGTCGTGGGAGCGGGGGAGCGCGTGTTGGGATTGAGCTCGGGTGTCGAGCTCATCGTGGACGGGGAGCTTGGACGGGTCATCTCCGCTCCGAGCCCGGCCCGCCGGCAGCGCACCGAGCGGCGCATGGAGGAGCAGGAGGTCCGTCAGCGGGAGGCGCACAGCCGGAGGCACGAGGAGGCGCGTACGCGGGACGGGCACCGCGTGGAGGTCGCCGCGAACCTGGGCAACACCGCGCATGCCGCCGATGCCGTCGAGCGCGGAGCCGAGGGCGTGGGCCTGCTGCGCACCGAATTCATCTTCATGGAGCAGCCCCAGGAGCCGGACCTCCAGACGCAGATCGCTTTGTACAGCCAGGCGATGGATGCGCTGGCGGGCCGTCCGCTGGTGGCGCGCACGCTGGATGTGGGCGGGGACAAGCCGCTGCCCTACTGGCCCATGGAGGAGGAGGAGAATCCCTTCCTCGGCCTGCGCGGCATCCGCCTGACATTGACGCGGCCCGAGGTGATGGAGACGCAACTGCGCGCGTTGCTGATGGCCGCGGGCGCCCGGCCGCTGCGCATCATGTTCCCGATGGTGAAGGACATCGACGAGTTCCGGGCGGGCAGGGCGATCTTCCAGCGGGTGCAGGCGGAGGTGAAGGCCACGGACGTGCAGCTCGGCGTGATGATCGAAGTGCCCTCGTGCGCGCTGCTCGCGCCCTCGCTCGCGAAAGAAGCCGACTTCTTCTCCATCGGTACGAATGACCTCACCCAGTACACGCTGGCCATCGACCGGGGCCATCCCCGGTTGTCCGCGCAGTCGGATGCGATCCACCCGGCCGTGCTGCGGCTCATCCGCTTCACCGTCGAGGCCGCCCATGCCGAGGGCCGCTGGGTGGGCGTCTGCGGGGAGCTGGGCTCGGACCTCCTGGCGATTCCGGTGCTGGTGGGACTGGGCGTCGATGAGCTGTCCGTCAGCAGCCGCAGCGTGCCACTGGTGAAGGCTCGCATCCGCGAGCTGACGCTGCCCCAGGCGCGAGAGCTGGCCGAGCTCGCGTTGAGACAACCCACCGCCATCGCGGTGCGCGAAGCCCTGGAGGCGGTCTGATGGCACGCATCCTGACCCTCACGCTGAATCCCGCCCTGGACCTGGCCATCCGGATCGGAAGCATCCGGCTCGGCGAGGTCAACCGGACCGAGAGCACGCGCATCGATGCCGCTGGCAAGGGCATCAACGTGGCGCGAGTGCTCGCGGGGCTGGGCCATGACGTCACCGTGTCGGGGCTGCTGGGGACCGACAACGAGACGCTCTTCGTGCGGACCTTCACCGAGCTCGGGCTGCACGACGCGTTCATCCGGGTGCCGGGCGAGACGCGCATCAACGCGAAGCTCTCCGAGACCGGCGGGCGCGTCACCGACCTGAACGGACCGGGACCGATGATTCCGGCGCACGCGCTCGACGCGCTGACCGAGCGCCTGGAGTCCCTGCTGCCCGGGCTCGAGGCGGTGGTCATCTCCGGGAGCCTTCCGCCGAACGTGACGCCCGCGAAGCTCGCGAGCCTCGTCTTCGTGGCGCGCGCGCGGCGGGTGCCGGTGTGGCTCGACACGAGCGGCGCGGCGCTGGTGGCGGGCCTGGGTGCGCGGCCCTCCGGCGTCAAACCCAACGAGAAGGAATTGGCCGATTGGGCGGGCCACCCGCTCGACACCTCCGAGGCGCGTCTGCAGGCGGCGCTCCGGCTCAACTCCGAGGGCGTCGAGGACGTCATCGTCTCGGCGGGTGCGGAGGGCGTCATCTGGGCCCAGCGAGGCGATGCGCTGATGGCCGAGTCGCCCCGGGTCTCCGTTGTCAGCACGGTGGGCGCGGGCGATACGCTGCTGGCCGGCATGCTGCACGGGGTGCTGTCCGGCTGGCCGCGCGAGCAGGGGCTCCGCTTCGCGACGGCGCTCGCCGCCGAGTCCGTGCGTCATATCGGCGTGGGGGACCCGAGGACCGCGGACTTCGAGCAGCTGCAACGGCAGACCATCATCCGGAGCCTGACTTCGGACGCACGCACGGGGGGGAGTCTCGGATGAATGTGATTGTCATCACGGCCTGCCCCAGTGGTGTGGCCACGACCTTCCTGGCCTCTCGGGGGCTGGTGCGAGCCGCCACGCAACGCGGCTGGACGGCGTCCGTGGAGATGCACAGCCAGCTCCAGCCGTTCGTCCCGCTCGGCAGTGCGACGCTCGCCGCCGCGGACCTGGTCGTCGTCGCGGCGAGCGCACCGGTGGACCTGGCGCGATTCGTCGGCAAGCGCGTCTATCAGGCGCCCATCGCGGAGGCGCTGCCGGACCCGGGGGCATTCCTGACACGTGCCGAGCAGGAGGCCCGTCCGTTGACCGAGGCCGCCAGCGAGGGCGTCACCGCCGCCCCTCCCGAAGTGGCCACGTCGATGCCGTCCGCCGGGGGCAAGCCGAAGATCGTCGCCGTCACCGCCTGCCCGACGGGAGTGGCGCATACGTTCATGGCGGCCGAGGCCCTGACGCAGGCGGGGAAGGGGCTCGGGTATCCCATCCGCGTGGAGACGCGGGGCTCGGTGGGCGCGCAGAACGTGCTGACGCCGGAGGAGATCCGCGAGGCCGAGGTCGTGATTCTCGCTTGCGACATCGAGGTGGACTCCTCGCGGTTCGCGGGCAAGCGCGTGTGGAGGACCTCGACGGGCGCGGCGCTGAAGAAGTCCGGCCAGACGATTCACGATGCGGTGGCGCAGGCGAAGGTCATGGGAGGCGCGCCAGGCGGTGCGGCGGCTGCCGAAGGCGGTGGCGGCAAGGGCGAGAAGCGCGGCCCCTACAAGCATCTGCTGACGGGCGTGTCGTTCATGCTCCCGATGGTGGTCGCGGGCGGCCTGCTCATCGCGCTGTCGTTCGTGTTTGGCATTGATGCCTTCAAGCAGCAGGGCACCCTGGCGGCGGCGCTGATGGAGATTGGCAGTGGCGCGGCCTTCAAGCTGATGGTGCCGCTGCTCGCGGGTTACATCGCGTATTCCATCTCCGACCGGCCCGGAATCGCTCCCGGCATGATTGGCGGCTATCTGGCGAGCAGCCTCGGGGCGGGCTTCCTGGGCGGTATCGCCGCGGGCTTCATCGCGGGCTACACGGCCCTGGCCCTGAGCCGCCGCGTGAAGCTCCCGGCCAGCGTGGAAGCGCTGAAGCCCATCCTCATCATCCCGCTGGTGGCGAGCCTCGTGACGGGCTTGGTGATGATCTACGTCATCGGTACGCCGGTGGCGGCGATCATGTCGGCGATGACGAGGTTCCTGACGAACATGAACTCGGGGAACGCTGTCCTGCTGGGCTCGCTGCTCGGCGCGATGATGTGCTTCGACCTCGGCGGGCCGGTGAACAAGGCGGCGTATACCTTTGGCGTGGGCCTGCTCGCGACGGGCGCGGGCGGTTACGGCCCCATGGCGGCGATCATGGCGGCCGGCATGGTGCCGCCCATCGGCATGGGAATCGCGAGCATGATCGCGAGCGCCAAGTTCTCCAAGCAGGAGCGCGAGGCGGGCAAGGCGTCCCTGGTGCTGGGCCTGTGCTTCATCTCCGAGGGCGCGATTCCCTTCATGGCCAAGGATCCACTGCGCGTGATTCCCACCTGCATGGTGGGCGGAGCGCTGACGGGCGCGCTGTCCATGTACTTCGGCGTGCAGCTCATGGCGCCCCACGGCGGGCTGTTCGTGCTGCTCATCCCGCACGCGGTGAACCACGTGCTGCTGTACCTGCTGTCGATCGCCACCGGCTCGACGTTCGTGGGCGTGGGCTATGCGCTGGTGAAGACGGGCAAGGCGGAGCTGCCGGGCGTGACGGCGCAAACGCAGGGCCGCGGGGTGACCGAGGTGTCCGCGTAGACAGTAGCGGGGCCGCCGCCCGGAGCGCACCGGCAGTGCTGGAGTAGAAGCCTCACTTGTTAGGTTGTCAGTCCCGCCTCCTATCCTTCAGGGTCGTTGCATCTTGGGGAAAGGCCACTGTCATGCCCGAGGCGTATCGAAGTTCTGGGGCTGGGGAGGTCGGTGTTTCGCAGGTAGAAGCTCGAGGAGAGAGCGTGAGGGGCCCTCCGCGGTGGGCACCCGCTGGGGCCTTCGGGCTCATCGTGCTCTTCCTCTTCGCGGCGTGCGCGACACAGGCGCCCATGGGTGGCCAGCTCGCCGGGGTGAGTCGGTGGCGCCCTCCGCCGGCGAAGGAGGATCGCCCGGCACCGCGAAAGCTCGAACCGGTGGTGGTCGTGTTCGCGGACAGTCCCACGGCGAGCGGCAATACCCACGTGGTGGCCCTCACGGCGACTGAATACCGGCATGCGGTGCAGCAGCTCGGCCACCACTTCCAGGTGAAGGGGACGCCCCAGGAGACGGCCCAGGTGCTGCTCCAGGCCACGCCGGAGGAGGAGCTGCTCGCCGAGGTGTACCGCGACAGGGTGCTCACGCTGGTACCGCTCAACGACAAGGGCCCGCTCATACCCGAGGCCGAGGCGGCGCTGAAAGAGAAGTACCAGCACTGGTGCGAGCACCGGGGGGGCGGTGACTGCCTGGGTCTCTTCACCGATGGGCCCTACCTGCGCACGGACGACAGGCGCACGCTGGCGCTGGCCCTGGCCTTCGGCACGGTGCTCGACGAGACGCAGGCGGCGCTGGGGCGGGAGCTGAGCCCGCAGGCGATTCTTTCCTCGCTGGTGTGGGCTGCGGGCCTGTACCTGGTGCTCTGGCTACTACCGGAACCTGCATCAGGACACCTGTGTTAGCGGGAATGGAGGTGATGATGGTGGTGCTGCGTGGGACGGCGTGACGTCCGTTTTCGAGCAAGGGCGGCCTGGATGAGCTGCTCCACCTCGTGGGTCAGCTGGAAGCAGAAATTGCTCTTCGGTAGAGCACGCT